>CAVDUV010000038.1:0-2153 GCA_963612465.1 Bacteroidaceae bacterium | reverse complement strand
CAATGCCCTGCAACACCCAAAGCAGCCCCGGCCATAACGGCCAAGGCTGCTTTTTTTTCATAAAAAAGACGATAAGGCGACACTTAAATTGCGTTTTTTTGCAGTATATTTGGCGAACCATAGGCACACACATACCGAAATCGGGAAAAAATGACGCCGACAAAGCATTTTCCAAGATGAAAAAGACAACCGCAACAATCAGCATCATCAGCATCACCGCCATGCTCATTTGCCTGCTGGCATGCAGCAGAGAGCAACGTGGGCCTAACCTGCACTCGGCCTACTACTGGAGCACCACATTCAGGCTCGACAGCAGTCAGCGCCAGTTCATGGTCCGGCACGGAGTGAAGCGATTGTATGTGCGCTACTTCGACGTGGTGAGCAAAGGCGGCGAACCGCAACCAAACGCCACCGTGCGCTTTGCCCAGCAGCCTCCTCGCGAAGTGGAGGTGGTGCCCACCGTGTTTGTGATGCCCAACTGCTTGGGCGGAGATGTTGCCGACCTGGCAGGCAAAGTGGTGAAGCGCATAGTGCAAATAAGCGACCAAAACGGCATAGGCAACGTGAGCGAGATACAGATCGACTGCGACTGGACCGTCTCGACGCAGCGCGCATTTTTCGCCTTCATGAGCTCGGTGCGCAGCGAGGCGAGTAAGCGCCATCTGGGCACATCGGTCACCATAAGGCTGCACCAACTGTCGCAAACGCCACCACCCGCCGATCGCGGAGTGCTCATGCTCTACAACACCGGCGATGTGAGCAACATTGAGTGCCACAAGCCCATACTCGACATTGCCGACGTGCGCCCCTATCTGGGACGCCTGGACCACTATAAGCTGCCGCTTGCAGCGGCCTACCCCACATTCCGCCTCGACGTGCTGTTCCGCAAGGGCGAGTTTGTGGGCATCGTGCACCGCAAGGATGAATATCCCATTCTGCCCACCGACAGCATTGCCGTGCGGCAGCCGTCGCTGACCGACATACTGACCGTGAAGCAGGCTGTGGCCCACGAGAGCCCCAGCGTGAACAGCGAAATCATCATCTACGACATAAGTTCACCATCATACAAGCACTACAACACACAAGACTATGAAAAGATTTTTAGCGATTAGCCTGCTGGCCCTGATGTGGGTAGCCTCGCACGCCCATTGCGGGATAGATATCGATTACTACTACAATAACTACTACTTGTATAGCATCATTCCCTACGAGCAATTCTCATCGGAACCCACGGGACTATATGAATACGAGGAGTTCCAGAAGCCCGCCTACTACAAGCAGATTGCCCGCTACTGGGCCGATTACATAGGCAACAATGACGTGAACCCCTATGGCTACATGGGCAATGCCGACACCGTGAGGATGAAGGCACGCCGCCTGGGCGACCGGGAAATGCTCACCTACACGTCGTGGCTCAACAAATACCTTGGCGTGAGCTACGAGGTGACACAAGAGTCGTGGGACTACAACAAGACGAGCCAGGCCGCACGCACGCGCAAGCTCACGCAGGTGCGCAAGGCGGCCATGGCCTACAAGGGCAAGCGGCTGCGTCAGCAATACGCCCTGCTGGTGATGCGCTGCAACATGCTGCTGGGCGCCAACCAGCGCAACATCACCTACTGGACCACCGTGGGCCAGAAACTGCCAGCTGGCATGTGGCGCGAAGCCATGCGCAACATCTATGCCAACGCGCTGCTGCGCTCTGGACGCACGCTGCAAGCCTGCAACATATATATGGAGCAGGGCGACTATGCCAGTGTGCGCGCCGTGGTGGACAACTACCAGAACCTGGCCGGCATCCAATACATATACAGGGCCGACCATAACGCGCCACTGCTGCAATTTCTGATTCAAAGCTTTGTGAACCGAGTGCAAGACGCCACCGACGCTCTGGCACGGCCCGCGGAATACGACAAATATAGCATAGGCATGAGACGCAAAAAAGCCCAAGCCCTTGCAACCGATGCACGGCAGTTTATAACCATGGCCGGCAACGTGGTGCAGCGCGGCGAGAGCAAGACTCCCGCCATGTGGGCATCGGCGGCAGCATGGGTTGAATATCTGCTGGGCAACCATGCCGCAGCAGCTACCCTTATAGATAAGGCAGCCACCATGGAGGGCACACAGCGCATGCACGACAACACGCGCGCGCT
>CAVDUV010000037.1:0-6287 GCA_963612465.1 Bacteroidaceae bacterium | reverse complement strand
GTCGCAAGTCAATCGTAAGGATAAACTTACCGTTGTCAGAGAATACTTTGGCTTTTCCTCGCCTCGGTGCTCTTGCCCGAAGCACGGCTGTTTTTCACGTCCCACAGGCGTGGGGAAACGTCCAGCTTGCAGCTGAACTGTTTAATCTCGCCGTCCACGGTAAGACGGCACATCAGTGGCAGATTGCCGTTGGGTTTGGCACTGCCTTTCTTCACGTAGAATAAGACTTTGAATGTGCTTCGCATACTCACTCTTTTGGGGTTACAAAATTAAGTTGCAGTGAGTTAGCGACAGCTATGCAACCCCACGCAAATCGCAGAAATAGAAGCGTTTAACCGAAAACTTTCATCCGTTACGGCAGTAATGGGCTGGTAACTGAACTCCTGCCGCTTTTGGCTTCAAAGTGGCTTTCAGTTGCTTCCTTACCACATAGGACACTGTTTCAGTGCTATTCGCTACGCTTCGCTCAAATTTGTATTCTCGCTATGTGTTTATTTTATGCCCTAAATGTGTGTCATACGCGAGTTGCCATTCTTGTTTCACCTGCATTTTCATTAACTTTGCAATATGGCAGGGATTTATATTCATATTCCATATTGCAAACGCAAATGCGTGTATTGCGACTTTTATAGCACTCCGGCAACCGCCGACATCGATGATTATGTCAATGCCGTCGTTAGAGAAGCGGCAATGCAGTGCGACTTTGCCGACAACAAGCCGGTAAGAACGCTATATGTGGGTGGGGGCACTCCGTCGTTGCTGACTGCCGAACAGTTCAAGCATCTAATTGATGGGGTGGGGGAATCCTTTGACTTAAGCGGGTTGACGGAGTTTACGGTTGAGGTTAATCCGGATGATGTGAACGAATCGCTGATAAAATCATATTGCAAACTGGGGGTGAACCGTGTGAGCATGGGCGTTCAAAGTTTCGTCGACTCTGAATTGACATTCATGGGACGAAGGCATGATGCGCAAGGTGCAGTGGCTGCTATAAATTCGATTAAAGCTGCCGGCATTGACAATGTGAGCATCGATCTCATTTATGGCACGCCCGGACAGACCATGGAATCATGGACACACAGCATTGATTGTGCCATCGCCTCGGACGTGAATCACATCTCGGCCTACAATCTGAGCTATGAGCCGGGGACAAGGCTGTGGGTAATGCGGCAAAAGGGCAAAGTGAAAGAGATTGACGACCTGCTGTGCATTGATATGTACACCCAACTTGTTGCACGGTTGCGTGAAGTGGGATACGAGCATTACGAGATTTCAAATTTTGCCAAGGCAGGGTTCAGGTCGCGCCACAACACCTCATATTGGAATTTCATACCTTATTTGGGACTGGGAGCCGCTGCGCACTCGTTTGACGGCCAAAGACGTTACAGCAATCCTTGCAACATCCGACAATATAAGCAAGCCCTATCACAAGGGCAACTTGCCGCGACGGCCGAAGACCTTGAGTGGTGGGAACAATATGACGAGACGGTTATGCTTCGCTTGCGCGTGAGCGATGGGCTTGCTGGGGAATGTCTTGCCAACCGCTTTGGCGGCAAGGTGCTGTCGCGGTTTAAGACAATAGCCGAAAAGCACATTAAGCGAGGACTGATGAAATGCAGCAACGATGGAGTATATTCCCTTACAGAGCAAGGCGTGATGATGGCCGACTCTGTGATACGCGATTTAATGTGGGATGCGACTTGAAATCATTGCATTGCAAGTTGAAATTCTCCATTGCCAACTCAAAAAAACGGCTACGTCAAAAATTGTGACGCAGCCGCTCTTAATTTTAGGGTTAGAATGTGTTGCTAACGCTTATTGGGATTGCCTTCATACCAATTAATGAAAGCCTTGTTCACCATTTTATTTCCGCCTGGAGTGGGGTAGTCGCCAGTAAAATACCAGTCGCCGGGACAGTCGGGTATTGACTTGTGTAGTCCTTCTACCGATTGGTAAATAAGCTCTACCTCTGCATTAATGTCACTGTCCTTTATCATTTCTGCTATTTTAGCCGAAATTTCCTTATCGGTAAAAGGAGCATAAATCTCAGTAACATAATTTTTCACATCTTCCTTCTTAAAGTCTTCCTGTGCCTTGCACCTGTTATACACATCTGTGATAACGTGTTCCATCTTGCGGTCTTTAAGAAGTGCCACTGCTGCACGGAAAGCGCAAAACTCTGCCATTCGCGACATGTCGATGCCATAATAATCGGGGTATCGCACTTGTGGCGACGAAGAAACGATTACTATCTTTTTCGGGTGAAGGCGATCAAGAATTCTGATGATTGATTGCTTGAGCGTGGTTCCACGGACAATACTATCGTCAATCACAACCAAATTGTCAATGCCAGCCTCTACCTGACCATAAGTGACATCATATACATGTGCGGCCAAATCGTTTCTCGATTTACCCTCAGTGATGAATGTGCGCAACTTAATGTCCTTGATTGCTATTTTCTCGATTCTCAACCGATGTGACAGGATATCCTTGATTTGCTCACTGAAATCAGCTGAATTTCTGTCTAAGGCAAGTATCAAGTTCTCTTGCTGCTTTCGCACATAGTCATTCATTCCTTCAACCATGCCAATATAGGCTATCTCGGCAGTGTTGGGGATAAACGACAAGATTGTGTGATCCACATCATGGTTGACCGAATCAAGAATCTGTTGAGCCAAATTTCGCCCCAGCATCTTCCGCTCATTGTAAATGTCGGCATCACTGCCTCGGGAGAAATATATGCGTTCAAACGAGCAACGCTTATTTTCTTGTTCGCTTAGAATTTCGCTTATCTCTATATCTCCCTTTTTATTTACAATAACGGCCGACCCTGGTTTGAGCTCTTTAACTTGATCAACCTCGACCCGCATCGTGGTCTGGATAACAGGCCTTTCTGATGCAGCCACAAAAATCTCCTCATCACAATAGTAAAAGGCCGGTCTGATGCCATGAGGATCACGCATCACAAACATGTCGCCGCTACCGGTTATGCCACACATGGCATAGCCACCGTCCCAAGTGGTGGAAGGATTCTTCAGCACCTGCTTAATGTCGAGGTTGTCTTCAATTTTTGTGGTCAAGTCAATTCCGTCAAGGCCGGCAGAGTGGTATTTGTCGAATAGCGTTTGATTGACCACATCAAGAGAGTGCCCCAATTGCTCAAGCAGTATCACAGTATCGGAAAAAACGCGCGGGTGCTGACCATGGCTGACGATATCGTTAAATATTTCGTCAACGTTAGTCATATTAAAGTTGCCGCAAAGCATCAAGTTGCGTGAGCGCCAATTATTACGCCTCAAAAAGGGGTGCACATAACTGATACCCGATTTGCCGGTGGTGCTGTATCGCAAATGTCCCATATAAGCTTCTCCCACAAATGGCAGCTCGCTCTCCTTGACACCTTGCAACACAGCTTCACTGACTTGCTTGCGCACGTTTCCAAATATCTCACTTATGGCTCCTGATCCTAATCCGCGCTCGCGGAAGATGTATTCATTGCCTGGCTGAGTGTTGATTGACACGCAACCCAGTCCAGCACCTTCCTGACCACGGTTGTGCTGTTTCTCCATGAGCAGATACAGCTTGTTGAGGCCATAAAGATAAGTTCCGTATTTTTCTTTGTAATAGCTCAGCGGTTTTCGCAATCTTATCATTGCTATGCCGCATTCGTGCTTTAAAACTTCCACAGATTAATAAAGAATTAATGGATGAACAATAGTTCTCTATACTTGGGCAGAGGCCACATTTCGTCATCAACCATAAGCTCCAGCTTGTCGATGTGATAGCGAATATCGTCAAGATATGGAACCACAGTGTCGTGATATGCAATTGCTTTTTCGCGCAGGCATTCTATCTTGTTGGCCACCTTGCGCGCATTCACCATCTTAATCACGTTGTCCTTGATATACTGCATGTGCTCAGCCATTTTCTCAATCATGGCCATGTCTTGGCTTGCAATTTTCTCGCCACGTTCCTTGGGGAATAGGCTCTTTATCTTGTAGACGTTGTCGAGCAAGATCGACTGGTATCTTGTAGCTACCGGAATGATGTGGTTCAGGGCCAAGTCACCAAATACGCGGGCCTCAATCTGCACTTTTTTAGTGTAAGTTTCCCAGCTGACTTCATTTCTGGCCTCAAGTTCCACCTTGCTAAACACACCTGTGTTTTCAAACAGGCTGATTGACTCGGGCGCGAGATATGAGTCAATGATTTTGGGAACCGAAGTCTCGCAGTCAAGTCCGCGTTTCTTAGCTTCGGCAACCCACTCATCGCTATATCCGTTTCCATCAAAATGAATTGGCTTGGAATATTCAATCAGTGCTTTATCCTCTTCTAGAATGGCATGCTCCAAATCTTCACCGGCGGCTACACGGGCATCTACCTTTTTCTTGAACTCATCCAGTTGCTCGGCAACAGCTGCATTCAACACGATCATAGCCGATGCGCTGTTGGCGCTAGAGCCCACTGCACGGAACTCAAACCGGTTGCCGGTGAAAGCAAATGGTGATGTGCGGTTGCGGTCGGTGTTGTCAACCAGAATCTCGGGGATTTGAGAAACCTCAAGATTCAATTCCGACTTGTCGCTCATCCTGAAATTGTCGTCTTTGTCCTTGCTGATAAGTTGGTCAAGAATGGCACTAACCTGAGTACCTAAGAACATTGAGATGATGGCTGGCGGTGCCTCGTTGGCGCCAAGACGGTGTGCATTGGTTGCGGTAGATATTGATGCCTTGAGCAAGCCATTGTATCTATATACGGCCGCCATCACGTTGCAGACGAATGTGATGAACTGCAGGTTTTCTTTTGCAGTCTTTCCTGGCTTGAAGAGCAAAGTGCCAGTGTCGGTGCCGAGGCTCCAGTTGTTGTGCTTACCCGAGCCGTTCACGCCTGCAAATGGCTTCTCGTGAAGCAACACACGGAAGTGGTGCCGGCGGGCCACCTCATCAATCACCTTCATGAGAAGGAGGTTGTGGTCATTGGCCAGATTTGTCTCTTCATATATTGGAGCCAACTCAAACTGGTTAGGGGCAACCTCATTGTGACGGGTTTTCACCGGTATTCCCAGTTTGTGGCATTCGATTTCCAAATCGAGCATAAACTTCTCAACGCGCAAGGGGATGGCACCAAAGTAGTGGTCTTCGAGCTGCTGATTCTTGGCACTCTCATGGCCCATCAATGTGCGGCCAGTCATAACCAAGTCGGGGCGTGCTGCAAACAACGCTTCATCTACAAGGAAATACTCCTGTTCCCAACCCAAATATGAAATCACATGCTTCACATTGGGGTCGAAATATTGTGCCACAGCTGTTCCTGCCGTGTCAACGCTGTTGAGAGCACGCAGCAATGGGGTCTTGTAGTCGAGCGACTCGCCGGAATAGGCAATAAAGATTGTGGGGATACACAGAGTGTTGTCGTGAATAAAAGCCGGCGATGAAATGTCCCATGCCGAGTATCCACGGGCTTCAAATGTGTTACGGATGCCGCCGTTGGGGAAACTTGATGCATCAGGCTCCTGTTGCATCAATAGTTTTCCGCTGAACTCCTCAATTACACCTCCCTTACCATCGTGCTCTATAAATGAGTCGTGTTTCTCGGCGGTGCCATCGGTCAATGGGTGGAACCAGTGGGTGTAGTGTGACACGCCATTGTCTGTTGCCCATTTCTTCATACCTGCCGCAACACTGTCGGCTACCTGCCGGTTTAGAGGCTTCTTATTGTCAATTGCATAAATCAATGCCTCGAAAGTGTCTTTGGGAAGATACTTGTACATTGTTTCGCGGTTGAAGACATAGATGCCATAGTAGTCTGAGGGTGTACCCCCAGGGAGCTTCACTTCAACAGGTTCACGGTTGAAAGCCTGTTCAACTTCTTTAAATCTCAGGTGTGACATAATTGATAAAATTTATAAACCAGTAAAACAATCTTTGAGTTCAAATTTGGATGCCGGGATGGATTTTTTCAAGAATAGGGTAGGCCTAAAAACAAGAATATCACCCGATGAAGGTGATATTGTTCCTATAAAGTTATGGGCGAATTTAAGACTCATGCCTTTTACAGCACTGTCGCTTATGCACCATTTAAGATAGACGCAAGATTCAATATTTGGAATCAATCTTTCCATCCCTTGATAAATAATGCTTGCAAAGTTAGGCAAAATACCTAAAAGTAGCAAGCATTATCACCGTGAAAATTATCAATAAAAATGATGGCATCATTTTGTAGAGTCCAACCGCAAGTGCAAAATTAGGGAAAGTGTTTGAAGAATCTGTTTTTTGGGGTGTCAAAGT
>CAVDUV010000036.1:0-10934 GCA_963612465.1 Bacteroidaceae bacterium | reverse complement strand
AGACATGGGTTTTGAGCCAATCAACAAGGAGAGCACGGCATTCAGCAACGGCACACTTGTGGTGGCCGACCTGCAGGGCAACAACATCGTGAAGGACAAGTCGGGCAACATACGCGTGATAGATGCCGACGTGAAACTGCACACGAAGGATTTTGGCGGCAAGTATGCCTATCCTCCCGTGGAGTCTGACACCGAGCAGCGGTTGAGCCTCAAGGAATATGACGAGGAACTGCGCTCGATAGTGGCCGAAGCGAAAGCGGACGGCACTTACATGAAAGCCCCTAACGGGAAGCCGAGCAGCTTGTCACCGAGGCAGTGGGCGCAGGTGCGCACGAAGGCATTCAAGAAGTGGTTTGGCGACTGGGAAAAGGCAAACGTATGGTTACAAATAATTGGTCTTAAAGCAAAAGAAATAGAGAGCCGATACGTAACGGAAGAATCGGCAAGTAAAGATTATGATGCAATTAAATTTGCGACAAATAAAAGCGACAACAAAAGAGTTGAGTTTGTCAAGAATGCTTTTGGAAAGATTATCCGTCACAAGGGTTTCGACACAAAGCAGATTGTATCAGAACTCAAAGAGCTGTTTGAGACCTCTATCCCTTGCTTCTTCGAGGAAGAAATGCCCAAGGAAGGTCATAAAGACCATAGATCAAACTTTATTGGCTATCATCATTATCTCAATAAATTCAATGTTGATGGTAAGGAATACTATATCCGTTTCACGGCGCAAGAGATTAAGACAAACCCGTCAAAGAAAAAAGGTGACGGCTTTACTCCGTATCAGTTCCACAACACCAGTATATCCGATGTTGAGATATACGAGAACACGGAAAGCTCTGTAGAATCTCCGGGTACTTTCCCGGTAACTGGAACTAACCGTGTTCACTTTGACGCAAAGTTAGCTGATTTCTTGAAAGATGCAAAAGAATCATACGAAAGTTCGTCGAAAGTTGTGGACGAGAACGGTGAGCCGAGGGTGGTGTACCATCAGACGAATTCGAAGACGTTGGTTAACCGCAAGACGGGTGAGAGGTTTGACGACCTTGACTGGAACGATAAGAGCTATTGGCAGACACAGGCTTCGCAGGAGGAGTTTGAGGAGACTTGGGAGTGTCGTGACTTTTACGCGTTTGACAACACGGAGCATGGGCGCCGCTCGATAGAGCTGCCAGCATTCTTCTTTTCTCCGCAGTATGATGAGTATCATGAGTACGGCGAAAGGACGGTAGCGGCGTTCCTCAATGTCAAGAACCCTGCAATCAATCCAAAGATTGAGGATGCCGGTGTGTATGATGACGCTGGGGAGAAGGCGATGGGGAGGCTCATTGAGGAGGGGCACGACGGAATACTCTATGGCGTGGATAAGAGCGACGGACGGAAATTGTTCTTCTTCTTAAAAGATGCAGGTAACGGATTGTATAATCTGGCAGAAGTCTGCAGTACCAAGAAAGGCAATCTGACTGCAAAGAGTTTCTTTAAATCAAAAAAGAAAGGTATCAGCCAGCGAGTTATGGAAATTAAAAAATCCCTACTCCCTACGTCCGTAACGTACTCTGGTGAATTCCTTTCTTCGGATGCAAAGATACCGACAATGCTTGAAATTGACAAGGAAAACAACACCGAGACTGGGCACGAGCAGCGCCTGAGTGTGCGTGGCGGTCGCAACACGGTGGGGCACACGCCTGTTCCGGCAGTGAGCGAGGCCTACGAGAACGCCGTGAAGGACACCCGCAACAAGACGCTGTTGAACGCCTTGGCCACATCGCTGTGGACAGCCGACGGCCGCAAGAGCCGTGCCGCTATGATACTGGGCACAATGGCCAACAGCTCAAAGCGCATCAGTTAATTGCTATTGCTTTCCGATTTGTGCTTCTTGTGCAAATTGTAGCAGATTGATTCGTCTTTTTAGCATAAAAATCTGGATATGGAATTAAAAATATAACAAGGGCAAACCTTTATAGTTGACATTAAAAAAATATCCCATATCTTTGTGGTATGAGATATTAAGATTAGCGGGTCTAAAAGTATATAATTGCCAAATAAAAAAACATAATTTATGCCATTGAATATCGATAAAAAAGAAATTGACAGGAAAAACAAAATAATTGACGATGCTATTCTCCAATTAAAGAAAGAGTTTGTTGGGATCGATGAACAAATTGATTCAATTATGGATAATCTGCGGGTGTGGTTCCTTTATCCACAGTTGCAAAGTAGACCTTGCGTTATCAACATATTTGGGATGACAGGGTGTGGCAAGACATCGCTCGTGCGTCGCATAGCAGAATTAATTGAGCAGGAAAAGAATCTTGTGTACTTTAATTTCTGTGCGATAAACGAGATGGAATCGTGGCAAATTGAGGATGAGATTGAAGATCATATTTCGAATGAATGCTCTAACCGTATATTCGTATTTGATGAGTTTCAATATGCAGCAACAATTGGGGCCGATGGAATGGAAAAGGACAACAGAAACGGATTAAAGCCATTTTGGGAATTACTTGATACTGGTGTGCTACATAAACGGTTATTAAATAGTCGGAGTCGTCGCATAGCACGCATTTTGGCCTACATAAGTCGAATTAATGCTGTGTGCCCAATGGAAATCGTTGATGGCAAATGGATTAATGCCGAAGAATGCCTTGCCCCATTTAATGGATTTGAGAAAAAGGAAATCAGTAAGCTTTTAAAGAGTCAAAACGCCCCAAATATTAAAGTCAGAGTTCAAATAACTGAAGATGATGATTTAGACCAAAAATCACCAGTACAATGTAGTGAAGAGGTGTTGGAAAATTTCTTCTTAAATTCATATGATGTGGAAGAGATCGCAAATCTTTATAGCAGATATTGCAATAATATTGTTGAGGACTCTGACATTTATTTGAAATTCAGAAAAATGACAGTTTACGAAATTTGTGAATGGTTAGAATCTCTTTATAAGAAAATGCAATGCGGATATGATTTGAAGTTCAATAATTCAATTATATTCGTCATCGCAAATATTGATGAGGCATTTGATGTTGCTTTTAACGTTAATCCTGATATGTCGCCTGACCAATTTTATAAAATCACGAAAAAGATAAGCATTGTGGATGTTAAAAAGGCTTTGCAAAAACGTTTTAGAAACGAGCAGATTGCACGATTTGGCAACATATATGTGATATATCCATCGTTTGCAAGCCGGTCGTTCAGACGGTTGATTGATACTCAATTAGAGAAATACCGAAACGACGCCAAGCAGTTGTGCGGATTAGATGTGGAATTTGATGCGGCAATTAAAAAAGCGATTTTTGATGAAGCGGTATATCCCACCCAGGGAACAAGACCGGTTTTTTCCACAATACACGAGATGGTGAAAACCAAGTTGCCCTATATTATTCGCAATATTTGCGATAATAATAAAGAACAAAATGCAGCCTTGATAAGGTATGGATATAACAGGAAAAAGTGTGTAATATCAGTGCTTGATGAATGTCATAATGTGATAGATACCTATGAGTTTTCAGATAATCTTCGATTAAAAGGATTGCGGGAAGTGGCAAAGGATGAGCAGCAAGCCAACACCGCAGTACACGAAAGCGGCCACTTCGTGGTTTATTCATATCTTAATGGTAAAATTCCCGAGAAAATAATATCACGCAGTGCTGAGAAAGAAGTAGGTGGATTTATGATGCGTAGTGTTGCAGACAATGAGAAATCAGTGGGGTCACGCATAGAATTCATGAATGAGATAAAGGTGAGCCTTGGCGGTTATGTTGCCGAAGGCTTAATATTCGGCGATGACAGGCGTAGTGCAGGTGCTTCAAGCGATTTGAGCAATGCAACGCAAATAGCATCAAAGATGGTCAGAAAATGGGGCTTGTGTGATATTCCTTACATCACAACTCATCTGATGGAACCAAACAACGAAGGGATGTATGTGAAAGAAGATAATCAAGATTACATCAACGATAAAATCAAGCGAATCATTGAAACGTGTCTAAAGGAAACCGAGGAGATAATCAATAAGTCCCATATATTAGAAATGCTTAAAAAATCATCTAAGTATTTGTTGACTCATTCACAGATGCCAAAACACGTAATGCAAGTATTGTTGAAAGAGGCACAAGAGAAGGGTGATATTTGCCGTAACAATGAGACGTATTACAGAGACATCGTCAGTAACTTTTAATCAGAACTATGGTTCTGGCAAATGGTGGAGTTCTTTGTGAGCCAAATCTTGACGAAATGGTAAAACGAATTGTCAAACAAATTTTAAACGAAATGTGTTATGGGATATAAGAAAGGACATGTAGTAGGGGTGGTACACACGATGGCCTTCTATGGGGAAAATGATACCGTATAGGCAGATATCACGATGGTTGTCCTTCATCAAGTTTAGGTGAAGGTTGTGTTTGTTTATGGTATACTCCTTTAATAAAGGGCACCCATTACAAAAGGCGTGGCGGATATGGAATTGGTGCATACAAAACTAACATTCTCCGCAAAATCAGTTTTGACCTTGAAAAAAAGGGATAGTATCATTGAATCAAGGAAATTAACCAAGAAACGATTCAAAAAGGTGATAATGGACAACATTACCAACAAGGATTTCTTCAATTATGTGCGCAAGCACGTAGAGGACTTGTTTGGTGTTCTGTATGAGGTAACACCCAATAAAGACAGAACCGTTTTCAAGTTGGTAAAACGTAACTCTGAACAGGTTGATTAAAATACCCCAAGGTGAAAATAACACCTTGGGAAACTTTCACCGTGGGGGGGTAAAAGTATATAATTCCCATTTGAAATCTGTGATTTTGAGATTGGCGATTTGACCAGTAAGTTTACCAAATTGACTACCGCTATATTTACCTCCGGCTAGCTGAATGTGCTTGCCACAATGCTTCAATATCGTGTGCTTTGTGTGTCAAAAAATGCAAATGAGGCCATAAATAGAGAAAAAATGGATTTTTTTTCCGAATTTAGGATATAAATTAGTAAATTTGCAATCTGCATTTCGAGTTGTGCGCCTGCAGTGACGGGCAGTTGCTTGCAATGCAGATAGTTTTAAAATTTTCTACAAAGACAAAAGATGAAGCTATTACAAGCTAAATTAGCAAAGTACCAAGAGCCGCAAAAAGCGAAAGCTTTAGGCATATACCCTTATTTCAGGGCAATTGCGAGCGAACAAGACACCGAAGTGGTAATCAACGGCAAGAAAGTGCTGATGTTCGGTTCTAATTGTTACACAGGCCTTGTTAACCATCCGAAAATCAAAGAGGCAGCCATTAAGGCTGTAGAGAAATATGGCACTGGTTGTGCCGGCTCGCCGTTCCTCAATGGCACGCTCGACATCCACAAGCATCTTGAGAAGCGTCTGGCCGAATATGAGGGCAAGGAAGATGCGATGATCTATTCTACCGGATTTGGCGTTAACTTGGGCGTGGTGTCAACTCTCACCGGTCGTGAAGACTACATTATATTGGATGAGCAAGATCATGCCTCGATTATCGAAGGCCGCCGGCTCTCGTTCTCCAACTCATTGAAATATAAGCACAACGATATGGCGTCGCTTGAGGCTCAACTCAAGAAGTGCGAGCCCGACCGCGTGAAGCTCATTGTCACCGACGGTGTGTTCTCGATGGAAGGCGATGTGTGCAACCTCCCCGACATCGTTGACCTTGCGCACAAGTACAACGCAAGCATCATGGTCGACGAGGCCCACGGCATAGGCGTGTTCGGCGAAGGCGGACGCGGCGTGTGCCATCACTTTGGTCTTGCCGATGAGGTTGACCTGATTATGGGCACGTTCAGCAAGTCGTTTGCATCGCTTGGCGGCTTTATTGCCACCGACAGCGTAATCACCAACTTCCTGCGCCACCACTCACGTTCCTATATATTCACGGCCAGCATCACGCCAGCGTCTACCGCTGCGGTTGAGGCTGCTCTCGACATCATGGAGAATGAGCCCGAGCGTCAGGAGCACTTGTGGGAAATCACCCGTTATGCCCTCAACGGCTTCCGCGAGATGGGATGCGAGATTGGTCACACCGAAACTCCAATCATTCCGCTTTTCATCCGCGACAACAACAAGACATTTGCCATAACCACAGCCCTGTTCAACGAAGGCATTTTCGTTAACCCTGTGGTGTCGCCGGCCGTAGCCCCCAACGACACGCTCATCCGCTTCAGCCTGATGGCAACACACACCAAGGAGCAAGTGACTATAGCCCTCGAAAAAATACAAAAAGTGTTCCGTGCCTATGAGGTTATCTCATAATGTATCAAGCATTTAAGTGAATCGAAATAGCATAAGGCCACCGCTCGCTGCGGTGGCTTTTTTTGCGCCTGAAACTTGCACAATAAAAATAAATTACACGGCCCGAAAAAAACTTGTGCAAAATGTGATGCAGTAGTGTTTTTTTAGTAATTTCGCACACAGTATTGGTTAAAGACAACATCTTAAAACAGCATTATATGATCTATAAATTTCTTGTAGGCTCAGAAGAAGCCGAGAATTTCAAGTTAGAGATTGTAATCGACTCTCAGGATACATTTTTACGGTTGCGCAACACCATTCTTGACGCAGCCGGATATTCCAGAAATCAGCTGGACTCATTCTATATATGTGACGAGGATTGGGAAAAGGAGAAAGAAGTGACCTATATCGACATGGACACCGATTCTGACGAAGACGTGTGGATAATGGACGAGACTCCTCTCGACGAGCTTGTGGAAGACGAAGGGCAGAAGCTCAAATTCGTGTTCGATTATGAAAGCGAGCGCTACTTCTTCATGGTGCTCAAGGAAACCGTGCCCGGCCGCAAGCTGCACGACCCATTGTGCCAGCGCAAGGAGGGCAAAGCACCGAGCGAGACGCTCTCCGACCCGTTTGCCTCAGTGACCCGCGCACCAAAACCGGCAGCGCCTCAGACCATCGATGAGTTCGACACGTCGGAGTTCTACGGTGATGAGTCGTATAATGAAGACGAGTTGACCGACCTCGAGAACATGGATGCCGACGATCTCCAGTAGTAGGCGAGGGCGAGGCTCGGCCGCTGCGGGCGGCACTCTGAAAGAAATAAAGCGGGAGCGGAATCCCATGCACAACGTTCACCCACACATTCATCGTGGTGACAGGCATTGGGGTTCCGCTCCCGCTTTTGTGTCGTTATTCTTCAGGCTGCTATTCTTTGCGCAAGTCGATGCGGTGTAGCACAGTCACAATCTCGCCCTGGCGGTTGAGCAGTGCCATCTCGTTGTCGTTGATGCGCTTATAGGTTTCGGTCTCCTCAAGGGCCAGCAGCACCTTGGTCTCGGTGTCGATGTTGGGACACACGTTGTTCGACGACTTCAAGTCCTCAAACTGCACGGCAAAATCCTTGCTCGGGTCAATGTTCACCACACCGTTGATTATGTTGCATCCGCTAGTGGCATTCACCGTGAGCATCTGGATGTCAATCACCAGCCTCACGTTCTTGTCGGTCACATTGATGCCGTTGAGCTCTTTCACCACCCATGGCCCGTTGAGCAAGTCGAGGTTCTGCCTTTTGAGCTGCATCACTGCAGTTCCACGCTGGTTGTATATTGTCATGCGGTCCACGTTGAACAGGCGGGTCACCATAAAGCGGTCGGCTTCGGCTATGGCTCGCATCACAGTGCGCTCCGTGGTCACGTTGTGGCAGCTTTTGCTCGTCTGTATCATGTCGCCAAACTTCAGCTTGTCGCCGTTAAGCTTGAAGTCGCCGTTGATGGCGTTGCATCCGTTGTTGCCATACACGCTCCCGCTTTTGAAATCAAGGTAGATGTAGGGGCGCTCGGTGGTTGTGACCTTCTTTCCGCGCACGCTCTCAATGGTCCACTCGCCATAGAGCTGCTTTGCGGCGTTGGTGATGCGCACGGTGTCGGGCTGAGGCTGCACCGGCGCAACCTCTATTTTCACCTCCTGCTTCTCATATTTCTTTGTTTTCTTCTTAGCCGCAATGGCGCTTTCGGGCACAAGTGCCACGGCGCAGGCCAGCGCGGTCAGTAGCCATTTGTCAGTCATCTTGCTAAGCTTAGTAAATTCAGTTTTCAAATTTCGCTATTTTTGGCCAATTACGCAAACCGTTTCCCGCCAAGTAGGCATCAAACGGCCACCGGCCGTGCCTTGCGCGGGTTAATGAAACATAAAATGAATGATGCTTTAAGGCAAAATTTCAACTAATCAATTATTTTTGCACTAAAAATCAAACAGAATATCACAATTTTGAAAGCTAACATCTCACATATATTATTGCGTGCAATTGCCGCTTTTGCCTTTGCCGTAGCCTTGCCACTTTCGGCTATGGCACAAATCAATGTGGAGCAAGTGGTGAAGATAGGCCGCAACGCACTGTATTTCGAAGACTACATCCTCTCGATACAATACTTCAACCAAGCCATCAAGTCGCGCCCCAATTTGGCCGAGCCTTACTTCTACCGGGCTGTGGCCAAACTCAACCTTGAGGACTACAAGGGGGCCGAGGCCGATGCCACGATGTGCATCGAGCGCAACCCGTTTATAGTCGACGCCTATCAAGTGAGGGGCGTGGCAAGGCAGAACCAATACAAGTTTGCCGCCGCCATCACCGACTATGATTCGGGCTTGAAGCAATTGCCTGAAGACAAGACATTCCTGCTTAACCGTGCAGTGTGTGAGCAAGAAGAGAAGCGCTACGACGAATCGGCTGCCGACTATGCCCGCCTGCTGCGCCTCGACCCCAAGAACGACCGTGGCTACCTGGGCCTCGCCCAACTCAACCTTGCCCGACACGACACCGTCACAGCTCTGGCCAACATAGACAAGAGCTTGGAAATAAACAAAGACAACGTGAATGCCTACTTGATGCGGGCCGACGTGTGGATGACTCGCGACAGCTTTGCGCTGGCTCTGCCCGACATGGACGAGGCCGTGAAGCTCGAGCCGCGCAATGCCGGATATTTCATCAACCGTGCCTACCTTAAGTATAAGACTGATGACTATTTTGGTGCCATGGCCGACTACAATTATGCCGTCGACCTTGACCCCTACAGCATAGAAGCCCACTACAACCGCGCACTGCTGCGCTCGCAAGTGGGCGAGACCAACAAGGCCATCGACGACTTGTCGTTTGTGCTCAAGACCGACCGCAACAACTTCATGGCCCTCTATAACCGTGCCATGCTCTACTTCCGCACCGGCCAAATGCGCCATGCCATATCCGACCTGAATGCCGTGCTCGGCAAATATCCTAAATTCGAAGCTGGCTATATGGCTCGTGGCGAGGCCAAAAAACGGCTTGGCGACACCAAGGGCAGCGAGCGTGACTATGCCACTGCCGTGTCGATTATGAAAAAGCGCGGAGTGCACCACAGCGACTACGACCCGGCATCAATCGAGGTGAAGAAGGCTCAGCAGGCTCAAGTGGACAGGGCAGCTGCCAGGCGCGACACCACCACCGTGGGCGATGGCGAATCGGAGGCCGAAATCATAAACAAGTTTAACTCGCTGCTCACCGTGAAGACCGACAGCAAGATAAAGCCCGAATACTCCAACCGCTCACGCGGACACATACAAAACTCCAACGTAGAGGTGGTGCCCGAACCGATGTTTGTGCTCACCTATTTTGCCCCCGACAACAAGCTTAACGGCCGCACACACTACCTTAAAGAGGTCACCGAGGTCAACCAAAGCCGGCTTCTGGCCAATGCAGTGGGCATTTCGGGCTCTATGCCGTCGCTTAATGAGGATCAAATACGCGCACGGTTCAGCAGCGTGGAGTACTACAATGGCATCCTCGCCTCGTCGCAACCACGCTCGGTCGACTACTTTGGTCGAGCCATGGACTACCTTATGCTGAAGAATCCGGCTGCAGCCATCGAAGATGCAACGCGCGCTATCGCCCAAAGCCCCGATTTTGCCTTGGCCTATTTCCTGCGGGCAAATGCCCACTATATGCAGAGCCAAATGCAGGCTACCACCGAGGGCTTGGCTGCAACCGCCACGCTCTCGCCCTCTGCACAGGGGCAAGACCAAGCCGCGTCGATGCTCAGGGAACGTGAGATGTCGAAGGCAATGGCCGAAGTCATCGCCGACCTCGACAGCGCACTCCGCATAAGCCCGTCGAACGTGTATGCCGTCTTCGACAAGGGCAATGCCTACATGACGCTGAACGACTACACATCGGCCATCAGCTGCTTCACTCAAGCCATAGAAATGAAACCCGACTTGGGCGAGGCTTATTATAACCGAGGCCTGATGTATCTGCGCATGGGCAACCGCGAACGCGGTGTGGCCGACATGAGCAAGGCTGGTGAGCTGGGCATTATGCCAAGCTACAATGTGCTCAAGCGCATGACCCGATAGCCCGTCGGTGCAAATGGGCAGGCAGAAGTTTAAATAAACGTATCTTTAATAAAGGGGGACTATTAATTTAGTCCTCTTTTATTTTATAATGTGTTGGTGTATGCACCCGTCACACTCCATAGAAAGTCCATAGAAAGGACCTGGGGTTGAACCATTGTAAATTTGCTACATTCAGGCCAAAAGGACGCGGGAAATCGGTCTAATACTATCACGGTGTTAGATAATGTGCTTTATGCCAATAATATACATATATCTTTCAAATTGTAAAGACACACAATATGCAGGGCAAACTTCATTGCTTATGATGACTGCTTATCTTTTCCTATTGTGGACTTTTGTATGCTATCTACTAGCAAATACACTTGTTACTTCATAAAGCAACAATTTCAGAGAACCGAATCGCAATAAAGACATAAAGGTGCCGACAAGGAATAAATTACGGATAAAATGTATAATCTCCGTAATAATTTACATGTAATGTTCGCTATTCTCAACATTTCGCCGTATCTTTGCAGCCGTAATCAAGGAATATTCTTATGGCAGGAATAATAAATACTTTGGAACGGCAAGGCGGATATATCACAGT
>CAVDUV010000035.1:0-12197 GCA_963612465.1 Bacteroidaceae bacterium | reverse complement strand
AGAATCTGTTTTTTGGGGTGTCAAAGTCTAATTTTTCTCTCGGTCTGCGATTGAAAATCTATAAGAATCAATTTGGAATTGAATTAGCTCAGCCAAGACCTATAAAATTCTACCACATAGATGGATTAAGTAGAATAATGAAAAAACGAGGTATGGATATAAATCAGTTAGTAATTGCTCCATCTGATTTAATTAAATAGTAAACTTGATTGGCTAAATGGTGAGGATTATGATTATGCATATCGTGAACTTCTATACTTTCCTTGAAGAATCTAAATGACTGGGCAAGTAGAGGTCCAACGATGTATTCAAAATGATATAGAAGGATAACGCAGGCGTCTATTTAACATAATATCAATTATAATCTTTTTTTTTCTCGGAGCGAACTTTTTATCCCGGCTTGATTAAAAATGAGTAAATTTGCAATATGGATTATAATGCTAACGATATTGCAAATTTGAATTTGCCACCACAGCCGATAAAGATCAAATTGGTTAATGACAAACGCCAAATATTTGACGAGCTAAGGCGCAAATACGTTGCTCTGACCCCTGAGGAATGGGTTCGGCAAAATTTTGTGTCGTTTTTATCGGCCGACCGTGGTTATCCCAAGGCGCTTATGGCCAATGAGATTTCCCTTGTGCAAAATGGAATTAAGCGCCGCTGTGACACAATTGTGGCCGACAGGAACGGCAACACCATAGCCATTATAGAATATAAAGCGCCAAGCATTGCCATCACCCAAAAGGTGTTTGACCAGATTGTCAGATATAATATGGTCTTGATGGCTAAATTTCTAATTGTCTCGAATGGAATTTCTCACTTTTGTTGCAAGATCGATTACCAAAACAATAGTTACTCGTTCTTGCCCGACATTCCTTCCTATAACGAGCTTTTTTTGTAAATTTGCACCTTAATATATATCACGCTACACACAAAATGGCTGACATGAAGTATCCACCGAAAGGTATTATTGCTGACGACTATTTAAATGATTTGAACGAGGCTCAACGGCTTGCCGTGACTTATTGCGACGGGCCCTCGCTCGTGATTGCAGGCGCAGGTTCCGGAAAGACGCGTGTCCTTACCTACAAGATTGTGCACCTAATAAACTTAGGCATTGCACCTTATAGGATTTTGGCGCTGACATTCACCAATAAGGCCGCAAGGGAGATGAAGGAACGCATAGCACCGCTGGTGGGCAATGCTGTTGCCTCTCAGTTATGGATGGGTACATTCCACTCAATATTTGCAAAAATACTTAGGATTAACTCTCGTAAGATAGGATTTGAGCACGACTTTACAATATATGATACAACCGACTCAAAATCACTGGTTAAGCATATAGTAAAGGAGATGAATTTAGACGAGAAAATCTATAAGCCGTCAATGCTCCAATCGCGCATCTCATATGTGAAGAATCTGCTGTTCTCCCCTACCGACTATGCCAGCAACCGTGACTTTAGAGAGGAAGACAACAAGATGCAAATACCATGCTTCTATGATATCTATAACAGGTATTGCAACCGTTGCCGCACGGCTGGTGCCATGGACTTTGACGATCTGCTCTACTACACCAATGTGCTACTTCGCGACAATGACGATGTGCTGAATAAATACCAAGAGTTTTTCCAGTATATACTAGTGGATGAGTATCAAGACACAAATTTCGCACAGCACTTGATTGTACGTCAAATAGCCAATTTGCAGCATAACATTTGCGTGGTGGGTGATGACGCACAAAGTATATACTCATTTCGAGGTGCAAACATATCCAACATACTCAATTTAGGCGACTCATTTCCCGGATTAAAGACATTTAAGCTGGAGCAGAACTATCGTTCTACGCAAACTATTATTTCAGCAGCCAATTCGCTAATTGAAAAGAACAAGCGGCAAATTGCAAAGCACATTTTCTCGGAAAATGAAATCGGGACACGTATTCCGGTAATTGAATGTTCGTCGAACTACGAAGAAAGTTATGTTGTGGCTAATCAAATTATGAGCCTGAGAGCGCGCGGAGGGTATGCTTTCAGCGATTTTGCCGTTCTCTACAGGACCAATGCCCAATCCCGAGCACTGGAAGAGGCTTTCAGTAATGGCGGAAAGCGAGACCGGCACGGCAACCGGCAGCGCAGCATACCATATCGAATATATGGCGGACTTTCGTTTTACCAACGAAAAGAGGTTAAAGACGCCTTGGCATACTTTAGACTTACCGTCAACCCCAATGATGACGAAGCGCTGCGGCGCATAATCAACTATCCGGCCAGAGGCATTGGGGAAACCACGCTCAACAAGATGCAGACATGCGCCATACATGACAACGTGAGCCTGTGGGATGTGATTTGCAATCCGGCCCAGCATGGGTTGGGTGTGAATAAGGGCACTTTAGGGAAATTGCAGGGGTTCAAGGGACTTATAACCAGTTTTATTGACTTTAATGCCGACGGGAATAATGCATTTGTTACAGCCACAAAGATAATTGACGACTCTCACCTGCTTGCAGTCCTGTCGGGCGACAAGTCGGCCGAAAACATAAGTCGCCAAGAAAACATTAACGAGCTACTTAGTGCCATAAACAGCTTTGTAGAAGAATCGGAAGAAGCAGGGCTAGACGCTCAACTTATTGATTTCCTGCAACAGGCTTCACTAGCCACCGACCAAGACCAGGACGATGGCGATGAAGACCGCGTGACACTGATGACCGTTCATGCCGCAAAGGGACTGGAATTCAAGAATGTGATAATTGTGGGCGTTGAAGAAGATTTGTTCCCGTCAAAAATGAGTAGCGACAGTTTGGCCGGCATAGAGGAGGAACGCCGCCTAATGTATGTGGCCATAACACGCGCACAAGACAACTGCGTTATAACCTATGCCCTACAGCGTTTTATTAACGGCCAAAACAAATCATGCACACAAAGCCGCTTCATATCTGACATCGACACGCAGTTTCTGCAGCAAACGAGCACCCCTACTTCACAGTTCTATGGTCACCCTAAGGGAGGCATAGACTTCAACAGTGCCCGAACGCAATATCACCGCACCAATTCCCTTGAATATGACGAGCCTTCAAGAAGGGTCAGTGCCACAACCACCCCATCACCAGTCCGCACTCCAATAATAGGTGCCGAGTCAGCTACTTGCCACACAATTGGCGAAGTGGCTGTGGGGAAAACAATTATCCATAACCGCTTTGGCCGTGGGGTAATCGTATCGGTTGATGACTCGTCGGCATCCCATTCAATAACAGTGGATTTTGAAAACACTGAGCAAAAAAAGCTGCTACTTAAATTCGCTAAGTTCACAATCTTATAATATATCCCGAATATGTCACAAATTGCTACACCATACTACATCGTTTACGAAGACCGATTGCGGCGAAACATTGAGCTGATTAAAAGCGTTATGGTTCGTGCGGATGTTAAGATAATCATGGCATTCAAAGCCAATGCCCTGTGGAAGACTTTTCCCATTTTCAGGGAATACGGGATATGCTCCACTGCAAGTTCAGTGAATGAAATGCAATTGGCTGTAGACGAGTTGCATTGCAAGGCACACACTTATTGCCCGGTGTATACCCCCACTACTATCCACCAGTTTATCAGCGGAAGCAGCCACATCACCTTCAACTCTGTAGAGCAAGCCGAGAGATACATGCCACTGGTAAAGGCGCATAACAGCAACAACGAAGGCGACACAATATCATGCGGATTGCGAATTAATCCCATGTGTTCTGTTGTAGACACAGGCATCTACGATCCGTGTGCACCCGGCTCGCGTTTTGGCGTCACCTGTGAACGGCTGGGTACTTTGCCCGAAGGCATCGAGGGGTTTCACTTTCATGCCTTGTGTGAATCAACGTCCTACGATTTAGCTACAGTACTTCAATCAGTTGAAGAGGAATTCGGTAAGTACTTCCCGCAACTTAAATGGATAAACATGGGCGGGGGCCATCTGATGACACGCGAAGGCTACGACATTGAGCACTTGATTAAGCAGCTCAAGGCATTCAAAAACCGCTATCCGAATCTTGAAGTGATACTTGAGCCAGGAAGTGCATTTTGCTGGCGAACAGGAGATTTGGAGGCTTCTGTAGTTGATGTGGTTGAAAACAGCGGCATAAAGACAGCCATTGTTGATGTTTCATTTGCATGCCACATGCCCGACTGCCTTGAAATGCCATACAAGCCCACAATAACACAAGCACTTGACCACGTGGACAAGGCATTCCCCACCTATCGCATAGGCGGCAATTCGTGTCTGAGTGGTGATTTCATAGGTGAATGGTCGTTTGATCATGAACTCGCCCCTGGCGACAGATTGACGTTTGAAGACATGAACCACTACACCACGGTCAAGACCAACATGTTTAATGGCATCCAGCATCCGTCAATCGTATTGAAACGCGCCGACGGCTCTGTCGACAAACTAAGGGAATACACCTATCAGGACTACAAATCACGAATGGACTGATTTAGACATAATTCAAAGTCAGCATTTTAATTTCACCAAACATGCCTCCAAAGAAAAGTACCGTTAGTTTTGCCTCGCTCAAAAGTGAGATCACAAGCCATAAATTCCACCGCATTTATGTGCTTCAAGGCGAGGAGTCATACTATATCGACAAATTGACAGAGCTTATTATCAGCAATGCCCTGAGCCAAGAAGAGCAAGATTTCAATTTAACTGTTGTGTATGGCAATGAAGTCGACATCAAGGAAATGATAGGCTCATGCAAGCGCTATCCTGTAATGTCGAAGTATCAGGTGGTGGTGCTAAAGGAAGCTCAAAATGTGGGAAAAGGCGGTGGAAAAGGAACGCTTAACGACTTGAAATTCTATGCCCAAAGCGCTGCCGAGAGCACAATTCTTGTGGTTTGCAACAAAGGCGGGGCCATCAATGCCAAAGCTTTTACCGACGAGCTCGCTCGCAGCAAGACCGGCATTGTGTTTGATTCCCCCAAGGTTAGAGACTATGCATTGCCTAAGTTGATAAGTGATTACGTGCAGGAATCGGGATGCTCAATTGATGCAAAATCAACGGCTATGCTGGCTGCGAGCATAGGGGCCGATTTATCGCGCATGTTTGGGGAGATTGACAAACTTAAAATGCTGGTTGATTCAACTCGCCGCATAACACCGGAATTAGTTGAGCGCAATGTGGGCATAAGCAAAGACTATAACAACTTTGAATTGGAGGATGCTTTGATTATGCGCGATGGTGCCAAGGCTTTTCGCATAATTGACTATTATGAGAAAAACGCCAATGAGCAGGTCATGAAATCGGTTGTGGGAGCCTTGTTTTCGTTTTTTTCCAACGTGTTGCTCGTGCGCACAAGTCGCGACAAAAGCCTGGAGGGGCTTATGGAGCAATGCAGCAACCGGTCAAAATTCAGGATTGGCAAATTTGTTGACGCGGCAAAGCACTACAGTACAGTTTCTTGTGTCAACATCATCAGCTATTTGCGGGAGTGTGACGTGAAGGGCAAGGGAATTGATTCGCATCAAAGTTCCAGCGCACTGCTGAAAGAGCTCATTTATAAGATACTTCATGCTTAGGTGCACTACCCTTCTTCGGTTCAATTATTTTGTTAGTTTAGAGACACTCTTGTTGTCCAAAAGATTCAAGTAGCGTTCCCTAATGATAAGCGATGCCTGGTCGCCTGTGTTCATGTGCCGGAGGCAAACAGATTGTATTGAATCAAACAACTGATGGTCTACCAGCTTGAAAGCCTCTTCGCTCTTGCCGTTGAGCGTGGAGTCGTTAGCAGCCATACAATAAGCTTTGAAGTTGGTCTTACGCTGTTTTTGCAACGATTTAATGGCATTTATAAATTGGGAATACGTGTGGTTCTGCCTGCCGCCAGAAATGATTACTTGCCGTGCCGTGAATTCAATCTTTGTTTCTCCGGGTTCTAGCACAAAATAGAATGGAGTTTTCTCGTTCTTGAATTTTATTATGGCCACGTGCGGCTCGTCTATTTGGCCGGTAAATGTGAACAGTCCACCCTTTTGTTGTCCCTGCTTGTTTAGCATCCGCTTACGCTTTAGGGCATTGTCTACCACATAAAGCGTTGCCGAATCCTTCGCTACTTTTTTGTCTAATTTGCAGCACACCGTGTAGTCAACTGTGGCTTGTGGACTTGCCTCTTTATGGTTGTCGCAAGCCCATAACGCCATCATAAGAATCAAAACCACAATATGACTTTTGTTCAAAATATTAATCATGATGCGAAATTACACAATTATTGCGATGTTGATGAATTTTCATGATTGATATCAATGCCACAGTGGCTGTTTTTTTCGAAAAACAACTATTACAGCATAGCCGACCACAAAAGGTTAGGTGTTTGCCCAACATTGCTAATTAGAATCTTTGGAACCTTTATTGTTCCAAATTTCACAAAAAGACAGCTAATGGCCGCACTTACAGATTAGAATTGCTATCTTTGTAGTTCTAAATGTGCGATTCTTAATGCGAACAATATTATTCCTGACAATTTTAATGCTGACATGCAGTGGCTTAAACGCCACCGCCAATGATGCCATGACTTTAACCGTTGGCAACGGCGACAGCAGCTATATTTCCGTTTCGGCCGACACTGCTGCAACAGTGGCGCCGCAAAAAACAGGATTTTTCAAAAAGATAATGAACTACTTCTCGAAGGACGATAGCGGAATGAACGGGAAGAAATTTAAACTTAGCATTATCGGAGGTCCGCATTACAGCTCCGACACAAAGTTTGGTATTGGATTGGTAGGGTCAGGATTCTTTCGTGTTGCCAACAGTGATACCACCATACAGCCATCGAATGTGACGATGTATGGCGATGTGTCTACTTCCTCATTTGCGCTAGTGGGACTCAGAGGCAACACCTTGCTGCACAACGATGCCCAAAGGCTCAACTACGACCTGTCGTTCTATTATATGCCCACCTACGTATGGGGCATTGGCTATGACAATTGCGACAACGACAATAACAAGTCGAAAATGAATTTCCGCCATTTCGGTCTGAATCTGGAATATCTGTTTAGGCTGACCAAGGGCTTGTATGCCGGTGCGGTGGCCAACTGGCAATATGTGAAGGCCAGCGACTTTGATCGGATGGAGCTCATTGACAATCAAGACCTGACGGTAAAGAGCTATGGATTTGGTATCACACTCGAATATGACACTCGCGACCTGATCACAAATGCCTATAAAGGCGTGTATGTGCAGCTTAGGCAAATATTTCACCCCAAATGGCTTTGGAACAACTATGCCTACTCCACCACCGAGTTCACGGCCAATGTGTATCACAAGGTGTGGAAAGGCGGCATCATAGCCACACAGCTATACACAAAATTCAACTTCGGCAATCCGTCGTGGGCCACAATGTCGCAGCTTGGCGAAACCGGCAGTATGCGCGGTTATTACACAGGCCGATACCGCGACAAGCACATTATGACAGCCTTGGTTGAACTCAGGCAACACGTGTGGCGTCGCAATGGCATAGCTGTGTGGCTGGGTGCTGGCAGCGTGTTTCACAATGCAGGCAGCCTTAACCATCTGCTACCCAACTGTGGCATCGGTTACCGATGGGCGTTCAAAGACAGGGTAAACGTGCGCCTTGACTTCGGTATGGGCAAAAAGGGGCAAAACTCATTTATCTTTAACATCAATGAAGCTTTTTAATACAATCTATAAATTCTTATTCAAGAACCAGTATACTGCCTTTTGGGCATTTCTGATAATGCTCTTAGTGCCTAATTTGGCAATGTTTTTCACTGAGCCGCAGCCCTGCTTGTCAAGGATATGCAGCATTGTATTGCCAATGGCGGTCTACTGGCTGATATTGACACTCCCCTCAAAGCCTGGAAAAGCATTTTGGTGGTTGTTCATATTTATTTTCTTCGACGCCTTTGAGACTGTGCTGCTATTCCTATATGGCGAGTCGCCAATAGCCGTCGATATGTTTCTCAACGTGGTCACAACTAATGTGACTGAGGTTGATGAGTTGCTGGGGAATTTATATGTGGCAATCCTTACTGTCGTGATAGTGTATGGCTTGGGAATTGTGATTTCACTGTTTTCGTTGGCCAACCGAGAAAAGTTGAGTGCGCTCTTCAGGGTCAACCAAAGGAAGTATGCACTTATCCTGCTCATTTTAGCCTCATCAGCCACTGCATTAAACTATTTCATCAATCCGGGATTCAGAATCAGGAACGACATTTTCCCCGTCAATGTGTGCTACAACTTGGGACTTGCCATTGACCGCAGCATTAAGACGGCCAATTACGGCACCACATCGGCCTCATTTAAGTATGATGCAAAATCAGTCCACCCCGACAGCATTCCTGAGATTTATGTTCTGATGATTGGTGAAACCGCCAGAGCTGACAATTTTGGCATTTACGGATATGAGCGAAACACCACCCCACGCCTTTCGAAACAAACCGGACTGGTGATTTACAAAGATGCCATCACAATGTCTAACACCACCCATAAAAGCGTGCCGATGATACTTTCATCGATAGGCACAGAACCGTTTGACAGCATATATTACCGTAAAGGCATAATCACCGCATTTAAGGAGGCTGGGTTTAAAACAGCATTCATATCCAACCAGCGCCGCAACAACTCGTTTATTGACTTCTTCGGTCAAGAGGCCAACGAGGTTGTCTTTCTGAAAGACAACCTACCCATCACGGCCAATGCCTATGACAATGACTTGATTGACGCCTTGAAAAAGCAACTTAAAACTTTCAATGGTGGAAAGATGCTGATTGTGTTGCACTGCTATGGTTCGCACTTTAATTATAACGACCGCTATCCGGCACAAGATGCCGTCTACAAACCGTTCACAATACCGGCGGCAATGGCCAATTACCGCGCCAATCTCGTTAACTCATATGATAATGCCATAAGGTATACCGACCAGTTGATATCTAATGTGATAGGTCTTGTGGCAAAAACCGGAGCAGCCTCAACTGTACTTTACACCAGCGACCATGGCGAGGACATATTCGACGACAGTCGAGGCCGGTTTCTGCATGCGTCACCCGTGCCCACTTACTATCAGTTGCGCGTGCCGCTGCTTGTGTGGACGTCACCACAATATTCAGCTATTTTCCCCGGCAAGCGCCAACAGTTGCAATCTCACAGCAATGTGCCAGTGTCGACCAATATGGTCGTGTTCCACACGCTGCTTGACTTAGCCGGAATTTCTACCCCAAAGCTGCAAAACGAATATGCCTTAGGCAACAAGCAGTTTAAATGGCACAAAAGGCTGTATGTGAACGACCATAACGAATTGCAACAACTGAACGATGTGGGATTAAAGGACTTGGATGCCAAAGCTTTTAAGCAACATGGCCTGCAATACCCGTAACTAATTAATGCCTCTGTGGCATTATCGGATTATTGTGCCCCGCCAACGCGTATCAAATGTGCTGATTTTTATGTTTACGCTTCGCGTTCACAAGTTGGTAGAATCTGCTTAATACTTTTCTCTAAAGTCGGCAGGTGTAACCTTTACTATTTTTTTGAAAAACTTGTTGAAATAGGAAGGGTCTTCGAATCCTAATTTTGAGGATATTTCTTTAATGCGCAATGTGGTACATGCCAATAAGCGTTTAGCTTCTACTATAATTCTGTCGTCTATAATTTCCAGGGGAGTTAATTGTTCATATTGTTTTGTGCTCTTAGTTAAGACGTTTTTCGAAACGCCTAAAAGCGATGCATAGCCCTTAACTGTATGCATCGTTGTGTAATTATCATCCACTGCCTCAATAAATCTGGAATATATCTCTGCATATTGACCCGTGTTCAAAAGCACATCATTTCCTCTCCATTGGCAACACCTAATAGACGTTACGATAAAGTCAGTCAAAAGCGTAGCGTTATAAGTATTGTGCAAAAAATTATTGCTTCCCAAGGTTTGCTCTTCATTCATACGTTCCACAATATTTTGCAATTTCACACTTGCCTCTTGAGTAACATTGCAATAGTTTGCCCCTTTCCTGCGATTAAAAAGCAGGTGGCGTATTTTGTTTACAATAGAGGGATCCAAATGATTGAGAAAATCCGGGGTAAAAACTATTGCGTATCCTTCTGGCTTGCCGATTGTTGAAAGATGGTTGATATTGTAGGATGACAAAAAGAAAATAATATTGTCATTTACATCGAATTCTTCAAAATCCACGTAATGGACACCTCGACCTTTCTTTACCCATAGAATCATGTCGAAATTATGTGCATGCATAAAATTCTTGCCTGAAAGTTGCGGGTATGTGTCATACAAGCATCCAATATCATCTATCTGAAATAGATCCACATCTGAATCGGCAGATGTGATTCTGTATTGTGGAACCTCAACGCCCCCTTGAGTTGTTGTCGTTAAATTAATAGCAACGTCATTCATTTGCTCTGTTTTTATTTTATTATGCGAATAAAGTTAGGCATTTCGTATGGTAAATTTGCCCCACTTTATTGAAAAATAATACACACGGTGCAATTTTACCATGATTTGGGCCGATTTTTATAAACCCAAACCACTAGGGGGGGGGTAAATTTGCACTAAAATAATGTAAGATGATGCGAATATTTATTGCAATTCTCCTCTTGTTTGCTACAATACCCACGTTTTCACAACAGGTTCACGGAATCATACAAAACAAGAACGGAGAACCGCTGCCGGCTATGATTGTTGTTCTTAAAGCCGGACAAGATTCGGCATTTGTTGCAGGAACAATTTCAGAAGAAAATGGAGAATTCGGAATTGCCTATGACAAGAATTGCAAAAAGTGCTTTCTGGAGTTTTCCGGACTTGGATATAAGACCAAGCAGATTTCAGTTGACAGCATAGCCGCAGGGGGCAATAACGTTGTGGTTACATTGGAGGAAAATTCCAAAGAATTGAATGAAGTTACGGTTGTTGGTAAACGTAAAGTCGTTTATAGAAATGGAGAATATAAACTGACGGTATCTGGTACATCACTTGAAAAACAGCCGGATATATTTTCAGTAATGTCATTTCTTCCTTTTGTCACGACAAATAATGAAAGCATCGCCATCATGGGAAAAGGCAACATACTGATAATGCTCAACGGGCGTGAGGTGAGAAGTATGTCTGAAATCAGCAGACTCAGTCCGTCGCAAATAAAAGAAATGACAGTTGTACCCCATGCCTCATCAGTGTATGGTGCCGACTATGATGCTGTGATAAAAATCAAGACAGTTTCAGACATCAAGGAACATTTGTCCTCACAAGTTAGGCATACGTCTACCTTCGCCCAAGATTACTCCAACTCGCAAACCGCAGATATAAATTTCAAAAAAGGAAATTGGAATTGCTTTGGTTCATATACCTTCAAACATTTGGCATCAGTAGAATCGGCAACCAACAAATACACTATATACGATACCGCTAATCAAGATGTATTGGGCAACAACAGTTCGACTAACAAGACTGGCAGCATAAGTAACAAACATAATTTGATACTGTCGTCTTGCTATTCATTTAATAACAACAACTCCATTGAGTTGCAGTATATCTTTGACGCAAACCGTAATGCAAATAATACAGACGTTATAGAAGCGTACTCATTCTTGAATAAAGATGATGTGGCGCTGAACACCAAGCAGAATAACACCAACAACAATACTACTCACGATATTGTGTTGAAATATCTTCATTTAGGAAAATCGTATTCGCTTACTATAAATGGCGGATATATCAATTCTGTTTCACGGGTTGACAACAACATTACAAACGGTGCGGCACCCTATGCTTACATTGAAGGCAGAAACAGATATAATGTATACACTTTTAATGTAGACTACGCAAAGCAGTTGGCGCCCGCATGCAGAATTCAGTTAGGCACCAAGCATTCATATATTACCAATAACGGATATTCTTTTGCCAAATACGACGCTCAGCAAGGCCTGCCCTACGATAATTCTACCCGCTTGCACGATGGTGTGTCAGCCGCTTATGCAAGCGTGTCTGGCCAGGTGAAAAAAATATATTATGAAAGTGGCGTGCGAGGTGAATATGCATTAATACGATATGAGGACAATACCGCAACGCCGATAAAACGCAATGATTTCAACGTGTTTCCTTCTTTGTCGTTTACATATTCTGCAACACCATCATTTGTTGTCAGCGGTGGATACGTAATGAAAGGCATCCGTCCATCCTTTTCTGAAATTTC
>CAVDUV010000034.1:0-13355 GCA_963612465.1 Bacteroidaceae bacterium | reverse complement strand
TGCGGCCGACCGTATTGTGCATTTGGCCAACGCAGTTTGCCGTGCGTATCAATGGCCACATCATAGCCATGACTGCTTTCGGCAGCCTTATGAAAGGCGGTGCGTCCGATAGGTTCGGGCGATGCGGCTACGAAAGGCTCGGGCAGAGCAAAGTGTATCTGCTTGGTTACTCGTCCTTCAATGGTTGTGGGACAATCGAGTTGCTCCAATGCGTCATAGTAAGCATTGGAAGGGTCAATCTGTTCGGTCATGGCGCAGTCGATGCGACCGTCCACCGATGCCATCATGTGGCAGACAATGTATGGTTTCATATTCTTGTAAATCTTTTGACAGTTACGTTATTGTGCTAACTGCAGACCGTGCAGCCAGTTGTTTGTAGACTTCTCCGTATCCTTGCGGTTGTTCTGTGCCGTGTGTCCATAAACAGCAAAACCTTTCAGAACCTTGGCACCCTTACATGCCGACTGCAACTTGCTCGCCGTGCTGCCCAGTCCGCTGCCCTCGTGGGTGCAGAAGGGTACGATGGTCTTGCCTTGCCAGTCGTGCTTTTCGAGGAACGTATAGACGGGCATCGGCATGTCGCCCCACCAGTTGGGATAACCGATGAAGATTACGTCGTAATCCTCAGCCTTCACGTCACCTTTCACCGCAGGGCGTGCCTTGTCGTTAAGTTCCTTCTTGGCAAGGTTCACGCACTCGTCGTAGTTGTCGGGATAGGCCACGACTGGCTCTATTTGGAAAAGGTCGCCACCAGTTTCCTTTGCTATCATCTCGGCAACTATCTGCGTGTTGCCCCTCGAGATGTTTCCCACGCTGTAGTTCTCACCCGTCCGCGAGAAATACGCTACCAATACTTTCTTGTTCTCTTTCATGTTGCTCTGTTCTTTTGAAGCCTTGCCCTGCGCACAAGCGATAAGGCTCATCGATGATACTGCCAGCAGGACAAAGGCGTAAATAATCTTTCTCATAATTGTTATGGATTTCCAACGTTTTACTTAGGGTCTCAACTCTCCGTAGAAATAGGCTGCAGTGGCACCACCGTCCATCAGGAAGTCGGAGCCGGTGATGAATGCGCCACGGTCGCTCATCAATAGTTCTGCCACATTTGCCACCTCATCGGCAGTGCCAGGGCGACCGGCTGGACATTTGGCGAACATATTCTTGTAGAAGTCGCCGCGCGGTCCGTTGAATTCGTCTAACGCCAGAGGCGTGACGATGATGCCCGGCGAGATGGAGTTGATGCGCGCGCCTCGCTCTCCCCACTTCACAGCCTCTGCCATCACACGCTTCACGTTGCACCGCTTTGCCATTTGGTAGGCGTGCAGGGTGTCGCGGATATTCTGCGGTTGCAGAATGTCGAGATTGAGAAGCTGGTCGGTGGGCGTGGTGGCAAGCAGTTCGTCCTCCTCGGCGGTGAGGGCGGGCATACGGTGTCCCGACTGGCTGGAGATAGTCACTCCTACGCCCCCTTCCTTTATTACCTTGCCAACTTCCTCCAGCAACACCGCTGTGCCGTAGAGATCTACCTTGAGAATGGTCTCTATAGAGGCTTGACTCGGTGATACTCCTGCGGCATTTACCAGCATGGAGATGTCGCCATACTTCTGTGCCTCGGCTATCAGGCTCAGGATGGATTCCCGTGACGACAAGTCCATCTCCACTCTTACGGCATCAAAGCCAGCCTCGTTCATAGTCTTGGTGATAGCCTCGGCATTACTTATGCTTTTGTCGCCGACGATGATTTTCTTGCCATAGCCCATACGGCGTGCTATCGCCATACCTATCTGACCGGCACCGGTCAGAATCATCACGTCTTTCTTGTTCAATGTCTTCATTACCTTTCAACTATAAGTTTTTGCCTAATTCATAAGCCTTCTGCGGGAAGTCTGTCTTCTCCATGTCGGCACGGGTCCAACTGTTGGTGGCGGAAATAACGCCGAGGTTCTCCCAACCCATGTAGTTGGCAAAGTGCTTGTAGAAATATTCTGGTCCTTCGGCCGATGCTGCGGACACATCGGCCATAGAGAGCAGAAGGGCTGTCTTCTTTTTGCCCTGCAAGGCAGAGTTGTTGGCGTAGAAGCGGTCAATGACACTCTTCAACTGAGCATTGATGTTGAAGTAGTAGATGGGTGATACAAAGACAACGACATCTGCTTCGAGCAAATGGGGATTGAGTTCCTCCATATCATCCTTGAACACACATCCGCCTGCCTTCTTGTTGCAAGTGTCGCAACCTATGCAACCATGGATATTCTTGAACGCAGCGTCGAAGCGGAACACCTCGTGGCCAGCCTCTTTTGCGCCCTCCACAAACTTATCGGCAAGCAAAGCCGACGTTCCTTGGCGGTGTGCACTGCCCGTGATTACTGTGATATTCATTATGTTCCTGTATTTTGTTTGTTTCTTATCCCTTTACTTGCCCTAAAACTTCTCCTTGTCGAGATACTTGATGACCCTGGCAGGATTTCCCACGGCAACTGCATAGTCGGGGATGGACTTCGTCACCACCGAAGCTGCTCCTACGATGGCATGCTTGCCCACCGTGACTCCGGAGAGGACGGTGCTTCCCGCCCCAATCCACGCGCCCTTGCAAATGCGTACGGGGCGGCAGGTGATGACATTGCGCTCGTAGAGGTCGTGGTTGTTGCTGATGAGCTGCACATTGGCGGCTATCTGCGCACCGTCCTCAATGGTGATGCCGCCAGCCGACATCATCAGGCAACCGTTCATCACCGTGACGTTACGCCCGATGCTCACCATGTGAGGGCGCACTGCCGTCAGCGGCGGCACCACGATGGAGCCCTCGCCCAACTTTCCATTGAAAATATCCTTTTGCAAGCTCCACCATTCATCAGAGAATGGCATGGCATGGTTGAACTGATGAATGAGTTGCGCCTGACGGACGGCAAGCTCCTGTTCCTCTGTACTCTGTTTTGTTACGTCGATTCTAATTTCTTCCATAGCTCTTTTCACATGTATTTATTCATGGTGCAAAAATACGATAACCAAACACAAACATATGTAGACATATTACTGATAGAATTACACATATTACGGCCAAATGCCACAACCACAAAAACAATAATAACATCGCCCATGATAATGCATTCGCCCCTCATCGGCAGAGAATTGGCGCAAAGTGTGGATTTGCCGCAAGGGATGGTTGGCCGTTTAACACAAGATTGCTAACTTTGTCCCTGCTTTTCAACAAATACACACTTTTTTATCTGGAACAATGGCAACTAAAGCTACGTCAAGCTTAATCGACATGATTCGCAATGGCCAGCGCATGACGCAAAGCCAGATGCTTAAACTGACCCTTCAGCTCAGCATGCCAGCCATAATGGCACAGGTGTCGAACGTGGCCATGCAATATATCGACGCATCGATGGTGGGACGGCTTGGGGCTGAAGACTCAGCCGCCATAGGCATAATATCGACCACCACATGGCTGTTTAGCGGTGTGGCAAGTGCCATTGCAACGGGTTTTGCCGTGCAAGTGGCCCACTGCATAGGAGGCAATGATGCCGAGAAAGCCCGAAGCGTGTTCCGTCAATCGCTCACTGTGTGTGTGATAGCAGGCCTTGCGATGGCGGCAATCGGTTGCTCCATAAGCCACTGGCTTCCCATTTGGCTAGGCGGTGAAGCGGGCGTGTGTGAGAAAGCCACATCCTACTTTGCCATCTACTCGGCTTGTCTGCCTGTGATAGTGCTCAACTTCCTTGGAGCAAGCATGCTCAGGTGCAGCGGCAACATGAACTTGCCAAGCATAATGAACCTGCTAATGTGTGTGCTCGACGTGGTGTTCAACTACCTGCTCATCTACCCCACCCATACAATTACGCTGTGGAACATCCACTTGAGCATGCCCGGTGCCGGACTTGGCGTTACGGGGGCAGCTCTGGGCACAGCCTTGGCTACAATTACAACATGTGGCGCGATGCTGTATTGCCTGGCCACACGGTCGGCCGATTTGCGGATAAAGGGACGCAACGGCAGCTTTGCCCCCAAGGGATGGTGCGTGAGAAAGGCCATGAAAATAGGCCTACCCATGGGCATGCAATATGTGGTAATGAACAGTGCACAAATACTGATCACAAGCATTGTGGCCCCATTAGGAACAATCGCAATAGCCGCCAACGCCTTTGCCGTAACGGCCGAAAGCATTTGCTACATGCCCGGTACGGGAGTGGCCGATGCCGCAACCACGCTGATTGGTCAAAGCCTAGGAGCTGGGCGGAAAGACCTGGCAAAACGCTTTGCCAAACTCACAGTGATTGCCGGCATGGTGGTAATGGGACTGATGGGCGGATTGCTATATGTGGGAGCCGACTTGATGATGAGCATGATGTCGCCCGTGCCTGAGGTGGTGGATCTCGGCGCACAAGTGCTTAGAATCGAAGCTTGGGCCGAACCGCTGTTTGCAGCCGCCATTGTAAGCTATGGCGTGTTTGTGGGTGCAGGCAGCACGGTTGCACCATGCGTGATGAACTTTGCCAGCATGTGGGGAGTCCGCTTGACGCTTGCAGCCACCCTTGCCCCGCGCTACGGATTGAAGGGCGTTTGGACAGCCATGTGCATTGAGTTGTGCGTGCGCGGTTTGATTTTCCTTGCCAGACTGGGCTCCGGTAAATGGATCACAGCAAAAACCGGGGTCAGCCGTCAGAGCAGCTAAGACTACAAAAGTGAAAGCCAACACGGCGAATAGATTTCACTTCGCCACAAACAACACACTATTAACTTGCGAATCTAAATTTATCTGACTATATTTGCACCAACTTAGCCAAATTATAGATTTAAAAGTCACAGCTTATGAAAAGATCTTTACTCTTATGCCTTTGCGCAGTAGCTATTTCAGCAACGGCAACACAGTCATTCAACATCAGAAAAGTGCCACAAAACCACACTCCCATCAAGGCTGGAATGTGGGAAATAAGCGACCTGAGCCACAGGTTTGCAACACGACAAGCACCCAAGAAAGCCACGACAGAGACACCAATCAGCAACGCCCCAGCCGGACAGCTTTTTGAAAACATGTATGTTAATTCCAATTCCTACGGACTTGGATTTGGCGACGTGTATGCGCAAGTGGTCGATGGCGGCCTGGGCGGCGTGGTAGAAGGCAACGACGGATACATCTACGTGCAAGCCCCTATATCGCAAGCCTACGTCTGGGGGCTGGGCTCTCCATGGCTAAAATGCACCAAGGCCGGTGGCGACACGATTGTGATGGCCACTCCGCAAATCTATGCAATCGACGCTGGCGACCCCTACTATGCACGCAGAATGAAACTAACCGCCGACTCGTCGTCGTTTGAAGTCGACAATACAAACACGACAGTAAAATTTGTGTGGAAAGACCACGTGCTCACCCAAGTAGACGACTGCCTGATAGGGCTGTGCGACGCCACGGGCGATTGGTTCTACATGGGCGACTATGATATAAAATATACCATCAACCCCGACAAGGTGGCACAAGTGCCAGCCGGGGCCATAAAAATGACCTATAAACTTGAATACATCCCCAAAGCCGCTAATCTTGACTCAACGACCAGCACAATGACGAGCGTGCACATTGCCCCCAGCGACCCGTACCACCCTTATATAACCGACATTTTCAGCGACCTGGCCGACGGTGCGGTGAGAGCTGAATTCAGCGCTGACGGAAAGGGAATTCTGCCCACGCGCCAATATATGGGCATTGACAAGATGTATAACTCACACGTCTATCTGCTCACAGGCAATGCCAAAGTGGTGACACCCGACAAAGGAAGCAAATATTTCAACTATGACCAATGTGACTCGGTGGCTTTCACCATCAGCGGTGCAAACGGCGACACGCTGCAGGCCGCATATCCGAGCTCAATCATAGTGAACGCAGGCCGGAGCAACCTCTACATCATCAAGGAATTTGTGGCTCCAAAGCTCACCGCTGAAGAAGACAAGGCCATTGTGCCAGCCGATCCCACCCTAAAAGTGACACAGCTGAGCAAGTGCGACCAACTCAACATTGTGATACCCACAGTGGGCACTGGCGGCGAGCAACTGAACGAGAACTACTTATATTACAACATCTACTACAACGACAGCATCTACACGTTCACTCCTGACCAATATGAGGGACTGGAGGCCGCTATGACCGACATCCCCTACCCCTTCTGCGACACAAACTATGACTTCTACACCAGCAACGGCAAAACTATAGTCTACTTCTATGACAAGAATTGGAGCAAAATAGGCGTGCAGAGCATCTACCGCGGCGGAGGCGAGGAGAACCGTTCAAAGGTGGTATATGCCTACAAAGAAACCGAAGTGGAAGCACTAAGCGGCTCAAAAGAAGTTAAAAGCACCGAATGCTTCGACCTAACAGGACGCAAAGCCACTGAACAAACCAGCGGACTGTGCATAAAACGCATCACCTACACCGACGGCAGCGTGAAAGTGATTAAAGAATTCAAGAGATAACCCTATGGCAACTTGACCCGTTGCCATTCAAAAACGGAATTGAAAGAGACGGCACCTGTGGCTTGCAGGTTGCCGTCTCTTCTTTTGCCCTTATTACTGCGCAGTCGGCCAAAAGGGTCGACGGCCATTGGTTTGCAGTCACGTTCCATGAGGGGAAGGCTGGCTGTTAGCGTTCCGGTTAGGTGTGGCATACGAAAAAAGCAAGTTCGGCATCGCCAACCTAGAGTGGTTGCGGTGGCCGAACTTGCCTAAAACTATGTTTTCTTATAAAACCTTGTTGCCGGTCAATTCGTTACTGCTTTTTTGCTTTCGGTGCAGCAGCCTTTTTAGCCGCCGGTTTCTTGGCAGCGGGTTTCTTTTTAGCCGTAGCCTTCTTTTCAGCAGCGGGGTTCTTTTCGGTAGCTGGCTCGAAATCGCCGGCCACATCATTGACAATGTTGTTGCGCAACATTTCCACCTCACGTTTCAACTGCCCGATTTCGTTCTCCTGATTGCGGATTGTCAAAAGCAACGAATTGAGTTCCTCGTTGCCGATTGATTCAGGGAATTGCTCCTCAACGCGAATCATGAAGTCGCTAAGCACATTCATGTAGTTGGTGAATGCCATGTAGGGTGAATCGTAGGGACTGTAATGAGAGTGCACCGAACCGTCGTCGCTGTGCTTGGTGCTCATATAGAAGAAGTGGTCGCTGGCCTGCAAGTAATACCAGTCTTGCTTGATGCGGCGGTCATCGCACAGGCGCACGCGCTCACCTATTGAATAGAGCTTTTTCACAGCTTCTTGCTGCAAGATGTTGCCGAGCCATGCACTGGTGTCACGAGCCTCATCGGCCCACGACATGGGATATGGCACCGACAACTGCCCCACCGCTTTCATGCGCGACAGGATGTCGGTCGGGGTCATGAATTGGATTCCCTTTTCGGCGGCAAACCGTGGCAAGGCCTTCATAAATTCAAAGATGCCGCTCTCGCGAGGCTGAAGCTCGCCGAAAGTCTCATAGTTCATAAACAGGTTGACGATTTGCTCTTCCTGGGGCAATTGGTCAATCCAGTCGATATATTTGTCGGCCGTGAGCGGATAAGATGGCCACTCGGGGTTGCTGAAGCGGAACGAGATGTCATCGCTCAGCTTGGAGTTTTTCAGCAGCAGCTTCAACTTCGGGGCCAATGCCGACGAGTAGACGTAGTTGGGCGATTTCCATCCGAGGATGTGCTTTGCGCCGTCGGTGATTGCGCCCTTGAATCCCATCGACTGCACCATTGCCGAAATATCGTCGTCGTAGATGAGCTCGGTGTTACGGAACACCTTAGGATGCTGGCCGAAAAGCTCATATATCTTCTTGTCGTGAGCCTTTACTTGAGACACAAACTCGTCGGGGTCTTCGAGCGACGACAGCGAGTGGGCATAAGTCTCAGAAAGGAACTCAACGCAGCCGGTGGCGGCAAGCTCTTTCATCGAGTCGATGAATTCGGGCACATATTGCTCCAGCTGCTCCAGGGCGGTGCCACTGATTGAGAAGGCAACCTTGAAGCTGTCGCCATATTGCTTGATGATGTCGAGCAGCATTTGGTTGGCGGGCAAATATGACCGGTGGGCGATGCGCGTTATTATATCGTCGTTGGCAAAGTCATCATAATAGTAATGGTCGTTACCGATATCGAAGAAACGGTAATTCTTGAGCCTGAAAGGCTGATGTATTTGAAAGTAGAAACAAATAGCTCTCATATCGTAAGTCAGTTTAAAATATATTATTCGTTATCGGTTGATTAGTTGCCTGTAGATGTTTATCACCTTGGCGCCTGCCTTTTTCCAAACAATCTTGTTCACCTCTTCAAGTCCATGCTCGCTCAGTTGCTTATACATGGCCGGGTATTTGATGATTGAATAAATGGCATCGGCCATTGCATTGACGTCCCAATAGTCTACCTTAATCACGTTGTGCAGGATTTCGGCGCAACCGCTCTGCTTCGAGATAATCGACGGCACCCCCATCTGCATTGCCTCGAGTGGCGAAATGCCGAAGGGCTCGCTTACCGATGGCATGATGTACACATCGCTGGCCTTGAGCATCTCATACACCTCTTTTCCCCTTAAGAAGCCGGCAAAGTGGAAGCGATCAGAGATATTGCGCTGTGCAGCCAAGCGTATCATTTTTTCCATCATGTCGCCGCCGCCCGCCATCACAAACTGCACATTGTGCACCTTGTGAAGCACCTGCGAGGCAGCCTCAACGAAATATTCGGGGCCCTTCTGCATGGTTATGCGTCCCAGGAAAGTGACCACCTTGTCGTGCTTGGGTGGTATCTGCACATTGAGCAGTTCATCGCTCAGCGGCTCCACGGCATTGTGCACGGTGGTGACTTTTGCCGGATCGATGCCATATTTGTCGATCACCGTGTTGCGGGTGAGGTTGCTCACCGTGATTATGTGGTCGGCATTAAGAAAGCCGTCGCGCTCGATGTTGAACACCGTGGGGTTCACATTTCCGCGACTGCGGTCGAAGTCGGTGGCATGCACATGCAGCACCAGCGGCTTGCCCGTAACCTGCTTGGCGTGGATTCCGGCTGGATAGGTGAGCCAGTCGTGGGAGTGGATTATGTCGCACTGCACTGTGCGTGCAATCACACCTGCCACTATTGAGTAATTGTTAATTTCCTCGAGCAGGTTGTCGGGATATCGGCCTGAGAATTCAATGCATCCCAAGTCGTTGGTGTTCATATAGTTGAAATCGGCATAGATGTGATCGCGCAGGTCATAGTAAAGCTGTGGGTCCATCACGTTGCCCACACGGCTTTGCACATAGTCCCAATTGACGTCGCGCCACGCCACAGGCGTGCAGTTGGCTCCTATGATGCGGGCAAACTGCTTCGGTTCATCGCCCCAGGGCTTGGGGATGACGAAAGTTATGTCGATGTCGCCGTTTTCGGCCATTCCCTTGGTCAAGCCGAAACTTGCTGTGCCCAAACCGCCAAGGATGTGCGGTGGAAACTCCCAGCCAAACATTAAAGCTTTCATCGTTAGTTATATTGTTAAGTGCGTTATTCTTTTCGGTTAATTTATCACTAATGGATGGGGGTCACTGGTCAAGGTTCTTGAGCAGACGCAGCATGTGGCACACACCGCCCACGTTGGCCGCAAAGCTTATGGCTCCGCGCCCAGTGTAAGGAGGATTGCCGTCATAAAGCTCCGACAGCGTGCCTATGCCGCCTAGTGCCATCTCGTCGTCGAACCCTATCATCATGCGCTCTATGAAGGAGACACCGCTCATGCCGAAGACCTTAATGTAGGCATCGGCATAGAAGCCCATAAGCCATGGGCGTGCCGAACCCTGATAGTAGGCCTGCTCGCGCTGCGACGGATTGCCCAAATACCACGGATTGTAGCCATAGCTCTTGGGGCTTAGTGTTCGCAGCCCTTTAGGAGTGAGCAACTCGCGGGTGACCACGTCGAGCACCGTCTTGCGCTGGCGGCGGTCAAGCGGCGAATAGTCGATACCCACTGCGATAATCATGCTTGGACGCACGCTGGGGTCGGCATATGTGCCATTGACGTAGTCGTAGAGGTAGCCATAATCATTAAGGAAGGTGTCGACAAACGATGCCTTGCACCGGTCGGCTATTTCGGTCCACTTTGCCACTTCGCCAGCCAAGGCGGGGTCGGAGGCAAACAAGTCGGAAGCAAAGCGCAGCGCACTATGCCAAAGGGCGTTGAACTCAACCACATAGCCCGTGCGCGGAATCAATGGTGAGCCGTCGGGGTTCGAAGAGTCCATCCAAGTGACGGGAGTGGCAGTGCCATCGGTGCGCACCAGACCGTTATCGTCGAGATGCAGGTTGGGCGCCTTATTATCGGCCACATAATCTATTATCTTTTTCACAATGCCGGCATAGCGGCTCCTGCAAGCATCGGCACCGGCCACTTTGGAATATTGCTGCAAGGCCCAAACGGCCCAAAGCGGAACATCGGGAAGGTCAAGCCCATGCAAGTTGGGGTCAAGAGTCCCGTGGTCGATATATTCGGTCAAAGCATTGGCGGCGGTGTCCATTATCAGCTCAAAGTCGGGCTGGTGGTGAATCGAGAGCGTGCAACCGGGCAATGCCATAAACTCATCGCGGGCACGCACCTTAAACCACGGATAGCCCGCAATTATGTAGTTGCCGTCGGCATTCTTGAGATAAAATTGCTTAGCACTGTTTTTCAGACAATTATAGAAGCTATTGCGAGGAGTGCGTGACTGCAGTTCATCGTCAAACATGGCGGCAAGCGTGCCGGTGTCTACCTCGTCGGTTCCCGCCGAGAAATAAATGCTCTCGCCTTTCTTGATGTCGAGCTCGAAATAACCGGGCACATACAGGTCTTCGCTGTAAGGCAGTCCGCGTTCCTGGTCTTTCGTGTACTGAAGACCTTTGTACCAATTAGGGTCGAACACAAACTTAGGCTTGTGGCTGAATTGCATATAGAGTGTGGGATACCCGGCATACATGCAGGTGGAAATGCCGTTTTGCACTTCGGCATAGTCGCGGTTGGCCACGCCATTGGCCACACAGAGGTCGTTGGCATTGCGGAAAGCGAGGAACGGCCTGAACTGGAGTGTGGTGCGCGAGTGTGCGTCGACAAGCGTATAGCGGATCACGATGCGGTTTTCGTGGGTGATGAATATCTTTTCCTTGCGCAATATCACACCTCCCACGCGATAGATGTGTGTGGGTATGCGCTCGCATTCAAATTCGCGTATATATTTGTGTCCGTTGGGGCTGAAGCAGTCGTTGCCATACTTGTGCACGGCCAAATTGAATGGTGCCCCATGCTGAATCACAGTCTCGTCGAACGACGACAACAACACATGGTCGTCGTCATCGAGCTCAGGAACTGGTATCACCAGCAGTCCGTGCTGCTTGCGCGTGTTACATCCGACCAGAGTGGTACAATGATATGCTCCCGACCGATTTGTTCGAATCATCTCTTTCGAAAGACTCTGTTCCAAATTAATCATCAAGCTTTTGTCAAATTTAAGATAGCTCATTGTTAGATGTTACAGGTTTAATTAATCGGTTATTTTATAACTTAACACATATATAAATGGTTAGTACAACGAATTTACGGCAATTTTCAAAAATGGACAAATAAATGGTAATAATTTTTAGTTATTTTTCAGACATTGGTTTCAATTGGCTCTTTGGGCGACTTGTTCAGCCCTCTGCCTATGGAAATAAATAGGCGAAAACAACCAATATGCTCGCCTTCGGCATCGCTCGATTCTGCCGCACAAGGGCAGGCGTGCCGACGGCACAGCTGCCTTCGACACACGCTATATAGGCTGCGAGAAGCATCCACAGCACAATTTTCACCCAATTTCGGTGGGTGGAGTGAGATAGAAGAAGAACGTTGGTCAAATGTCAGCAAATGGAGGAAGTCCAGCACGAATCCCATCGGGGTCAGCTTTCAACAATATCATCTTCGCTTTCATGACATTATGATAAAATGCTGCGTAACCCGGATGGTCATCATAAAGATGTTCAGAAAACCCTCCGCCTTCTATATATTGTCGCTGATTTCCCATATGCTACAAGTCGTCAAAGTTTTTATCATATTCTACACCCTGATAATCTCTGCGTCTTAACCACTGGAAAAGGGTTTCATCCTTTGCCAATATGCCCAAATCCTTTAGATTGGCATTCAACGCCTCGGAAAGGTTCATAAAATGTTCTTCCCCAGTATCGCTGCCAACAATGTATTCATCATACCAGCAACGTATTATATACAGGCGGTCTTCATTGCTATGTTCTGACATCACAAGGTCATTGGAAACAGTCATAAGGTGTTTCTGCTTGTTCTCTTGTGTCTCGAAGAATATCTTCTCGTTGTCAGATACATAATGCCCCTTCATGCGACTGAACAAGTCTCTGTCTTCAGCCCATAGTGTGTGGGTCCGTTGTTCTTGCATCATTGCTGAATTTAAAGTGAATAAAATTTGGGATAAATCTAACGTCTACGGGCAATCCTATCATACCTTCCTCGTTTCGTCCGTGTGCAAGACGAGGGCAATACCCTTCAAACCGCAGCGCAGAAGCCTCACGGAGGTATTACCCTCTACAAGAACATTCTATCGAATGCCTTGTCAGAGGCAAATGTAGCAAGAAATCCCGAAAGAGCAAGTGACGAGGTGGAGAAATCGGAGCCACTGCAGCGCCGGTTGGAAGAGGAAGAGATACGCCGTGAGCGCAAAGAAATGTATGAAAACGTTTTGAAAGGTGACTTCGACGACCTAACTTTGCGCCAGATAGATAACTACATTGAAAATGTCACACCAAACAACAGATACTGGAGACCTCTTTCTCAACGACTTCCATCGCAGGCACTACGAAGAGTGCATGAAGGAGAACGCGCGGGTGCAGTCGATGTGCTTTTCTCACGAATATGCGAAAGCGCAGTCCCAAAGAATGGCCGAACTGGTGCGGAAGGAAAGAGAAGAATCGAGGAGAAGAAGAAAGAGCTCCTCAAAGGATGGGCAATAGCCACCGGCAACTGGCACACATCGGTCAGCGATTTCACCGATGCGAAAGAGCCGCTTGGCCGCGGTAAGGATTCAGTCGTTTACATTTCAAAAGACGGCAAGCACGTGGTGAAGGTGTCGCGCGGCAAGGAGAACTTGAAGAAGTTCCGTCCCGACATCGACGCTGTGGCGCTGTTCAACAGCGTGTTCCCCGAAAGCCAATACAGGGTTTTGGGCTTCGGCGAGGTTGACGGCAAGTTCGTCAAGTTCCTTGAGCAGCCATTTGTAGACTTTGCCCAAAGCACCCCGCTGTCGGCTGAAGAGCGCACGGCCTACATGAAAGACATGGGTTTTGAGCCAATCAACAAGGAGAGCACGGCATTCAGCAACGGCACA
>CAVDUV010000033.1:0-15785 GCA_963612465.1 Bacteroidaceae bacterium | reverse complement strand
TACTTTTTGAAAAGGCAAGCCCGAAGTCCCATTTTACAAGGCTTCGGGCAGGATAATTATGCTCTTTTGAGTTTTAGCGGACAGCAATAATAAAAATTCCTGATAGTGTGACAAGTATTGGAAAAGGGGCGTTTAGGGAGTGTGAATCTCTCAATCCAGAGATAAAAGAAGAATTAAGGGCAAGATTTGGGAACAAAATATTCGGTTAATAAAATGCGCCTGCGTGAGTGTAGCTTGATAAAAGCATTGCTTCGGAGTTTTGAATGAGAAATCCCCACCTAACCTTAGCGATAAGCCACACCAGGCATTTGCCTGCCTGGCGCTGATTCCGTGTGGCCTTTCGTAAAAAACAAACGCCACATTTTGCTTTTCACATGGTTTTGTGTTAGCTTTGCAAAACAGGCGGCAGCATACCGCTCACGCCACATTCACTAAAACATGCAAAAAATAGTATTAACCATCATAAAAAGCAATCAGCGTTTATGAACAGACATCTACTCCTACTAATAACGGCAGCAACGGGTGCTTTGTCGATGCAGGCACACGACTACACCGTAAACTACAACGAAAGCCCCGGCAGCCAAATGACGCTCACTTGGACCGACAACACAACGACCGACATGCATTTTTTGGCTATGCCGGCAGTGTCAACTCAGCCGTTTTTCACCAGTTCAAGCCTTAGCCCTGCCTATGAGAGCGAGTATCCCAACAACAAATTCACTCTCGACAAGGTGCTGTTTGAGTTCAATTTCTCGCAGAAGGAATGGCTCAATGGCGATGCCAATGCGTCAAAAGACGGTTACACCACGTCGACTTCGCTGCCCTCGGGAGCTAAGATAACAAGCATTGCCCTGCCTGGCAAGCTCACTGCCGGCACTGCCGGCACGGTGGCTGTGACCGCTTATGTGAAAAATGCGTCTAACGACATGCTGAATGCCGATTTGGGCTACAGGGAGGCCATTAAGCGCGTGGGGCTTGCCTATGCCGACTCGGTGCCGTGCACACTTGGTACCGACGGACAGCAGCCGCTGTTGTCGCTGCCGCTCAGCAACGGCGGCACGCCTTTCGTCTATTCGGGAACCGACATAGTGATGGGGCTCAACCTTGATGTGCCTTCGGGATCGGCAAGCTTTGAATATGCCACAGCCAAGGCCGACAAGAACTTGGGTACCGCCATCCATGCACAGTCGGCCGGTAAAGACGTGTTCAACACCAGCGCAGGCGAGGACTATGGCACTGCCGGCGCTGTGGCCACATTCCTCAATCTCAAGCGCAATTCAGTGCCCGCCGCACAAGTCACCTATTACACCAACGATGTGCGCTTCAAGGTGACCGACGTTGACGGCAATCTCATCAACGACACTATCAACTCGCAGCAGCCCAATGGCCGCCCGTTTGTGCGCATAATCGACCTCACCGACGGCAATAAGGTGCTGGGCAAGGTGGAGGTCGACGAGAACGGCGAGGCTGTTTTCACTAACCTCGACTACACTCATTCCTACAACATCAGCGCAGCCAGCAATTCCTATGGCTACATGGCTACTTCCAACATCAGGTTTGAAGATGCCGGCCTCTCTGTAGAAACAGACATCACCGTCGACGTGAAATTCCACTTGATGCCTGGCTTCAACCCTCCATTTGGCGGAGTGGAAAATCCCAGCGTGGCCACATTCAAGGCTTGGGGCGGCAACGGATGCATCAGTGTGAGCACCGAGGCTGATACGCCAGTGGCTGTGTATGACCTTGCCGGGCGAGATGTGAACCGCTTCACCGCCTACGCTGGCACCACGTCGGTCGACGGCCTTGCCCCCGGCATCTATGTGGTCAATCGCACCAAAGTGGTGGTTAAGTAAAAAAAGCATAGCTCATGCCTCTACCATGCTGAGGTGGGAGCTGAGTGCACAGACAAAGCGACACCGGAATGTCCTTGCAATGTGGGGGCTTCGGGTGTCGCTTTTTCACTGTCAGGCATTGGTTGCAGGTTGCGTAGTGCGCCATTGCGTGCCATTCACTGCCGGCAACCGCATAAATTGGAGGCTCCAACGCCTCGCCGTTTGCAAAATTTTCAGTAAGTTTGCAAAGCAGTTAGCTAATCAACAGCCCATCGACTTATGAACGAAAGCAATCAAAAAGTGGCACTCATCACCGGCATCAACGGGCAAGACGGTTCCTATTTGGCCGAATTGCTCCTTGCCAAAGGCTATGAGGTGCACGGCATAATCAGGCGCAGCAGCGCTTTCAACACCGGGCGCATCGAGCACTTGTATCTCGATGAGTGGGTGCGCGACATGAACCAAAAGCGTCTTGTCAACCTTCACTATGGCGACATGACCGACTCAAGCTCGCTCATTCGCATCATAGAGCAGGTGAAGCCCGACGAAATCTACAACTTGGCGGCGCAGAGCCACGTGAAAGTGTCGTTTGAGGTGCCTGAGTATACGGCCGAGAGCGATGCCTTGGGCACACTGCGCCTGCTCGAAGGCCTGCGCATCACCCACCGAGAGAAGCTCACACGCGTCTATCAGGCAAGCTCGGCCGAGCTGTTTGGCAATGTGAACTGCAAGGACGGCCAAAACGAGCTCACCCCGTTCCAGCCTCGCAGCCCCTATGCGTGCGCCAAACTCTACTCCTATTGGATAATGAAGAACTACCGTGAGAGCTACGGCATCTATGCCGCCAACGGCATCCTGTTCAATCACGAGAGCGAGCGCCGGGGCGAAAACTTTGTGACCCGCAAAATCACATTTGCAGCCGCTCGCATCATTTGCGGCCTGCAAGACAAGCTCTATCTGGGCAACCTCGACGCAAGCCGCGACTGGGGATATGCCAAAGACTATGTGGAGTGCATCTGGGCCATCATGCAACAGCCGCAGGCCGACGACTTTGTGATTGCCACCGGCGAGACCCACACCGTGCGCGAGTTCTGCACGTTGGCTTTCCGCTATGCGGGCATCGAGCTTGAGTGGCAGGGTAGCGGGCTCGACGAGAAAGGCATCGACCGCGCTACGGGCAACGTGATAGTCGAGGTGAATCCCAAATATCTGCGGCCAAGCGAGGTCGACTACCTAAAGGGCGACTCCTCGAAGGCGCAATGCCTGCTCGGCTGGAATCCGCGGCGCACCCCATTCGACCGCCTTGTGAAGCGCATGGTCGACCACGACGTGCGCCACGTGCGCAAGCTCTATCACATCGACTGAGCCTTGCCGCGCCCAGGAGGCCCGTCAATGCCACAGCAACCACTTTATTCACTACAAAACATTGTAAATCAAATCAACCCCGGCAATGAGCCAATGCAGCGACAGTGAAACCGCCACACCTTTGTGGTATGCCTTGCGAGTGACTTACAACCGCGAGATGAAGGTGAAGGCCGATTTCGACTCGCGCGGCATTGAGAGCTTTGTGCCCATGAAGTGGAGCCACTATGAATGCGACGGCGAGCTTCGCCACCGCCTTGTGCCAAGTGTGCACAACCTCATCTTTGTGCGTCTCTCCCCCGAGTCGATGCGGCACTACAAGGCCACCACTGCCATGCCAGTGCGCTACATCATGGATGCCGAGACACACCGCCCGCTGACCGTGCCTGCCCGTCAGATGGACAGCTTCATGATGGTGGCGTCGGCACACAGCGAGCAACTCATCTATCTCACTCCCAAGCCGGGCGACTTTGCCAAGGGCGACCGGGTGAGAATCATTGGCGGAATGTTCAAGGGCGCCGAGGGCGTGTTTGTGCGCGTCAAGGGCGACCGCCGGGTAGTGGTGAGCATCAGTGGCGTAGTAGCTGTTGCCACCACGTTCATTCATCCATCATTCATCGAAAAAATCAACGACTGAAATGTCAGCAATCACAGAACCACAACCGGCCGCAGCGGCGGCCAAGGGCCGCATCCCATACTTCGACCTCCTGAAGGGCGTAGCCATCTTCATGGTGGTGATGGGCCACGCACTCACCATGTGCATCAGGGGCATCGACTCGGCTTTTGCCTTCAAGCTCATAGCCCAGGTGCACATGCCTGTATTCTTTTTCATTAGCGGTTATTTCACCTACAAGGCTACGTGGGCGCGCCCCGACCTCAAGAAGCGCTTCTGCCAGCTCATAATCCCGTTTTTGACCATGAGCACGCTGTGGACCGTCTATTTCCCGCACAGCCCGTTGCAGTCGCCGCTGGCCACCAACCTGCCCGACATGCTGCAAAGCTACTGGAAGAGCGGCTACTGGTTCACCTTGTGCCTGTTTGAGTTGATGCTGGTTTACTGGCTGCTGAGCTTCGCCTTGTCGAGAATCAGGCGCACTTCGCTGCAAGTGATGCTCATGCTTGCCGTGTATGCTGTGCTTGTGGCTCTGTCGGTTAGTTTTGCCGACGAGGATGCCAATGTCGATTGGGTTGGTTTCGGTCTGCTGGCCCAGTTCTATCCGGTGTTCATGATCGGAGCAATGGCACACAAGCTGCGTGGCGCTTTCGATGCGGCATGCCATAGCCAGACGTGTATCACGGTCTCGATTCTTGCATTTGCCGTCATCTGGTATGCCGTCGTGTATCCGTGGGACATGCCGTGGGCCGACAACGCTACCGTCACCGCAGCTGTCAAGTTTGTGGCAATGCCTGTCATGCACTTTGCGCTCATGATAGTGATGATATCACTCGCCGAGGCGTGGAGCAGCCGCGAGATGCAGCCGGGTGTCACCCCGGGTGCGGCAGCGCGCTATTTCAATTGGCTGGGTCGCGAGAGCTTGGCCATCTATGTGTGTCACTACTTCTTCTTGTTCCCGCTTACACCGCTCCAGGAGCCTATGCGCCAGCTCGGCTTGTCCACTGTGCCGCTGCTTGTCACGGCCGCGGTGGTTGCCTTTGCCGTGATTGCGGTCACCATGCTTGCCGTGGCTGTGATTAAGCGCAGCAGCCTGCTGTCGTTCCTGCTCATAGGCAAGAGCATGCGGTGATTTTTTCTTAACGCCTTTTGTGGCCTCATTTGCCGGCACTGGCATCAGCATCCTCAGGCAGGGTGCCGGTGCCAGTGCCGCTTTTGCATATTGTGGCTTTTGTGAAAACAATACTTTATTGTTTAATTGAATATTCTTGATTAAAAAATGAAATAAAATGTGTGGTTTTTAATTATTATTTCATAATTTTGCTGCAATTGATTTCACACTGTCTGTTACTTTGCCTATCGTGGGGCAAAATCAGGAGAAATTCTACAATCTTATTTATGGCAAGTGGCGGCAAAATGGCTCTTCGCTGCCTGCTTCGTTTTTATTGAGAGCCTATAATGTTACTAATTATTAATTATGAAGAGAAAAGTTACGCTCTTGTTGACTGCGGTTGTGGCTTTGCTGGCATTTACTGGCACGGCTGCGACACCGCCCGACGCAACGGCCAAGACCCGGGTGAATCACAACACCACCTCGGCCACTTCGGTTTACCACAAGGCTGTTTCTCAGTCTTCCGAGACTTTCACACCGCTTCGCTACATTTCCGATGCCCCGAAGAAGCAAAACGTGATGGTCAAGGCAAAGGCGATGACTAAGGCTGCGAGCTTAGTGAGCTCAGTTCCCATTGCCAAGGCTGACGCAAACACCACTTATCCCGACTTGCACGCTTCGGTGACCACTTATTCCACCACTGGTCGCAACAGCCGCATCGCAAAGCTCGCCACTGCTCAAGACCAGGCATTCACCACTAGGGTAAGCTATGTGTGGGCCAACTATGGAGGTGTGGGCTACGACCACACCTATTATTATTTCAGCCACCAGGCTGTGGGTAGCACCGGTCGTTACTCTAACGCCCTGTGGACTGTCAACACCGACACCTGGGGAGCCGGCCAGCGCATTGCCAGCGACGATGACCTGCCTGTAGGCGTCGGCGCATCTGATGTGGCTTACAACCCTGTCGACAAGAAGGTGTATGGCTGCTTCCTCAAGGAGGAGTCTGAAGGCACCGGCTATGTGTTTGGTACGGTTGACTATCCCAACGCGAAGCGCACCAAGATTGCCGACTTGCCCGACCAGTGGAACGGTTTTGCCATCGACAGCAAAGGCACCGGCTACGCAATCGACATGAACGGACAACTGCTCAAGGTTAATCTCGCCGACGGTTCTACAACCGTGGTGGGAAACACCGGCCTCAAGCCATACTACGTGTCTTCGGCCACTATCGATGTCAAGTCCGACCGCATGTTCTATGCAGTGCTCACCGAGGACGCCAAGTCGTCGCTCTATGAGATTAACACTGCCACAGCAGCCGCCACTTTCATCGTGAACTACGACGACAATACCCAGGTTTGCGGTATGTTTGTCCCCACTCCCATTGCCGAGGATCACGCTCCGGCAGCCGCCACCGGCCTGTCGGTCAACTTCCCCAACGGCTCTTACAGCGGTACTGTGGAGTTTGATGTGCCTGCCACCTACTATAATGGCGACGCAGCCACCGGCACCGTGACTTATACCGTTGCTTCTTCAATCGCCGACACCGTGCGTGGCACTGCCTCTTTCGGACAGCATGTAACCGTGCCCGTCACCGTAAATACACGCGGATACCAGAATTTCAAAGTGCGCCTCTACAACGACGAAGGCCCATCGCCCGAGTCTACTTCCGGCACATCTTTTATAGGTCCGGGTAATCCTACTGCTCCCTCCAAGGTGACACTCACCGCTGAGGGTGATTCAGCAAAGCTCACTTGGGCTGCTGCAGAATCGGCCGACCGATACTATTTCGATGCCGACAGCATCCGCTACACTGTGGTGCGCATGCCTGGTGAGGTGCAGGTGTATGACGGCTACGACACCAAGTTTGCCGAGAAAATTGAAAACGACGGCACTTTCATCAAGCTAGCCTACAAGGTGAAGGCCACCACCCGGGCCGGCATGGAGTCGGCTAAGTGGGGCCAGTCTAACGGTGTGTCGTTTGGTACCATCGTTCCTCCTTATGAAGAGACTTTCGACTCTGAGGCCGATGCCGCTGGCTACACCATCATCGATGCCAACAATGACGGCCGCACTTGGGCTTACTTTGCTGCAACGGCTTCGATGCGTTCTACCTACAGCGCAAAGAACAAGGGCGACGATTGGCTCGTTACTCCTCCTGTGAAACTCAAGGCTGGCGAGACCTATCGTTTCCACTTCAATGTCGAAAACAAGCAGCGCTATGAAGAGCGCTTCGAGGCCAAGGTGGGCACCGCTCCCACTGTTGAGGGTATGACTCAGACTCTTGTCGACACTGTCACTCTTGCTGGCTTTGAGACGGCTGCTCCCTCTGTGTTCTACAAGGCTCCTGCCGACGGCACTTACTATTTCGGCATTCACTATGTGAGCGATGCCAACATGTTTGGCATCTATGTCGACAACATCGCAGTTGATGCCGGTACTCCCGAAACAGCCCCCGACACCGTGAGCGATGTTGCCATTGTTAACGACCCCACAGGTGCCGTTGCTGTCAACATCTCGTTCAAGGCTCCTACCAAGAACATCAAGGGCGACGCCATCTCTAAGGTCGACAGCATCGTGGTTGCCAAAGACGGTGCCAAGGTTAAGGAATTCGGCTCTACGGCTGCCGGACAGCAGTGCTCGTTTACCGATACCGACGAAAAGGACGGTTCGCATAAATACACCTTCACCGCCTATGCCGACGGCTTCGGTGGTCTGCCTGTAACTCAAAGCGCCTATGTGGGCATTGGTGTCCCCGACACCGTGCGCAATGTGGTCATTGCCGAAGACAAGAGTGCCCTGGGCACTGTGAACATCACCTGGAACGCTCCCGCATCCGACGTCAACGGTGCTAAACTCAACGCCGACGTCTACACCTACACCGTTGCCGCCTTTGACTACGATGGCAATGAGACCGTGGTGGCCGACAGCATCTCGGGCGAGAAGTTCACCTACAAGGCAACCGACGGTGATCAGAAGTTTGTGCTCTATTCGATTTATGCCAACGACCGCGTGGGCCGCGGCGCCAGTGCCTACACCGATATGATTCCTGTGGGTAACCCCGACAAGATGCCTTTCGTTGAGTCGTTTGCCAATGCCCAGACAAGCCACGCATGGGCTGCTGAGGCAATCGTGGGCAGCAACTACTATATGTGGGCTCTTGCCAACGACAAGTCAATAACCGACTTCACCTCGCAAGACCACGACAATGGCTATGCAGTGTTCTTCGGTTTCGACACCTTCGTCAGTGCGTTCTCTACTGGCAAGGTCAACCTTTCTGGTCTTAACAAACCCACTCTGACGTTCTACACCTACAATATCGACACCGACGACGTCAACCAGCTCGATGTGCAAATCAGCACCGACGGCAAGAGCTGGAGCACGCTTAAGTCTTATATTGAGAAGGAGCTGCCGCACGTAGGCTGGAACCGCATCTCTATTCCTCTTGATTCTTATGCCGGCAAGGAAGTGCGTCTGCGCTGGATTGGACATCTGAACCTCTATTCTCACCTCTTCCTCGACAACATCAAGATTGACGAGGCTGTCACTTGCGACGTGGCTGCTACCGACATCGAGGCTCCCTCGAAGTCTGAAGCAGGCGATGAGTTTGACGTGGCTGTCACTGTTGAGAACCAGGCAACAACTGCCGCAAGCAACGTGAAGGTGACTCTCTACTGCAACGACAAGGCTGTGGCCGACACAACTATCGCCTCTCTTGCCGCCGACGATGCCAAGCAAGTGGTGTTCAAGCATAAGTTCACCAACCTTGATGATGCCGACAACTATTTCTATGGCAAGGTAACTGTCGATGGCGACCAAAATGCCGCCAACGACTACACCGACACCGTGACTGTGGTTGCCAAACTGCCCACACTGCCCACCCCGATCAATCTGCAAGGCTCTGCCTCTAACGATGGCACCATCAGCCTCAAGTGGACAGCTCCCAACCTCGACAACATAGTTCCGGCTGCCTATACCGAGACTTTCGAGAGTGCCGATACCAAGACTGTATTCCCCACCACATTCGGCGATTGGAAGTTTGTCGACGTTGACCAGAAGCCTATCGGTGGTCCCAACACATTCAGCCTCCCGGGCATCGAATATGAGTCGCGTCAGTCGTTCTTCGTGATGGACGCATCTAATGCAGTGTTCTCTACCGACCAGCTCAAGCAGCTCTATGCCGCACACTCTGGCAATAAGTATCTCTCTAACATGTACCTCTACAACGAGGGCGTGGTCAACGACTGGGCCATCTCTCCGGCTCTCGCTGGCATCGGGCAAGACATCTCGTTCTATGCACGCTGCTTCACCAAGGCTTATCCCGAGACGTTCCAGGTGCTCTATTCAACCACCGACACCGAAATCGAAAGCTTCAAGCAGGTGGGCGAGGAAGTTGCCATCCAGTCTGTGTCTTGGACCAAGTTCTTCTTCACTCTGCCCGAGGGTGCCAAGTATTTCGCAATACGATGCACATCCAACTCGGCTTACTCGCTCTTCATCGACGATGTTACCTACATCCCTGCAAGCACAGGCGAGAAGGGTGTTCTTGAGGGTTACAACGTTTACCGCGACGGTGTGAAGGTCAACAGCGAGCTCGTGACTGCCGAGAACTACGTCGACAGCCAGCTGCCCGATGGCGAGGAGTTCACCTATGCCGTTACCGCAGTCATCAAAGACCGCGGCGAGTCGGCAGCCTCCAACAAGGTTGTGGTTAAGAAGTATACTGGCATCGACGGCACCGAGGTTAACCGCACAGTGGTATCGGTTGACTATTACGACACTCTGGGCCGCAAGGTGGTTGAGCCTGTGGCCGGCACCGTGGTGGTTGAGCGCACTGTCTTCGACGACGGTTCTTCAACTACTGTGAAGAAAATTGTGAAATAATGGTTAGCTGAGAATAACCAATCTATAAGCGGCAGGAGCCGTGCAGGGGATTCAATCCTCTCTGCACGGCTCCTTCCTTTTTGTTGGCGGCTCTTCTGTTAAAAAAACACAGCCGCTTATCTGTGCCGAATATGCTTATTTGTGGGCAGGCCATCTTGCCCCCCACATGGGGCTCATCAAGCTCTCTGCTATGGCTTTTTCAAAAGCCGGGTGAACTCCTCGGGATACGGTGTCTCGAAGTGTAGATCCTCGCCGGTGACGGGGTGCCTGAAGGCCAGGCGGAAGGCATGCAGGCACATGCGTCCGGCCGGGTCGCTCTCGCTGCCATACTTGCGGTCGCCCACAATGGGGTGGCACAGCACGCGCATGTGCACGCGTATCTGGTTTTTGCGCCCGGTGTGCAGGTGCAGCTCTATGAGCGAGTAGCGGTCGTTGCTCTCTATCAGCTGCCAGTCGGTGCTGGCCCACTTGCCGCCATTGTCGGTGCGCGAGCTTATGATGCGCATCGACGGCGTGTCCTTGAGCCAGCTTTCCACGTGGCCGTGGTTTTTCTCCATGGGGCCTTCCACCACCGCCACATAGCGGCGGTCGATTATCAGGTCGCGCCAGTTGTTGACAAGTGTTTGCTGCACTTCCACGCTCTTGGCATACATCATCAGGCCCGACGTGCGCACGTCGAGGCGGTGCACCACGTGTGCCCGGCAAAACTGGTGGGTCTCGGCAAAGTAGTGGTCGAGCAGGTCTTTCATGTTGAGGCTCGAGGCTCCCACGCCCATCGACAGCACTCCCTCGGCCTTGTCGACCACAATCACGTCGCGGTCTTCATACACCACTCTGAAGAATTGCTGCCGTTGCTGCCGGCGGCCTTGGCGGGTTCCGCTGTCGGCTCCGCGCCGCTTGCTCACTTGCACCAGTTGGCGCGGTGCCACGGCATAGTCGTGGCGGGTCACCCGCTTGCCGTCGACCAGCACTCCGCCGTTGGCCAGAATGGCTTTGGCCTTGCTGCGGCTAATGCCCGCAAGCTTGCGCATCACGAAGTCGAGCAAGGGTGCCTCTTCGCCGTCGCGCACCAGGAAATCGGTGTAGGTTGCCGCCATTTGCGGCACGTTGTGGTTGTGGCTGCGTCGCATGTTGTTTTCTTTTTTATGGGGGGATGTGGTGACAAAAAAGCCGAAGCGGTGGCATAGTCCTCGTGGACTTCAGCCGGCTTCGGCAGTTTCTTGATTCAGCTGTTATGAAAACTCATTTTTTTCATTTCAAGTCCGCAGTGTGCGGGTGGCGTCATTTGTCGAAGATGTGGCGCAGTGTGCTGAATATGCGCTTGCGTATCGAGTCGCTGGGCTTCACGTTGTCGGAGTCGCGCATCGCCTCAATGGCGCGGCGCTCGTCGGCGCTTAGCTTCTCGGGCACGTACACCATCACGTTCACCAGCAGGTCGCCTGTGCCGTAGCCGTTGGCCGAGGGCAGTCCCTTGCCGCGCAGCCTGAGCACGCGTCCGGGTTGTGTGCCCGGGGCAATGGTCACGCGCACGCGTCCGTCCACGGTGGGCACTTCCACCTTGCCGCCCAGTGCGGCAGTGGGGAAGTCGAGCATCAGGTTGTAAACCAAGTCGTCGCCGTCGCGCAGCAGTTGCTCGTCGCGCTCCTCCTCAATCACAATCTGCAGGTTGCCCGGTATGCCGCCGCCGGGGGCATCGTTGCCCTTGCCGCTCATTTGCAGCACCATGCCGTCGGCCACGCCGGCCGGTATGTTCACGCTCACCACTTCCTCTTGGCGGGTGAGTCCTTGTCCGCCGCACTCGGGGCAGCGTTCCTTAATCACCTTGCCCGAGCCGCCGCAGGTGTGGCATGGGCCTTGTGTCTGCATGCGTCCGAGCATGGTGTTTTGCACTCTTATCTCATATCCGGTGCCGTGGCAGGTGGGGCAAGTGGCTTGCTCCGTGCCGCCTTTGGCTCCGGTGCCGTGGCATGCCGCACACGATACCATGCGCGGAATTCTCAGCTTCTTTTCTGTGCCGTGGGCCACGTCTTTCAGGTTCACGCGCACGCGTATGCGCAGGTCGGTGCCGCGGTTCACGCGGCTGCCTCCGCTGCGCCGGCCTCCGCCGCCGAATGCGCTGCCGAATATGTCGCCGAAGCCTCCGCCGAATATGTCGCCAAACTGCGAGAAGATGTCTTCCATCGACATGCCGCCGCCCGAAAATCCGCCGCTGGCCTGGTTGCCTGCAAAGCCAAACTGGTCGTAGCGCTGGCGCTTGTCGGGGTGGCTAAGCACGTCGTAGGCCTCGGCGGCTTCCTTGAAGCGCTCCTCGGCGTCTTTCTTCTCCTCGTCGGTCTTGCCTTGCTGGCGGTCGGGGTGATATTTTATCGCGAGTTTGCGGTATGCTTTCTTCAGCTCGTCGGCTGTGGCGCTTTTGCTCACGCCCAGCACTTCGTAATAGTCTCTTTTCTGTTCCATCTTAAAAATGATAATCTCCTTTCATCTTTCGGCCTTCGGCTCTCGCCGTGCCTCGGGGGGGCTGGGCATTACTGGCCCACCACCACTTTGGCGTGGCGCAGCACGCGGTCGTTGAGCGTGTAGCCCTTGAGCACGGTGTCAATCACCTTGCCCTTGTCGTCGTCGCTGGGAGCGGGGAATGTGGTCACGGCCTCGTGCAGGTCGGTGTTGAATTCCTTTCCGGTCGACTCCATGGCTTTCACCTGATAGCTGTCGAGATATTTTATGAATTTCTTGTAGATAAGTTCCACTCCCTCGCGCATGGCTGCTATGTCGTCGGCCTTCTCAAGGGTGGCCAGGGCGCGGTCGAAGTCGTCGACCACGGGCAGTATGTCGGCAAGGGCTTTCTCGCAACCGTTTTTCACAAGGTCTTGCTTTTCCTTGAGGGTGCGCTTGCGGTAGTTGTCGAAGTCGGCCATCAGAAACAGGTATTCCTTCTTTTCCTTTTCGAGCTCTTGCTCAAGGCGGGCTATCTTCTCGTCGGCAGTCTCCTCCTTGGCTTCGGTTTGCTCGTCGGCCTTGGCGGCTTGTTCTTCGGTAGCTTCGGCCTTCTCTTGGGTGGCTTGGGCTTGCTTTTCGGCTGCCTCGGCCTCCTGGTCGTGCTTCTTTTTGTTGTCTTTGCTCATATCTTAGTGTTTTTTTGTTCTTTTTTATAGTTTGTCTGCCATTCAGTCATATCAAAAACGTTGCCACTGGGAGCCTTGCGGGCGCTCGGCAGCGGTTTTTTCACATTATTTACAGTGCTATGACATAATGGGCCATTTCGCTGAACTCCCTGGCGGCCTCTTCTGCCATATTGGCACTGTCGAAAATGCCGAATATCGCCGACCCCGACCCCGACATTGCCGCATAGGCGGCTCCGCTTTGCTCAATGCGCTGCTTTATGGCTGCAAGTTCGGGATAGGCGGCCATCACGCTCGGCTCAAAGTCGTTTTTCACGCCCGCCTCTTTCCACTTGGCCACCGGCAAGGCGAGCAGCGCGGCGAGGTCGGTGTCGCTCGGCGTGGGGGTGACCCGTGAGTAGGCCACGGCTGTGGGCACGCTCACTTCGGGCTTCACCAGCAGCAGCGTCAGCCCTTTCAGGTCGATGCTGGCGGGCTTCAGCACGTCGCCTATGCCGCTTGCCGTCATGGGTGTGTTGTAGATGAAAAACGGGCAGTCGGCGCCTATCGTGGCGGCCATCTGTGCAAGGTGCTCTCGGCTCAGCCCCAGGTCAAACATCTCATTCACCATCAGCATGGTGGTCGAGGCGTCGCTCGATCCGCCTCCCAGGCCGGCGCCGTCGGGTATGTGCTTATAGAGGTGCATGGCCACAGGCGGTGCTCCTGCTTCGCGCTCCATCAGGCGGTAGGCTTTCATCACCAGGTTTTTCTCCGTGGGGCAGTCCACTGTGCGGCCGTAGCACTGCAGGGTGGTGCTTTCGCCCTTGGCGGCGGGCACTATCTCGAGCACGTCGCTCAGGCCAATGGGGTAGAACACCGTCTCAAGGTTGTGGTAGCCGTCGGGGCGTCGGCTCACTATGTTGAGGCCAAGGTTGATTTTTGCGTTTGGAAATGTTATCATTGCGTCAATGCTGATTATGCGGCAAAATTAGTACTTTTCGCCCACGCTTCGGGCATAAGCCCGAATAAAAAAACTCGCTGCATGGTTGCTGAGCCATGCAGCGAGTCGTTATCGCTTGGTTTTGTTTGCTATGTCTGTGCGTCAGCGCAGAGTGTTAGTTAGGGTAAACTTTTGTACCGTTAACCACCACTGTTGTAGCACTGCCGTTTTCCACGCCATATAAGTCGGAACCAGTAGTTGTAGATGTCTTGAATCCGGTGGCGGTGCAGTTGTTAATATTTACGGTAAATGAGGTTGTGCCTAGATAACCATCGATTTCGATGGCAGCCTTGTCGGGTGTTTTAGAAACTGCTGCAGCTGCTGCATCAGAATTTGTGGCTATGAATTTGCAATTGTTAAAGGTTGCTTCTGTGGAGTTGCCGCCTTCATTGTACACCTTCACTGCCTTGCCGGCTGTGTTAAATGTGCAATTGGTGAAAGTGGGTTGCTTGCATCCGTATGTATAGATGCAGTATTCATAAGATGTCTGGGTGAATGTGCAGTTGTCGAATGTGCATTTGTTGCTATATAATGTCATCTCGCCTTTCAACTCGCAGTTCTCGAATTTGAAGTTAGTCGAGGACCAAAAGCCTGGATACCAACTTGAGGGTTTTTCCACTCCGTCAATTGTCAGGTTATTGAATGTGATGTCGCTAAGGTTCGAAATAGTTATGTTTTTAGGGTCGTTGGCATCTTTAACATCTTTAACATTAAGCACTGAGGTCTTGTCGGTGCCGAGGAAGGTCACGCCCTTGGCGATTGTGCTGGGAATGGCGAATGTGGTAGCGGGTGCGAGCAGCACCTTGGCGTTTTCGGTCTTCACTGCTTCGGCGAGTTCTGCATCAGTGGTCACGAGCGTGTAACCATAGGTGTAGTCACCGTCATAATCGGGGTCGATGGTCACGTTGAAGTCGGTGCCCTTGGTCAGCAGCGAGCCGAAGATGTTGGTGCGGTAGTTGCGCTGCACGGGCACGTTGGTGTATTTTCCCACTGTGGCCTTGGCATCGCTGTTGAGTGTGACATCCACGAGCGACTGCTCAGCACTCACGAGCAGGTAGTCCATGGCAAGGTATTTATAGCCGTCTTTCACAAAAGTCTCTGTGGGGATGGCATTTGATGCGAATTTGTGTTCTGCAACGTTGCTCACCGTTCCGCTGAGCAGGTCAAGGGCATCACCCACGCCGCTCACGGTTACTTCCGTCTTGGTCAGCTTGGTGCTGCTTCCTTCGTTGAAATCGTCAAGGTCGTCGGTGCCGATGTTGAGCTGTGCAAACGGGCGTTTCAGAGTCACCTCGTTGGTGGTCGAAGTGCCGTCGTAGTCATATTTTGCATAGAATGCGTCGAGCGTCTCGTCGTTGGCTTTCACGTTGTCGTAGTTGATGGTGAAATTGTGGTCGGCTGCACTGAAGGTGTAAGGTGCATCGGCGCTTTGGGCAAAGAATATGATGTCATACGCCTTGTCGGTGGGCAGTTTCAGTGTCACTGTGGTGGTGAGGCTGCCGCCGGCAAATGTGGCGGTGCCTTCAGTCTGGCCGTTGCACACTGCCAGAGGGGTTGTTTGGCCGTCCTCATACACGGCATAGTGCAGAGTGGTAGCGGTTTTGCCGTCGCTGTAGGCCTTGCGCGGTCCGTTGGCTTTCACGCGCTGGTTGATGCCGCTGGGCAGTTGGGCTGTAAAGGTTACGTTGGCATACTCGCCCTGAGGCTCGTCTACGCCTTCTTTTTGGCACGATGTGGCGGCAAGCATCAGTGCTGCCATTGCCATCATTGAAAATGCGTTTTTCTTCATAATCGGTTTAATTAAAATTAGTTGTGCGTTATTAAAAAAAATATTATTGCTGTCCGCTAAAAATTTTTGCAAGCATAAATAATTGGGCCGAATTTC
>CAVDUV010000032.1:0-21279 GCA_963612465.1 Bacteroidaceae bacterium | reverse complement strand
AGTGTTTTTCATAGATTTACGATGAAAAACGTTGCACTTCTATTTGGACACTTCGGAGTGCATGTTCAGCATATCACCTATGGTTGGTGTGGCATTGAACTTTATATCAATGACAAGCGTATCCAATATACCGCCAGTTATATGGGCTCGAATCCTTTAGCCTATTTGATAGGCGTGTGCTGGGAGTTTTGCATCGCCAAAAGAGATGGTGGGATAGAAGGAGAAGAATACCTTGAAGAATGCAAGGACACTTGGTATAGTGAACCTGATTCGATGAAAATCTCACTAAAATTGGACAGGAATGATGTAGTCTTTCTGGATATCCAAGCACACGATGGTATCGATGATGATAAATGCACAGTTGTGGAAGAATGGCATGAGAGCATACCCTATGAAGATTTCAAAGAGGCAATCGTTGCAGAAGGTTTTCGCGTGCTACATGCTATGGGTCTTTATGGTTACTATACGTCTTGGGCTGGCCATGAAGAGTTCCCTTTGTCCCTGTTACTGCGGCTTACTGGCAATATTGACTTAAACAATGATGGTGACAGTTACTGGTCGGAATTGACGAAAGAACTTGAATGCATTTCCAACTTTACGGAGGAAATTAAAATCAAAGAAGAAACCCACTACGACGAGTGTAAGTTGTTCTATGAAGCATGGCAAATGCAATGTTGCGGTGATCCGTTTGCTGTGGGTGACAAGGTCGGTTAGACATGCATTGAGCCTAGAGAGTATAAGAATGCTCATGGTATAATCCTTGATTTTGAGGAAGAACATCATGGATTTGCCACACATTCGATAAGTGGCACTGTAACCCAAATCATAGCTGAACGCAGTGAGTTCCCCAAAGGGAAACGGGTAGTGTATTATCCACAAGCTAAAACCATCCAAGAGGAGATTTCCAAGGCAGATGGACGTGAAAAGGATTTCCCTGATGATGAAGAAACGGAAAGAACGTTCTGGGGTTATATTGTAACTCTTAAAGATGCTGTAGTAAAGCCCTTGGCGGAGAAAACAAATAACAATTAACAGGTAGTGTAGTCATGAACAAAACGCCTTTCATTCGCATATCGCCAGATTACGATGTCCTGTATCAGGACGGCGACGGTTGCTGTGACAGTGCTTACGGCGACATAATTTATAACGACGCTCCTTGCTTGGGGCCTCGTTTTAGTATCGTTGTCCCAGGAATCGAGGAATGGCTAAAGCGATATGAGTTTGCAACAGATTTTGCGGAAGCTATGACTGACCCTTCCTTTGACTGTATTACATGGCATTATGAGGGGCTATGCTTCGCCAAAGCTATTTGGGAGCAGATGCCTAGATGTTTCAAATTATACTACCAGCCTCCCTACGAAGACCACAGCGGTACCTTAGGTGAAGTGGTAATTGATGAGAATGTTGAAAGTTTGATAGACAGCTTGCGAATGTTTGCCAACAAGAATGCAGCTCCGCTGTCAATCAAAGATAATATCGAATACAAGTTAGAACGTAGAGAAGATCACATTGAGACTTCTTTTCGTATTAATAAGTTGGAATTCGAGATTGACTTTCCGTTCTCCCGACTGTCTGGTGTTAAAAATTGGATGAAAGACATCATTGACGCAAAGGAGGATGTTTGTACGATTGGTATAGGAGGATATGACCTTCATTTTGCCCATCAGACAATTGGATCTCATCCTGAGATGGGACGCTTCTGGATTTCGAAAAACTATCCATACGATAGTGAATTCTGCGCTTATGTGAACACTCAGGAATTTGTAAAAGGACTTTATCTGTCTCTGATGACCAAGCTTGGGTTTGGATTATATAAAGACATAGATAATCCACCCAAAGGTGAAGAGCGAAGCACTCTATGGATGCCATACAACGACCTCAAATCACGCAAGATAGAATCCTTTATCCATGGTCTGGACATTCAAGATGATGGCATCAGGTCTTATGTGAACGAGTCATTCGTGCTATTCCCCGATTGGGGTGGCTGCATATTTTGGGACACCATGGGAGGGGGCAATGGAGATTTCGCCGAATTGTTTACAGACTTCGGCGACATTAAACTCAATGTGCCAGGTTTGGAAAAATGGGGAGACTTCTATGACAATCATGATGATAGCCAGACGTTTGAAGAATGGTGGCTGGAGGGTTGGGAGTTGGCCAAGGAGATTCGTCGGCAACTCCCTGACCGAATAGACCTATTCTATATGTGTTTCGACCCGAAGAATCCAAACAAAATCATCGATTACGAAAGTGGTTTACCAAGGATTATCGTGCCGAAGCAATAAAATTAAGATATAGCCGGATAGCATATGGAAATGCCATTTGAGATAAAAGATACAATGCAGATGATTCTCTTCATCGGCATTCAGGCCAGCGGCAAGACAACATTCTTCAGGAACATGTTGGCTTGCCACGGGTTGGTGCATATCAATCTTGATACGCTCCACAGGCGGCACCGGGAGATGATTGCCATTAGGGATTGCTTTGACGGGAGGAAGTCGTTTGTGGTTGACAATACTAATCCGGAAATCACTGACCGGCAGAGGTATATCCCGCTCGCCAAGTCGCATGGATACGAGGTGATTGGTATTTTCTTTCAAAGCAGGGTGCAGGAATGCATTGAGCGGAACGAACAACGTGAGCGACGAGTGCCACGCCATGCCATACCCTGCACATCAAACAAGCTGCAAATGCCTTCTTATGACGAAGGATTTGACCAGCTATATTTTGTAAGAATTGTTGACAATGATTTTGAAATAACTAAATGGAACGAATAGATTATGGACTTTGATACACTTGACAAACAGATGAGAAGTTTCGAGCAATCGCTCGACCGCTGTATGCTTCAAGGAATATACATCGTGGCACGCCTGGATGGGCATGGTTTCACGAGGCTCACGAAAAAGGAGTGGAATCTTGAAAAACCATTTGACATCCGTTTCCGCGACTGCATGATTACGACATTACGCCGATTGATGGATTGTGGTTTTAGGATTATCTATGGCTACACGGAGAGCGACGAGATCTCTTTGCTTTTCCATTTGGACGAATGTACATTTGGACGCAAGGAGCGAAAATTACTTTCAATACTTGCCTCAGAGGCATCGGTAGCGTTTTCGATGGCTGCTGAGAGACCTGCCGTTTTTGACTGCCGTCTCATTCCGTTGCCCAGCGAGCAATATGTCATTGACTATTTCCGTTGGCGACAGGAAGATGCTCACCGCAACTCGCTCAATAGCTATTGCTACTGGCTATTGCGTGCAGATGGGTACTCTGCTGGCGATGCGCAGCAACAGATAAGCGGCATTTCTAATGCACAAAAGAATGAGTTGCTCTTCAATCATGGCATCAACTACAACGACTTGCCCTCGTGGCAAAAGCGTGGCGTGGGGATGTACTACGCCGATATTGAGAAGGAAGGCTTCAACCCCGTTACGGGACAAACCACATCATGCCTTCGTCGCGTGCTTCATCTTGAGGAGGAACTTCCATTGGGCGATGCCTATTCCTCACTTCTATCACATTTATTAAATCAAAACATCCCCCCCGAAAATGACCATTAAATCAGATACTGTTATTAAGTCGAGAGAGCAATTTGTATTCAAGGTTGCAGACGAATCAGAAAAGCCTGCAATCTGGTTAAGATTGCGAGAGAAAGAAGTAATGGTCTTTCCTATACCTCTTTTTGAATCGCTATGGGATTGCTATAAGAAACGTCGCATAAGTCAAGGAATAGAAGCTTGTTTCCAATTCTTTAAGGATGAAGTTTTTGGGTATTATTATGATGAAACATGTGGTTCGTATAGAATCGAATACGATCGTGATAAGTATATTGATTCTGCAATTAGTGCATTGACTGCACTATGTCGGCACATCATCGCTGGTAATGAATCTCCATATTATAGGTTTGACAAAGAAACAGCAGAATACATGCTGACAGACTTACAGCATATTGTGATTCCCAAAAGCTACGCTCAGATTTTTTACGATGAAATCTCTGTAGAGGATTTTAGTTTCAGATTCTTGGAACCCTATAATTGTGATACCGCTTATGAAATCAAGATAGGTAATCGGGCATACTTTTCAAATCTGTCAGACTGGACTACCGACTTCGATATTCTACGGAATGAAATTGAGTCGTTTATTTATGCTCCGTGGAAAGATTATTCAGATGTAAATTTGCATTTCGAAGACTCGCCTACCATTCTAAGACTCAGGATGAGAAACCTGTTCTGGAACGAAAGTGGTCTGAGCGTCAAAATAATACCCGACGAATTTTCTCATAGACCTGCCATCTTCGCTTGGTGCAAGCCACAACAGCTGGTTCGCTCATTATACTTGGGCATATTGGAACTGTTTACCATAGAAACCGATTGGTTTGATCATGAGTTTTATGGAGATTGGGAAAGCTTCCGCTTGAAATCGTATAACCAGTTTCAATCAAACGTGATCGAAGATTATATCAAAGGTGTGAAAGAAAGTGACAGAACCGCATCTCGTAACAGAATTATGTGTTCAGTAGAAGAAATGCTTGATGATTACCAGAAATTAAAGTGCTCACTAAATCAAATATCATTATGACAACAGGTGATTGCTTCATTATGATGGGCTCCAATAAGGAAGAGCCTATGACATTATATCAGATAGATTGTGTGCGTGGTGACAAGATAGACGCCTTTAGCACACTCGTAAAGAAAGCACAAATCATGGGATGGGATTTCCCCGACGAATACGATAACGATATCCCAAAAGAAGCCATAGAACTGCCCCGTGATACTTACTCCAAAGTCAAGCAAAAGATGCAGGACTTTGCAACTCAGTCTCAAAAGTTCATCCATGAAAACCTAATAGATGGTGATTTTGAAGTTGAGATAGGTAAACACTATGCGTACGATGGTATATATACCCTGACAAAACTTGAAGGTCAACGCGCTCATTTTGACTTCTTCAGAGTTAACTCTGAAAATATTTCTCCTTGTTGGACAAGCGAAATGAGCGCAGATGATATAAAAGAAAGAATGAAGCCGGTTTCAGAGGAACTCTATCAAGAAATGCTAAGCCGCTACAAATCTTTCGTCGCCCAACTCCAAGATTACCTCTTTACACTCGCCAAAAACCAATCCAGCGCAACGTGCAAATATTAGAACAGAATACCCACTGGTCGATGCTCATATGTAGTATCTGTCAGTGGGTAATGGTTTGTTAGGGAGTGTAGAGCAGCATGAGTTCTGCATATCGTCTTCGTTCGATGGATGGGATTCGTTTGCCTCGCCAGTAGCAGTGGTTCACATAGGCATCACGGATGTTGCGGTCGCCGGCTTCGAGTTTCTAGAGAACTGTGTTCTTTGGGTATTTGCCTTTGTGACCGAGCACTTTGTATGGGCCTATGTTATAGGCTAAGGCGGCAAGGAGCAGGGAGTCCTGACCGTATTGGCGGAACATACCACAAAGTTCTTTCAGGTCTTTGCGCAGGAGTCGCTCTGCCTCTACTGGGGACATATTTGAAGAGTAGTGTTCGCCGGGCCGGAGCTTATGGACATATCCCACATAGGGATAGTCCTTCTTGGAGTCCAAGCCTTCATAGTACTTGATGCAGCATACGGCACGCTCGAAAGGTGGCAGGTCGAAAATGGAAGATGATGCCGTGGACGCTTGGTCCGACGGCATGCGTGGCTGGGCATTCATTCCGATGCCCAACGATATAAGGATGGATAGTGTTATCTTTCTGAAAGTCATTTTACTTTTATTGCTGTCCGCTAAAAATTTTTGCCCCATGGTTTCTCATCCCATGGATCATTATTTGTTTTTTAACCGTATTGGGCGATGGGGATGCCTGTTTTGTGAAAGCACAGGAAAATGGGGATATTTGGCCTCCCGAATTTGGGGGAATTTAACCAATCCTCTTAAGGGCTTCCCTCGCCTTTTTCCTCCTTTCTTCGTGGCTCATCTTCGGAGTGTCACCCTTGCGCTTATGCTGTCAGCGAAATCCATCAACGACAAATCGAAAGCAATGCCGTCGTGCTGGCAAGCCGATGCGATGCAGCACCAAAGGTAGGTCACCATGTCGGTGACAGAATAATCCCACATAGCATCACTTGACAGAGGTAGCGCATGAGAATCAGTAAGCAACTTAATGTGAAATTAAATTGCTTAAATTGAGCTTCCATAGTGCCGTTTGCTTAATCATTAATTTTGCCTTAAATTTGTAATAAAAAACTGGAAGTCCAATGATAAAAGAACTGCAACTGCGTGTAGACCCACGCACGGCAAGTAACGACGACTTGATTTCAAAAGCGGTATCGGTCGAACTGAAAGTCAATTCTAACAGGCTTAAGGGAGTGCGCATAGTGCGGCGCTCAATTGATGCACGACAACGCCGTGTGATGGTCAACATAAAAGTGCGTGCTTATATCGACCAGCCAATAGGCCGTGAGCACTTGGTTGCACCTATTGCCTATAAGCCAGTTAAGGGCGACAAGCAGGCCATAGTTGTGGGCTCCGGTCCCGGCGGATTGTTCGCCGCATTAAGGCTCATTGAGCAAGGGATAAAACCCATTGTGCTCGAGCGGGGCAAAAATGTTGTTGACCGCAGAGTGGATGTGGCAAAAATCTCAAGAGAGGGCATAGTAGATCCAGATTCAAATTACTGCTTTGGCGAGGGTGGAGCAGGCGCGTACAGCGATGGAAAACTCTATACCCGTAGCAAAAAACGCGGCTCGATAGAACGCATATTGGGCATTTTTTACCAACACGGCGCAAAAGAAGATATCCTCATTGACGCACATCCACACATAGGTTCTGATAAGTTGCCGCACATAATAGAAAACATGCGGCACACTATTGAGGAAATGGGCGGAGAAGTCCATTTCGGACATCGAGTGACCGATTTGCTGATCGATGGCAATGAAGTCACGGGGGTGAAGTGTGCCAATGGTGCATCTTATAAGGGGCCGGTTATTTTGGCCACCGGACATTCGGCACGCGACGTGTATCAAATGCTTTCATCACATGGCATCGACCTAGAGGCAAAGGGCATTGCCGTGGGAGTGCGCTTAGAGCACCCACAACACATAATCGATGAGATTCAATATCACAACCCAAACGGGCGTGGCGAATATCTGCCTGCGGCTGAATACAATTTTGTGACACAGATCGACGGCAGAGGCGTCTATTCATTTTGCATGTGTCCGGGCGGCATAGTTGTGCCGGCTGCCAGCAAACCAGGCCAACTGGTGGTGAACGGCATGTCGCCGTCAAATCGCGGCACTTATTGGTCTAACTCAGGTATGGTGGTTGAAATACGGCCAGAAGATTTACCAGCACAGTATGACCAATATGGAGAGCTTAGGGTAATGCATTTTCAGGAAGACCTGGAGCATAAATGCTTTGAGATGGCAGGAAACAGTCAAGTGGCCGGAGCTCAAAGGATGATTGACTTTGTGGAAGGACGCCCATCCAAACTAATTCCACCATCGTCATTTGCACCAGGATTGCAACCATCGAGACTTGATGAGTGGCTTCCGCCATTCATTAGCGGCCGGCTTCGACGCGGGTTCAAGGTTTTCGGCAAGGCAGCACGCGGCTTCCTTTGTAAGGAGGCTATTGTGATTGGCGTTGAAACCCGCACATCATCACCCGTGCGAATAGTGCGCGACAGCGAATTGCTCACGGCCATTAAAGGTTTATATCCATGTGGAGAAGGAGCAGGTTTTGCCGGAGGCATTGTGTCGTCGGCAATCGACGGAGAACGGTGTGCCGATGCTTTGGCTGAGGCATATCGTTAAGGCTGGCTGTGCTGATAGCAGAGTTTCAATGATAAAGAAGAAGTAGCATGTCGAAGAAGTCTCCCATAAATAATATTGACTTAGACAATCCTGAGTTTCAGCACGCTTGGGATTTAATCCAACACACTCACCGGTCGGTGTTTCTGACTGGCAAGGCTGGAACGGGCAAAAGCACTTTCTTGAAATACATCTGCCAAAACACGGAAAAAAAGTTTGTGGTGCTGGCCCCGACGGGCATTGCAGCGGTTAATGTAGGCGGACAAACCCTCCACTCGTTTTTCAAGATTCCCTTTAAACCAATATTGCCAACCGATCCCGATTTCAGCCCGCGCCAAATCAGGAAAACCCTAAGATATTCCAAAGACAAAATAAAACTAATCAGGGAGTTGGAACTTATCGTCGTCGATGAGATTTCAATGGTCAGGGCCGATATCATTGACTTTGTTGACACTGTGCTGCGCATCTACTCGGGCAATATGCGAGAGCCGTTTGGTGGCAAGCAATTGTTGTTTGTGGGCGACATATTCCAACTAGAACCAGTTGCGACAACTGACACACGCGACATATTGAGGCGCTGCTACAACCAGTTCTTTTTCTTCAACGCGCATGTGTTTTCAAGCTTGGGACTGGTCCCGATTGAACTGCGGAAAATATACAGGCAGACCGACAATGCCTTCATCTCACTGCTCGACAGGGTGAGAATAAACAAGGCAACACAAGCCGACATAAAATTGCTTAATTCTCGTTACGATACTGCTTATAACGGCAACAGCGACAGTTTTACAATGACTTTGGCCACGCGCCGCGACACGGTTGACGCCATTAATACCGACCACATGAATGCCCTCAAAACGCCAGAGTTCACATTCTCGGGTAAAATTGAAGGCACATTCCCCGATAACGACCTGCCCACCAACAAAGAACTGACCTTAAAGCAAGGGGCGCAAGTGATGTTTATCCGTAACGACAAGGATTGCAGGTGGTATAATGGCAGCATTGGCAAGGTTTGTTCGTTGAGCGACCAAGAGATTGTCGTTGAAATGGAAAACGGCAACCGCTATTCGCTAGAAAAAGAACAGTGGGAAAAGATTCAGTACTCCTACGACGACCGGGAAAAGAAAGTCATAGAAAACCTGCTCGGCACATTTGAGCAATTCCCTGTGAAGCCTGCTTGGGCTCTGACCGTACACAAGAGTCAGGGACTCACCTTTGATAAAATTGTGATTGATTTTGCAGGTGGCGCATTTACGAGCGGACAAACCTATGTGGCATTGTCGCGATGCACGTCGCTTGAGGGCATCACATTGCTAAAGCCCATCAGCGAGCGTGACATAATCTTAAGTATTGCCGTTGTTGAGTTCAGCCGCCAGTTTAACAACCAAGCCCTGATCGACAGTGCATTAAACCAGGAGAGGGCCGAGCAGCTATTCAGAAAAGCAGCACATGCATTTGATCACAACGAATTTGCTGATTGCGTGGCACACTTTGTTGAAGCCAACGAAATAATCAATATTCTAAAAAAGAAATCGGCACAACGGCTTATTGCCCACAAGCTATCAAAGGTGATAAAGATGGAAAATGCCATGAGGCAACTTGAAGATGTGATTGATTCGCAAAACAAGATGCTTCACGATTTGGCCATAGAGTATACTGAAATGGGCAATCAGGTTTTGGGCATAGGCACATTAGCGTGTGACGACAATGTGAAATATAAAGGAAAACCAACCACACGCAAGTTGGATGAAATATCCATAAAATCGGCTATGGCCAATTACGACAAAGCCATCCGCATATGCCCCAGCTGCATCGAAGCCATGGTGGGCAAAGGCAAATTGCTACTGACAATAGACCAGCCCGACATGGCCCAAGAAACGTTCTGCAAAGCCTTGAGCGTTGACGGCAAATCATATGAGGCACTTATGGGGCTTGCCCAGACGCATGAGCAACAAGACGATGTGCCGGCGGCAATCAAGGGCTATAAACGTGCGATTAAATCGGCAACAAAAAAGCCAGATGCACATGTGGCCCTGGCTAATATTTATAATAGGATTGGTCTTAACGACCTTGCCCAAGAGGAGCTTGACATCGCAAAAAAGCTGTCGGGCAACCGAAAGAAATCAAAAAGGCGCTGATTTAGACGCTTTCACTTCTTTTCGATTTCATCGAGTTTTTTGCTGCCAATCACATAATAGATGCGGCTTAATATCTTTTTAACGTCGCTATCGTCTGGATTGAGCTGATAGGCTTTTTCCAAATAGGGAAGAGATTCTTTATACAACTTAATGGACTGCCTTGTGTCTTTATCTCCTGCCGATATGGCTTGCTTGTATATGCTATTGCCTAAATTAAATTGGGCTCGGGCAAATTCAGGATTCAATTTAACGGCCTGTTTATAGTAGGGCAGAGCTTGGTCAACGCCATACATTCTTTCAACGAGCTGCCCTTTTAAATCCACATATTCTGCATTAGTTGAATCGCGGCCAATGGCATTATCGAGCAAATCGGCAGCTTCTTTGTAGCTATTAGTGTTAAGGTAGCTGTTGATGAGTATTCGGGCATATTTAGCATCCCGTTCACCATATAACGCATTAGCCTCCTTGGCATATTCAACCACATTCACAGAGTCGTTGAGCAATAACAAAGCACTTATCAGATTGTCGTACACATCTTTGTGCTGATATTTAAGCTTAATGGCATTTTCAAATTGCTTAGCCGCATTTTCATATTTCTTGTTTTGCGCTGCGGCCAAACCCTGATAGTAGCGATAGTAGCCAACAATGGTATCAACCTCAGCCTTACGGCTTCTTATTGCAAAATCTGATTTGGCTTCTTTGCAATATATGTCCCATGCCAGATAGGCTCCATCACAGTCATTGGCAATAAGCAAATCGCCACCAACGGCGCTGAAATCAACCAAGTGACTTAATATGCGCTTCATTATGTCGCGAGAATATTTTGTGCGGTATTTCACATTGCCGTTTTTGTCGACAATAGGCGTGCCGTCTTTTTTTGTCAGCTTAGTGCTATCAAGCTTAAGAGCTTTCTGAAAATAGTCGTATCCAGTTATAAGCATCTTGCCCACAGCCTTCTTGTCGATGTTGCTGCCTATTGACTTTTCAATCATCGACTTGTCGTAGTAGCCAAAACATATCTTACCAGCCAACAGCCAAGTTTCAACTTTGTTTTTTGTCTCGTCGTCGGTAAATGCCGGTTTCAGTTTGTCGAGAGCCGACTGATAATTCTTTGCTGTTAAACTCAATCCGTTTATGTCCTTTTTAACATTCTCAACCACCTTCTGCTGGGCATTGCTTCCTAAAGAGAACAATGCAGCAAAAAGCGTGATTAATATAAGCTTAAGAGAACCAACTCGCATTGTGTCAGATGTTGCGTTAATAAATAGAATCAGAATTCTTGTTATTAAAAAACACTGCACATCGAACGCACGTGTCAAAAAGCATGTTGTCGGTGGTGTTCAATGTGCAGTGATTATGTTATACGAATTACTCACATATTCCACTAAAGCGAAGTGAATAATCGATATACGTTGCCGGCCTTACTCCTTATCGATAGCGTCGACCTTTTCGGTTTGTCCGAGCAGATAGTAAACGTTGCGGAGAATGCGCTTCACGTCGCTTCTGGTCTTGTCGAGGCTATAGGCTTTTTCAAGCAAGGGAAGAGCTTGGTCAAGGTATGGCTTCACCTTTGGTCTCAACTGGGCATCAACCATGTTGGGGTTGGCTGTGATGATTTCGCCAGCCTTGCCTGTGAAGTAGCGGCCATAGTTGAACAATGCATCAGCATTTGAGCCATCGGCTTCAACAGCCTTCTTGTAATACTCCACAGCTTCTTTCATGCCACGCGTTGAATCCATCTCAGCCAAGCGGCCACGAAGATTAAGAATGTTGGCATCATTCGGGTCGTTTGCTATTGCCTTGTCGACAAACGCAAATGCGCCGTTGTAGTCTTTATTGTCAACATACTTCTGTGCAATTTGTCCCAAAGAAGCAGCCACACGCTCAGCAACCTGGTTCTTTGTATAACCAAGTTTCTTGGCCAGAGAATATCCCTTGAAAGCGCTATCATAATCCTTCGACATGTCGGCGGCATAGCCTTCAAAGAAGCGGATCTCACCCATCACAGAGTCGGGTTGAGGGTTGAGCTTTGATTTTCCGAACGGAGTGTCGAACATATCGCAGTAAGCGGCGAATGCCTTTTGAGCATTGCTGAAGTCACTAGCACCAAGGCAGGCATTGCCAATGGTCAGGAAGTCGTTCACGTGAGCAATGAGAGTGCTTTGCATTTCAGATGAATATTTCACCTTCACCTTCTGCAAACCAGTCTTTTTGTCAATTTTAGGGCTGCCGTCCTTATTCACTTCGGGAATAGTATCGAGGGGCAGTGCGGTCTCATAATATTTGAAACCGTTCAAAAGAGCCTGTGCCATATCGGCCGACGACACTTCCTGCTTAAGCATTTTCATGCCGGTCAAAGCGTCAAACAAGCCAAAAGAGGCCTTACCAGCAGTGTACCAAGTGAGAACATTGTCCTTCGATTCAGCATTGGTGAGTGCCGGTTGAATCTGGTCAAGAGCAGCCTTGAGTTGAGGAGCTTTATTGGCCGACGATGCCACTGCTTTTGCAACTTCGTCAACTAATTTTTGTTGAGCAACTGCTGCTGGTGCAAGTATTGATGCTGCAGCAAGTAACAGAATAGCTTTTTTCATTTTCGGTGATTCGTTAAATGATTAATATTGTTTTCTTTATTTGTTATTGTCGTCTGATTCTTCAGTGTTTTCCGGTTCTTCGGGTGAAGGAATTTCGGAATTCACATTGCCTGTGATGTCGGATTCTTCCAACTCTTCGGGCTCGGTATCAACCTTACAAACAGATGCGATTTCATCGTTCTTTTTGCCCAGATTGATAAGTTTCACGCCTTGTGTGTTGCGGCCCATTTGTCGCAGTTCGCTCACCTTTAGGCGTATCATTATGCCCGACTTGTTGATGATCACAAGGTCGTTGCCATCGTTCACGTTCTTAATGGCTATCAAATCGCCCGTTTTATCGGTGATATTGATAGTCTTCACGCCCTTGCCGCCGCGATGCGTTACGCGGTAGTCTTCAAGCAAGCTGCGTTTGCCCATGCCTTTTTTCGAAACCACAAGCACATCGTCGGTAGTATTTGCCCGTATGCAAATCATGCCCACGACCTCATCGTTTTCTCCGGCAAGAGTCATGCCTTTGACACCAGTTGCGCCACGTCCCATTTCGCGGACTTGTTGTTCCGAGAATCGGATGGCACGTCCAGCCTTGTCGGCAAGAATAATCTCAGAATCGCCTTCGGTCAGTATGGCGCCAACGAGCCGGTCGTCTTCACGAATAGTCAATGCGTTTACGCCATTGAATCGTGGACGGGCATATTCCGACAAGCGAGTGCGCTTAACGATACCATTCTTTGTGGCAAACACAATGTAGTGGTTCTGGTTATATTCCGGATCCTTTAGTTTTGTGGCCCTGATGAAAGCATAAATGCGGTTCTCGGGACCAATGTTGAGCAAGTTTTGGATTGCCCGACCCTTAGAATTCTTTGCTCCTTCGGGAATTTCAAACACACGCATCCAGTAGCAGCGTCCTTGCTCGGTGAAGAACAGTATTGTGTTGTGGTTGGTTGCCTCATACACGTATTCAATGAAATCCTTATCGCGCGTGTTGCTGCCTTTAGCACCCACACCACCACGGGTCTGAGTGCGGTATTCGCTCAGCGGAGTGCGTTTGATGTAGCCGAAATGCGAGATGGTGATAATCATTGGGTCATCGGGGTAGAAGTCTTCTGCATTCATCTCTGCGCCCGAATACACAATCTGCGTACGTCTTTCATCACCGTATTTGTCTCTCACTTCTATGAGTTCGTCTTCCATCACCTTGCGGCACACAGCCGGGTCGTTGAGAATCTGCTCCAGGAAATCGATTGTTTCCTGAACCTTTGCCAACTCATCGTGCAAGTTGTCTTGCTCAAGATTAGTCAACTGGCGCAAGCGCATCTCTACAATGGCGCGGGTCTGCACATCATCGAGGCCGAAGCGGTCGCTCAGACGTTGACGGGCCATGTCGGTGGTCTTGCTGCTCTTGATGATTTGTATTACCTCGTCAATATTGTCGGAGGCAATAATCAGACCCTCAAGGATGTGGGCGCGTTGTCTTGCTTTTTCAAGCTCAAACTTCGTGCGGCGAATCACCACTTCATGACGATGGTCGATAAAGCTTTGCAGTATTTCTTTCAGATTAACCGTCTGCGGACGTCCATTCACGAGGCACACATTGTTGACGCTGAATGACGACTGCAACTCTGTCATCTTATACAGCTTGTTGAGAAGCACGCTGGCATTGGTGTCTCTTCTGACATCAATCACAATGCGCATGCCCTGGCGGTCACTTTCGTCGTTGATGTTAGAGATGCCGTCAATGCGTTTTTCCTCAACCAATTTTGCTATGGCTTCGATGAGCTCGCGCTTGTTGACGTTATACGGAACCTCTGTAACTACTATTTTGTCGTGATCGTCATCTGATTCTATTTCGGCCTTGGCACGCACCACGATGCGTCCTTTGCCTGTCTCATAGGCTTCCTTGACGCCTTGATATCCATAAATGATACCGCCCGTGGGGAAATCAGGGGCTTTGATATAGTGCATCAGTCCATCGACATCCAAGTCGGGATTCTCAAGCAAAGCCAGACAGCCATTGATTGATTCCGTCAAATTGTGTGGGGCCATATTGGTGGCCATGCCGACGGCAATACCAGAAGCTCCATTCACAAGCAAGTTAGGGAATCTGGTCGGGAGTACGCTTGGTTCCTGTAAAGTGCCGTCGAAGTTGTCTTCAAAATCAACGGTATCTTCATCCATGTCGCGCATCATTTCCTCTCCCATCTTTGCCAATCGAGCCTCGGTGTAACGCATTGCAGCGGGGCTATCGCCATCGATTGAGCCGAAATTGCCCTGACCGTCGACGAGCGGATAGCGCATCGACCAGTCTTGTGCCAAGCGCACCATTGCATTGTAGACTGAAGAGTCACCGTGTGGGTGATATTTACCAAGAACGTCACCGACTATACGGGCCGATTTCTTGTAGGCGGCATTGGAATAGTTTCCCAATTTTGCCATGCCAAATAGAACACGCCTGTGCACGGGTTTGAAACCGTCGCGAATGTCAGGCAATGCTCTCGACACGATGACCGACATTGAATAATCAATGTAAGAGGATCTCATTTCCTCCTCAATATTGACCTCTATTATTCGATCGTTGTTGTCCATTAATGAATAACTTTTTTTATTTGTTTCACTTCCAACGGGCCGCAATCCAGGCGAAAATTTGCCCCAGGGCATCACGGCTGCCGTTGCTGATAATTAACTTACAAAGATAATAAAAATTATTGTAGAAACCACTTTCGCATCATGCCATTTTTCATGCGCAAATTAAATCAGTAAAAAATCAACACGCCCAATTCATTTGGCACAATATTTGTACGTTAATTTAATCATGACGTCTTTGCGGGGTAACTGGTCCGTACCAATAATTCAACCACGGTCCTCGAGCCGAAGAGATTGTCAGTTATCGGCAAAGTTTGCTGTTTTTGTATTATTTTTGCAATGGAAATTTAGTAAACATTATGATCAATAGCTTTAACAACATTGTAAGCGCCATTCTGATGCGGGGGCACGATGAGGCTTTGCGAAGCAACAGCCGCGTCATGCAACCCGAGCATGTGTTGCTTGGAATTCTGAAGACAAAGGATTCCGAAGCCTACCGCATGCTTGAATATCTTAATGCGCCATTGAAGGAAATTGAATCACATATTGAATCTAAAATCCAGTCATTCGACAATGACGAAAGCGTAAAGTTTAATTGCGAAGATGCCAATAAGTTTGCAATCAGTCCTGAAATTGCCGATATTTTACGCGACACGCTCATAGAAGCCGAAAAGCATGAGGCAAAAATTGCCAGCAGCCGCTATATGCTGTTGGCCATACTGAAACAGGGCAATAATGATTTTATTGACAAGATGATGAAAGAAATGGATATAAACTACGACAAGGTGAACAGTTTGGTTAACGACAACAACATTGCCATGCCCGAAGACGGTGCTGATTTTGCCGACGACGACAGCGACATGCTTGACGATGACGCTGATGCGCCCAAAGGCGGAGACGACACCGGAAGGAGCACATCACAACGGAGGAATGTAGCCAGCTCAGCCAAGAACACCCCTACAATCGACAAATATAGCCGCGACATCACAAAAATAGCTGCCGATGGCGGGCTGGATCCTGTGGTGGGCCGCGAAATTGAGATAGAGCGGTTGGCTCAAATCTTAAGCCGCCGGAAAAAGAACAATCCAGTGCTGATTGGAGAGCCAGGCGTTGGCAAATCGGCCATTATCGAAGGCCTTGCGTTGCGCATAGTGGAACGCAAAGTGTCGAGGGTACTTTTTGACAAGCGCATTGTATCGCTCGACATAGCATCGGTGGTGGCAGGCACCAAGTATCGTGGCCAATTTGAGGAGCGCATCAAAGCTATTATAGACGAGGCTGCCAGCAACAAAGACTTGATTCTTTTCATCGATGAGATTCACACCATTGTAGGGGCCGGCAATGCCAGCGGCACGATGGATGCCGCCAACTTGCTAAAACCGGCATTGGCCAGAGGTGAGATTCAGTGCATCGGTGCCACAACCCTCGACGAATATCGCAAGAACATTGAAAAAGACGGTGCTCTCGAACGCCGGTTTCAGAAGGTTATGGTCGAGCCCACCACCTGCGACGAGACACTTGAGATTTTGAAGAACATCAAGGATGGCTATGAGAAACATCATGGCGTCATTTATACCGATGAAGCCCTTGAGGCATGCGTGAAACTCACCGACCGCTATGTGACCGACCGCTATTTCCCCGACAAGGCCATCGACGCCCTCGACGAAGCCGGTTCCAGAGTGCATGTGTCAAAAGTGGTGGTTCCCAAAGAAATCGACGAGCTGGAAAAACAGATTTCTCAAGCCCAAGCCAATAAGATTAACGCGGTGCAAGCCCAAAACTTTGAAAGTGCGGCAGGCTACCGTGACCAACAAGAGAAATTGCAAATTTCGCTTGAAGAGGCTAAAGCCAAATGGGAAAAGCAGCTCGACTCTCAGCGAGAAACCGTTGACGCTAACGACGTGGCTGAAGTGGTGGCCATGATAACCGGTGTGCCGGTTCAACGCATTGCTCAAGCAGAGGGCTTGCGCCTGCTTGGAATGTCGGATGAGCTGAAGCGCAAGGTAATAGGGCAAGACGAAGCCATTGACAAGATAACCAAAGCCATACGCCGCAATAGAGTAGGGCTTAAAGACCCTAACAGACCAATAGGCTCATTCATGTTTTTGGGCTCGACAGGCGTGGGCAAGACTTTACTGGCAAAGAAATTGGCCGCATTCCTTTTCAACACGGCCGATTCCCTTATCAGAATCGATATGAGTGAATATATGGAAAAATTCACCGTGTCGCGCCTTGTGGGAGCGCCTCCGGGTTACGTGGGCTATGAAGAGGGAGGACAACTCACCGAAAAAGTGCGTCGCCATCCATATTCGGTAGTACTCCTTGATGAAGTGGAAAAGGCTCACCCAGATGTGTTTAACATGCTGCTTCAGGTGCTTGACGAGGGCAACCTCACTGATAGCCTCGGGCGCAAAGTAGACTTTAAGAACACTATAATCATCATGACGTCTAACATTGGTACGCGAGAGCTCAAAGACTTTGGTGCTGGTGTTGGCTTCAACACATCTGTGATTACCAAAGAGCGTAGCGACTCGGTTATCAGGAAGGCACTCAACAAGAAATTCTCGCCAGAGTTCCTAAACCGCATTGACGACATCATCACGTTTGCCGCACTCGACATGCCTTCAATCATGAAGATTATCGACATTGAGCTCGATTCATTCTATAAGCGAATTGAGTCCCTGGGATTCAAGTTGCACATAACGGATGCCGCAAAGTCATTTGTCGCTAAAAAGGGCTTTGACAGCCAATTTGGAGCCCGACCGCTGAAACGCGCTATTCAGACTTATGTTGAAGATCCGTTGTCGGAACTGATGCTGAAGAACGAGGGTGTGAGCAACGCAACTTTGCTGCTTGACGTGAATGAAGATGAGACACAAGCCTCTATCATCAATCAAGACAACGAGAAAACGGTAGCCGAAATGCAATCATCAGACAACGCATAGCGCCTTACCCAAGTGATTCTAAAATACTGAAAAAATGTCACGCTTATGCAAGTGTGGCATTTTTTTTGTTTTATAGATTACTGAAACATTGAAACATCAAGATTATAAAAAACACATTTGATATGAAAAAAGGTTCTATTGGGGTTACAACTACAAACATATTCCCCGTAATCAAACAATTTCTCTACAGCGATCATGAGATTTTCCTTCGTGAAATAGTCTCTAATGCAGTGGATGCTTCGCAAAAGCTTAAGACTTTAGCTGTAGCTGGTGAGTTTAATGGCAACACCGACAACTTGAAAGTGACGGTCACAATTGACAAAGAAGCCGGCACACTGACCGTTAGCGACAACGGTATAGGAATGACCGCTGAAGATATCGACAAATATATAAACCAAATTGCTTTTTCAGGCGCAGAAGAATTTCTCAAAAAATATAAGGATAACGCAAATGCCATAATCGGACATTTTGGCTTAGGCTTTTATTCGGCATTCATGGTGGCGAAAAAAGTGGAAATCAAAACACTGTCCTACAAAGAAGGGGCAAAGCCCGTATGCTGGTCTTGTGATGGCTCTCCGGAATATGAAATGGGCGATTGCGAAAAATCAGAACGTGGCACCGACATAATCATCTACATATCAGACGACGATAAGGAGTATCTGGACAACACCCGCATCAGCGCATTGCTCACAAAATATTGCCGGTTCTTGCCCGTGCCTATCATTTTCGGTAAAGAACAGGAATGGAAAGACGGGAAATACGTCGACACCGACAAGGATAGAGTAATCAACGACGTGGAGCCATTGTGGACCCGTACACCCACTGATTTGAAAGACGAGGACTACCTGAAATTCTATCGTGCTATTGAGCCGGGTCAAGACGATCCTCTGTTTTGGATACACCTTAACGTGGATTACCCGTTCAACTTGACGGGTATATTGTATTTCCCTAAAATCAAGAACAATCTCGACATTCGTAAAGACAGGATTAAGCTCTATTGCAATCAGGTGTATGTGACCGACAGCGTGGAAGGTGTGGTTCCGGAATTCCTCACATTGCTCCAAGGCGTTATTGATTCGCCCGATATTCCGTTGAATGTGTCACGTTCTTATTTGCAGGCCGACCGTAATGTGAAGAAAATATCGTCTTACATAACCAAAAAGGTGGCTTCTCGGCTTGAGGAAATCGCTAAAAACGATGCCAAAAATTTTGAGCAAAAATGGAATGACATCAAAATATTCATCGAATACGGCATGCTTAGCGACGAGAAATTCTGTGATTCGGCCATGAAGTTTGCCTTGCTTGAAAACACCGATGGCAATTATTTCAAATTCGATGACTACAAGAAAACCATTGAAACAAACCAAACCGATAAAGACGGCAATCTGATTTATCTTTACGCAACTGATAAGGTTGCCCAGTACTCCTACATCAAGGCAGCTAAAGACAAAGGCTACGACGTACTGCTGATGGACGGCCAACTCGACATTCCATTTGTGGGCAAACTTGAAGAAAAGTTTGAGAAGAGCAGATTTGTCAGAGTTGACTCTGATGTGGTCGACAACCTTGTGAAGAAGGAAGACTCTAAAGATTCAGAATTGGGCAAAATGGAAAGAGACATCACATCTGTTGTATTCTCATCGCAAATGCCCAAAATAGACAAAGCTGAGTTTATGGTAAAATATGCTCCACTCTCATCTGACGATCAAGCGGTAATTATAACTCAAAACGAGTATATGCGCCGCATGAAAGAAATGGCCAAATTCCAGCCGGGCATGAGTTTCTATGGTGAGTTCCCAACCTCTTACGACTTCACGCTCAACACCTCGCATCCTGTGGTGAAGAAGGTTATCGACGACGCTGTGGCTGCCACAGGGAAAGACGTGGCGCCTATCGATGATGAGATTGACAATGTGAATGCAGAAATCAAAGCCATTCGCGACCTTGATAAGGACAACAAGGGACTTCCAGCCGACAAAAAGGACGAGCTGAAATCAAAAGAGAAGCAAGTGGAGGAGTTGCGAGAAAAGAAATCAGCCTTGATTTCCGAATACTCAAAGGGACAAGACACCGTCAAGCAACTGATCGACATTGCCTTGCTTGGCAATGGGCTGCTTAAGGGAGAGGCTCTTACCGAATTTTTAAAGCGTTCAGTTGACTTGCTTAACAAGTAACTGCCAGTATACTCCATAATTTAACTTAAAATAGGAGCTGCGCCAACCACCTGGTGCAGCTCCATTTTTTATTTTAAATTTTCAACAGTTTGACACAACCATTTGAGGAATAAACATTTAGCGGAGTATTTGAGAAATAACAGTAACGAATTGGCAACCGTGCGATTTTCAGCTGTTTGCGGTGCTATGCTGTCAAATAACTCTTTTTGCAAAATTAGAATATCTTTTTTTGAAATTCCAAGAATTTATATTCAAAGTTAAATGCCGCCTTGTTGTTTCTATTGTCAAAGTTGCATCCATTCTCTACGTTTCTCTTTCGGAAAACGGTTGACGGCAATACGAAGCATGACCCGGGGCATTTCTTGCCAGTATTTGTCAATAAAGAGACTGAGCCGAATGAGGTCATATTTACCCGCTTCATGCAACATCCATCCTACAGCTTTTTGTACCAGAACGTGGGGACTCCCCATCAAGGAGAGAGCAAGACGATATGTATCTTCAACATTACCATTATGTATAAACGTGTATGTAGCCATCATAGCGATACGGTTGTCCCAAGGCGAATCGCTTTTGGCTAACCGGTACAATACATCGCACGGTTTGTCATGTAGATATTCACCGACGATATAGGGAGATGAACTGTCTATTAAATCCCAATCGTTTATACAATTCGTATGATTGATGTAGAACTCGAAAATTTCAGTCCGTTCGCGTTCGTTTCCTTGTTTGAACTGTTTTTTGAGTATGATAAGCGCACACATTCGGTGTTCATGGACTTCTGACAAAAGCAACTGTTCTATTTCATCCAAACAAATATTGACGTACCGTTCGGCTACTTTTCTTATTTCCGCAACTTTAATGCCTATAAAGAAATCAGCCCCCACGCATCCTATTCTGTTTGATTCGGAACGGAAAGCGGTTCGGTTGTCAGCCACTTCATCCAGTTCGTCTATCAGCTTATGTACCTGCGCAGATAACTGTTCCATTTTATAAATCTTTCAATTTAGGCGATTCTGTTGCAATTAACTTTCTATCGAATGCTGCATATAGATACATAGCGGCAACGGAAGAGT
>CAVDUV010000031.1:0-24339 GCA_963612465.1 Bacteroidaceae bacterium | reverse complement strand
AATTTAGCCGCATCCGTAATGGAGAACGCTATGTGAAGCATTTTGATGCTTACCTGTGAGATTGTTTTTCCTTTAGTTGCCATGTTGTTTTTCTGTTCACAAAGATATACCCAAAAAGTGAAAATGTCAATGGATATAATTTATGTATGTATGAAACTATGCGTTCACTGTATGAACAGTGCGCTGAGTGTATGAACTGAAAAACCGGGTATAAGCTCTAAAGTTCTTGTTGGTCACAAGATGCTTTATGGCGTGGGCAGAAGTGTGCTGCTACAGGGGGGCACCAATCAACAGCAAAAAACTGCATTTAAGGCTTTTAAATTACCCACGCGCTTTTTCGTGGTGTGGAGTGATGTCGCCACGAAGGCACGCGCGGGGATTTCTTTGTCAATTAAGGACCACTGCGGTCAATTGCGACCCGTTGCAGGCATAAACGCGGGCAAACTGCTTAATGAAGTTGAGCGTAGCCTCTTTGGGTTCTTTGATAATGGAGTCAACTTTGCTATGTGGCTGACATTTAATTTGAGTAGAACTTTTTTGCATAGGCATTACTGTTTTATAATGATTCATTCATCTATACTATAAACGCATCATTTCGATGAATATTATATCAATGGATGCAAATAAAAAATCGGCCACGACATACCGCTCTGTGGGCTGGCTGTGTCGTGGCCGTTATGTGATGGGTTAAAGTCCGCGTGTTGCTTATTTATACAGGTTGTCTACGTTTTCCTGATAAGGAACTTTGGTCCCGTCGATAATGGCTTGCAAATATGGCTCAAGCTTCTTGGCATAGTAGTAGAAGCCAACGTCGGTTAAGTGAATGCCGTCAACTGCACCCTCATTGTCGGGGCCCCAAAGGTCTTTGCGGTCAATGTAATACAGGTTCTTCTTGTTCTCTTTTTTAAGCTTCAAGAAGTTCTTGTGGAACGCTATGTTCTTTTTGGGGAGATATGACTTGAAGAAACTGTCGTAAGGCTCATAAGAGTAGATTGGTCCCTCTACCATAAATATGGGTGTGTTGGGCTTGGCCTTGCGCAGTATGTTTATGAAATCGTAGGTGAGTGTGTCGCACATCATCTCGGTGCAGTTTGGAACCGGGTCGATAATATAGGCGTCAACGTCGGGGATGCTGGCCATGGCACGAGCCATGCAGAAGTCCATTTTGCCTTCACCGCTGATTCCTATGTTCACGCACTCGGCATTAAGGTCGCGCTGAATTATGCTGGTGGCAACCATGCCGGGGCGGCATGCACATCCGCCTTGAAGAATACTTGTTCCGTAGAACACAAATTTCTTGCCTTTCCGGGGATTGTCGATACGCGGCTGGGTGATGACTGCGCTGCTGTCGACACCAATCTCAATCCAGTTAATGCCGTCGTACAAAGGCAGATAAATCATAAACTCATGCATTTTGCCATCAAGGTTAGACACAAACACCTTGCTTTGAATCGAGTCCTTATTCGGACGGTTGCAGTTCACAAACGACCACTTGCCGTTGTCGTCAAGTATGTAGAGGTCAACACCCTTTATGCCAGTATCGGCCATGTGTGCCATGTGAGTGTTCCACAAAAGGTTGTAGTGCAGGCCAATTGTCTTGCTATTGGTGGCAAAGCGGAAACCCATTCCACTTGAGCATTGCGAGCGTTCCCACAACTCGGTGCGCACGCTGTCTTTCAAGTAGGCAGGTATGCGTGTAAACGGGGTAAGGGAATTGTCAAATCCCTTGTTGATCATTCTGAACTTAAGCGCATCATAATACTTTAAGTTGCTGGCGCTTTGGGCATTCATGGCCATTGTTCCTGTCATCAGCATTACGGCTGCGGCAAGAGCCATTTTGATTTTTCTGTTTAATCTCATGAGACGATTATTAGTTATTAAATTTTACTTCATATCAAAGGTATACAAAAAATCAGTATTGTGTGTTATCTTGAGCTTGTTTTTTTGTGGAGCAATGTTAGTAGCTTTGCAGCTCTTTATGGCTCTGGGGCTTATTGCAGAGTGACATTGAGATCGCAATCGAAAACAAAAAAATGGCTGGCGCCTTGCGGAACCAGCCATTTTTGTTCTGTCGGTAAATCTCTGGTTATTGCAGGGTGCCGCTGTTGGCTTGCTGCACCATAGTGGAGTTGGCCGAGATATACACCTCCACGCGACGGTTCTGGGCACGTCCGGCGGCAGTGTCGTTGCTGGCCACGGGGTAATCCCAAGCATAACCCTTCGATGCCATGCGGCTTGTGGCAATGCCGGCATTTGCCAAATAGTTGAGAACCACACTTGCGCGCTCATTGCTAAGGCGCTCGTTCACCTCACGGCTACCGGTGTTGTCGGTATAGCCATAAATTTGGACGTTGGTTTCAGGATTGTTGGTGAGTGATTCGGCAAATTTTGTGAGCGAGGTCTTTGCGCTTGCGCTCAAAGAGCTCTTTCCTGTGGCAAACAGGATTCCGTTGTCGAATGTGACCTTAATGGCAGTCAGGCCATTGTCGTCGGTCACAGTGTCTACTTGGGCACCATTCACGTTGGCGGCAATTTCTTCGGCTTGCTTCTGCATCTTCTTGCCAATGAGTGTGCCGGCTGTTCCGCCAGCAATTGTACCCACTGCGGCACCAATTGCAGCGCCCTTGCCTTTGCCAATAAGAGCACCAATGGCAGCACCCAGTGCAGCGCCACCGCCTGCGCCTATGGCAGTACCTTTTTGTGTGGTAGACATTGACCCGCATCCTTCAAGGCCGAGAACCATTGCTGCGGCCAAAAATAAGCTTAATACCTTTTTCATAATCGTTTTATTTGTTAATGAGTTTTTATTTATTGCTATTCGAATTATAGTTTACCTTGTTTACGACTAAGCTACATGTGGCATGGTTTAAGTGCCACTTAGCCAATAATATCATAACTTTTGCAAATTTAATGATTTTTGTCCGATTTTCGGCCTTCAACGCACAGCCATTTGCACAAAACGCTCAATCATTAACTGCAAAATTCCCGTTTATTCATTTTTGGCATGCCGGTTGAAGCCGTAATCAGGCTCTGCGGTTATTGCATTGAGCTTTTGAATGAGGTTTGCTTTCGGAATATCGTAAAAATTATTAATTTTGCATAAAAGTCGAGTCTTGGCAAGCAGGAAAAGCGTTTTTTGCATCTAAAAAGATTCGATGAGGATGTATACAAAAATCAAAATTACATAACATCACAACATGAAACATTATCTTTACACACTCCTTGCATTGGGAGTCTCGTTCAATGCAATGGCTGATGATCCAAAAATCATTGTGCCCGACAGCACCGGATTTAAGTTCACCGACACTAAGGTGATCAAGACCACCAAAGTGGAAGACCAGTACAAATCGGGAACTTGCTGGTGCTATTCAACCAACACATTCTTTGAAGACGAGATTCTGCGCAAGACCGGCAAGGAGGTCAACTTGAGCCAGGCATTCGTTGTGTATCACTGCTATCTCGACAAGGCAATCAAATACATCCGCATGGACGGCAAGATTAATTTTGCTCAGGGCGGAAGCGCCTTGGACGTGCCATATGTGTGGGGCGAATATGGTGTGATGCCCGAGGAGGCATATACCGGTTTGACCTATGATGCCGAGAAATTTAATTTCTATGAGCTTGACGATGCTTTGTCGCAGTATGTGAGGGTGATTTCTAAAAACCAGCAAAAAAAGCTCTCTCCGGCTTGGATTGAGGGATTCAAGGGCATCTTGGATGCCTATCTGGGCAAATTGCCTGAAACTTTCAAGTATCAGGGTAAAGAATACACACCAAAGAGTTTTGCCGAGTCGCTTCCAATTAATCTTAACGACTACGTTGGCGTGACTTCATTCACTCATCACCCCTTTTACAAACCGTTTAAGCTCGAGGTGGCCGACAACTGGCTATGGGGTGAATATCAGAATGTGCCTCTCGATGAGCTCAAGGCTATCGTAGACAATGCAGTCGACAAGGGTTATCCCGTGGAGTGGGCTGCCGATGTGAGTGAAGTGGGATTTAAGTACCGCAAGGGTTATGCCGTGCTGCCCAAGGGAAAAGATGAAAAAGACCTTAAGGGCTCAGACCACGACCGTTGGGAGCAATTGAGCGACAAGGACCGCGAAGCTGAAAAATGGGAAATCAACGGCCCGGTTGAAGAGCAGAAGGTGACTCAGGAGTCGCGTCAAAAGATGTTTGACAACAAGGAGACTACCGATGATCACGGAATGGTGATTGTGGGCAAGGCCGTTGATCAGAAGGGTAACCGCTATTATAAAGTGCAGAACAGTTGGGACACCAACCAGCTGTATCACGGATTCTTCTATGTGAGCGAGGCATATCTGCTGGCAAAGACCATGAACATCTATGTCAACAAGGAAGCCGTTCCGGCTGCAATAGCAAAGAAAATTGGCATTAAATAACGGCTAAAAGCATAGGCCGCATAAAACAAAGGCGGGAGGCAAGCTTAACTGCTTTGCCTCCCGCTTATGTTTTGCGTTGTTTTTTACGGATGTGCCGTTGCTGAGGATTTGCTACTTCATTGCGCCATAATTCTTGCGGCGGAATATGAAGTTGCGGCCTAGGTATTTCTCTCTCACCACAGGGTTCTCTGCCAGTTCTTCACTGGTGCCTTGAAACAGAATTTTGCCCTCAAACAGCAAGTAGGCCCTGTCGGTGATGCTCAGTGTCTCTTGCGCATTGTGGTCGGTGATTAGGATACCTATGTTTTTCGACTTCAGGCTATACACGATGCTCTGAATATCTTCCACAGCAATGGGGTCAACGCCAGCAAAAGGTTCGTCAAGCATGATAAACCGTGGGTTGATTGCAAGGCATCGGGCAATTTCGGTGCGGCGGCGCTCACCGCCCGAAAGTCTGTCGCCCAAGTTGTGGCGCACTTTCTGCAGGTTGAATTCAGAAATGAGCTCTTCGAGCTTGTCGCGCTGATATTCGGGAGTGGTGTTGGTCATTTCCAGAATAGTGCGGATATTGTTCTCCACAGTGAGTTTTCTGAACACAGATGCCTCTTGGGGTAAGTATCCTATTCCAAGTTTAGCCCGCTTGTATACGGGCAATTTTGTGATGTCAACGTCGTTTAAATACACGTGCCCCTCATTGGGAGTGACAAGCCCCGTGGTCATATAGAACGTGGTGGTCTTTCCGGCTCCGTTGGGGCCAAGCAGTCCCACAATCTCTCCCTGGTGCACCTCAATTGACACATGGTTGGCAACAGTGCGCTGGCTATATTTCTTGACGAGATTGTCGGTCGACAGTACCATTTCTCCCGCATCGCCCAATTGGTTAAGACGCTCGACGTCGGCCTTGGTCTCGGCGTGTTTTGCAGTCTCGCCTGAAGGTGTGTCGGGGGTACTGCTCGGTTTTGCCTTCAAACCAAGCCTATTGAGTATCTTGCTGGCTTGTGCTGATTGGGGAAGTGAGAATTTCATAATCTGCTGTTCAAAAGTGGGTGACGGCGCCGGCGGTTATTTCTGCTTTTTGGTGAGCCGTCCTTTTATATAATCGGTCAAGAGGTTGATGGCAACTTCGTTGTGGCCTCCTTCGGGCACAATCAGGTCGGCATAGCGTTTTGCCGGCTCTATGTGCTGCATGTGCATGGGTTTCAGCACCCGTTCATATCGCTCTATAACCATTTGTGGAGTGCGGCCTCTTTCTATGCAGTCGCGGGTGATAACCCTGACGAGTCTGTCGTCGGCATCAGCATCCACAAACACCTTGATGTCCATCATTTTCCGCAACCGAGGGTCGCTGAGCACCAAGATCCCCTCAATCAAAACCACATCGTGCGGTTCAATGTGCTCGGTCTCCTCTTGCCGGGTGCAAGTGAGATAGGAGTAGGTGGGCATTTCCACGGGCATGCCGTTCTTAAGCATTTTCAAGTGCTTGAGCAAAAGATCCCAATCAAATGCTTTGGGCTCATCGAAATTGATTTTCTGCCGGTCCTCCACAGGCACATGACTTGAGTCTTTGTAATAAGAATCTTGAGAGATGATGCCTACTTCGCCTTTGGGAAGACGATCCATGATTTTGCGTACCACTGTGGTTTTACCCGAACCAGTTCCGCCCGCTATGCCTATAATCAACATTTATGTCGGTATTGTTAAAAAATATGTTGTACTTTTTTCGTTCACTTAAATTGTTGCCGTCGTGTTGGCGGTAGTGCAAACTTTGTGCAAAGATAGGCAAATTGTGCTCATGCACGAAGAGAAATTCCCCTATTCTATCGCCGTGGGCACCAATTAGTCTAACTTAAGGACTGCCAGGAATGCCTTTTGAGGCACTTGTACTGTGCCTATCTGCTTCATTCGCTTCTTACCGGCCTTTTGCTTCTCAAGCAATTTGCGCTTGCGGCTCACATCGCCGCCATAGCACTTGGCAGTCACATCCTTTCGCACAGCCTTCACTGTTTCGCGGGCCACGATTTTAGCACCAATTGCGGCCTGAATGGCAATGTCAAATTGTTGGCGCGGAATGAGCTCTTTCAATTTCTCGCACATTCGTCTGCCGAGTGTTACGGCATTGTCAACGTGTGTGAGGGAGCTTAATGCGTCTACCGGTTGGCCATTGAGCAGAATGTCAAGTTTAATGAGCTTGGCCTCACGATATGAGCTGATGTAGTAGTCAAACGAGGCATAGCCTTTCGAGATGCTTTTCAGCTTATCGTAGAAATCAATCACAATTTCGCCCAAAGGAATGTCGAAATGCAGCTCCATTCGGTTGCCCGAGATGTATTCCTGCTTTGTGAGAATGCCTCTCTTGCTCAGGCAAAGGGTGATTATCGGCCCCATGTAGTCCGACAGGGTGATTATCGATGCATTGATGTATGGTTCTTCAATGCGTTCGATAAGAGTGGGGTCGGGCAATCCGGCCGGGTTGTGCACCTCGGTCATGTTGCCTTTTTTGTCATATACCTTATACGACACGTTGGGCACGGTCGTAATCACCTCCATGTTAAACTCGCGGCTTAGGCGCTCCTGCACAATTTCCATGTGCAACAGTCCCAAAAATCCGCACCTGAATCCAAATCCGAGGGCAAGCGACGATTCGGGGGTGAATGTAAGGGCAGCATCATTGAGTTGCAGCTTCTCTAGTGAGGCTCGCAAGTTTTCAAAATCTTCAGGCTCTATGGGGTATACTCCGGCAAACACCATCGGTTTCACCTCCTGAAAGCCCTCAATGGCTGCGCCACATGGCCGTGCAACATGTGTGATGGTATCACCCACACGCACCTCAGTTGAGTTCTTAATGCCCGAGATTATATATCCCACATTGCCTGCGCTTATTTCATTACGTGGCGACAAGTGTAGCTTCAGCACGCCCACCTCGTCGGCATTGTACTGCTTGCCGGTGTTGACAAATTTCACTAAATCACCCTTATGCAAGGTGCCATTGAGTATTTTGAAATATACAATAATGCCTCTGAACGGATTGAACACCGAGTCAAAAATCAGAGCCTCAAGCGGGGCTTCGGTGTCGCCCTTAGGGGCTGGAAGCCTATTGACAATTGCATCAAGGATTTCCTGAATCCCCTCCCCGGTCCTGGCGCTAGCCCTGATGATTTCGCTGGGGTCGCACCCTATGAGTTCCACTATTTCATCTTCCACCTCGTCGGGGTGGGCGCTATCCATGTCGATCTTGTTTATCACCGGAATAATTTCCAAGTCATTCTCCAACGCCATATATAGGTTTGAGATGGTTTGGGCCTGAACACCTTGTGTGGCATCCACCACCAGCAAAGCACCCTCGCAGGCGGCTATCGAGCGCGACACTTCATAGCTGAAGTCGACGTGTCCCGGAGTGTCAATCAGGTTAAGCGTGTAGTTCTCTCCGTTGCATGGATAATCCATCTGTATTGCATGGCTTTTAATGGTGATGCCTCGCTCACGCTCAAGCTCCATGTCGTCGAGAACCTGGTTCTGCATTTCCTTGCCCCCCACGGTTTTTGTGTATTCGAGCAGTCGGTCGGCAAGGGTGCTCTTGCCGTGGTCAATGTGGGCGATAATGCAAAAGTTTCTTATATTCTTCATTTTAAACTGAAAATCGGTGTTTAGTGTTTCTTCTGCAAATTTACGATTTTGTGGACTAACTGCCAAAAAAGCCAATGGTTTGTTGGCGGGGACAGCCTCAGTAGGCAAAGCAGTGGTGGCCAGCACGCCATGCGGTAAACCCTACCGTGTGCGCCGGTCGCCACTGCTTTAGTTCTTGAGGACTGCGTCAAAAAAAATAGCCGACAGTTACATGATACCTCGCTCGCGAAGCTTTTTCTGCCAATTCCATGCGCTTAGCATTGTATCGGCAAGCGACGCTTCGGCCTTCCACCCAAGCACCGTGTTGGCCTTTGTTGGGTCGGCCCATATTTTAACGATGTCGCCTTCGCGACGTCCAACTATCTTATATGGCAGTTTCACCCCTGTAGCCTTTTGGAACACGTCGATGAGCTCTAAAACCGACACGCCGTTTCCTGTGCCTATATTAAACACTTCCAATGGCTCCTCGTTGTTGTCGTTAAGCATTCGCTCAATGGCCTTGACGTGAGCCTTGGCAAGGTCAACAATGTTGATGAAGTCGCGTATGCACGAACCGTCGGGGGTGGGGTAGTCGTCACCAAACACGCTCAACTCCTTGCGTATTCCTATAGCTGTCTGGGTGATATAGGGGATCAGATTTTGCGGTACTCCGTTGGGCAACTCTCCAATCTCAGCGCTTGGGTGTGCTCCTATTGGGTTGAAGTATCTCAGCAATATTGCTTTGATTGGCGAGCCTGAGGCAATGACATCTTTTATTATGTCTTCCGATATTTGTTTTGTCGCACCGTATGGCGATGTGGCTTTTTTTGTAGGGGCCGATTCTGTGATTGGGTTTGTGTCCGGCTCTCCATAAACAGTGCACGACGAAGAGAACACCAAGCCCTTCACATCATATTTTGGCATCAAGTCAAGGATGTTCAGCAATATGTTCAGATTGTTGCGGTAATATAAAATGGGCTTGTACACCGATTCGCCCACGGCTTTACTTGCAGCAAAATCTATAATTCCGTTAATGCCGGGATTCTCTTCGAACAATGTGGTCATGGTATCGATATCGCAGCAGTCTCCTTTCACGAAGACGGGGCGTTTGCCAGTGATGTGTTCAATGCCGTCGAGTACGTCTATGTTGCTGTTCGACAAATTGTCAATGATGACCACTTCGTAACCGGCGTTTTGCAGTTCAACCGTTGTGTGTGAACCGATGAACCCGGTTCCGCCTGTCACTAAAATTTTTCCTTTCATAATGTTAAAGTTTTTTGTTCATTGAAGCGCGTGGGGTGCCACGCGCGCCACTGTCATAATCAATTGTAGATATAACGACATTTTGTGCCTTTTTAGTATTATAGCCGCGATAAAAAGTGAATAAAACGGATGATATTGCTTTTTTGTCTCAATCGGGATGTGAACATTCAAAAAAGTGCTATCTTTGTATGAAATATGGATTTTTTTCCAAATTAATATAACCATCTATTGACAGTTATTGATATGAAGAAGATACTTTTGGTGTTTGGCACTCGTCCCGAGGCCATCAAAATGGCTCCGCTGGTGAAGATGCTTCAAGCCAATACCGATGATTTTGAGACCCGCGTGTGTGTCACGGCTCAGCACCGTCAAATGCTTGATCAGGTTCTTGATGTGTTTGAAATAAAGCCAGAGTATGACCTCAACATAATGGCTCCCAATCAAGACCTTTACGACATCACTTCGAAAGTGCTTTTGGGACTGCGCGACGTGATAAAAGACTTTAAGCCCGATGTGGTGCTTGTGCATGGCGACACCACAACCTCGATGGCTGCTTCTCTTGCCGCATTCTACCAGCAAGTGCCGGTAGGGCATGTGGAGGCTGGCCTCCGCACCTACAACATGCTTTCGCCATGGCCCGAAGAGATGAACCGACAGGTGACCGACCGCATTTGCGCCTATTATTTTGCACCTACCAAGCAATCGCAGTCTAATTTGCTCCACGAGGGAATCGACTCGAGCAAGGTGTATGTCACCGGCAACACGGTGATTGACGCGTTGCTGATGGCGGTCGACATCATCAAGAACAAACCTGGCATAGAAGACAAGATAAAGGCAGAGCTGAAAGAGAAGGGCTACACTGTGGGCAACCGCAAATATATATTGGTTACCGGACATCGCCGCGAGAATTTCGGCAACGGCTTTTTGAACATTTGCAAGGCCATAAAGGAATTGTCGCAACGGCATCCCGATATCGACATTGTGTATCCTGTTCACCTTAACCCCAACGTTCAAAAGCCTGTGTATGGGCTGCTCTCTGACTTGAGCAACGTGTTCCTCATTCCGCCACTCGACTATCTGCCGTTTATTTACGCAATGAAGCACTCTGCGTTGCTGCTGACCGATAGCGGTGGTGTGCAGGAAGAGGCTCCGTCGCTTGGCAAACCGGTGCTTGTGATGCGCAACACCACTGAGCGTCCCGAGGCTGTGGATGCTGGTACCGTGAAGCTTGTGGGGACCGATGCCGATGCCATTGTTGAGAATGTGTCGGAACTGCTTAACGACGAAAGCCTCTATCGCAAGATGTCAGAAACCATCAATCCCTATGGCGACGGAAAGGCATGTGAGCGCATTATGGCGGCTTTGCGTTAACCAAATTGACCTTTAGAAACATACAATCAAGCAAGTTTAAAATAGTTATTATCATGAGAATTAAAATTGCAATATTTGCATTCGGCCTGCTTTGGGCTTTGGCTTCGGTAAGTTGCGGCAATATTGCACACCAGTCGCTATTGCCCACCGACTCTGTGAAAATCGGAAATACTACGGTTCAAGACAAGTCGAGTTTCAAAATGAGCAATGGCGAAAAGTGCGACATAAGCATCAAGGCCAACATTGCCTATCCCGAGCAGTATAAGGACACTGCCGATACGCGCAAGCTGCAACAGCTTTATGCGTCGATTGTGCTTGATGCCGGCGACTCCATCAGTCTCGAAGATGCGGTCAAGGATTTTGCATCGGCCTATATCGACCAAAATGCCCCAACTGCCGAGGGCGAATCGTCGGCCGATGTCGATGGTGATGATTACGACGCCATCAACGTTGAAAGTTTTGATGCCACCATCAACATAACTCCCATTTACAACAAGAAGGGGGTAGTGACTTTTTGCAAGGAAGAAATCATCAAGAAAAACAATAAGGTGACACTACGCACGCACCACTATTATAACATTGATTTAGAGGCAATGGCGCAAGTGGTGATAAACCGATTGTTTAAGAGCTCGTCAATCAACGACTTGTGCCAGTTGATGAAGGAGAAGCTTATGGCGCAAAACAATGTGAAGACCGAGGACGAGCTGAACGAACTGGGTTATTACAATCTGCCAAATTTGTCGGTAGGCAACAATTTCTTTTTCACCGATAAAGGCATTACTTGGAGCTTTGAGCCCAACGAACTTGCCATCAATGCAGTTGGGGAGCCGCAAATCAGCCTTGATTTCGACACGCTCAAGCCATATAATCTGGAAAATTCAATAATCAACAATTTATGACGCCTGGCGTGCGTAATGTGCCGCACAATGTTAAATCGGTTGAATGAATCTCATAACTAAATATTTCCCTTCACTCTCACCCCGGCAAATCGAACAATTTGCCGTATTGGAACGTCGTTACCCTGAGTGGAATTCAAAAATCAATGTCATTTCACGCAAGGATATTGACAACCTTGAAGTGAATCACCTGCTTCACTCTCTGGCCATAGCAAAATTTATAGAATTTGCCCCCGGGACCCACGTGCTCGATTTCGGGACAGGTGGCGGATTTCCCGCAATTCCGCTGGCCATAATGTTTCCCGAAACCCGGTTTCACCTTGTGGACCGCATTGGGAAAAAGCTGAAAGTTGCCGAGTCGATAGCCCAAGAGGCTGGGCTTAGCAATGTGACCATTCAGCACGGCGACATCAAGGAGGTGAAAGGGCAGTACGACTTTATTGTAAGCCGGGCCGTTATGGAATTAGGCAAGATGGTGCCTCTGCTAAAGCGGCTTGTGCCCGTCCACGAGGCCATGCGCAACCAGTTGCCCAATGGCTTGATTTGCCTTAAGGGCGGCGACCTTGACGAAGAGTTGAGTGCTTTTCACGACCGTGTTGTGGTTGATGATATAAGCAGATATTTCGACGAACCGTTTTTTGAAACGAAAAAGATAGTTTATTTGCCGTTATAAATAATGAAAATAGTTCGCTTTGAGGTAAACCCGTTTGGTGAAAACACCTATGTGGTTTATGACGAGAAATCCAATGAGGCCGTTGTCATCGATCCGGGCATGATGAACCAGAACGAGCGTGACGGGGTAGTCAATTTCCTGACGGGCCACGACCTGCACGTTAAGTGTGTGCTGATTACCCATGTGCATATCGACCACGTGGCTTCTGCCGCATGGCTTGCCCACCAGTGCTCGGCACCCGTATGTGCAAGTGAAGCCGATGCTCCTTTGTCGGCAGCGTTGCCGGCTCAAGCCCAAAGGTTTGGCTTGAAAATTCAGATTGAGCCGCTATCGGTCGATAAGTATGTAAATGAGGGCGACAAACTGCATGTGGGCGATGAGGATATTCATGTGATTGCAGTGCCGGGCCATTCTTTGGGCGGACTGGCATTCTATCTGCCACAGAGCAACGTCGTTTTTGTGGGCGACAGTGTGTTTTTGGGCAGCATTGGACGCACCGATTTGCCTGGAGGCTCGCAACCGCAATTAATTCAGAGCGTGAAATCAAAAATTCTCACATTGCCTGCCGATACAATTGTTTTGCCGGGGCATGGGCCGTCGACTACGGTTGGCGCTGAGCTATCCACAAATCCATATCTGCAGTAAGATCACACGATTCGCAAGAAAACAATTAAGCGGCAGTTGCATCACTGGTTGAGCAACTGCCGCTTGATTATTTGTATTCTGAATGAATTTTACAATTCTATTGCATCCTTCACCTTTTGTGGTAGCAAGGCAAAATCCACAACCTCTTTTATTGTGTCCACGAAGTGGAATTCAAGTCCCTTGAGATAAATGCTATCAATCTCGTCGATGTCTTTTTTGTTTTCCTTGCACAGTATGATGTCGGTTATTCCGGCCCGCTTTGCTGCCAGAATCTTCTCCTTTATGCCACCCACCGGAAGCACCTTGCCGCGAAGTGTGATTTCGCCAGTCATTGCTAGGTGGTCGCGCACCTTTCTTTGGGTGAACGACGACACGAGCGATGTCACCATTGTCACACCGGCCGATGGGCCGTCTTTGGGTATGGCGCCCTCTGGCACGTGCACGTGCACGTTATACTTGTCAAACAGGTCGTAGTCAATGCCAAACAGCGAGCTGTGCGACTTGATATATTGCATGGCAATGACAGCCGACTCCTTCATCACGTCGCCCAAATTGCCAGTGAGGGTGAGCTTTTCGCCCGTTTTTCCGGCCTTGGTAAGAGCCGATTCAATAAACAGGATTTCGCCACCTACCGATGTCCAGGCAAGTCCGGTGACCACGCCGGCAAATTCATTGCCCTCATACATGTCGCGGCTATATTCCTTGGCTCCCAAGTAGGTGGGCAGGTTGCTGTCGGTTATAGCCGATGGGAATTTCTCGTCAGATGCCTTGGCGCGGGCTACTTTCCGCAGCACTTTCGATATCTTCTTTTCAAGCTCACGCACGCCGCTTTCACGTGTGTAGCTCTCGATTATCGTGTTGAGCACCGGTTTGCCGAAGGTCACTTCTTTGGGCTCAAAACCGTTTTCCTCAAGGAGTTTTGGCACAAGGTGCTTTCGTGCAATTTCCACCTTTTCTTCCGGTATGTAGCCTGTTATTTCAATCACCTCCATACGGTCGAGTAGTGGCCGGCTTATGCCCGAGAGTGAGTTGGCTGTGGCAATAAACAGCACTTTCGACAGGTCGTAGTCCACATCCAGATAGTTGTCGTGGAAATGGCTGTTTTGTTCCGGGTCGAGCACTTCGAGCAAAGCCGACGACGGATCGCCCTTGAAGTCTTTGCCCACCTTGTCAATCTCGTCGAGCACCATCACCGGGTTTGAGCTGCCGCACTTTGCCAAGCCGTCGATTATGCGGCCGGGCATGGCGCCGATGTAGGTGCGGCGGTGTCCTCTTATCTCAGCCTCGTCGTGCAGTCCGCCAAGTGAAATGCGGGAATATTTCCGGTGCAAGGCTTCTGCTATCGACTTGCCCAGAGAGGTCTTTCCCACACCCGGAGGGCCATACAGGCAGATGATTGGCGATTTGAGGTCGCCACGCAATTTCAGCACCGACAGGTGCTCCAGTATGCGGTCTTTCACATCCTTCAGGCCATAGTGGTCGTGATTGAGCTTTGCCTCCACTTTTTTAAGATTGAATGAATCTTTTGTGCAGTAGTTCCAGGGCAGGTTGAGGTAGGTGTCCAGATATTGATACTGCACTGCATAGTCGGGCGACTGCGGATTCAGCCGCTCCAGCTTTTTCAGCTCCTTGTCAAACTGCTTGCCGGTGGCGTCGCTCCAGTCCTTTTTTTCGGCGCGTTTTTCGAGTTCCGTGAAGTCGTCTTCGCTAGTGCCCAATTCTTCCTGTATGGTGCGAATCTGCTGTTGCAGGAAGTGCTCGCGCTGCTGTTGCGACAGGTCTTGCTGGGTGCGCGTTTGTATCTCGGCTTTCAGCTCCACCAGTTGAGCCTCTTGACTTAAATAGGAGTGAAGCATGTAGGCGCGCTTTTTCACAACGGTCTGTTCGAGCAGGGCCTGTTTCTTTGCGGGCTCAAAGGGTATGTTGGTTGCCAAAAAGTCGACGAGGAACAGCGGATTGTCGATGTTGCTCACCGCAAACTTGAGTTCCTTTGCGCTGTCGCCCAGGTTCTCAAACATTTCGTAGGTGATGTCTTTTATCGAGCTGATTAGTGCGGCAAACTCTTTGTCGCCTTTCTTGGGCAAAAACTGGTCGATGCAAGTCACATCGCCTCTTAGGTAAGGAGCTTTTGATGTGATTTTTTGCAGGATAAACGGCTTGCGGCCTTGCAGAAACACGTTGGTGGTCTTGTCCTGCATTTCAATAACCTTTATGATTTCAGCCGTTGTGCCCATTTGGTACAACTCTGTGATATCGGGGTCTTCAACCGAACTGTCGATTTGGCACACCACGCCTATCGTCAGTTTCTTCCGTTGGGCTTCGCGTATCAGCGCTAACGACTTTTGGCGTCCCACCGACACTGGCATGGCCATGCCGGGAAACATAACCATGTTGCGTAGTGCCAAAATCGGGATATTGATGTCGCCATCTTGGGCTGATGTTTCTTCGTCGGACTCTTCGTTGGTGTCGACTTCGGTGAAAATAGGAATAACTTGTGGCGACGCAATGTCGTTGTCTCCGCGACCGAAGCTGTCAAATATGCTATCTTTCATCAATTATATATGTTCTCCTTTAAAACTGCTGGCCCGCAAGAATGGTCTGCGGTTGTTGCTAAAAAAGTGGATAATGAAAAGCAAAATTACACTATTCTGATGTTCTGTGAAAATATTATAGCTATTTTTGCAGAAAATAATGCATAACGATTCTTTTCAATCAGCATGGCACAGTGGCAGCATGGCGTTGCGCCGCCACAGTGCGTGCTTTGCTGCAACTGTGATGAAAAAGCGACAAATAGAACTTCTGGCGCCTGCCCGCGACAAGGCGGTGGCTTTCGATGCCATCAGTCACGGGGCCGATGCCGTGTATATGGGTGCGGCGCATTTTGGCGCAAGGTCTTCGGCTGGCAATTCGGTTGCCGACATTGCCGAGGTGTGTGCCTATGCCCATCAGTTTAACGCCAGGGTGTATGTTACGGTCAACACCATAATCTACGACGATGAACTCCCCGACGTTGAATCCCTTATTTGGAAGCTCTATTATGCCGGGGCCGACGCTTTGATTGTTCAGGATATGGGCATACTGCGGTTGAATCTGCCACCAATAGCCCTTCATGCGAGCACCCAATGCGATTTGCGCACTCCCGGCAAGGCCCGATTTCTTGAGGCGGCGGGATTCACGCAACTTGTGCTTGCCCGTGAGCTCACTCTCGATGAGATATCGGCCATCTCAGGCAGCGTGAGGGTTCCGCTCGAGGCGTTTGTGCATGGTGCGTTATGTGTCAGCTACAGCGGGCGATGCCAGGCCAGTTATGCCATTTGCGGCCGCAGTGCCAACCGCGGTGAGTGTGCGCAAATATGCCGGCTCAAATATGACTTGACCGATGCCGACGGCAATGTGCTCGTGAAGGGCAAGCACTTGCTTTCGCTTCGCGACAATAACCAAAGCGGTAACTTGCGGCGCATGATCGATGCCGGGGTGCAGTCGTTTAAAATCGAAGGGCGACTTAAAGATTCGTCTTATGTTAAAAATGTGGTAGCCTATTACCGCCGTGCTCTGGATGCCGTGATTGATGCCGACGACTCTCTGCAGCGGGCTTCGGCCGGAAGGTGCACGCTCTCGTTTAAGCCCGATTTGCATGTGGCTTTCAACCGTGGTTTCACCGACTATTTTCTAACCGCCCACCATCACCCCGACGGCCATTCCATGGCATGCATCGACTCGCCGAAATCAATAGGCGAGCCATTGGGCGTGGCTACTTTTGCCCGCGGTATTGAGCTTAAGATTGCTACGGCGAAACAACTGTCGAATGGCGATGGCTTGAGCTACATTAATTCCAATGGCGACATGGTGGGTATGCGCGTGAATAGGGTAGAGCGCGACCGTGTGCTGCTGCGCGACCGTGTGGCCGTTGCCCGCGGCACGATGATTTACCGAACGCACAACAAGCGGTTGGCCGACGTGCTCTCTCAGCCGTCGTCGGTAAGGCAGATAGCCGTCGACATTAGGCTTAGGCTGGTCAACGGCCGGCTTGTGGCCGATTGCTCCGACGAGCGTGGCAATGCCGTTACCCACTCGGCGGCAGTAGAGTCGTCGGTGGCTCTCACGCCTCAAGCGCAGCGACAAACCGCCGTGTTGTCGAAAATGGGCGGCACCATTTATTGCTTGCGGCAAATTGAGGCGCTGGATGGTGTGTTTATTCCTAATTCGGCATTGGCTGCTTTCCGCCGCGAATTGCTCGACTTGCTCAGCCGCGCGCATGCTATGAGTTTCACCCGGCCCAAGGCCGGAAAGGAGTCGCACGATGTGAATTGCCCTCAGTCGCTCGGATATGCCGACAATGTGGCCAACCGGCAGGCAGAGCAGTTTTACCGCGAGCATGGGGCAGTGGAAATTGAGCCGGCAATGGAGGCGTGGGCCGGCACTGCCGAGGCGGTGGGCCGCACGGTGATGCACACCCGTTATTGCATCAGGCGTGAGCTTGGTTGCTGTCTTAAGGGCAAATCACGCAACAAGCTACCCGCCAAGCTGTTGCTGCGCTGTGGCAACACGGTGATGGAGGTGGTGTGCAACTGCTCGGTGTGTGAGATGCAGCTGGTGCTTAGGCGTAAGTGATTGAGGCTTGGAGTGAGCCGTTGACGGGGCTCACATGTCTTTTGGCCGCATTGTGAATGCGTCGGCATCGCGCCATGCCGGGAATTTTGCTCTGAATTTCTCAAGCTCTGAGGGCGACAGGTCGGCCACGGCGAGCGGCGACTGCTCGCTGCTTTGCGCCAGGCATTTCCCCTTGAAGTCAAATATCATTGATGTGCCATGGCCGTAATTTATGCCGCTGGGGTCGCTGCCGCAGCGGTTCACGCCACACACGTAGCATTCGTTTTCAATGGCTCGGGCGGCCAGGAGTGTGCGCCAGGCGTTGATGCGTACAGTCGGCCAGTTGGCTATCACCAGCAGTGCGTCGTAGGCGTTGCCCACATTGCGGCAGAATACCGGGAAGCGCAGGTCGTAGCACACAATCAGCTTGATGTTCATTCCACGAAACCTCACAATGGGAGCGGCATCGGTTCCCTGGCCATACACTTTGTCCTCGCCGCCAAAGCCGAATAGGTGGCTTTTGTCGTAGAAGGTCTCGTCGTCGTGTGGCTCAATGAAGAAACCGCGGTTGTAGAGCCTGCTTGCCGTGTGTGCCAGGAAACTCCCGGCAATGGCCACGCTGTGCTTGTCGGCCAGTTGTTGCAGCCGCTGAATGGTGTCGCCGCTGTTCCTCTCGGCCAATTGCGCTGCAAGGTCGCTGTCGTCAATCAAGCCGGTCGAGAACATCTCGGGCAGCACCACCACGTCGGTGCCGTCGGGCAAGTTTGCCATATAGCTGTCAAGGCAATCCATGTTGGCGGCCTTGTCGCCCCACGTCACGTTGTGCTCAATCAGTGTGACCCTTAAGTTTCGTGTAAGCATAATGCTGTTGATTTTTTTGTTTTATAATCCCGTGGAGAATTTTTCGGGAAACCGGGCACGGCCGTGCTCGGCATAGTAGCGCTTTATTTGCTCCATGTCGGCATCCACGTCGCCCGTGGGCTTGAATTCGCAATCAATGCACACTATGCGCTCGGGATAGTTCACATAGGCCAGAATCACGGGCACATTAGCCTCTTGGGCTATATACAGGAATCCCTTGTGCCACTTGGCATTGAGGCTTCGGGTGCCTTCGGGCGTGACGGCTATGGCGAGCTTGTCGTGTGTGTTTAGCGATTCCACCACGGTTGAGCTGACGTTGGTGCGCCGGTGCTGGGCAACGGGCACGCCACCTATTTTCCGCAATAAAATGCCCAAAGGGAAGAAGAACCAGGTGTCTTTCATCAGAAAGCCTGCCTTCATCCCTTTTGAGCGTATGCATAGTTCTCCCAGTATGAAATCCCAGTTGCTTGTGTGCGGAGCCACGCATATAATGCATTTTGGCGGCAGCTGCACGTTGGTCACGAATTTCCATCCGCGGGATTTCAATATCAGTCCTGCAAGATTCAATTGTCGAGTTGTTTTGTTTCGGTTAAATCTTCACACTTGTGTGGGTGTGTGTTATGCCTTCTTGGTTTTGGGCACGAGTGCGTTCATTGCTTCGGCAATTTTACCGGTCTCGCTGTGCATGTATTCCGACAGTTCTTTCTCGGCTTTCTTGAAGTAGGCGCGGCGGGCATCATTGTAGGCCTTGGCTGTTTCAAAGTCCTTGGGCTTTTGATCGAATTTTGCGGCTATGCGGTTCACTGCCTCTTCTTGCAGCAAGGCGATGTCGAGAATGATGTGGTCCCACTTCGCGATATCGGTTCCTTCAAGTGTCTCGCTGGCGAAGATGCATTCTCCTGCCATTTCACCGCATGCATAGCGGATTGCCTTTTTCAGTTGTCTTTTGTTTGCCATAATGTCTCTTTGTTGTTATATCATTGTTTTTTGCTGTGTGCGGGCTCGCATGCCTCAAGGGGTGACGCCCGTTCACTCCGCTAAATTACAAAAAAATATCAATATGCCGCTTCGGCTTGCCGATTATTCTGCTCATTGTCGTGCGGGCTTTTTGCCGCTTTTGTGCCTCACAGTGAGTGCGGGGCGGCGAATTATCACTATATTTGCCTCGCATATTTTTTTCAACAATCACACGGCAATGGCTTTTCACAATCAGCTTGGTGCGGCGGGCGAGACTGCTGCCAAGGAGTTCCTTATCAAGCAGGGGCTCACCATCAGGGAAACTAACTGGCGGCTCAACCACCTTGAAATCGACATCGTGGCACAGTCGCCGGGGCAGGTGCTGCACATTGTGGAGGTGAAGACGCGCTCCACCGATGCCCATTTCGATCCCATGCGGGCCGTTACGCGGCAAAAGCAGCGCCGCCTTGTCAGCGCCGCCAACGGCTATATGCAGTATTACAAGTTGCGCATGGCGGTTCAGTATGATGTGGTGATATTGGTGGGCAACCCGCAGTCGGGGTTTAAGCTCGAATACTATCCCAATGCCTTTTACCCGGCGCTGCGCACCTATCGCTGATCCCTTTTGTGGGCCTCAGTGGATGCCCGTTTGGTGAATGTATTTGCCGCTTGTTGAATATTTTCGCACAATTATTGTTTTTTGTACTCAATCGTTTGCCCATTTGCATAATTTGTGTAATTTTGTGCTTTGAAAAATAGTAAATAATAGGATGTGCTGGTATTATACATGCAAGCATCAATTAACGGATATTTTATTTGTCTATAATTCACAGGTTTTTTCTTGCAGAAAATAGTGTTGTGTTTATTGAGAAATTGGAAAAACTGCATAGTGAGGAAAAATGGCAAATTAAAGATTGTGTATTGGTTTGTGTAGCAGTGTGTAAGTAATCAGATGGCTCCCACAGTCCTTTTTAGCGTTAACAAATGAATGTCATTTGGAGTTTGTGGCATTAAAAAAGACTTGATGAATGAAAACTAATTACTTAAAAAGGATTTTGCTCACGGGCATCATCTTGCTTAATTTCATTACGGTCAATGCAAAAAGTGTCACTGGGTTCACCAGCGGCTATTGGTGGCAAGCTGCAGGTTTTGCCGGCCTTGGCAACCAAAACGAGCTTCTTGCCTTTGGTGAATACACCATCCCGAGTGACAATAAGGCAGTGACTGTGAAGTTTAAGCTGAAGGGTGAGTATGCCAAATTCGTGAACCGTGTTTGCCTCTATGCTAGCAAGTACGACGCATCAACCGCAAGCAACAGCAGCAGCATTGCTCAGACGTTTGTGCAGCTGTGGGACAATCGCGACCCCAGCAGCAAGGTGGGTGCAGTGCTGTTGTCACAAACCACCAACATTTCAGGTAACGAGATTTCGCTGAAAGGCAGTGGCCTTGAGGGTGGAACTGATTATGTGTTCTTTGTTGCAGCCGACATTGCCAACAACATTGATGCGCTGCCTGCCATCAAGGGCAGCAAGGATAACTTCACAAGAATCGGTGCCGAAATCACCGAAATAAGTTCGGGGGGCGAGGCAGCCTCTTTGAGCCTGCAATTCGCCGGCACCAATGGCAAAGACAACGCAGCTGGCTTGCGCGTGCTGGTGCCTCAGCTGAAAACGATGTATGCCCCCGGCGATTACTACTCGAAGTATTACCGCATTCCGGCTATTGTCACGGCTTCCGACGGCTCGCTTGTGGCTGTGAGCGATGCTCGCAAGCAGCACATTCACGACATCACCAACGACATCGACATGCTGTCGCGCCGCTCAAATGACAATGGCCAAACTTGGAACTCTCCCATAACAATCGCCAAAGGTACTACTGGCACGACAAGTACTGGCGCATTCGACTGCCAAAGTTCGATTGGCTACGGTGATGCGTCGTTTGCCGCACTGCCCAACGGCGATTTGCTTTGCGCTTTCATCCACGGCTATGGATTAAGTGCAACTGAAGGGTTGTCGGACAACAGCTATGTGATTAGCCGCGACAATGGTCAAACTTGGGGTGAGTCAAAATATATGTGCGACAAAGACGGCAACAAACTCAAGCTACTTACTAGCTACCGTGGCAACATAGCCCCAGGAAACATGTGCGTTGTCAAGAGTGGACTCTTGGCTGGAAAAGTGATTGCTTGCTACAGAACTACAAATGCAACAAGCTATAATAGCTGGTGGGGCACATATACAAATAGTGGCCATAACGGAAACTATTTTGTGACTTATGACCCAACCAATGATTATTGGAATATTCTGTCAAACTCTAAAAGCGTTGTTTATTCGAATTCTAGCTATCGTGACAGAAACTTCTTCTATCAAAACAGCGCAACGAGCGGAAACGGAACTGACGACGAGGCTCAGTTGATTGAAATTGGAGAAAACACTTTCTTGATGTCAATCCGTTCAGAGGGAACGAATCAACGTGAATTTGCCATCATCACCTTGAATGAGGGAACCGATAGCGGCAGTGTGTACTATAGCGCAGAAGCCCTTGACAATTGTGGCATGGTGTTGGGAGAAAAAGCCAATGGTGCAATTTGCAAGTACACAGCGTTGGAAGACGGTGCCGAGACGGAATATTTGATTCACACAGTGCCTGCCACAAGGGCTTCTAGCACAGCAGGCAATACCACACGCTCTGGCCTTACCCTGTATACAGTACCGACTAAATCTGTTAGCAGCAGTGGCTTCTCTTGGACGAAGGGTCTTTGCATAAGTGACCCCGACGATGACCTTGACGAAACTGCCCAATATAGCTCAATCACAACTCAGCAAGATGGCACCATTGGCATTTTGTTTGAGGACTATCCGCAAGTAGTTCGCGTTGACACAGCATCATGCGGTAAGGGTGACTTCATTCTGCGCAGCCGTTATATGAATCTGCGCATTAACGACATTCTCGACGTAGATCCCATACAAAAAGAAAAACTCCTGCCGCCTATAATCACGCCTGAGTCTCAGACCTATGACGTTGAAGCCACAACTACTTGGGGCGACATCACCATCAAGAATCCGAACCCATCAGAGACCGAGTCGAAAACCAACTACAACATTCAGGTGTTTAATGCAAACAACGTATTGGTTAAAGAAATCACCGAAGGCTGTGAGTTTGAGGGCGACAGCATAGTCTTGAAATGGGATGGCGAGCAACTGACTGAAATTAAAGATATGCTTGTTGCAGGCTACTCGGTGCGCGTAAACGCCAAGTGCTTTACCAGCAACCAGAACTACAATTCGCCTTCAGAGGCTGCTATGCAGATCTACTACTTCCAGCACCCCACACACAAGGTGAAGATTGTGGCAATGCCATTTAGCAACAGTGGCGACCCAACGATTTCCATCCAAGGCAACCAAGCCGAAAAAGACACTTGGATTGTGGTAGGTGAGGGACAAACTATCACGCTCTATGGCGGATATGGCAACGAGCCGTTCCACTTCGAGTGCTTCAGCACCGATTCTACTAATAAGAATACTTTCAACGCAAGCTTCAATCCCACTAAGATTACCGCTAACCAGTATACAGTGACAATTCCTACTAGCTACAGCGAAAGTGAAATCACGTTCTATGCCTGGTATAAGTCGCCTGCAATTGGTGTGAAGACCCGCGTCAACACTAATTACTACAACAGCGAAGCCGACGATGCACAATGGATTGACGGCAAGCTCACACTTATTCACAAATATGAATTCACCGACTGGTGCAAAAACACTGATTATGTAAGCACTTATGATTGGGAAGATGCAAAAGCCCCGGAAGGTGTAGGCAAGCCTCAATTCCCGTCGTTTGTGCCCGAAGACACCAAGCTTGATGCCCTTAGTTTCGCCGATGGTGAAGTGGCAGATGCCACCGCTGAAAAAGAACTGTATTATCCGACTACTGGCGACACGAAATCTTATCGCAAGTATGGCCTCGACCTCACAGCCTGCATAATGAGCGACACGTCGACAGTGCAGAACTACAACGCTATTGTGATGGTGAAGCGCGATGATGCCTACATGACCGAAACCGACTTTGCCAACAACACCACAAGCAATGGCACGGTGAAAGCTCCGTCGCTCAGGGCTGCCCAATCAAAATATTACTACTATGTGGTCAACGGCTATGCTTATCCGTTTAACTCCAATAGTAATATTGCAGCAAATGCGCAAGGCGTTAAATATTGGTACAACACCAGCAACGATGCAACAGTGTTGCCCGCCGTTGCCGAGTCAATGACGTTTAACAACACCATCGACAAAACGAGCAGTGAGACGCCTAAATACCACGTGGTGTTCTTCATTGTAAACAAGAACACATTGCCCAGCATCCAAAACCTTATTGATGGCAAAGACTACATCTTTAAGGTGGAGCATCCCATCTACCCCAACGCCAATAAGACGGGTGTGGATGTGACTAAGGTTGCCAATGGCCTGCTTATCGTGGGCAAGCAGGGATGCGCCACATTTGCAAGCAATGTAGAGCAGATGGTTCGCGTCTACAACATGCTTGGCCAGCAGGTTGCCTCATTCAACCTCAATGGCAGCCACACAGTGGAACTGCCGCAAGGCATCTACGTGGCAGGCGGACAGAAGTTCATCGTTAAATAAAACGCCGATTTCACGCAAGGCTGAAAGCTGAAACGCAGCCTTGCTCATAACCACCAGAAGTGGCGGAGCCTACTCCCGCAGAGGAGCAAGCCCCGCCACTTTTAGTTTGCACTATTCCAATGGGCATCGGTGGTGACGCGCCTCAATCTCAGGGTTTGTCATCAACCCATAAAGGTCACGAAAAACCATAGGAGAGGAGCTGCCGAAAGCCCAAATGGCATGGGACTGAGCAAGGGTAGTGTGAGCAGTGAGCATCCCTAATCTTGTTGTTCCCGTTAAGAATGAGCATTGCGCTTTTTGCGTTTTGAGGGCCGCAAAGTTCATCCTACGGGTCACCGGCAAGGCGACTTGTTTCGGCCTCATTTCGGATGGCTTTCCTTATTTCGGACGCATAAATTGTGCTTACTTTGCAAGGGCAATTATTGCCCGCCGGTGTGGGG
>CAVDUV010000030.1:0-24544 GCA_963612465.1 Bacteroidaceae bacterium | reverse complement strand
AGAGGGGGCTTACTTTTTGAAAAGGCAAGCCCGAAGTCCCATTTTACAAGGCTTTGGGCAGGATATTTATGCTCTTTTGAGTTTTAGCGGACAGCAATATTATATAATAAATTAGCAGAATAAACACTAATTCACACATGGAAAAGAGATTGCAAAACTCTTACGTGAATTTGCATGAAAAAGGGATGCTCCAAATGGGCATCCCTTTTTTGTCTTCAACAAGCACACATCCTTGCTGCCTGCATCAAAAAATGCACGCGTCGCTGAGCTGGCGTGAGCTGTGGTTGCTGCTCTAGGTGGGTTAGGCGAACTTGCGGAGCTGGTCGACGAGCGTGGCGGCCGACTGCACGCCCTGCGCAATCCACACCGGCTGGCCCTGCTTGAAAATGATGAGCGTGGGCACGGCCTGAATGCCATATTTCATGGCAAGCGCCTCGTTCTGGTCAACATCAACCTTGAGTACCGTGGCGGCATCGGCCACAGTGGCCTTTACCTCCTCAAGGATAGGGTGCATCATTTTGCACGGCCCGCACCAAGTGGCAAAAAAGTCGACGAGAACCGGGCGAGAGGCGTTTATGATTTTATCAAAATCGTTCATAAGCCAGATTTTTTTCCTAACAGTAAATAGCTAACGGGAGGCGGCACACAATCAGCCTTCCTGCTGCTTCTTGAAAAAGTAGCTCTTGGCAAGCGAGCGCATGTTGTAGTGCGACGCCATGGTCTCGCCGTAGGCACCGGCAGAGCGGATGGCGAAGATGTCGCCACGACGCGACACGGGCAAATGCTCATCGCGGCCAAACACGTCGCTCGACTCGCAGATGGGTCCCACCACATCATAGACGTCGCTGGCAGTATCGGCCGAAGTGAGGTTTTGAATCACATGGTGAGCCTGATAGAGCGCAGGACGGATGAGGTCGGTCATACCGGCATCGAGAATGATGAACTTCTTGTTGCGGTTTTCCTTGACAAACACCACCCGCGATATCAGCGAACCGCACTGCGCCACAATAGAGCGGCCAAGTTCGAAATGGAGTTGCTGCCCGCGGCGCAGCTTGATGTTTTTCTTGAAAGTGTCGAAGAAATGCGCAAAGTCGGGAATCGAGTTCACGTCGGGCTCGTCATAGTCCACACCGAGGCCGCCACCCACATTAATCATCTCGAAGTGCACAGAATGACGGTCGAAATAGTCGAGCAGACTGTTGACCGACTCGCACAGCATGGCGTAAGGCTTCATGCGGGTGATTTGCGACCCCACATGGAAGTGGAGACCGCGCAGATGGATATTGGGCAACGAGTTGGCAATTTCTACCGCATGGGCAAGCATCTCGATGTTGATGCCAAACTTGTCTTCGGCCGTGCCGGTGGTGATGTAGCGGTGAGTGTGGGCGTCGATGTCGGGGTTGACACGGATGCTCACATGGGCCACCTTGCCTTTTTTGCCGGCAAGCTCATCAATAACCCGCAACTCAGGCACCGACTCCACATTGAAGCAGTAGATGTCGTTGTCCAGGCCGAGGTTGATTTCCCAATCGGTCTTTCCCACGCCAGAATAGACCATCTTCGAAGGGTCGAAACCGGCTTCGAGCGAAGCCTTGATTTCACCTCCACTCACCAGGTCGACACCCAGTCCCTTATTCACCACTTCCTTGAGGATTACCGGGTTGCCGTTGGCCTTAATGGCATAGTGCACAACATAGGGGAAACCCTTGATTTGCTTATTGATGGCGTCGAGCGTCTTGTTGAGCAACGAGAGGTCGTAGTAGTAGAACGGAGTGGGAGTCTGCTTGAATGACTCCAGTGAGAATCGGAGCATAGTAGAATGTGTGTTGAATTATTGTTTTTTTACGGGTTGTATGAGCTTGATTGCCCCTCCCTTGATAAGCGCAGGAGAGAATTTACTTTTCGCCCTTGTGGGCATTGTATTGGGATTTGGTCTTGAGGTGGCGCGAAGCCAAGTCGTTGACCACATCGTCGATGGTTACACCCTTGGCCGAGAGCAGCACAATGAGGTGATAAAGGAGGTCGCTTGCCTCATAAATCATGCGTCCGTTGGTGCCATTAACGGCTTCGATCACAGTTTCGAGAGCCTCCTCTCCCACTTTTTGGGCAATGCGGTTGATGCCGCTGTTGAAGAGCGAAGTGGTGTAAGAGCCCTCAGGCATCTCGCGATGACGCTGGTCGATGAACTGCTGCAGAAAGCTCAAGAATTGCACCCCATAGTCGTTGGCCGGGGCGAAACACGTGGGCGAACCGGTGTGGCAGACGGGGCCGTTGGGGATGGCCTGCACGAGCAGAGTGTCGTGGTCACAGTCGTCGGTGATGCTCACGAGGTCGAGGAAATGACCGCTTTCCTCGCCCTTGGTCCACAGTTTGTTGCGCGTGCGGCTCCAAAAGGTCACCTTGCGCGTGGCAAGAGTGGTTTCGTAGGCTTCACGGTTCATAAAACCAAGCATGAGCACATTCTTGGTGTGCGCATCTTGCACGATGGCAGGCACAAGGCCGCCCATTTTGTCGAAATCGAGTTGCATATATGTTGTGTGCTATTGAATGAGTTGTTGTTTTTGTTCTGATTAGTTTATATCGAGCCGCCGGTGCGCCTCACACTTATGCCCTGCCCTGCCAGATATTGCTTGAGAGGCGCTATGCCTATCTCGCCGAAGTGGAACACACTTGCCGCCAGAGCCGCATCGGCCATGCCCTGCGTGAACACATCGCTGAAGTGCTGCATTGAGCCACAACCGCCCGAGGCGATTACCGGAATTGAGAGCGCATCGTGGAGCTGACGCAATGCGTGGCAGGCAAAGCCCTGCTTCACGCCGTCGTGGTCCATGCTGGTGAACAGAATTTCGCCAGCGCCACGCTCTTGAGCCTCGTGTGCCCACTCGAGCAGATGGCGGCTTGTGGGCTCGTGTCCGCCCTTGACGTAGCACAGCCACTCATCAGACCCGGGAATCTGCTTGGCATCAATGGCCACCACACACACCTGCCGACCGAAGCGCGATGCAATTTGGTCGATAAGCGACGGATTGCGCAGAGCCGACGAGTTGATTGAAATTTTGTCGGCACCGGCATTGAGCAAACGGTCAACATCGTCGACCGAGCTGATGCCGCCACCCACGGTAAACGGGATGCTGATGCGCTCAGCCACCCGCCTCACGAGCGAGACAAACGTGTCGCGCCCCTCAAGCGATGCGGTGATGTCGAGGTAAACCAGTTCGTCGGCACCCTCGTCGCTATAGCGTTTGCCCAGCTCCACCGGGTCGCCGGCATTCTTGAAATTGACGAAATTGACACCCTTGACTGTGGTGCCGTCTTTAACGTCGAGACAGGGAATTATGCGTTTTGCGAGCATGAGTCGAGTTGTTTGTTGAATTGTTCCAAATCACGGAGCGTGATGTGCCCCTCATATATGGCTTTACCCACAATCACATCGGGAACCGATATGCTGTCGAGGGCCTCTACATCGGCCATTGAGCCCACACCGCCGCTGGCAGTGAGATGCAGCCCAGGCAACTGCTCAAGCACCTGCTTGTAGAGGTCGACCGACGGGCCTTGCAACATGCCGTCGCGGTCGATGTCGGTGCTGATTACCTGAGTCACCCCCTTGTCCATATATTGGCTGATGAACGGCACCAACTGCTCGTCGCTGTCGTCGAGCCACCCGCAAGTGGATATGCGCCCATTGCGCGAGTCGGCACCGAGGATTATGCGCTGGCTGCCGTAGCGGCTGAGCCAAGCCTCGAAAGTGGCATGGTCCTTGACCGCAATGCTGCCGCCGGTGATCATGCTTGCACCACACTCAAAGGCGATGCGCACATCATCGTCGCTCTTCAGTCCGCCGCCAAAGTCAACGGTTAGCCCAGTGTGGCCCGCGATGCGCTCAAGCACCCTCCAGTTGACTATGTGGCTCGACTTGGCACCGTCGAGGTCGACCAAGTGCAGGCGGCGGCACCCGGCATCCTCAAAAGCACGCGCCACATCGAGCGGTTGCTCGTTGTAGACCTTGCTCGTGCCATAGTCGCCCTTGCTCAGGCGCACACACTTGCCGCCTATTATGTCGATTGCAGGAATAATCTCTATCATAGTGAAATGAATTTGCGTAAAATTGACTCGCCCACGCTACCGCTCTTTTCGGGATGGAACTGAGTACCATAGAAATTGCCGCACCGCAAGGCGGCACTGTAGGGCAACAGATAGTCGGTGGTGGCTATTGTGAACTGCGAAAGCGGTGCATAGTAGCTGTGCACATAGTAAAGGTGGCTTCCGTCGAGGTCGGAGCCTATGATGCCGTTAGCCGGATCGGTGACACTGATGGTGTCCCATCCAGTGTGCGGAATCTTGAACTCAGGATTTGACGAATTGTCGAAACGGCGCACATCCACATCATGGAAGATGCCCATGCACTGCGCATTGCCCTCCTCACTGCTGCGGCACAGCAGCTGCATGCCTATGCAGATGCCCAGCACCGGTTGCGTGAGGCTCTTGATCACTGCGTCAAGGCCCGTAGCCCTCAAATGCTCCATTGCCGACGCAGCCTCACCCACTCCGGGGAAAATCACCTTGTCGGCACTGGCGAGCATATGGGGGTCGTCGGTAACAACGGCTTCGGCACCTATGCGCTTCATTGCGCACGACACCGAAAACACATTGCCGGCATTATATTTCACTATAGCTATACTCATTTGTCAAAAAAAATTATGGTTTCTGTGTAATTGCACTGCCAGCTACAGCAGTCGCCGCATCGCCCCATCAGCAAAGTCGCGCTCAATCACAGCCACGGCCTCGCCCACCCTGGCACTTTCATCTGCAAGAGCGGCACAGAGGGCATTGCGGTCGGCAGCCAGACTGGCAAGTTCCATGCCCCGAGGCACACCACCCGCCGGCAACAGCAAAAGCACGCCAGACACATAGCGCGTGGCCGCCAGTTCACCGTTGAAAGGCACAACCGACACAAGACGGCCTTCGCCATCGACAGTGGTGATGTGGTTAATCCACTCACGGCCACAGGCTATTGTGTAGTTGGCTATAAACTTATGTCGGTGCATAACACTGCTATTCCTTTTGTTGATAAGACTAAGCCTTCAGTTCACCTGCCACGATGCACATCGTTGACACCGCGGCCCACGTGAAGCGAATGGCTGGACTTGTTGACTCCGGGCTTAGGCGTAAAGCCTGCCGACTGAGCCGCCTGAGTCGACCGGGCCGAAGACTGAGAGCGCTGCGGTACCGAGGGCAAGGGTTGCGTGACCACTGTGCGGTCAAAGGTGCGCTGCAGCCCCATAGTGGAATACTTGGCATCATCGACATGCGTGCGCAGCAGCATCAAGCTGTCGACAAAAGCCACCGAAGCGGCCCGGGTCATGTCGTAGCGCACATATCCGTAGATGCGGTGCACAGTGCGCTTGCGGTCGGCCTGAAGCTCAAACTCGGTCCACCCGTCGGGGCAGGAATTGCGATGCACCACGGTTGATGTGCCGTCGGCATAGTCGGCACCAATCAGCACTGCATAGCGGCCTCCGCCGCCAATGAGCTTGAAGTTGAGCTGATAGCGGTCACCGTCGCGATATTCGGCATCAGGCTTGACGTCGAAAGTGATATACCCCTTGGGCAATACCGGCGTGAGCATCCAGGTTCTAAGCCCGCTCCAAATGTCGGCCGTGTCGCCGCGGCCTTGATAGGTGCGGCGGCGCGTCGCGGTTGGTGATTCCAAGTCGCCATAATCGGCAGTCGAGGCCACTCCACCCTTCTCGGCTTTCTTCTTCAGACTCGAGAGGTCGGAATTGAGCTTATTGAGTGCCTTATCGCACACATCGGTATACACATCAATGTTATGCGCATACCACACCATCGACGAGTCATAGTCGGCCTGAGTCACCCCATGCCGAGCGAAAATCGACTGCTTGAGGGCTTGCTTAGCCGAATCGTTGGGGAACTTGTCGGGAAATTGGCTGATGTAGGACTCGGCCTTGTCGAGGTCGACAAGCAAGTCGGCCATGCGCCGCTCGCCTATCACTCCACGTGGAGCCTTGTCGCAAGACGCAACCGCAAAGCAAAGCACCCACAGGGCCATCACAGGCAACAGCCGGCGACAGCGCAAAAGGCGTGATAATATGTGGTGGCAGAAACTGTTCAATTTACCATTTGTTTTTTCACTCGGTTTGCGAGTTGTGAGAGTCGGTTTGCCCATCAGCATCGGCCGGCTTAGCCGGTTCGGTGATGCCTGCTGTGTTTTTAAGATAGAACAACAGCAGCACTATCACGCTCACCGTGAGGCAGGCATCGGCAAGGTTGAAGATGGGTTGGAAAAACACAAAGTGCTCACCGCCCACCACAGGCAACCACGAAGGCCAGTCCCACGACACAATGGGGCAATAAATCATATCTACCACACGGCCATGAAACAGTGTGCCATAACCACCATCTGGCGGGAAAAGCTGCGCGATGCCACCTGCGGGGTCGTTGAAAACGAGACCGTAGAAAAGGCAGTCGATAGTGTTGCCCGCCGCGCCAGCCGTGATCAGAGCAATGCACACCACATACCCGCGATCGAGGTCGGTGCGGTGGCGTATCTTGAACAGATAGTAGCAGAAAGCGCACACTGCGATCACACGGAACAGTGTGAGAAACAGCTTGCTGCCCATCTCCATGCCGAAAGCCATGCCGTTGTTTTCAATAAACAACAGCCTGAACCAGCTGGTGATACACAACTCCTCGCCATAATAGAAATGGGTTTTCACCCAAATCTTCAGGGCTTGGTCGGCAACGATGGCAATCACGATGATGATTGCAGCCAGTTTCCCGTTGGATATTTTATTCATTTATCGTTGTTTGTTCTTTTGCATCTGCTCCAGCTCCTTGCCTTCGACCGACAGCGTGGTGTGAGGCACAGCCATAAGCCGACCTTTGGGAATCAGCTTGCCTGTGACACGGCACACGCCGTAGGTCTTGTTTTCGATGCGGACCAGTGCGGCTTGCAGTTTCTTAATGAACTCCATTTGCCGCTGTGCCCGCTGTCCGGCCTCTTCGCGGTGAAGGGTGTTGGTCCCGTCTTCGATAATTTCGAATGTGGGATGCGAGTCCTCAGACTGGATCACGGCCTTGAGTTGTTCGTAATTCCTCTTGGCAATATCCAGTTTTTCAAGAATCACCCGTTTGAATTCCATCAGTTCCTCGTCGGAATATCTGATTTTGTCAGCACTGTCACTCATATGGCATTCCTTTCTTTAATGAGTTTATTCTAAAGAAAGTGAAGGCAGGCGGGATTGATGCGTGATTACGCCTTCTCCACTTTCACGTTCAGTTTATAGTCGTCCATGTCGAGCTCCGACACATTGGCCTCATCAGCCGCCACCGGAGCCACGGTCACGCTGACCGCAAGCACCTGCTTGGCGATGTAATCGGCAAAAGCAGCCACAGCCTTGTCGGTGTGCTCATTGTGGTCGATGGTGACCACAATCTTGTCGGTTATGTCGTAGTCGTTGCTCTTGCGGATGTTTTGGATGCGGTTCACGAGCTCACGCGCCATACCTTCCTGCAAGAGTTCATCGGTCACGGTGATGTCGAGAGCCACGGTGAGGTTGCCCTCATTGGCCACGAGCCATCCGGGGATGTCCTCGCTGATGATTTCCACATCGTCGAGAGTTACCACAGCCTGCTGCCCTGCCACATCAAGCGTGCAGCTACCCGAATTCTCAAGTGCGATGATGCCGGCTTGAGGCATTGCGGCAAGAGCCTTGGCCAAATCTTTCATGATTTTGCCGTATTTGGGGCCGAGTTTCTTGAAGTCGGGCTTGATGCGCTTCACCAAGATGCCTTCATCATTGCCCACAAACTTGATTTCCTTGACATTGACCTCATTGATTATGAGGTTGCTCACAGCCTCGATGGCCTTGCGCTGAGCCTCGTCGGTCACTGGCACCATAATGGCAGTGAGAGGCTGGCGCACCTTGAGATTCTTCTTGCGGCGGAGCGACAGCACCATCGATGTGATGCTTTGCGCCATCTGCATGCGCTGCTCAAGAGCCTTGTCGATTACGCTGGCGTCGGCCACAGGGTAGAGAGCCAAGTGAACCGACTGCTCGCTTCCGGTGAGGTCGCGGTAAAGCTGGTCGCTGTAGAACGGCGCAATAGGAGCCATAAGCAGCGACACCGTGGTGAGGCACTGATAAAGCGTCTGATAAGCGGCAAGCTTGTCGGTATCCATTTCACCGCCCCAGAAGCGCTTGCGGTTGAGGCGCACATACCAGTTGCTCAAGTTCTCGGTCACAAACTCGCTGATGGCACGGGCAGCCTTGGTGGGCTCGTAGTCGGCAAGCTCGCTGTCGACCTGAGCAACGAGCGAATTGAGCAGCGAGATTATCCAACGGTCAATTTCGGGACGCTCGGCAATAGGAATTTGGGGAGCAGCGGGATCGAAGTTGTCGACATTGGCATAGAGGGCAAAGAACGAATAGGTGTTGTAGAGTGTGCCGAAGAACTTACGGCTCACTTCCACCACTCCAGCCTCGTCAAACTTCAGGTTGTCCCACGGCGAAGAGTTACTGATCATGTACCAGCGCAGCGGGTCGGTGCCATAAGTGTCGATTGCCTTAAACGGATCAACGGTGTTGCCTTTGTGCTTACTCATCTTGTTGCCAAACTTGTCGAGCACAAGTCCGTTGCTGATTACCGACTTATAGGCCACACTGTCGAACACCATGGTGGCAATGGCATGGAGAGTGAAGAACCATCCACGCGTCTGGTCCACGCCCTCGGCGATGAAGTCGGCCGGATAGAACTTGCGGCTGTCGATCAGCTCCTTGTTCTCAAAGGGGTAGTGCAGTTGGGCATAAGGCATTGAGCCGCTGTCAAACCACACGTCGATAAGGTCGGTCTCGCGCTTCATGGGCTTGCCGGTGGGCGAGACGAGCACTATATTGTCGACGTAAGGACGGTGAAGGTCGATTTTGTCGTAGTTGGCATTGCTGTAGTCGCCAGGCACGAAACCATTGTCCTTATATGGGTTGCTTGCCATGAAGCCAGCCTTCACGCTCTGCTCTATCTCGCCATACAGTTCCTCGATGCTGCCAATGCACTTCTCCTCGCCGTCTTCGCTACGCCAAATGGGCAGCGGAGTACCCCAGTAGCGGCTTCGGCTCAGATTCCAGTCATTGAGGTTCTCAAGCCACTTGCCAAAGCGACCTGTGCCAGTGTGCTCAGGCTTCCACTTGATGGTCTTGTTGAGCTGGACCATGCGGTCGCGGCAGGCGGTTGAGCGGATAAACCAGCTATCGAGCGGATAGTAGAGGATGGGCTTGTCGGTGCGCCAGCAGTGCGGGTAGTTGTGCACGTGCTTTTCGATTTTAAAGGCGCTGCCGTCTTGCTTCATGCGCACGCACATATACACGTTGAGGTCTTCGGCCTTAGAGGCAGCCTCTTCGTTGTACTTTCCATCGACCGTGTATTTAGGGTCGTAGGCGTTTTTCACATAAGCGCCCTCATATTCCTTATAGAGGTCAACATCGACGTATTTGGCCACAAAGTCGGGGTCGAGCTCGTCGAGTTTCCAGTATTTACCTTCGAGGTCCACCATGGGGCGGGTCTCAAGTTTCTTGGTGATCATGAACAGCGACGGGATGCCTGCGGCACGTGCCACAAAGGCGTCGTCGGCACCGAAAGTGGGCGCGATGTGCACAATACCAGTACCATCTTCGGTGGTCACATAGTCGCCTTGAATCACACGGAAGCCATTGTCGTTGCCCACAATCTTGCCATCAACCTTGTCGACAGGCTTAACCCAGGGGTACAACTGACTGTAATGGATGCCCACAAGGTCGGTGCCGCGGAATTCGGCAATCACTTTGTAGGGGATTGTCTTGTCGCCCTGCTTATAGGAATCGAGCGGAAGCTCAGCCCCCTCAGCCTTGAAGTAGGTTTTGAGGCAGTCTTTAGCCAACACATAGATTGCCGGCTTGCCGGTATAGGGGTTGTAGCTCTCCACGGCCACATAGTTGAATTTCGGGCCCACACAAAGAGCCGTGTTCGACGGCAAGGTCCACGGTGTGGTGGTCCATGCCAGGAAATACAAACCGGCTTTAGCGAAATCGGCATCAGCCTTCGACATGATGTCGGCCACCAGCGCATTGCCTTCATCGGCAACAGCAAACTGGGCAGTGGCAGTCTGGTCCTTCACATCGCGGTAGCAACCGGGCATATTGAGCTCGTGAGAGCTCAAGCCGGTGCCAGCCGCCGGTGAATAAGGCTGGATTGTGTATCCCTTGTAAAGCAGCCCCTTGTTGTATAGCTGCTTGAGCAGCCACCACAGGGTTTCGATATAGCTATTCTTATAGGTGATGTAAGGATCCTTCATGTCGACCCAGTAACCCATCTTGTGGGTCAGGTCTTCCCACTCGCCGGTGAACTTCATCACTTCTTTGCGGCAAGTGGCATTGTATTCCTCCACGCTGATGTTGGTGCCGATATCAACCTTGGTTATACCCAATTTCTTCTCCACGCCAAGCTCCACAGGCAGTCCGTGGGTGTCCCATCCGGCTTTGCGCAGCACGCGGAAGCCCTTCATGGTCTTGTAACGGCACACGATGTCTTTGATCGAGCGTGCAATGACGTGGTGGATGCCCGGCATACCATTTGCCGATGGCGGTCCTTCATAGAACACAAAGGTGGGTGCGCCGTCGCGCACTTCGATGCTTTGAGTGAACACATTCTCGGCATCCCATTTTTTCAGCACTTCTTTATTGACGTCGCTGAGGTTGAATTTGCTATATTCTTTAAATTTCTTCATCTGTCAAAGTGTAAGAATTGATTCGTTGTGAAATTAATGTGAATGGCCGCGGCCCCACAACCGTGAGCACGGCGCTTGCCAATCAGTTCTTTGTGCCCAGCTTGCCGCCCTTCAGTCCGGCGCCAAGCGAGAAAATGTTGTGATCGTATGACACAGTCTTGCTCGACAGCTCACGCTGGCGGCGCAGAGCCAGATTCACCAGGCGGTCCATAAGCTCATCGAACTTGATGCCTGTGGCCTCCCACAGGTAGAACGAGAGCGAGCCAGGGATGGTGTTGATTTCGTTGACATATATGTCACGCGTCTTGCGGTCGACAATCACATCGACACGGGCCACACCGTGGCACGAAAGCACGCGGAAAGTCTCGCCGGCGAGAAACTGAATCCGTTCGGTCTCCTCTGTGGGAAGTTCGGCCGGAATGCGCTTCGACGAAGCCTGCATGCCCTTTGCGCCCTTGCTGCCACCCATATACTTATCTTCATAGCTCAAGAAGTCGCCTGTTTTTATAGGCTCCTCGAGCACGCTCATCTGATAGTCGTCGCAGTCGCCCAGCACCGAGCAGTTGATTTCCTGCAAGTCTTCAACCAGGTCTTCGACAATGATACGTGTAGAGTAGACCTCAGCCGCATCCACTTTCTCGATGAGCTCCTCGCGGTTGGCAGCCTTGCCGATGCCCACACTAGAGCCAAGGTTGGCAGGCTTCACAATCACGGGATATCCTATCTTGCTTTCAATGGCGGCAATGAGCTTGCCACGCTGCTTGAACCACTGCTTATCGGTAAACCACACATAGTCGACCACCGGCACACCGGCCTCGCGGAGAATCATCTTCATGGTGATCTTGTCCATGCCATTGGCACTGGCAAGCGTGTTGCAGCCGGCATAAGGAATGCCTATGGTTTCAATCACACCCTCAAAGGTGCCGTCTTCGCCATTTGAGCCGTGGAGAACGGGAATCACCACATCGAGATGGGTGAGCACGTCGCTCTTAAACATTGACTTGTGTTCTTTATAGAGATTGTAGTCGCCGAAGATGGGTTTCATATACACCTGCTCGCATTGCTTGAGCAGCGCATCGATGTCGCGGTAGTTGGCCACGTCGAAAAGCGCATCGCCAGTGTACCACACACCCTTCTTGGTTATGTAAATGGGCGTAACGTTATACTTTTCCCTATCAATCGCATGCATTGCCTGCGATGCCGAGATCACTGAGATTTCGTGCTCGGTGGAACGTCCGCCGAAGAACACGCCGATATTCGTCTTCATCTATCGTCTTTTGATTATATAATGTTTTTATTTTCTGTCTTTATTTCAGTTATTGCCGTTGACCCTATGCGCATCACTTGAATGTGTCGGGCAGGTCGTTCTCGTAGAGCACTGTGTCGCCCGCCACGGCAAGGCTGAGCATAAGCTGCTGCGCCTCGTTGAAGGTGTCGGCCGTGTGCACATTTGCCTTGTCCATTCCCTTGCGGTTGATGCCGCTCACTATTGCCTCGCGGTTGTACTGCCCCACCACGATGGCCACATCGCACGTCTCGGCTATGTGCTCGCCAAGTTGCTCGTTGAGCTCCTTCTGCCTTGAACCGAGTTCTATCATTCCAGGCGTGATCACGATGCGCTTTCCGGGCGTCATGTGGCTAAGCACGTCGAGAGCCATGCGCGAACCGGTGGGATTGGAGTTGTAAGCGTCGTCGATGATGGTGATGCCCGCAGCAGTGCGCTTGATGCTCAGGCGGTGCTCCACCTGCTCGATTTTGCTCACGGCGTAGCGTATCTTGTCGTCGGGCACACCCAGGTGCACGGCCATTGCCACAGCCGCCGTCAGGTTAGAGATGTTGCATTCGCCCACAAGGCGGGTGCTGAGCTGCAGTTCCTTGCCCGGGCCCACCACGGTGAATGTGGTTCCGCGGTTGCTGTAGGCAATGTCGCGGGCATAATAGTCGGTGCCTTTCGACTGATCTACCGAGTAGCGCAGTACTCGGGTGTTGTCGACCGGGCGATTGGCCACATACTCAAAGTCGTCGTTGACCACTGCAAGGCCGTCGGCCGGCAGCGCGTCGGCCAACTCAAACTTGGTGCGCTGCACGTTCTCAATGCTCTTGAACGACTCGAGGTGCTGTGGTCCCACAGCAGTGATGATGCCATACTTGGGATGCACTATATCGCAAATTTCCTTGATGTCGCCCACGTTTTTAGCGCCCATCTCGCAAATGAAAATCTCGTTGTAGGGTTGCATGAGCTCACGCACGGTGCGCACCACGCCCATTGGAGTGTTGAAGCTACCGGGGGTCATAAGCACCGAGAACTGCTCGCTGAGGATGCGGTTGAGATAATGCTTGGTGCTCGTCTTTCCGTAGCTGCCAGTGATGCCTATCACCGTGAGCTGCGGCATCTGTGCCAGACGCTTCTCGGCATCTTTTATGAAGCCGTTGCTTATGTGGGCCTCTACGGGCTTCATCAGCCAGTTGACTGCCAGCGTAACGGCCCATGAAAACGCAAGGGCGGCAAGGCTAACCGATGTGGCGGCACGCACACCGTCGAGGGCATCGGCACCGGTGGCCGCAACAACGGCCATGACGGCAATCACCAGCAGCAACTCGGTGAAATAAAGCCGGCGCACACGCTTGGTGAACACCAGTGGTTTCTTGTATTTGCGCCGCAGCAACGCAGCGGCCTGAGCCAGCAGTGCCACGGCCAAGATGCCCACCACATAAAACGACTGCTTGGCAAATGTAGACAGCGAGATTACCAGCACGGCCACATCGAGCAACCTCTGCACCGAATAATAGTCACTGCTTTCCTTTAGCCATGCCGTGTAGCGCTCGTTGCGGTAGCTGTTCTGCTGCAGCATCTGCATGTCCCATTTGAGCATTACGGCAAAGCCAATCGCCGACATTGCCATCAAAATCACATTTGCAATTAGTTCAAGTGTCATTATAGTCTTGTGATGTTTTCTGTTTTTTTAATCATTCATATCAAAGCGCGCAACCGCGGCATCTGCCTGGGCCTCAGCTGTTGACAAAGCTCTTGAGCACAGCGGCAAACTGCACCGGATTGTCGAGAAAGCTGTAGTGCCCGCAGCCGGGGAACGACACAAGTCCCGAACCGGGAATCAGGCGCTCCATGGTTTTGGCATCGCTCAGCGGCGTGGCCGTGTCGTTCTCGCCCCAAATCATGAGCGTGGGGCATTTTATCAACGGCATGCAATGCTTGAGGTCTTCATTGACCACGCGGCTCATAATGGCCCGCATGCGAGGAGAGGCCTGCGAATAATCGCTCGAGCCCACCTTAGCGCGGTAGCGGTTGAGCCACTGCTCTCCGCGCTCACGTCCCATCACGGCCCAAATGATGTGCTTATAGGCCTTGTAGGAATAGACCTTGAAGTAGTAGCGGGCTGTGCGCTTGGGCTTTATGCCGGCCGCATCAACAAGGATGAGCTTGCTGACTGGATTGCGCGAAGCATACAGGATGCCCACGCGACCGCCAAAAGAGTGGCCAATGAGAATGGGCTTGTCGATACCCTCACGGCGAGCCATTTCCTCGATGAGACGGGTGTAGTCGTCTACTCCCCACACCGAATCGGGCTCGGTGCTCTCGCCGAAACCGGGAAAATCCACATTGTAGACCTTAAACGAGCCCACAAGCTGCCTCTCGATGCTTGCCACGGTGGTGCGATTGCACCCCCAGCCATGCATAAGAATCACCGGAAGGCCCTCACCCTCAACCGAGTAAACAAAGTCAACGCCCTGTATGTTTTCTTTCTTCTTCATTATATGCTAAAATAATTTGCAAATATACTTATTTTAGGCGTTAAATTAAAGCCAGGCACAACCTAAAACTTTTTTGCACAAAATATTTTAACAACGCGCGTAATATTGTAAAATAAATTTCTAACTTTGTGTATTTAATGGGTCGCCATAGGCAGTTGTCGCCTGACACGGGTGAGAAACGGAGCGGCAAGCATGGTATCCCTTAAAGTAATGCAAGCACGAATCGAGAGTTACCGATTCCGCAATTTAAGGACATTTTTTGCTTAAAAATTATGATGAAGAAATTTATCCTCGTTGTGTGCGGTTCGTTTGTGGGCGTCACACTGAGCCTTATGCTGTTCACAATAGCATCGGTCATTATCAGCTTCGCCATCATGGCCTCGATGGGGGCATCATCGGCCGCAAAGCCCATTGGCGACAACTCCATACTGCACATCACACTTGACGGCGACATTCCCGAGCGTGACGGGGCCGGCGACTTCGACCTGATGTCGATTGTAAGCAACGGAGGCGACATACAGCAGCCTGGCGCAAGCCTTGCAACACTGAAGCAAGCCATAGAATATGCAGCCGACAACGACAAGATAAAGGGCATCTATCTTGAATGCAACGGTGCCGATGCCGCGCCAGCCACACTCTATGAGCTGCGCAAGGCCCTGGAGCAATTCAAGAAAGGCTCAAAAAAATTCATATACGCCTACAGCAAAGGATATGCGCAGATGGACTACTATGTGGCCACAGTGGCCGACAGCATCTTTGTCAACCCCATAGGCGAAGTTGACCTTCACGGAATTGCGGCGGTGCAGTCGTCGTACAAGGGACTGCTCGACAAACTCGATGTGAAGATGCAAGTGCTGAGGGTGGGCACATTCAAAAGCGCAGTTGAGCCATACATACTCGACAGCATCAGCCCCGCCAACAGAATGCAGCAGATGCACTACCTGGGCAGCATTTGGAAAGACATGTCGGGTGCTATGGCCACGAGCCGCAGCATTGCGCCCGAGAAGTTCCAGGCACTGGCCGACACTTTGCTCTGCGCCCTGCCAACCGAGTTCCTTAAAGCCAACAAAATCGTAGATGGAACATGCTACGAGAGCGAGATGAAAAGCCGCCTGCGCAAAACAGTGAATGCGAACGAGGGCGACGACATACCATTCGTTGAGCCAAAAGACATGGCAGCCGCGGGCGAGCCCAAGCACAACGGCAAGAGCGAGATAGCAGTGCTCTATGCCGTGGGCGAGATTGACGGCAAGCGAGGCGGAATTCAGAGCCAAGACCTGATAGAGCAAATAGAGGAACTGCAAAACGACGACGACGTGGCCGGCATGGTGCTGCGCGTGAACTCGCCAGGCGGCAGCGCCTACGGATCGGAACAGATATGGAAAGCCCTTGAAGACTTTAAGGCCAGCGGTAAGCCTCTGGCAGTGTCGATGGGCGACTATGCAGCATCGGGCGGCTACTACATCTCGAGCGGAGCCGACCGCATATTTGCCGAACCCACCACCATCACCGGCAGCATAGGCATCTTCGGCATGATTCCCTGCATTGAGGGCCTAGCCAACAAGTTTGGCGTGCGATTCAGCGTGGTGAAGACCAACAAAAACGCAGAGTTCGGCACAATGTGCCTCCCTCTCACAGCAAGCCAGACGGCCCAGATGCAAGCGATGATCAACCGTGGCTACGAATTGTTTACCCAACGCTGCGCCACCGGGCGCCACGTGAGCCAAGACTCCATCAAGAAAATTGCCGAAGGACGCGTGTGGGAAGGCCGCACCGCCATCAAGATAGGACTTGTGGACGAGTTTGGCGGCATCGACGAAGCTGTGGCCTATGTGGCATCGAAAGCCAAACTGGGCAAGAGCGACTACCACGTGAGCATCTACCCCGAACCGAAAACAGACTGGAAGCAGATGCTGATGCAATTAGGAACAAACCAGGCCGAGGAGAAACTGAAGCAGGAAATGGGAATGTTCTACACCAGCTACAGCCAGCTTGAGGCAATACTCAACCGCGACCACGTGTTGTGCCTGATGCCTGAGTTTGAGATCAGATAACCCATCGCCACACCCCCCTGGGCACACTAGCAGCCCGCAAAACGACACAAGACAACGCAAATTGATTGACATCAACAAAATATTATCCAGGCAGCAACGCAAGGCTATAGTCGACGCCATGCTCACGCCATTGTCATGGCTCTACGGAGCAGGCGTAGCCACAAGGAACTTTGCCTTCAGGGCCGGACTGCTCAAGCAAGTGGCGTTTGACGTGCCGGTAGTGAGCGTGGGCAACATCACCGTGGGCGGCACAGGCAAGACGCCGCATGTGGAATACCTAATTGAGCACCTGTGCCAGCATTACCACATAGGCGTGCTGAGCCGCGGCTACAAGCGCGACACCAGCGGATTCATCCTGGCCAGCAGCAGCTTGTCGGCCAACGACATCGGCGACGAGCCTTACCAGATTTACCACAAATATGGCAGCTACATCACACTGGCCGTGTGCGAAGACCGCCGTAAAGGCATACGCGAGATGCTGAAGGTGAATCCGGAAATCAACCTGTTTCTGCTCGACGACGCCTTCCAGCACCGCTACGTGAAGCCCAAGGTGAACATTGTGCTCATCGACTACAGCCGCCAACCGGCCGACGACCACCTGCTGCCGCTGGGGTCGCTGCGCGAACCAGCCCACCGACTCTATGACAGCAACATCGTGGTGATAACAAAGTGCCCGAGCAACATCAACCGGCTCGACGTGCGCATGGCACGCGAGAAAGTGGAGCGATACGTGGCCGCCGAGCACAGGATTTTTTTCAGCAACATCAAGTATGCCGAACCGTTACCCGTGTTCCCGCTCAGATCACCATCAATCACAAACCTGGGAGAACTGGGAAGCGATGACTTGATACTGGGACTGACCGGCATAGCCAACCACCGCAGTTTCCTGAAATACCTGCGGGGATTCGGCACCCGCTTGAAAGTGATACACTATGGCGACCACCACAAGTATACCCGCGATGATTTCAAATACATATTCAAAGTGTTTGAGGGTCTTGAGGGCAAGCGCAAGTTTGTGATCACTACCGAGAAAGATGCCGTGCGCATCCTCAACAACCCCTACTTCCCGCCCACGATGCGCCAATACATCTACTATGTGCCCATCAAAGTGGGATTCCTGAAAGAGGACAACGGGATCGACTTCATAGGCGAGGTGATGCGCCAAATAGAGGCTTAACCGCATGAGCCGGGCCACACGAGGGAATTGCTACTGCCCCACCCTGGCTCTTCTTTAATAGAAAACACATAACAAGAAATAACCAATTAACAACACAGCAATCATGACTGAAAACATCAATTGGCTCGAGCGGATCAACGAAACCGCAGCCTACATCAAATCGAAAGTGGAGAAATTGCCGAAGACTGCCATTATTCTAGGCACCGGCCTCGGCGAGCTCGTGGAGCACATCGACATCAAGACCGCCGTGCCCTATGAGGAAATCCCCAACTTCCCGGTATCGACCGTAGAGGGCCACAAAGGCCGCCTCATCTTCGGTAACCTGGGCGACAAGTATATCATGGCTATGCAGGGACGTTTCCACTACTACGAGGGATATTCAATGAAAGAGGTAACCTTCCCGGTGCGCGTAATGAAGGCATTGGGCGTAAAGACACTCTTTGTGTCGAACGCCGCAGGCGGCATGAATCCCGACTTCAAGATTGGCGACCTGATGATCATCAACGACCACATCAACCTCTTCCCCGAGCATCCGCTCCACGGAAAGAACTACGATGAGCTTGGCCCGCGCTTCCCCGGCATGGGACACGCCTATAGCGAGCGCCTAATCGCAAAAGCCAAAGAGATTGCCAAAGCCAACGACATCCGCTTGGTAGAAGGCGTGTATGTGGGCACACAAGGCCCCACATTCGAGACTCCGGCCGAATACCACTACTTCCACGTGATAGGTGGCGACGCCGTGGGCATGAGCACCGTGCCCGAGGTGATTGTGGCCAACCATGGCGATATGGAAGTGTTTGGCATGTCGGTTATCACCGACCTGGGCATAGACGGCGTGGTTGAGAAAGTGTCGCACGAGGAAGTGCAGAAGGCAGCTGCCGCAGCCGAGCCGCGCATGTCGTTTATCATGAAGGAAATCATCAACCAATTCGAGGAACTCTAAAGAATGGCAAACACGAGCGAAACCGAGATTTCGTCGCTTGGCGAATTTGGCCTCATCGACGAGCTGACACGCGACTTCAGCACCGTGAACGCCTCGACCGAGCTCGGCGTGGGCGACGACTGCGCCGTGCTCAACTACAGCGACAGCGGCAAGCGCACCCTCGTCACCACCGACCTGCTCCTTGAAGGCATCCACTTCGACCTCACCTACACCCCACTCAAGCACCTCGGCTACAAGGCTGCCGTGGTCAACTTCAGCGACGTGTATGCCATGGGCGGCACGCCAAGGCAAATCACCGTGTCGCTCGGCATAAGCAAGCGGTTCACGGTTGAGCACATCAACGAGCTGTATGCCGGCATCCTCACAGCCTGCAACCGCTATGGAGTGGACTTGGTGGGCGGCGACACATCGGCATCGGTGACAGGCCTGCTGATTAGCGTGACCTGCATAGGCGAGGCAGCAGAGGGCGAAATAGTGCGGCGCAGCGGCGCACACGACACCGACCTGGTGTGTGTGAGCGGCGACCTAGGAGCCGCCTACATGGGCCTTCAGCTACTTGAGCGGGAACGTGTGGCCGGGGCCGGACAAGAAGATTTCCAACCCGACTTCTCGGGTCGCGAATACATACTTGAGCGGCAATTAAAACCCGAAGCCAGACGCGACGTGATTGAAGAGCTGCACAAGCTCGGAATCAAGCCCACTGCCATGATGGACGTGAGCGACGGCCTGTCGAGCGAGTTGCTGCACATTTGCCATGACAGCAATGTGGGATGCCGCATCTATGAGGAGCGTATCCCTATCGACTACCAGACGGCAGTGATGGCCGAAGAGCTCAACATGAACCTGGTGACGGCGGCAATGAATGGCGGCGAGGACTACGAGCTGCTTTTCACCGTTCCGCTAGCCGACCACGACAAGGTGCAGCAGATGACCACAGCCAAACTGATAGGCCGAATCACCCGTCCGGAGCTCGGGGCATACCTTGTGCCACGCGACGACAACGGCGAGGAGATTGAGATTCGCGCCCAAGGCTGGAATGCCTTCAAAGAAGAAGAATAGTACCAAGGGGGGCTGCGGCCCACTTCAGGCATAACACCGTCACCGCCACGCAAAGAGGCCGGTGACGGTGTTTTTTATCGGTCACACTTGCCCAATCGCCGGGCACAGCCATGAAGGAATGCAAGAGTAGCACTCGCAGCACAGCGCAGACCAACTGGCAGCGGCTTTTTTGTTTAAATAGGTTAATCGCATTAACCGCACATGCCGCAGTTGCGAATTATTGTTAACCGTACGTGATTTTGTGTTGGATTATTATGCCGATTGGCATTTTTGGTTATATATTTGCATCGGTTTTCATGGTATTAGTTTTTTAAGGTTAAGATTTGATGGCGTCGGGATGACGCTCATATTTTAATTGTTTAAGGTTTATGTTAATGGTATTAGAAGGTTAATTAGTTAAGCAATCCTGGACGTTGATGTCCGGGATTTACTTTTTTAGTGCACCACCATGCCACACACCACTCAAAAGAGCGACAGCAAACGGAGCCCGCAAGTGGAAAAGGCCCTATGTTGCCCTCCACAAATAAAAGTCGGACCAAAGCACTAAAGACTGATTGAAACAAAAAAACCGACTCGCAATGCGACACTCTGCCCCATTCAGATTTCTCCAGTTAGTGTCAGCCAAGCACTTACGCACCCACAATCACGACAATTAACTCAAATTGCACAGCCTGGGCAACTTGGATGCCCGCCATAAAAATACCTTTGCATCAGAAAACAAAAAAGACTGGATAATTAACAAGCTGGAGGAACAACAAAATGAATGCAGCGTCAATCGAAATCAAGAACAGCGACCTGGTGTTTGCAACACTAGAGGCCAACGGGCAAATAATAGCGCGACTGAGCGCAATGAACTTCGGCAGTGTGGGCGATGTGGTCAAAGCCATCTACCAGCTGGCTGGCAAGTTCGTGGGAATGGCGAGAGTGAGCATCCGCAACAAATCGCAAGGATGGAGCAAGGTGCTGATGCTGTCGCGCCGCCCCACAGCCGTGCTGCCAGCATAATTGTGGCTGGACTCTTGCCTCTGTGCATCGCATTTTACCGAGCGCCACACACCACCCCACGCACCATTAGGCATACTACCAGGTTAATGCATTTTATGCCATTCCGCTAATGGCAGTTCCTTTTTTCGGGGCTATACTGCCCTTTCCCCACCGACTATCCATTGATCCTAAATATCTACGGGATTCAGGCAACGTTCTTCGAATCGAGCTATATCAAAAAAATAATGGAAGCCGTTAAAGCTTCCATCATTCTTTAAGTGACCCATATAGGATTCAAACCTATAACCTTTTGATCCGTAGTCAAACACTCTATTCAATTGAGCTAATGGGCCAATCTTTTTTCGTTTTGCGTTGCAAAGTTAGCCAATAAATCTGTAACTGCAAAACGTTTTCCGGAATATTTTTTACACACTTCTCCCGGCTGGAGCATAACACACTGAGTATCAAAAGAGATAAGGCACCGATTCATCAACGCCAAGACGGTTGACGTATTCAAGAAAATACTCGTTGGTCATCGAGGTCTCAGTGTAATCCTTCATCATCACATAGCGGCGCTTCAGGTCGGGATAAGCGTCGAGCAAGCTTATCAAGTAGTCACTGTCGACCTTATGCACCGTCATGGTGGCGAAATCGAGATGATAGAAAGGAGCCGGCTTGCCGTTGTACATGTCGCCCATGCCCACGCCAGTATCCATACCCATGAAACCGTCGACAAACACATTGAGCAGCGCACCACCAAATGTGGGGCCATTGCGCAAAAACTGCACAAATGCTATTTTAGCCGAAAAATACAGTGGCACAAAGCGTGAAAAATGCGAGCAGTCGCCCTTGAAGTTGCGTTTTATCCAATAGCTGCTTATATACCATGTGGAGTCGCCAACCGCTACGGCCACGGCCGACTGCTTGAGCATATTGCGAACCGACTTCTCGTCAGGAACAAAATCGAAGTCAAACGGCGAGCGCACCTCGAAGTCGGGATTGACGACAACGGTGTCGGCCCGCTGGTTGAAGATTGACTGCCATGAGCGGTAGACGAACAGCGAATCGGCATCCGCGGCCGCCGTTGCAGCCAGAGTTGCCATCATCGCCACGATTGCAATAAAGAATCTTCTCATAATAGCACATCCTCCTTTTATTGTGTTTCCAATGCCCCACCATTGAGGCTCATCAGCCACGGCTAAGCACGGCCTCAACATCGGCCTCGGTGCCATTGAATGCGCCAGTGCGCTCAAGGCACAGCGTGGCCATTGCTGCGGCAAAGCGGCCAGCCTCGTCGTATCCGGCACCCCGGCTGCGCATATACAGGTAGCCAGTGGCATAAGTGTCGCCGCAACCAGTGGCATCCACAAGCCGCTTGGGACTGTAGGCCGGAATGCGGTGCATCTGCCCATCGGCATAAATCACCGAACCGTAGCTGCCAAGCGTCATAAGCACCTCGCGCGGTCCCCATCCGGCCAGCACACGACCAGCCGACTCAAGGTCGCTATAGCCCGTGAGCGACTCAATTTCATGCTCATTGACCTTTAGCACGTCGACATAGCGCAAAGCCTGCTCCTTGTCGGCCCAGTCACACGGGCGCACCTGCTCGCCATCGACGTAGCGCAAAAAGCCTTGTGCGTCCACGCTGAGTGTGCCACGGCCAGAAAGCGACTTTATGGTGTCGAGCGAGAAGTCGTCGGCCAATAACGAACCCAAATGGATGAAACGAGCCTCAACGCCGGCAAGGTTGGCCGTGGTAAACGGGTCGGCCTTGGCCAAAACACGCTGACGACGGTTGTTCATGTTCTCGCCATAGCTATTCTCGAAAAACACCGTGTGGCGGCTTGGTATCACATCCACATCAATGCCTTGCGCACGCATCGACTCCACGGCATTCATATCGGCCTCGGCAAGCGAAGTCACAAGCTTGTAGCTCACGCCCGGAAGGTGGCTGATGCCATAAGAGAAATAGAACGACGTGCCGCCGTTGAGTTCGGCGGTAGACGCGGGTGTTATTATTTTATCGAGCGTGATGTGCCCGATACAGCAAATGTCAGTCATCTTGATAAATAAATCTCGATTTTTTAGTTGATAAGAATTTGGCAAAGTTAGTCGAAAAACGCACAATATGCAAATTGGCCTGACGCCACAAGGCAAAAGCGACATTTATGCAGGAGTTTTTGCCCACTATTGGCCACGAATCCATCCAGACAACCATATCTTCCGTCACACAACACGAAAGCAGACTTACGCGGCCAAAAACATTGGCGCATAAGTCTGCTTACATATTATGCCTGTGTTGCCTACATCCTACACGGGAGCGGCAACCAGTGATGTGAATCGCAATTATTTTGCGAGAGCTTGAGCCACGTCGACGGCCACGGCCACGGTGCAGCCCACCATGGGGTTGTTGCCAATGCCCAGGAAGCCCATCATCTCAACGTGGGCGGGCACTGAAGAAGAGCCTGCAAACTGAGCGTCGCTGTGCATGCGGCCCAGAGTGTCGGTCATACCGTAAGAAGCGGGACCTGCAGCCATGTTGTCGGGGTGCAGTGTGCGGCCTGTGCCACCACCAGAAGCCACGCTAAAGTAAGGCTTGCCGGCGAGCACGCGCTCTTTCTTGTAGGTGCCAGCTACCGGGTGCTGGAAGCGAGTGGGGTTGGTAGAGTTACCAGTGATTGACACATCCACGCCCTCATGCCACATGATGGCCACGCCTTCACGCACGTCATCGGCGCCATAGCAGTTCACCTTAGAACGATCACCGTTGCTGTAGGGAGTCTTGTTGACAACCTTGAGCTCGCCAGTGAAGTAGTCAAACTCGGTCTGCACATAAGTGAAGCCGTTGATGCGGCTGATAATCTTGGCAGCGTCTTTGCCGAGGCCATTGAGGATAACGCGGAGAGGCTCCTTGCGCACCTTGTTGGCAGCACCGGCAATCTTGATTGCGCCTTCAGCGGCAGCAAACGACTCGTGGCCTGCGAGGAACGCGAAGCACTTAGTCTCGTCGCGAAGCAGACGGGCAGCCAGGTTGCCGTGGCCAAGACCCACCTTGCGGTCGTCGGCTACAGAGCCGGGGATGCAGAATGCCTGCAAGCCCAGGCCGATTGCCTCAGCTGCATCGGCAGCATTGGCGCAACCTTTCTTCAGAGCGATAGCGGCACCCACCACGTAGGCCCACTTTGCGTTCTCAAAGCAGATGCCCTGAGTCTCCTCACAAGTCTTGTAAGGATCGATACCATACTTGTCGCAAATTTCGTTGGCTTCCTCAATGCTATTGATGCCCACGGCTTTCAGCGCAGCGAGCACTTGGTCGATGCGACGGTCTTGAGATTCAAAATTTACTTTTCTTATCATGATGTTATCCTCCTTACATTATTCTTTACGTGGGTCGATATATTTAGCTGCTTCTTCGAAACGGCCATAGTGGCCCTTTGCAAGTGCGAGTGCCTCTTCGGGTGTCTTGCCTTTCTTCATGGCGTCGGTGAACTTGCCAAGGCTGAGGAACTCATAGCCGATTACTTCGTTGTTCTCGTCGAGAGCCATGCGGGTGCAATAGCCTTCGGTCATCTCAAGGTAGCGAACACCCTTGGCGCGAGTGCCAAACATGGTGCCCACCTGGCTGCGCAGACCCTTGCCGAGGTCTTCGAGCGAGGCGCCCACCACGAGGCCGCCCTCGCTGAATGCCGACTGAGTGCGACCATAAACGATTTGCAGGAAGAGCTCGCGCATGGCGGTGTTGATGGCGTCGCACACGAGGTCGGTGTTGAGAGCCT
>CAVDUV010000029.1:0-29637 GCA_963612465.1 Bacteroidaceae bacterium | reverse complement strand
AAACAGATTCTTCAAACACTTTCCCTAATTTTGCACTTGCTGTTGGACTCTACACCGGCTTGCACGTTGTCATTGAAAATTAATGGTCCGCCAGTGGCATATATTACCAAAAAATGTTACCTTTATCCTGACGTTTCAAAACGCTTGCTATACTAGTGAAAACTACTTTATATTAACATACGACCGAATGAAAAAAATCATTACTCTTGCAATGCTGGCAACAGCGGCACTCGGGGCCGGGGCCAGCACCACCCACACATTCCGTGGTGTGGATTATCAAGTCGACACTTTGTTCCACAATCAGGTGGGCCCAAGCACCACCCAGACCTCGCTGTGGCTGCACAACGACGACAAGGTGCTGCGAGTGTTCTACTGCACAATGGATATGACCGACAGCTACCTTTCACTTGGCGGCGTGTGCGCCACCGACAAAGTGGCCGGCAACGAAACCATCTCTGGCATGGCTAGGCGCAAATCCAAGCCGGGCAACCGCTATTTCATAGGTGTAAACGGCGATTTCTTCTACACTTCGGGCCGCAACGTGCGCAATGTGTCGCTTGTGGGTACTCCCGTGGGCTCTACAGTGGTTGAGGGCGAAATCTACAGGGCGCGCAATGGTGCCACCGACTACAAGCAGCTTATCGTCGACAAGGCGGGCAACTGCTATGTCGACCCGTTCACCTTTGGCGGAACGGTGGTCAAGGCCGACGGCACTAAAGCCGCCCTTGGAGCCGTCAACGACTGGGCTGTGAATGCCTCAAACAAAATCACACTCTACACCCCGCGCTACTATGGAAGCTCGAGCGAGGTGGGCACTGGCACCGAAATACTTGCCAAGCTCGCACCGGGCGAGACCTATAATGCCGGAACTCCTTTCCGCCTTGTGGCAGTGGGCGAGCCCAGCACTGCGGGCGATATGACTATCGATTCGGCCACTTTCGTGATTCACGGCCATGGCACCACAGCCGACTTTGTGGCTGGCCTTAAGGATGGCGACGTGGTGACGGTGACCCCCACATGGACTGCCAATGGCATAACGGTCAACCCCTATGAGGTGGTGTCGGGCAATCCTAAGATTCTTGCCGGTGGCGAGGTGCTTGAGAGCGAGGGCGACCGCGGCGACGCAAGCAGCAACCAGCCACGTGCAGCAATCGGCTTTGCCGACGGCGGCAAGAAGGTGGTGTTTATGGTGGTTGACGGGCGCAGTGCTTTGTCCTATGGTGTGCGCACCACACTGCTGGCCGACATCTTGCGATATGCCGGAGCTACCGATGGCATGAACATGGACGGTGGCGGCAGCGCGGTTCTCTACACGAGCGCACTGGGCAACCGCAATAAGCCGAGCGATGGCACAGAGCGTGCCGATGGCAACGGATTTTACGTTAAATACAGTTGTCCCGACGACAGCACTTTGGCTTCAATCCGTTTCATCGACTACAAACTCGAAACCCCAAAATACGGAATCTATACGCCTCATTTCTATGGATACAACCGCTATGGTGTGCTTATCGACCCCGATGTGAAGGGCGTGCGCCTGTCGTGCCCCGAGAGCATAGGATTTATCAAGAACGATACCACTTTCATCGGCTCGGGCAATGGTTGCCAGCTGCTTACGGCCACCATTGGCTCTATCAGCGTGCAGAAGCTGATGACCGTCGACGGCAATGTAGACAGCGTGCTTATGGCCAATAAGTCGGTAATCAATGACACCTACCGCAACTACACAGTCGAGGTCAACAGCTACATTGGCGGCGAGGCTACTCCCATCGACCCATCGGCTCTCACATGGAGCAGTAGCAACCAGAGTGTGGTAAGCATTGATGCCAACACTGGCGTGTTGCGTGGCGTGGCCGATGGCACTGCCACCGTCACTGGTAGTGTGGGCTCTTTCAGCACCGATATGCAGGTGACTGTGCAGCGTCCCGTGGCACGCGTGATGGCTGTTGACCCCAATCCTGATGTAACCACTTGGTCCACTTCTCAGTCGGGCGGAAAGAACGGAATGCTCACAGCCGCGGGCGACGGGCTCGTCTACACCTATACCGGAGCATCGGCCCGTGTGCCCAAAATCACCCTCACCAAGCAACTTGTGTTGTGGAGCTTGCCCGACACTCTGCGCTTGCGTATCAATCCGGGTGACGCCACAGTCAAGTCGGTGACGCTGAGTCTGCGTGCCGGCAGCAACAAGGTGACTTATCAAACGGTCACCGATACTGCCCTTACCTGCAATGCCGAAAATGTGATCGACCTTGCCACATCTGACTGGACAGATGCCACAGCCATGTCGTCATATCCTGTCACGCTCAATAATATTCAGATGTCGATGGGCTCTTGCACCACAGGCCAGGAATATAAAGTGCAACTTTTGGGATTGGAGACTGTGTATAACTCCGTTCCCGTATCGGGAATCGACAACATCAATTCCGATGCCGTTCAAGCCATAAAGACTAATGGAACCACTCTCGACTTCGGCTCTACTGTTGACAGTGTCGATGTCTACGATGTGGCTGGCCGTCTTGTTGCTTCGGCCAACCAGGTGACGCAGCTCGTTTTGCCCTCACGCGGTGTCTACTTGGTCACTGTGAAAACCGCTGGCCGCACAGTTGTGGCTAAGGTGAAGCTCTGAGATTTCCTATATCAACAATAACAACAAACCGCGTCAGGCCTTATGAGGCTTGGCGCGGTTTGCTATTGGTGGTAAGCTCTGCATGTGGCGGTGTCGCAAAATCGTGATGATGGCCCACTGTGCTAAAAATGTTAGTTGCCCCTTTTACTTTGCCGTCGTTGACGGGTTATATGTGTGTAATGTTCATTAACACGGGCCTGTTGTTGTGACAAAAATAAAGTAGAATTATGAAAAAAATAGGGCAGAGAGCCGGGTGAAGCAATCGGCTCATTGCCAGGGGATGCGTGTGGACATGCCTTTTTAATGTGGCATGTCGGCGACGGCATCAACCGGGCAAACGGGTCGCACCCGTCAGGCTTGATGTCCAGGTAATCATAAAATCACAAAATAGCAACACATGAAACGTATATTACCAATGTTCCTGTTTGTCGCATTTGTTTTCGCGACAGCATTTTCGGCCAGTGCCAAAGAGGTGTTGGTCCGCTACAACGGATCGTCGGCTACGGTTGATGTCAGCCCCGACATCACAAGTCAGGTGACGGTCAGTGTGAATGGGGCAAATGTTGTGGTTGGTCAAAGCAGCGATGTTGACGATGAAATCACTTATCGCCTGAGCGGTGTGTCCGACAATGGATCGTTTGTCCACACGGGAGACTACAATGTAACAGTGTCGTTTGAGGGCTTGCAGCTCACAAGCCAGTCGGGATTGGCCGTTCAAATAAAAAACGGCAAACGCATAGCCGTGGTGTTGAAAGACGGCACCGTCAACACACTGACCGATAAGGAGGGCGGTTCGCAAAAAGCCTGTATGGTAGTGAAAGGCACCACCGAGTTTCAAGGCGGAGGCTCACTTACTGTCAATGGGCGCACCAAGCATGCGATGAAGCTTGACGGATATGTGGAACTGAAAGAGTCGACTGGCACCATCACTGTCAACAGCAGCTCAAAGGACGGCATACACACCGATGGGAATGTGCTTATAGGCGGTGGTGTGCTTAACATCACCACCACAGGCGGAGGCTACTGGGATAGCGATGAGCTGAAGACGAAGGCTCCGTCGTGCATCAACAGTGCTTCTAAAGTTATCATCAAAGGCGGCACCATCAATCTGCTTAGCACTGGCGATGGCGGTAAGGGCATTAAATGTGACAGTGTTTTCTCAATGTATGGCGGCTCATTGACGGCGCGCACGACTGGTGCGCGATACATCTATGAGCTATATGACGGTGACCGCTCTGATTATGATAATATTCCCGACTCGTTGACCAATTCGCCAAAAGCCGTTAAGGCCGATTTTGGAGTGTATGTGGCCAATGGCGAAATCAATCTTTCCACAACGCAAGATGGCGGAGAGGGTCTTGAAAGTAAGGCCGGTTTGACTATTGCAGGTGGTAAGTTGCGCATCAACACCTACGACGACTGCGTCAATGCTGCAGGCGATATACACATAACAGGCGGAGACCTGTTCCTGAACTCGATTGACAACGACGGCATTGACACCAATCAAAGCCTGTATGTGTCGGGTGGTCATATTGTGACTCTTGGAAATTACTTCCATGAGCTTGGAATTGATGTGAATGATAAAAGCCCCAACAAGAGCTTTTTCCTCACTGGCGGCACAATCGTATGTTTGGGTGGCTCATTGCAAGTGGTTCATCCTGCGGTTTGCAACGGCGCGCAGCCTGCCCTGTTCTATACAGGAAAACTCAACAAGGGTGTTTCGCTGCTGTTGCGTTGTGCCTCTGATAGCACCGACGTGTTGCGTTTCAAGCTTGACCGTGATTACACCGAAGAGGCTGGCGGAACAGCTCCCGACCTTTGCTTGATGCTCACTTCGCCGGCATTGAAAGCCGGTAACGGTTATCAGCTCATTGATGAGGCCGCTTCGGCTGTCTTGGCATCGGTGTCATCGCTTGCCACACCCTATAGCGACATGAGTGCCGATGACCCGCGTTTCTCTCGACAGAAGTTCACTTATGGGCAATACACCTTGCCCTACAGGCAGGGCGACATAAACAAGGCTGGTGTCGCCGCTCCCATCCTGGTTCTCTACTTGCACGGCGGATCGGCTCGCGGTAGCGACAATGAGGCTCAAATCAAGGAACCGGCCGTTTCTGACATATACAATTATCTTTCCGAACGTGGAATTCCGGCTACGCTCATAGTGCCGCAATGCCCTGCTGGCGGAGGCTGGACCTCTCAACTGCGCAAGGTGGTGAATGAGCTGATGGCACGATATGCGGCCGATGGCAGCCATGACAGCAAGCGCGTGTATGTGCTTGGCGGCTCAATGGGTGGCACGGGCACATGGACTCAGCTTAGCTATTTCCCAGGCTTCTATGCAGCTGCCATGCCGGTGGCCGGCAACCCCACTGGATTGATTGCGGCAAATGTGGCTGTGACACCGGTGCGCACCGTAATGGGCACTGCCGACAACTTGATGAGCATACCCGCAGTGGAACAGTTCCAGACAGGTGTGCTGGCTGTCGGTGGCACTCTCATACTTGACAAGGAAGTGGGCTGGACACACCAGAACACTTGTGAATTGAGTTACACCGACGAACGCCTTGATTGGCTTTTTGCTCATGTGCTGGGCGAGGCTTCAGGAATCGATGATGTGCATGCTGGCCCGAAGCAGAACGGTGATTCGACTATATACGACCTTAATGGCCGCCGAATCAACCTTCCGGCTCACGGCATATATATTCAAAACGGAGAAGTCCACATGCGTTGAATCAGCAATGCCCTTCTTCTGTAGAAGGATGTTGTGCAAAAAACATTGAACTATGAACAGACGATTATTGGCTATTGCGGTATGCGCTGCAATGGTTACTATGGCCGAAGCTGCTGATTATACTCACTTGACGTTTGAGACCCTTGACGGGCAGAAGGTGTCGGTGCCTGTAGCGTCGTTGTCGCTTACTGTTAGCGGTTCGGAGTTGACGGCTGGTGAATATGCGTTTGACCTTACCGACCTTAAGAAAATGTATTTCACTACGTCTGACGTTGCCACTGGAATTGAGCAGCTTTCATCAGCGCAGGCAAGTGATGTGGAGGCAGTCTATGATTTGCAAGGACGCAGAGTGCTTGACGGGCAAATGCAGCGAGGTGCTGTCTATGTGGTGAAATCAAAAGGTGAAACTCATAAAACGGTTGTGAAATGAAAAAAACGTGTGCTTTACTATTCGCGCTGGCTTTGGCTCTCCCTTCCATAGCCCAAACCCTGAACATCAAGGTTGGCGGCGTCTCATATCTGTTCCCGGCATCGGAAACAGGTGATATGATTTACCGTAACGGCACATCGTTGACTGTGCTGGATAGGGTTTTCACTCTTGCTGACGTTGACGGGATGACGGTAGGCTCTGGCAACCGGAATGACAACACGGTCAGTGTCTCTTACGGCGGTGGCCAACCCACGGTGCTGATAGAAAAGTCTCAAACGGCATCCGACGGGTTGGGCTACGACAGGGAGACTAACCGGCCGTTGGTTGAAAATTCCATTGGCGGATTGTGCCTGCGCTTCAATATGGATAGCATTGACCATCTGGAAATTGAAAGTGTGGACGGCAACCCTTTGGTGGGCCGTTGCGACCAAAGTATAGTCACAATCTATGCCCCCGACGGCGCAACGCTAGTCCCCGGAAAAGATTACTATGTCACCACATTCCCTTGTGATGTGACTGGTGGATACCGCCTCTCCATTTTCAGAAATGGCCTGGTGGCTCACTTCTATGGCGTGCATCAGACCATCGAGGCAGGCAGCTTTATTTCGCCTCTCGACCTCGACGAGAGTGAACTGGTGTTTGATGACCCCGACGCTCCTTTAGTGGAGGAAGAACGGCCCGAGTTGGACAACTTGACCAGCAAGTTGCTTCGGGAATACAAGAGGAACCCTTGCCTGGAAACATACAACGCCCTCTATGACCAGATGGAAGTGCGCTACGACAAAGTAGTGGCTCGCAAAAAGGCCAAGTTGCGTCAGCTTGAGCGCGAAGCGCATCATCAATATCTTATTGATGAAATGCAAGGCATTGTGGATGAGATGGTGAACAACCGCGATGAGCGTCTGCTCCAGCGGTTTCTGAGCCTTATCGACCCGCGTGAGGATGACGACCCCACCGATGAATGGCTTGTGCTGAAAGGTGCGGTTGATGAGAATGCCTATGTGGGATATGCTCCTGTGACAAATGCTGAATATGCGGTTTTCGACCCCACTTTCACCTATGCCGATGGGCAAGCGCGTTATCCGGTCGTTAATGTGAGCTATGATGAGGCAGTTGCTTATTGCCGATGGCTCGGCACAAAAGACAGCACGCATGACTATCGCCTCCCCACTGAATATGAGTGGATATTGGCTGCCGGTCACATGCCTAAGGACGTGAAAATGAATGCAAACTTCATTGAAAGCGGATTGACATCGGTTGATGCTTATGCCGTGTCGAAGGGCAATTGCGGAGGTGTCGATTTTTGGGGAAACTGCTGGGAATGGACCTCGACAAAGGATGCTGCCGGCAAATACCTTGTGAAAGGCGGCAGTTGGGATTCGAGTCGTGATGCTTGCCGCAGTGAGTATTCCGATGATTCCCGTGATGGCTCTGGCAAGTATGCCAATGTTGGATTCCGGGTCGTAAGGGTCGATCCGGCCAAGTGAATCATATGATGCAATTCAATGCGCAAGCATGTTAGTGCAGTCCCTTTACTGAGATAAGGCGGGGCGACAACCTTCACTGTGTTGTCGCCCCGCTTTTTTCAGCCTGGTTGCATTTTGGTGGTTTTTAACAATGTTTTTCGCCGAAAAGAAAGTATGGGCTGAAAAAAAAGATTATATTTGCATAATTATCACATTGGGGTTTGTGTTTGTGTGTTGACCCACGTGTGCTGTGTCCTCTATTTATCGAGATAAGAATATTAAGCGTGTAAGTAATGAGCTTAAATAAAAATACAATAAGAATGGTAAAGAATAGAAAGTTTAATGATGTCAAGGCACTTTTGCTTGCAGCATTTGTGGGCTTGGCCGCTCAGCCGCTTTCGGCTTATGATTTCAAGGCCAACGGCTTTTATTACAATGTGACCGGTGACAACACTTGCGCCCTGACGTGGGGCGATACCGAGTATAGCGGTAGCGTCACAGTTCCCACCCAAGTCACCAACGACGGCAAGACCTATACTGTGACCGCAATAGGTGATAAGGCTTTCCAGGGAAGCACCGTCACAGCCGTTGCAATCTCTGACCCGGTTACCACAATCGGTGATTATGCCTTCAGCACATGTATGAAGTTGACAGATGTCACTCTTCCTGCCGCTTTGGTCAAAATAGGCTCTAGCGCTTTTGGCAGCTGCTATGGCCTGACCTCGCTGGCTATCCCGTCTACCGTGTCGTCGATAGGTTCCAACGCATTCGATGGCTGCTCTGGCTTGACCACGATAACCGTGCCCGAGGGAGTGACCGCGATTGCCGATCAAACCTTCCGCAACTGCTCGGGATTGAAGACGGTCAGTATACCCTCTACTGTGACATCGGTAGGTGCTAGCGCATTCTGGGGTTGCTCTGGCCTGTCGGGCATTGATTTCCCGGCAGCAGTCACGTCAATAGGCAGTTACGCTTGTCGCGGATGTACGGGTTTGACCAGTCTGACCATCCCCGATGCTGTCTCTTCTGTTGGCGATGGCGCATTCTACGGATGCACCAAACTTGAGACTGTGGTAATAGGCTCGTCGGTACCGGCTGTGACCGACCAAATGTTCCGCGGTTGCTCAAAGCTGAAATCAATCACCATCCCTGAGTCGGTGACCTCGGTAGGAACCAGCTCTTTCTATGGCTGCTCGTCGCTTTCGACCATCACGCTGCCCTCAAAGCTCACAACAATTGGCCAGTCGGCATTCAGCGGATGCTCTGATTTGGTTACCATCAAAATCCCCGACGCCGTGACCACCATAAGCACTTATGCCTTTGAAGATTGCTCAAGCCTCGTCAGCATCACAATGCCTAAGTCACTCACCACTATAGGCAACTACGCATTCTATGACTGCTCCAGCCTGACGACGGCTGACCTGCCATCGGGTCTCACCGAGCTCGGCCAGTCGGCATTCCGTGGTTGCTCGGCACTCACGAGTGCTGCTATCCCAAGCGGAGTAACGAAGATTGACGACTACACATTCTATAACTGCTCGGCTCTTACCTCGCTGGCAATTCCCGAAACAGTTACCTCGATCGGTGCAAGCGCATTTTGGGGCTGCACCGATTTGGAGTCGGTGGCTGTGCCTAACCATGTGATCTCAATAGGCAACAACGCGTTCCGCAAATGCAACGGTCTGAAAGAAGTTTCACTTGGTAGTGGCCTCACCACAATAGGCAACTACGTGTTCTATGCATGCACGTCGATAACCAAGCTCACCAGCAGCGCCGTGGTTCCTCCCACATGCGGCAGCGGTGCATTGACCGATATCAACAAGCAGACGTGCACTCTCTATGTGCCAAGTGGCACATCTGAAGCCTATGCAGCAGCCGACCAGTGGAAAGACTTCACCATCACCGAAAGCCAGCCAACCGGAATTGACAATGTGAACTCGACCGAGGCTGTTGAGGTGGAACGCTTCACAGTGGGTGGTGTGCGCCTTACCTCGCCTCAATCAGGCGTGAATGTGGTGCGCATGAGCGACGGTACTACCAAGAAGGTGATTGTAAGATAACGTAAAAAAATGACACGAGCGGAATAGCGGCAGTCGCTATGCGCCCACACACATAGGCTGGCCATTGCACCACACGGTGCAGTGGCCAGCCTGCTTTATGGGGTCAATGGCAACGGCTGTTGTGAAAAATCGGTAACGAGTGTGAGTGCCCGACTGATTTTTATGGCCCGATGTGATGTGGCCTATTCCTATTTTGCGTAACTTTGAACGATTGTGCCGCGCACTGCATTGCCGGCCATCAGAAATACCAAGCCTTTGAATATTTTTTACACATAGACCCAAAATATGAAAAAAGAACTTTTAGCACTCTTGGCCGTAGGCCTTTCGGGTGTGTCGGCCGGTGCGTCGGCCACTTACAACCTGATGGATGTGCCTTTCACAGTCGACACTCTGTATCATGCCCCTGTGGGGCCTGGAACAACCCAGACATCGCTCCTTTTCCATAACGATGCCACCACAATCCGTGCATTCTATTTCACTTTCGACGTGGGCACTCCTTATGTGCGCTTTTCTGGCGTTTGTGCTGGCGACCGCCTTGCCGGCAACGAAACCGTGAGCGGTATGGCCACTCGCAAGAGCAAGCCTGGTGAGCGTTATTTTGCCGGTGTCAACGGCGACTTTTTCTATACCGGAAGCAATTCTGCCGGCAAGACTCAGCGGGGAGCCTCAATATTGGGAACCACTCTGGGATCGACGGTGTGTAACCAGACCATTTACCGCGCGCTGACCAATATATGCCAGTTTGTGATCGACACCACTGGCCGCTTTTTCATTGAGCAAGCAGTGATAGGCGGCTCCGTTACCGACCCGCGCGGGGCGCAGGCTCCGCTGGCAGCTTTCAATGCCGAGGCTCCGGCTAATGTGGTGACAATCTACAACGACCTCTACTATGGCAGCACCAACGAGTTTACCGACGATATGGCTGAGGCTGAGTTGCGCCTTGCCGATGGCGAGACCCTTCAGCTTGGCAAGAAATGCCGTATGGTGGTTACCAGCGCGCCGTCTACCGGGCAAGATATGCTCATTGCACCCGGACACTTTGTGGTGCATGGCCGCGGCGACGCCTGCAAGCAGTGGGTGTGTGGCCTGCAAGTGGGCGACACCGTCACGGTTGATTCTCGTGTCAGCATTGGCAGTGAGAACGTGGTGCCTGTAGAGTTGCTCTCGGGTTGGCCCAAGGTGGTGAGCGGCGGTGCCACACTCGACACCGAAAGCCAGTGGTACGACGGTGCCACACAGCAGCCGCGCGGCTCTATCGCCTATGGCGACGGCGGCAAGAAACTGTATTTTCTGGTGGTCGACGGCCGCAGTGCCATATCGGCTGGTGTGCGCTTGCGCCAGCTTGGCGACATCATGCGTTATGCCGGAGCCACTGAGGGCGTGAACCTCGACGGTGGCGGGTCGGCCACGATATATTCTTGTCCGCTCGGTGTCATCAACCGCCCGAGCGATGGTGTGGAGCGTGCCGACGGCAACGGATTCTTTGCCGTGTGCACAGCCCCCGACGACAGCACCGTGGCATCAATTAAGTTTGTTGACTGGAAAATGGAGCTGCCTCGATATGGCGTGTGTACCCCCAAGTTCTACGGCTACAACCGCTACGGCATGCTCATCGACACCGACTTGAAGGGCGTGCGCCTGTCGTGCCCCGAAACAATAGGTCATGTGAGAAACGACAGTGTGCTCGTGGCCGATGGCGAAGGCTGCGAACTGCTCACTGCAAGCTATGGCAATGTGACAACGTCGATGCCCGTGACTGTGATTGGCGGCACTCAGCTCGCCATGCGCCTCGACTCGGTGATTAATGATGGTTATCGCCACTATGCCATGGAGGTGATGGGCACAGTGGGCGACAATACAATAGCTATCGACCCGTCGGCACTGACGTGGAGCAGCAGCGACCAAAGTGTGGCGAGCGTAGGAGCCAACACTGGCGTTGTGACAGGTGAAACCGACGGCGAGACGGTGGTGACTGCCACGGTAGGCGATTTCACAGGCCAAACGCGTGTGATTGTGGAGCGCCCCAAGGCCCGTGTGATGCCCCTCGACAGTGTGGGCGGCACCGGCGTGTGGACCATCACGCAAAATGGTGGTAAGGATGGCAAGAGCGAGGCTCTCCAGCACGGAGGTCTGAAGTACACGTTCACAGGCAAAAGCTCGCGTAGCGTCTACTTGAAACTCACTGGCAAACTGCGGGTGTGGAGCATGCCCGACACTCTGCGCGTGCGTCTCAATCCGGGTGATGTGCAGGTGAAGTCGATGGTGTTCTCGCTTCGTGTGCCCGGCGGCAAGGCGGTCAATGTCACCGTCACCCCCGACACAATGCCGCTTAATACCGAAACCACTTACAGCGTGCCCACTTCTCAATGGGCCGATGCGCTCGATGTGGCCAGCTATCCCATCACGCTCAACTCTATTCAGGTCAACATGGTTCAGCCTGAGGCCGACCGCCAGTATACCATGCTGTTCAATGGCATTGAGGCCGTGTATGGCATGAAGGAGCAATGGCCGAGCAGCGAGCCCGTTGTTGCTGCCGATGGCATAGGTGTCACCATTGCGGGCACAAGGTTGATGCTTGATCGCATGGCAGAGTCGGTTGAGGTCTATGACTCGGCTGGCCGGCTTGTGGCCTCGGCGCAAAATACCACTGTGGTCGACGTTGACAGGCAAGGAACTTTTGTGGCTGTGGTCAAGGCCGGCGGGCAAAGCAAGGCCTGCAAGTTGGTGCTGCGCTGATGCGTTTTTTGTCTGAATTTTTAACGATATTATTACACCGTTACAAATTATAATAGTATCTTTGAGATTGTTAGCAGGTGGCCGCCGATAGCCCTCTCGCCCACAAGTGAGTGGTGCTGCCGGCGTGGCTGCCGACCAATAGAAAACCAATAAAACAACTGTTAGCAGATGATGAAAAAAATTACCTTCTTCGGCTTGGCTTTGGGAATGGCTCTAAGCGCAAACGCAGGCGGTTCGGTTGACCTGCGTGGCGAAAGCTACAACGTCGATACCCTTTACCACGCCACTGTGGGCCCGGGTATTACCCAGACCTCACTCCTTATTGCAAACACCAACCGAACCATCCGTGCTTTTTATGCGACCATCGACCTGAGCGACCCTAATGTCACTATCAAGGCCGTGTCGGCTACCGACAAAATCAACGGCAACGAATGGCCCAGCAACATGGCTAAGCGCAAAGACGCCCCCGGAGCACGCTATCTGGTGGGCATCAACGGTGACTTTTACCACACTAGCGGCTCCACTATGCGCGGGCAGTCGATGGTGGGTACACCCGTGGGCGCGTGCATTGCCGATGGCGTGCTGTATAGTGGCGCAAGCGGTTATTGGCCGTTTGTGCTCGACACCGACGAAAAGGTGTATATCAACCCCGTGGGCGTGAGCGGCACTGTGACACTGCCTGGCGGCAATTCGGTGTTGCTCCACGGCGTGAACGTGGGCCCCTATGACGGGAAAATAACCGTATACAATTCAAAATACTATTCCAGCACCAACGCAAGCGGTGGCGCAGAGGTGCAGGCTGTTATGGCCGATGGTGCCCCGTTTGTGCTCCGTGGCGACAACAAGTTGGTGGTGACCAGTGAGGCTACTACCGACGGCGACATGCTCATCCCCGATGGCGGATATGTGATTGACGGCCGCGGTGCCACGCTCGACATGGTGAAAAACCTGAAGGTGGGCGACACGGTGACTGTCAATATGGCCATCAGCGTGGGCGGCGTGATAGTTAACCCGCGTGAGGTGATTGGCGGACAACCGAAAATTGTGGAAAACAACACAACGCTTGATGTGCACGGCGACCTGATGGATGCCTATCACCCACGCACGGCTGTGGGGTATTTCGACGGTGGCAAGAAGGTGGTGTTTATGGTGGTTGATGGTCGCAGTGCAATATCGGCCGGCTGCACCACGTTGCAACTTGGCGACATTATGCGCTACACCGGTTGCACCGAGGCTGTGAATTTCGACGGTGGCGGCTCTAGTTGCCTTTACATCAAGGAAATGGGACTGCGCAACATACCCAGCGACGGTAGCGAGCGTGCCGATGCCAACGGCCTATATGTGGTGTCGACTGCCCCCGACGACAGCACCATCGCATCAATCAAGTTTGTTGACTGGCATCTGAAATCACCCAAATATGCGGTCTACACTCCTGTGGTGTATGGCTATAACCGCTATGGAGTGCTCATCAACACCGATGTCAAGGGAGTGAAACTCTCTTGTCCTGAAACTATTGGACACATCAAAAGCGACACCACATTTTTTGCCGACGGCAACGGCTATGCGTTGCTCACTGCCACCTACAACGGTTGCACAGCCACCTTGCCCGTCACCGTGTCGGGCGGTTCTGAGTCGCTGTCGATGCGCCTCGACTCGGTGCTCAACGATGGTTATCGCCACTATGCCGTTGAGGTTACAAGCACGGTGGGGGAGAACACTATGACTATCGACCCGTCGGCTCTTACATGGAGCAGCAGCGACCAAAGCGTGGTATCCATTGACGCCAACACCGGCGTGCTGTGTGGTGTGGCCGATGGAACTGCCACTGTTACTGGCACTGTGGAAGGCTATACTGGCAACCTTAAGGTGACAGTGGAGAAGCCCACCAGCCATGTGATGCCCATTGATCCCGGTCTTGATCCGTCGACTTGGACCACGTCGATTTCTGGCGGCGACAAGCCTGTGGTAGAAGCCGTGGGCGACGGCTTGAAGTGTACCTTCAACGGAAAGTCGGCACGTCTGTATTATTTGAACCTGAACAAGAAACTTACTGTGTGGAGCATGCCCGACACTTTGCGCGTGCGCCTTAACCCAGGCGATGTGGCAGTCACTTCGCTCGTGTTCACCGTGCGCATTCCCGGCGGCAAGGCTGTGGCAATGACGGTGCAGACTCCCAACATCAAGAATAATGCCGAAAACGTGATTGACCTGCCCACCGCCCAATGGGCCGACGTGGCCGACGTGGCCACATTCCCCATCACGCTGAGCACACTGCGTGCCAACTTCAGCAAGACCACGGTAGGCAATCCCTACACTATGACGTTCAATGGCATTGAGGCCGTTTACAACATGAAGGATATGTGGCCCACTTCGGTCGAAACCCTCGACGCTGCCACCAAACTCACAGTGCGGGCTGCCGGACGCACGCTGGTGTTCAGCAGCACGGTCGATGCCGTAAGCGTTTACGACCTCAATGGTCGCGAGATTCTTTCGGATGCCAACGTGCAGCAGGTGCAAGTGCCATGTGCCGGAGCTTATGTGGTTACGGCAAAGCTGGCTGGCCGTGTGGCCACTGCCAAGCTGGTGCTGCACTAATGGCTACAATCTGATTTGACCCAAATAACAATATGATAAGCGGCGATGCTGGAATTGAAACCGGCATCGCCGCTTCTTATAGTGACCGCCGCTTTCATTTTGCAATCCTCGTGTTTTTTGATAGGAAATAGGCAAATTGGCGATGTAACCAACATTTAACCGATTTTGCTTTGAGCATTGCGTAATTAGGTGTACCTTTATAGTCATAATCACAAGAACAACTATTAACAATAAAACCATAGAATGAAGAAAATAATACCCACTTTGCTTGTGGCTGCGGCATTGACTCATGCCGGCGAGGCTGCGGCATCGGCCACCTATACGATGCGTGGCGTTGAGTTTACGGCCGACACCTTGTATCATGCGCAAATCGGCCCCGGCACCACACAAACCTCACTGCTGATGCGCAACGAGGCCTCGCAGCGCCAAATGTATGTGTTCTATTCGAGAATCGACCTCACAAACCCGTATGTGGTGCTGCGCACCGTGTGCGGCAAAGATAAAACTTACGGCTGTGAGCGGGTGAGTGATATGGCAATACGCCACTCAAAGCCGGGCGAACGCTATTATTTCGGCGTCAATGGCGACTTCTTCACCACATCGGGGCAATCGGGACGAGGCGAGTCTCTCGTTGGGTCACCCACTGGGCCATGCATTGGCGACAATGTGGTGTATGTGGCACGCAACCACGATGCGCGGTGGGTGCTCACTACCAACCAGCAGAAAGATGCCCTCATAGGCCATGCCGCATTCAGCGGCACTGTCCAGGCGGGCGGGAAATCGGTGCCCATGGGCGGTATAAACACCGGTGCGGGCAACGATGCCATATATATGTACAATTCCGTCTATCTGCCAGGAACAAACCAGTATGGCGATGCCAGCGAGGTGCAGGTGCGCTTGGCCGAAGGCGAGTCGTTCCGCTTGGGGCAGCCTTTCAAGGTGGTGGTTGCCGGCAATCCAAGCTCCAACAAAGACATGGATATCCCTGCCGATGGCTTTGTGCTTCACGGCCAAGGCTCAACCGCGTTTGATGGCGTCACAGCCAAGGAATTTGTGGCTCAGCTTGTGCCGGGCGACACGGTGACGGTGAACTTTGGCGTTACAATCGATGGCAAGAGTTTTGTGCCCACCGATATGATAGCCAGCCTTCCCCTTAATCTCAAAGATGGCGAGGTGGTTGACCGTGAGGATCTTTTAGACGAGTTTAAGAGCAATCAGCCTATATGCGCGGTTGGCCTTGGCGATGGCGGTCGCACTGCCGTGTTCATGGTGATAGATGGCCGCTCGGCAATCTCAAGTGGCGCGCGCCCCACCGAAACCGGCGAAATGCTTAAGCAACTTGGCTGTACCGATGGCTTGAGCTTCGACAGCGGTGGCTCGGCCACGTTCTACACTGGTGCCTTTGGTGTGCGTAACCGCCCGAGCGACGGCGTGGAGCGTGCCGACGGCAACGGCGTGTTTGCCGTGTGCACAGCCCCCGACGACAGTACCGTTGCATCAATCAGTTTTGTCGACTGGAATGTGGAGGTGCCCAAGTATGGAATCTATAAGCCACAGTTCTACGGCTACAACAAATATGGAATGCTCATCGACACCGACCTCAAGGGTGTGGCACTTAGTTGCCCCGAAAGTGTGGGCCACGTGCGTCAGGACAGCATTTTCTTTGGCGACGGACAAGGCTTTGCCCGCCTTAAAGCCAGCTACAACGGCTTGGAGGCCACTCTACCTGTCACTGTGGTTGGCTCCGATTCCACAATCAGCATAGCCAACGACTCGGTAATCAACGATGGTTACCGCCGCTATGTGGTGGATGTGCAGAACACTGTCGACGGCAAGACCATGACAATCGACCCCTCGGTGCTCACTTGGAGCAGCAGTGACCAGGGCGTGGTGAGCATTGATGCCAACACTGGCTCGCTGATTGGTCTCACCGATGGCACCGCAACGGTGACCGGCAAGGTGGGCTCGTTCAGCGGCGATATGAAGGTGACCGTGGAACGCCCCACTGCGCACGTTATGCCCATCGACCCCGATTTAGACATTAACACTTGGAAATACACTCAGACGGGCGGCAAGCAGCAAGTGGTCACATCAACGGGTAATGGTATCAGCTATACCTACACCGGTGCTTCTGGTCGTGCCCCCAAAATCACACTCACCAAGCAATTGAGGCTGTGGAGTCTGCCCGACACTTTGCGCATCCGCATCAATCCGGGAGAGGCCCCGTTCAACAGCATTTCGCTGACGCTTCAGGCCAACGGACAGAAGGTGACCTATCAGAATCTTCGCCCCGACACTGTGATAGCCGGTCGCGAGATTGTGCTCGACCTGCCCACTGCTGCATGGATTGATGCTTCGGCCATGGGCAATTACCCAATCACGCTCAAGGCCATTCAGCTCTCGATGGGGACAAGCACCACCGGGCAGCAATACACAATGCTCATTAATCCCGAGACTGTCTACAATGTGTTGCCTGTCAGCGGCGTGCCCACTGTGCTTGACGCTGAGTCCAGCTTGTCGGTGTCGGTTGCTAATGGCGTGATTTCATTCAGCAAGGCAGTAGACTCGGCTTCGCTGTGGAGTGTCGACGGCAAACTGCTTGCACGTTGTGGCCATGCAGTTTCAATGTCGGCCAATGTGCATGGCGTGTGTGTGCTCGAAGCCACGGTGGCCGGTAAGCGCATCACCCGTAAGGTGGTGGTCAAGTGACGCATTGCCGGCTTTATTACAGACAGTTAACCAATTAATAGAAATATAAAACGTAAATCAAGATGAAATCCAATCGGCTGCTTATGTTTCCCGCTTTGCTGGCATCGGTGATGGCAATGTGTGCCATGCAACACGCCTCGGCAAAGACGCAGTGGACAATAAACCAAAAGGCCTATGACGTTGACACTCTGGTCTACCCACATCAGGTGGGGCCGGGCGTGGTATTCTCTAAATATGACTTGCCAGGCATGCCTCTCAAAGTGAGCGTGATGGAAATGGACCTCAAAAACAAGTATATCGACTTTGAGACGTGCCTCGGTGGCGACAAGGGCGTGAGTCAGGAAAACCCGCTCAGCATGGCCACCCGCAACGACCGCCCGGGCCATGAGGTGGTAGGTGCCACCAATGGCGACTTCTATTTCTACCAGAACACTTTGGAAAACGGCATCCCGCGCAGCGGACAGTTCCGCCGTGATGAGTGCGTGACCAATCCTGTGGGTCGTGCGTGCTTCGTGCTCAGCGATGACCGCCGCCCGTTTATCGACCGCGTGGACTTTGCCGGAACCATTACTTATGCCGGAGCAACGGTGCGCTTGCACACCGTGAACATGCAACGCCTTGAGTGGGAAGACACTGGCGGCAACCAAATCAACCTATACACTAATTCCTACGGGTCGGCAACCGAAAAATGCTCGGGTGGCTCAAAGGTGATCATAGCACCAAAGTCAACCCCTTTCAAGTGGTATGCCAATAGCCCTGAAACTTGTGTGGTTGAGCAGATTATTGCCGATGGAGAGGGCGTGACGGCTATTCCTGATGGGAAAGCGGTGCTTTGGGCTCAAGGCTCTTGCATGTCTACTCTCACGTCGATGAAGGTGGGCGACGAACTCACCATCAACCTGGGTGTGGACTTGAGAAATCAGCCCGGTTTGCTTAAAAACTTCAAGGAAGTGATGGGCGGCAGCGACAATATAATCATGCAGAATGGCCAACTGGTCGATGAGTGGGACGAGCGTCATCCGCGCACTTGCATCGGTTTCAGTGCCGACAGCTCAAAGGTTTATTTTGTGGTTATCGATGGCCGCAGCACGTCGTCAACGGGTGTGACACTCAGTGAGGCCGCTGGTGTGTTCTTGGGCCTTGGTGCCGTCAATGCCGTCAATCTCGACGGTGGCGGATCGAGCTGCATGGTGGTCAATGGCGAGGTGGTCAACACTCCCAGCGACGGCAGCCTTCGCGCAGTGGGCAACGGTTGCCTACTCATAAGCAATGCGCCTGTCGACGATACCATCGGGCAGCTTGCCTTTTCGCCACGCAGCTACAATGTGTCAATTTCGGCAAAAATCAAACCGGCCGTTTGGGGCTACAACAAGTATGGTGTGCTCAAGAACAAGGATGTGCAAGGGGTGACGTTCTCTTGCGATGAGCATCTGGGACACTTCACTGCCGACGGATATTTCGTGGCTTCGCCCACAGCTACTGCCGGAAACCTTTATGCCGACTACAATGGCATAAAATGCTCGCAACGTGTGGTGGTGTATAATGCCGAGAAAGTGTTGCGCGACGACAGTGTGACCGTCGACCGCAACCACAAGTATGAAATAAGGGTGCTGGGCAAGAGCGGCGAGAGCAACGACTTGGTTGACCCTTCAATAATCAACTGGACTTCGGCCGATCCTGCAGTGTGCACTGTCAGTGCCGAGGGCGTGATTGTTCCTGTGGCTAATGGTCGCACTATGGTTACGGGCGTGGCCGATGGCTTTAACGATTCGCTCGTGGTGCGTGTGGAGAATCCTGCGACGCATGTGGCTGGCATTGAAAGTCCCGTTGTCGTTGAGAATTGGACTGTGGCGCAGTCGGGCGGCAAAAACCGCACGGTGGAGGCTTTGGACAATGGCTTGCGCATAAAGTTCACCGGAGCTTCGTCGCGTGTGCCCTATGTGAAGCTGACCAACAAGACACTCCTTTGGGGTCTGCCCGACACCGTGCGCATCCGTTTTGTGCAGACTGAGCAGATTGTGAAGAATGTGACGCTTGCCGTGTCGACTACCGAAGGCAAGAATGTGGTGCGGCTTTCGCCAATGACCGATTTTGTTACGGGTGAGAACGTTATCGACTTTCCCGTTGACACTTTTTGCGATGTGACCGACTGCAGTCAGTTCCCGCTAAAGCTTGCCTATGTAAACTTCAACATGCAGTCGATAAAGGCTGGTACTGAATACACGTTCGACATCCCTGGCCTTGAGCTTGTGTATGGCAGCGGACAATCGGGCGTGACAACAATAAAAGCCGACGCTAAGCCGTCTTCTCTTGCCATTTACCCAAATCCTGCTGAGGCCGGGTCAACGGTGAAACTGAATTGCGCCGACTGCTCTGCCAATGTGTATGACACGGCTGGCCGGCTTGTGCGCTCGGTGGCTGTGACTGGTGGCACAATGTCGACTGCCGGACTGGCAAAGGGAATCTATGTGGTCCGTCTGTCTGATGGGGCGTCGGCCCGTCTGGTGGTGAAATAGCCGAAGAAATTCGTAAAATCCAAAATGCGGTGAGCGCGCCAACGGGACTGTCCCGTAGCGCGCTCATTGCTCTTTTATGTGGTGCGTTTGTTAGCTGTTCAGCATCCTGTGCCGTCGAGCGAGCAACTCTCGCCGTTGGCCACGGGGCGCGAAGTGAGTCCCGCTTCTTCGGCAATCAGTGTCACCTTGCCGTCGGGCATCACAAAGCATGGGATTCCCACTTGGCCGTGTGCTTTGGCTTCGTCGAAGGCCGGGTGGTGGTCACGAAGGTGCAGAAATTCCTTCAGACTCCTCACGTCATGCCCTATGTTCACGATATTCCATTGGGCATTGTCTTTCACTTGGGCTTCTATGTAAGCGCAGTCGGGACACGACGGCATGCTGTAAATCTTAATCATTTCAGTGTCTTTTAGTCATTTTTGGGGAATGTGTCGGTTTCCTTAAGCAGCAATTCAAGGGTGGCTGGCAGTTCACTTGGGCTGCACCAAGTCATCTGTGGGTCGCGGGCATACCATGTGAGTTGCTTCTTGGCATACACCCGTGTGTTTTTCTTGATTCTCTCAATGGCGGTAATGCGGTCCATCACGCCGTCGAAGTAGGCAAACATTTCTTTGTAGCCCACAGTGTTAAGTGAGTTGAGATGGCGCAGATGAACCACGCTGCGGGCTTCCTCTTCAAGACCGGCCTCTACCATGGCGTCGACTCTGCGGTTTATGCGCTCAAACAGTTGCTGGCGCTCCATGTTGAGCCCTATCTTTATGATGTTGAACGGTCGCTCTTTTACTTTTCCGGTGCGCAGGGTGGAATAGGGCACTCCTGCCTGGCGGCATATCTCCACGGCATGAATCACGCGCTTCACGTTTTTGCGGTCAACGGTGTGGTAATATTCCGGGTCAAGGGCTTTCAGCTCTGCTAAAATGGCGTCAATGCCTTTGGTGGCATAGTCGTTGGCCACGGCCTCACGCACGGGTTGGCTAATGGTGGGTATGTCGTCTATCCCGCGGCACACTGCATCCACATACATCATCGACCCGCCACACATCACAGCATAGTCGCCCTGTTGCCACAATTGTGGCAACAGACGCATGACGTCGGCCTCAAACTCTGATGCACTGTAGTATTCGCCAAGGTTGAGAAACTGTACAAAATGGTGTCGCACTTCGGCCATTTCGGCGGCGGTGGGGGTGGCCGTGCCAATCGGCAGTCCACGGAACACTTGTCGTGAGTCGGCGTTGATTATTTCACACCCCAGGCGCTTAGCCACGCCTATCGACGCAGCGGTCTTGCCCACACCGGTGGGCCCCGTTATCACCACAAGTGTCTTCTGGCTGGGCATGGCTATTCAAGCACTATTTTGCAGTCGTCGAGACTCAGCACGCGGGCCAGGGTCTCCACGCGGTAACCCTTGTCGCGAAGCATTTTCCCGCCGCCCTGAAAAGCCTTTTCTATTATCATGCCAAATCCCACTATTGTGGCACCTGCCTGCTCGGCAAGGTCAATCAGGCCAAGTGCGGCGTTGCCATAAGCCAGGAAGTCGTCGATAATCACTATGCGGTCGTCTTTTGTCAGATAGTCGGCACTTGTGCACACTGTGTAGTCGCGGTCTTTGGTAAATGAGTGCACCTTGCTGCTCAAGGCATTGCGCATGGTGCTGGGGTTCTTCTTTTTCACAAACACCACCGGCAGGTGCATTTCAGCACCCATCATTATGGCCGGCGCAATGCCGCTTGCCTCGATGGTCACTATTTTGTTCACGCCGCTGTCTTTGTAGCGCTCGCTGAACTCATGGGCAATTGCCTTCATCAAATCGGGGTCCATTTGGTGATTGATGAAACTGTCCACTTTAAGTATGCCTCCGGCAAAGCATTTGCCGTCTTGCATGATGCGGTCGTTGAGTAGTTTGAAACTCTCCATTATGGTTTGTCGTTATGTCTTGTTGTCAGAATGTGGGTATGGCTGAATCGGTCCATTCTATGACGTCGCCGGCTGCGAGCGACTGCTTCACGTCGATGATGCGCTGGTTGCTGCTGCCGCGAAAGCGCAGTTTGGTGTCGCGCTTGGCCATCACGAATTCGCCGTCTACCACCACGTCGATGTAGTTGAGCATCTGTCGCATCTGGTAATCGGCCGTCAGTTGCTCCCATCGGTAGCCGGTGAAGCACCACAGGTTGCGGTGCAGGTCTTCCTTGATGCGGCGTGCCAACTCAAGCACTCCGGTGGGGTGCTGCATGGGGTCGCCGCCGGTGAGGGTCACGTCTTCTTCGTCGTCGGCAATGTCGGTTATCAGCTGGTCCACTGTTATGGTCTCGCCACCGGCAAAGTCCCACGACTGCTGGTTGTGGCAGCCGGGGCAGTGGTGCGAGCATCCGGCCAGATACACCGAGGTGCGCAGACCTGGCCCGTCGACCGAGGTGCCGCGCACTATGCGCAGCACTTGCAGTGTGGATGGTGATATGGTTCCGTTGGTGGTCATTCTCTGTTTCGTGCTTTGTGATGCCGTGTGGGTGCTTATTTGTGAACCACGCGGTCTTTGAGCTCTGCGAGTTTGCCTGAGTTCCATCGGTCGGTGGTGCCCACGAGGTAGCCTGTGATTCTTTGCAAGCGGTCAATGTTTTTTCCGCCGCATTCGGGACATTCGTTGAGGTCTTCGGTGGCGTCCTCATATCCGCAGTCCATGCAGCGGTTGCGGTTGTGGTTCACCGAGCAATAGCCAATGTTGTATTTGTCCATGAGGTCTACCACGTTGCTTATGGCTAGCGGGTTGTGTGTGGCGTCGCCGTCTATCTCCACATAGAATATGTGTCCGCCGCGGGTCAGGTCGTGATACGGGCCTTCCACTTCGGCTTTGTGCTTGGGACTGCAGTGGTAATACACCGGCACGTGGTTAGAGTTGGTGTAGTAAATCTTGTCGGTCACTCCGGCTATTTCTCCAAAGTCCTTGCGGTCGCGCTTTGTGAATCGGCCCGAGAGTCCTTCGGCCGGTGTGGCCAGGATGCTGAAGTTGTGCTGGTAGCGCTCGCTGAACTCGTTGGCGCGGTCGCGCATGTGGCTCACAATGCGCAATCCCAGTTCCTGGCTGTGCTCGCTCTCGCCGTGATGCTTGCCCGTGAGGGCGATGAGACATTCGGCAAGGCCAATGAAGCCAATGCCCAGTGTGCCTTGGTTAATCACGCTCTCGATGGTGTCGGTGGGCTTCAGCACTTCGGCGCCGTTCCACAGCATCGACATCAGCAGCGGGAATTGCTTTGCGAGGGCTGTCTTTTGGAAGTCGAATCGCTCGTTGAGCTGGTGTGCCGTGATTTCGAGCAGGTTGTCGAGTTTGTCGAAGAATGCCTTCACCCTCTCGTCTTCGTCGGCAATGCCCATGCACTCGATTGCAAGCCGCACGATGTTGATTGTAGAGAACGACAGGTTGCCGCGTCCTACCGAGGTCTTCTCGCCGAAGCGGTTCTCAAACACTCGGGTGCGGCATCCCATGGTGGCTATTTCCCACTCGTAGCGCTTGGGGTCGTCGGCGTGCCACTTGTCGTTTTGGTTGAATGTGGCATCGAGGTTCACAAAGTTGGGGAAGAATCGGCGTGCTGTCACTTTGCACGCAAGTTCATATAGGTCGTGGTTGCGGTCGCCTGGCAGGTAGCTCACACCGCGCTTTTTCTTCCATATCTGTATCGGGAAGATGGCTGTTGAGCCGTTGCCCACTCCTTCGTAGGTAGATTTCAGCAGCTCGCGTATGATGCAACGGCCTTCGGCCGATGTGTCGGTTCCGTAGTTAATAGAGCTGAACACCACTTGGTTGCCTCCGCGTGAGTGTATGGTGTTCATGTTGTGGATAAAAGCCTCCATAGCTTGGTGCACGCGGCTCACGGTGCGGTTGATGGCGTGCTGCAGATTGCGCTCGTGGCCTTTGAGCCCGTCGAGTGGCTTTGTCACAAAGTCGTCAAGCTCTTTGTGGTACAGGTCGCTCAGGTCTTCGCCTGTGAGTTGCTCCACATATTTCACCTCTTCGATGAATGATGTGCGCACGTAGGGGGCCAGGTAGAAATCAAACGCCGGTATGGCTTGGCCTCCGTGCATCTCGTTTTGGGCTGTTTCCATTGATATGCAGGCAATCACGCTTGCTGTCTCGATGCGCTTGGCTGGGCGCGACTCTCCGTGTCCGGCCACAAATCCGCGCTCAAGTATCTTGTTGAGGGGGTGTTGCACGCAGGTGAGACTCTTGGTGGGGTAATAGTCCTTGTCGTGGATGTGCAGGTAGTTGCCTTCCACGGCTTCGCGGGCTTCGTCGCTGAGCAGGTAATCGTCGACAAACGGTTTGGTCGTCTCGCTTGCAAACTTCATCATCATGCCGGCTGGTGAATCGGCATTCATGTTGGCGTTTTCGCGGGTGATGTCGTTGCGTTTTGCGTTGATAATCTCAAGAAACATGTCGCGGGTCTTTGCCTTGCGGGCCACGCTGCGCTTTTGGCGGTAGCGTATGTAGCACCTGGCCACCTCTTTGCGCGGGCTCTTCATCAACTCAAGCTCCACTTGGTCTTGTATGTCTTCCACGCTCATTTGCTTGCGTCCGCGTGTGCTGATGCGGTCGGCTATCCGTTGAATCAGGCTCTCGTCTTCTCCGGCTTCGGTCTGTAGCATGGCCTTGCGTATGGCGGCCTTTATTTTCTCTTCGTTGTAGCCCACGACGCGTCCGTCGCGCTTGATTACTGTCTGTATCATATGGTGTGTTGGATTTTTAACGTGATTTCGCAGGGGGCGAATGTGCATGGTGTCTCATGCTCCGTTTTCGCAACCATCTGCAAAGCTACAACATGCTGTGGAAACGGCAAAATTTTAGACTGTAAAATGTCGGGAAAATTCATGTTTTGGGAAACTTTTTGCTGTTTTTGAAAAATTAAAGTGTTGATAAATAGCGTGTTGTGAAATATTTTGGAAAACTTTGTCTAAATTGCCGTAGCTAAAGTTGTCAGAATTAGCGCTTTGCTGAGGTGTGGGAAAATGTTGGGAAAAAAGAAATGAAATGTCTTGTATAAACGATAAACTTGTAGTAAATTTGCCACGATAAAGGCGACTTATATGCGTTAGGTTTGCTTCACGGTTTAGGCTGTGACGGCAATTAAAAGGGAATCAGGTGAAAATCCTGAACAGTGCCCGCTGCTGTAAGTTTCTGCATAATAGCCTCTGCTGATAAAGCCACTGGTTGTATTCCTCTTTTTTGGACTGCATCATTTTCCGGGAAGGCGCAAGGGGCTGGGAAACGAGTCAGAAGACCTGCCGATGCGCGCCACTTGCTTTTATGGCTTACGCGGATTTTGAGCCATGGCGAAAATGATGATGCAGTCAATGCGACTTTTTTCTACAAATATCACCGTATGTGGCTCCGCCAGCTTGTTTAGGGCTGGGCGGTCGCAGGTTTTGTGCCGCCGTTTTCCTATGAATCTGGAATCATTTTTAAGTTTACATATTCAATAAATTTTTAGTTATGAAGAAATTATTACTTCTTGTGGCCCTGATGGGCTTTACTGCAATGGCTAATGCCTTCACTATCGACGACGTAAAGTGCTGGGCTGGTTCTGGCTCTAACCGTTCGGTCCTCATCCTCCAATGGCCCGACTCTGTGTCAAAAGCTCTTGCTTTTGGTTACAAGTGGGATGGCACTGCCACTGGTGCTGAAATGATTGAGGCTATAACTACTGCAAACCCCCGCCTCAAATATGAGGGTAGCAGCAGCGCATATGGTATGTATATCACTGGCTTCAAATACGACACTAACAACAATGGCTCGTTTGACGACGCCGAAGACCTCTCTGCTTCTGGTTGGTCGGTTAGTGGTTATTGGGCATATTATCTGGGCACATCTCTCGATGCCACTTGGTCGTATGCTCCTGTGGGCTGCAGCAGCCGCAAGCTCACCGACGGTTCTGTTGATGCTTGGGCTTTTGCTAGTTCTGGTGTTACGTGGAAAGAAATTGAGGCAGCTCCCGCAGTGACTCCTACCGGCATCTCAAGCGAAGTTGCTGAGAAGACTGTTCAGTCTGTGGCTTATTACAACCTCCAGGGTGTTCAGAGCGCTGTGCCTTTCAGCGGAATCAACGTGGTTGTCACCACCTACACCGATGGTTCTCGCAGCACTGTTAAGGTAGTAAAGTGAATTTGAATTAATTCGTAAGATTATGAAAAAAACAATATTTGCCCTTTTTGCAGTAGCCTCTATGGCTGTGGCAACTGCGGCTGATTATACCAACGGTGTCTTTGTTCTCAATGAGGACTGGTATGGACACAACCCCAGCTCGATTAACTACTACGGTTACGCCGACAGCGCATTCACATTTAATATATATAAGCTTCAGAACGAAGGCTTGACCCTTGGCAACACCACTCAGTTTGCTCAGCTCTATGGCGACAACATCTATTTTATGTCGAAGCAGAACTGGGGCTCAAGTGCAGGCCGCCTTATCGTGGCCGATGCCAAGACTCTTGTGCGCAAGTGCAGCATCGAGGCTCTTGGTGCCGACGGTCGTTCTTACTGTGGTGTCACTCCCGCAAAGGGATATGTGGGCACAGCCAGTGGCCTTTATGTCTTCGATCAGGTCAACCTTAAGCTTGGAAGCAAGATTGAGGGCACCGACTATGAGATTGGCGACATGATCCGCGTGGGCAACTATGTGTATGCCGTTGCTGGCGGGGCTCAGCTTCTCGTGATTAATCCCGAGACCGACAATGTGGTGAAGTCAATCAGCATCTCTAAGCTCAGCACCGTGTTTGTGAGCAACTCGGGTAACGTTTATGCCAACGTGAACTCTGCCTCATGGGGCCTCCCGTCAAGTTCGGCCACTGAGCAGTTCTTGCGCATCGACCCCAAGACTCTTGAGGTGGCCGACACCATCAAAGTGCCTATGGCTGCGCAGAATGCGGCGTTTGCCTGGAAACATACTGCTCCTGCCGTTGATCCTGAGGCCGACGCAATCTACTATAGCCCTGCCGAGAGCTCTTCAATCATCTGCAAGTACGACTTCAAGACTGGTGAGTTCACTAAGGAATTTGCCACATTCCCCTCGGGCCACATCATGTATGGAGCCGTGGTTGGCGTTGATCCTCACAATGGCGACTTGCTCGCTACCACAATGGAGGGATATTCAAGCACCAACTACTGGCTTGAGGTGTTTGACCGCACTACTGGCGCCCTGAAGAAGTCGGTGGCGCTCAGCAAGGCCAACTACTGGTTCCCGTCAATGCTGTTCTACCCCGATACTCAGATGCCTGTCATCAACATCGACGACTGCAACATTGAGGTCAATTCCGGCGCTCACTATAATCTGCTGACCACTGTAACCGATGCCGACAATCAGGCTGCTCTGATTATCACCACGGCCGAAAGTGCCGACTCCACTGTTGCCACTGCTGAGGTTGACGGGTTTACTCTCACCCTCAAAGGTGTTGCCTCTGGCTCTACTACCGTTAAGGTGACAGCTTGCAGCAACGGAAAGACTGTGACCCGCGACGTGAAGGTTAAGGTTGGCTCAGCTACTGGCGTGAGCGACGTTGATGCAAATCGTGAGGTTGCCAGTGTCACCTACTACAATGTGGCAGGTGTGGCACAAACTACACCGTTCAACGGCGTGAATGTGGTGGTTACTCGTTACACCGACGGCACCATAAGCACCGTTAAGCGTGTGGTTCGATAAGCATAGCTTTAATTATCCCTCTTCCTCGTAATGACTCTTAGAAATTTAATGCTTAAAAATGTCTTGATGACAACCGACGTGAAATCATGCATTGAGGGATAGACCAATTATATAGTAACACAATCAAAGAGCGTGTTCAGCCCGTGAGGGGCTGGCACGCTCTTTTCCATTTTTTGTGGCTCTGCTGTTGTGCCTCCCCATAGCGCGCTTGCCTGCATAAATCGGTTTGCCGGCACCTATATTTGCAATTGCCGATGGCTTGCACTAATTTTGCATCCATTATTTAATGTGTAAAAAACAGCAGCAACAATGCTAGATTTCGTTACTTGGACGGTAAACCCTAACCTGTATAGCGGTTTTGTGACTGTCCGTTGGTATGGGCTGATGTTCGCCATCGGCTTTCTTGTGGGATATGAGATTGTCTACCGCATATTCCGCCACGAGGGCGTGCCCGAGAAGTGGGTGGGCAGCCTTTTTATTTATGTGGTCGTTGCCACGGTGCTTGGTGCCCGGCTTGGCCATGTGTTCTTTTATCAGTGGAGCTACTACTCGCAGCATTTAGGCGAGATTTTCAAGATATGGGAAGGGGGGCTTGCCAGCCATGGCGGCACTTTGGGCATTATGCTCGCGGTGTGGCTGTATAGCCGCAATGTCACTCACCGTCCTGTGCTTTGGACTTTCGACCGTCTCGTTGTCCCGGTTGGTTTTGTGGGGGCTCTCATCCGTTTTGGCAATCTCATGAACCACGAAATATACGGCGGTCCCACTGATTTGCCCTGGGGATTCCGTTTTATCGACAATGTTATTCCCTACATGCATGGTGCGCAACCGGTGTTCACGCCGCCGTGCCATCCCACGCAAATCTATGAGGCCGTGTGCTATCTTTTGGTGTTCGCTTTGTGCCTTTGGATGTATTGGCGCCGCAATCTTCAGGAGCGTGAGGGCTTCATCTTCGGTGTGTTCTTGACGGGCGTGTTTGCCTCGCGGTTCTTTGTGGAGTTTATCAAAAACGTGCAGGAGCCGTGGGAACTTGCCACTCGGCAGGCCATAGGTCTCGACCAGGGGCAGCTTTTGAGCATTCCATTCGTGGTGCTTGGCGTTTGGCTCATTGTGCGAGCCATGCGACGCCCGAGGGTGCCGATTGTGTTCCCCGATAAGTTTGCCGATGAGGCCCCCAAGAAAACGGCCAAGCATTAACCATATAACATTATATATATTATGGAGCAACCGGAATTCAATCCTCACAACAAGCAGGAATATCCCCCGATGCACACTGCCGAGCACATACTCAATGCCACAATGGTGCGCATGTTTGCCTGTGGTCGTCATGTGGCTGGTCACGTTGAGCGCACCAAGTCTAAGCTCGACTATGATTTTAACCGCAGCCTGGCTCCCGAAGAGGTGGCTGCTATTGAGCAGCGGGTTAATGAGGTGATTAATGCCGACCTTCCCGTGACTATGGAATATGCCACGCAAGAGCAGGTGGCCGACCGGTTCAACCTTGAGCGTCTGCCCGACGGTGCTTCTCGCGAGGTGCGCATAGTGCACGTTGGCGACTACGACGAATGTCTGTGTGTGGGTGCCCATGTGCAGCACACAGCCCAGATAGGGCATTTCCGCATTTCAAGCACACGCTTTTCTCAAGGTCGTCTTCGCATCGTGTTCCGTCTCGATGGGGCGCAGATGTGACAGTGTTTCCGCGTTGATTGCCGATTGGTGGTATTGATGGGGCTGTCACGACGGGTGTCATTATTCATTTGCGTGTGGATGCTGTGGCTTAAATAGCTATTCTTTTGTTGCTTTTTTCGTGGTGTGCACAGTTGGTATTGCGAAGGGCAAAAAATGCGTTTTTTGGCAAAATATGCTGTATAACATAAGTTGAACATATTTTAACATTTCTTCTATCTGTTGTCAATCAGTGTATTGCGCAAAATGTGTAAAAAAACCATTAAAAAAACTTCCGCGAATGTTTGGTGGGTATCTGAAAAAGCTCTACCTTTGCATCGCTTTTGAGAAATAAAGCACACAAGTTCTTTGAAATATTTGCGATGAGGAAAAATTGACAAATGCAAGAGAGACAAGG
>CAVDUV010000028.1:0-30750 GCA_963612465.1 Bacteroidaceae bacterium | reverse complement strand
ACTTTGACACCCCAAAAAACAGATTCTTCAAACACTTTCCCTAATTTTGCACTTGTTGTTGGACTCTACAAAAAGGCATGCGGGAATAAGGGGAAGGAAAACGGGGCCAAACAGTTTGGCTCATTCACAAATTTTCAGTAATTTCGTAGCTGTATAGAAAACTGAATGAAAACATCTGATTTTTATTGACATGAACAGATTAAGCAAAATTTTAATTGCCTTAACGGCAACTGCTTGTCTCACGCCATCGGCCGAGGCACAAAAAGTGGTGGTGCTGGCCACCAACGACACTCACAGCCAGATTGACCCTGCAAGCGACGGCATGGGCGGCATTCTGCGCAGGCGGGCCTTATTTGACCAAGTGCGCCGCGACAACAAGAACGTGGTGATTGTAGACGCCGGCGACGATGTGCAAGGCACACTCTACTTTGCCCTCTACAAAGGCGCAGTGGAATATGCCTGCATCGACAGCCTGGGCTACGACATGACCATGATGGGCAATCATGAGCTTGACAACGGCATCGAGAGCCTTGCAAAATACTACAACGTGATGAAGACACCGCGCCTGTCGACCAACTACGACGTGAGCGCATCGTGCATGGCCGGAACGCTGAAACCCTACATGATTAAGGCATTCGGCGACAAGCGCATGGCCTTCATCGCAATCAACCTGAACCCCAAGGGAATGATTGCCGACGGCAACTACAACGGAGTGCGCTACCTCAACGCCTACGACATGGCCGATGCCACGGCAAAATATCTGAAAGAAGTGCAGAAAGTGGACTTTGTGACCATGGTGTCGCACATAGGCTACGACTCACTTGAGCCCAGCGAGCCCAACGACTCGATACTGGTGACACGCAGCCACTACATCGACATGGTGGTGAGTGCACACTCCCACACCATGATCAAGCCCGGCGACCCGCGCAACAAGGTGCGCAATGCCGACGGCCGCATCATCACCATCGGGCAAAACAGCAAATCGGGCAAATATGTGGGCCGCTACGACATCGACCTGGCAACCGGCGAGGTGGAATACTCACAAGTTGCCATTGACAAGAGCCTGGATGCACAAGCTCACTATCCAGCCATGGAAAAATGGCTTGCCACCTACCGCCACGGCGTAGACTCGCTCATGAACACCCCTGTGGCCACATCGGCCCGCCAGATGGCCAACCAAAGCGCGGCTTTCCAAAACTGGCTTAGCGACGCCACAGTAGAGATAGTGACTGGCCTTTCGGGACAAAAGGTAGACTTCGCCATAATGAACAAAGGCGGCATACGCCAAGACATGCCTAAGGGAGCCGTGAGCGAGGGTCTTATCAACTCGATATTCCCATTCAACAACCGCTTTTTAGTGCTTGAAATCAGCGGAGCCGACCTGCTCGACGCATTCAAAGTGATGGCAGAACGAGGCGGCGACGCCATAAGCAAAGAGCTGAAAGTGACATTCAACTCCAAGGGCGAGATCACATCGGCCAAAGTCAACGGCAAGAAAGTGAACCCCACTGCCACTTACCGCTTGGCCACCATCGACTATCTGGCCAACGGCGGCGACTACATGGTGCCCCTGCAGCGCGCAAAACGGGTGTGGACCGACAACAAGCCTTATGGCCAACACATGCTCAACTATGTGAAAGCACTAAACGCAAAGGGCAAAGCGATCAACGCCAGCGATGAGGTGCGTATGGCAAAGAAATAAAAAAACCATAAAATCATAATGACACAAATCAAACGAATCTTGATTTTGCTGATGGCAACCTTGGTGATGACCGAGGTTGCCGTCGAAGCAAAAAGGCCTGCCATCTTAAACCAAGCTGACGAAAAGGCCATGAACGAGTGGGTGAACACCACCTTCTCAAAAATGACACCCGATGAGAAAATTGCCCAACTGATGGTTGCGGCAGTGTTTCCGCAAGACAATGAAGTGACCCGCGAAGCCGTGAACAAGCTTGTGGGCCAATACAAAGTGGGTGGACTCATCTACCAAGAGAGTGAAATCAAAAAGCAGGTGAGCTGCACCAACTATGCACAATCAATCACCCAAGTGCCGCTGATGATCACGCTCGATGCCGAATGGGGCCTCTCGATGCGCCTTGAGAATGCTCCGAAATATCCGCGCAACCTGTATTTAGGTGCAATCAACGACGACAAGTTGTTTTACGACTACGGCCGTGAGATAGCCCGCCAGTGCAAGCGCATCGGCGTGAACGTGGACTTTGCTCCGGTGCTCGACGTGATTGACCGCCCCAACACCGTGATAGGCAACCGCGGCTATGGCTACAATCCCGATGTGGTGGCCCGCCACGGAATAGCATTCGCCAAAGGCCTTGAAGACGGCGGTGTGCTGTCGGTGGGCAAGCACTTCCCCGGGCACGGATGCACCACAGTAGACTCACACAAGTCGCTGCCCACAATCGACAAGAGCATGAAAGAGCTCAACATCGACGACTTGATGCCCTTCCGCCAATACATCAACGCAGGCTTGTCGGGCATGCTCACAGGCCACATCTATGTGCCGGCCATCGACAAACGCAAGATTCCGGGCACCATGAGCGACAAGGTGGTGAACGGACTGCTGAAAAAGCGCATGGGCTTTGAGGGCCTTATATTCACCGATGCCCTTAACATGGGCGGCGCAAAGGTCGACGGGTCGGTGTGCGTGAGCGCCCTGCTTGCCGGCAACGACGTGCTGCTGATGCCCGTGAACGTGGGCACCGAGATTGATGCCATAAAGAAGGCCGTGGCCGACGGCACGCTGAAACAGAGCATAATCGACGAGCGCTGCAAGAAAATATTACGCTTCAAGTATGCCCTCGGCCTCAACACGCCGCAACATGTGGACATGAACAACGTGGTAGAAGACGTGAATGCCCCAAGCGCGACGCTTATGGCCCGCCGACTGACTGCCGGCACCATCACCGTGGTGAAAAACAACGGCAACGTGTTGCCCGTGAGCAACCTGCAAAGCCAGCGCATAGCCGTGCTGACAATGGGGGTTGACAACGACACCAAGTCGATGTTCCAGCGCCGCTGCGCCTGCTATGCAGCAACCACTGCACTCGACTACCGGGCAAACTTCAACTCACGCGACAGCATTGAGCGCGCACTGACGGCCGGCCGCTTCAACAACATAATCATTGCCATTAAAGCCGACGATGCCGCCTATCGCACCTTTGCCCAGAGCATCGCAAAGAAATTCCGCAACGTGACTGTGGCAATATTCTGCGACCCTCAAAAGCTCGACAACTACAGCTCACTGATGGCAAGCGACGACGTGGACGCCGTGGTGGTAGCCTATGAGCGCACATCGGTTGCCGAAGACTATGCCGCCCAAACCATATTCGGAGGCAACGCTGCCGACGGCATATTGCCAGTGCCGGTGAAAGACAAAGCCACCGGCCGCAAGTTTGATGCCGGCACAGGCATACGCTATGCAGCCACACGCCTGGGCTACACACTGCCCGAAGAGGTGGGCTTTACCCATAACCTGCTGGAAAAAATCGACTCAATCTGCAAATACGGCATAGCCCAACACGCATTCCCCGGTTGCCAGGTGCTGGTGGCCCGCCACGGCAAAGTGGTGTGCAACAGGGCTTATGGCGAAATCAACTACGAATCGGGAATTCCGGTAACAACCAACACACTGTTCGGCCTGGCCTCGGTATCGAAAGCCACCGGCACAGAGAGCGCCGTGATGAAGGTATATGACGACGACAAATTCGACCTCGACGACAAGGCGAGCAAATTCATTCCGGGCCTGCAAGGGACAAACAAGGAAGACATCACATTCCGTGACCTGCTGTATCACGAAACCGGCATGCCGCCATCGCTCAACATGTGGAATATGATGTTTGACCCGAAAACCTACACGGGCCAACTGATAACCTCGACCCAAACCGAGCAGAACACCATCAAGGTGATGGACGGAGCCTATGGCAACAAGAGCGCAAAACTGCGTACCGACATACTCTCGACCACAAAGACCAGCGATTTCAACATCCCCATTGCCGAAGGCATATACGGTGGCAAAGTGACCTACGACTCGATTATGAACCGCATCTACAACCAGCCACTGGGCAACAAGCGCTACCTATACAGCTGCCTGAACTTCTGCCTGCTGGCCAACGCGGTGCAAAACATAACCCACATGTCGCTCAACAATTTCACGAACAACTACGTGTTTGCGCCACTTGGAGCATACCACACCACCTACCGCCCACTTGAGAAATTCCCGTCGTCGCAGATTGCCTATACCGAAATGGACACCTACCTGCGCCGCCAGCACATTCACGGATATGTGCACGACGAGCTCGCAGCATTCTCAGGCGGAGTGCAAGGCAATGCCGGACTGTTCTCCAACGCCAACGACCTGGCCAAGTTGCTGCAACTATGGCTCAACGGAGGCACTTACGGAGGCCAGCGCATCTACAAGGAATCAACAGTCAAGACGTTCACAACAGAGAAAAGCCCCAACAGCCACCGTGGACTCGGCTTCGACAAGCCCAACATGAGCAATCCCAACTGGTCGTCGACCTGCGACGAGGCAACAGCCGAGACTTACGGCCACACCGGATTCACCGGCACCTGCTTCTGGGTTGACCCGAAGAACGACATGATATACATATTCCTGTGCAACCGTGTGAGCCCCACGCGCAACAATCCCGCATTTGGCCGCGTGAGCGCACGTTCACACATCCAATCGTTGCTCTACCACTCAATAGTGAAATAAGCTGAGACACTCATTAGGGGGACGGCTAATGGCGGTCACAAAGCCAGCCACAGCAATAAGCCGCTCCCCTATTTTATACACACTCAAAACTTCAAAATCAAAAAAAAGCTGATTATGAAACGCATTTTCTATCCCTTTGCAGCAGCACTGCTGCTGGCATCGTGCAGCGGAGGCCACAAATATAAAATTGCAGTGACCTTCCCCGACGACTCATTCAATGGCCAGACAGCCTACCTCACCAGCTATGACAGCGGCGACACCATCGACAGCGTGAAAATTGCCAACAAGAGCGCCACATTCACCGGCGAGACCGAGGCCAGCTACTACTCAAGACTGATAGCAAGCGGCAGCCGCCTGGGATTCATAGTTGAGGGTGGCGACATCTCAATTCTGTGGAAAGACCACAAGGCCACAGGCACTGCGCTTAACGACGAGCTCAACAAACTGAATGCCGAGCTCGACGGCTATGACGAGCAGTTTAACAAGGTGTCGGAGCAATTCAAAAAGAAAGAAATCACTGAAGCACAAGCCAACGAGGCCGGCGACAAAATAGAGAAGCAAATTGCCGACTGCCTGCAAAAAGCCTACGAGAGCAACAAGGACAACGGCATAGGTCCATGGGCTTTCAACAACTACCTTTTCTACAAGAATTTCAACAAGGCACAGCTCGACTCGGTGCTTAAGACCACACCCGAGAGTTATGCGAAACTAAAACGCGTGCAGAAGGCTCTGAGCGATGCCAATCAAAAAGAGCTGACTGCCGTGGGCAAGCATTTCACCGATTTTGAGATAGAAGGAGTAGACGGCACAAAAAGCCGTCTGAGCGACTATGTGGGCAAAGGGAAATACACAGTGGTCGACTTTTGGGCAAGCTGGTGCGGACCATGCCGTGCAGAGATCCAGGGGGCACTCAAGAACATCTACAAGAAATATGGCAACAAGCTCGACGTGCTAGGCGTGGCAGTGTGGGACGACCCTAAAGACACACAGGCAGCAATCAGCGAGCTTCAGCTTCCGTGGAAAGTGATGGTGGGCAACAAAAAACTTGACAAGCCGACCGACCTCTACGGGGTTTCGGCCATTCCCCACATCATGATTATCGACCCCAAGGGAACAATTGTGTCGCGTGGACTCCAAGGCGAAGAGCTTGAGGCCGAAGTGGACAAACTAATGAAATAATCCCAACACTTAAAGGTGTCACGGCTCTTTCATTTAAAGTAGAATTAATGATATATTGCCCCTACCCGATTCATTGCGAATCGGGTATTTTTTATTACTGAATGTCAGAGAGTTATATTTTTATTAAAAATCTCATTAGTGTCCCGGTAAAATTGGGACACCAATGAATTTAATTTGGATATTAGGCTGGCTTTAATGCCTTATTTTTGGATTATAATCTCAACTTCAGGGCGTGGGAATGAACGCACTGGCTCTTAGTGGGCCGGGACTGAGATTTTTTTGTGCCTACGGGACTATGCTATAGAACCGCTCGAAAACGATTTTCCTTTTTTTGCACGGCATCCATTTTCATGTGCCATCAGTATTTTTCTTATTCCTTAGTCAGCGTGGACTCCGGATGCGGCGCCTGAAGCAGGGCGTAACGCTACACGATGCGGCGGTGGCAGCGGAGCATCAACTCCAAGTGTTTTGTCATTAACTTCATATTACTTATATTTGTATTGGTTTTGCAATTCGTTATTAAACACATTGCAAAGATAACACGATTATCGTGGTAATGCAAATTTTTTATCGTGTTTTTTTATAGAAAAAATCGTGTTTTTGTATAAATCATTGTAAATTAAATGGTTATGAAGGACAAAAATTTTTACATAAAGCTGAAAAATTTTTTTAGGTCTCAAGGTATTACGCAACAGCAGGTAGGCGAGGCCATCGGCACTCATCAATCTTATGTCAACTCCATATTTACGGGCCGCAACCCCATCGGAAAAGTGGTTGCTCAAAAATTCAATGATGCCTATGGTCTGTCGGTCGCTTGGCTGCTCACCGGCGAGGGCCCGATGATGGCGGCCGACGTGTCATCCACAGGCAACAACACCACCGTGTCCGTCACCGCAGGGGCAAACGGTGTGGCTGTCAACGGCAACAACAACACAGCCACGGCAACCAACGGCACGCCAGCCACCGACATCATCGCGTCGCTCGTCGAGGCCAACCGACAGCTCACCGAGCAGAACACCAAGCTCATCAATTACATACTGAGCACCGGCAAACCACTGCCCTGATGCTACCATTGCGCTACCACTCTCTGCTACCCAACCGCCAACCGCCTCACCCTCAACGCATTGCAAATCCCCACAATCTCATTTCTATAATTTTCTACTTGTAGATTGAATTTCGGTCACTTGTTCCGCTTTTGACCATTAAAGCGGAAAAGTTCTGTTGGTCACCTTCATTGCGCCGTAGGGCACTACGTCACGCTCGCCGTCCTCGCTGACGTGGAAAAGCTCAATCCAGCCTTCGATTTCACTAAAGCGCACCTCTCTGCCTTCGTAGCTGTAGCGGTTGTAGACGAATGCGCTGATGTAGAAGTCAACGTATGGCTCCTCGTCGTTGAGATAGTCGCTGGTGTCAACATCTAAGTACTCGCCGTCGATGATGTCAACGTGCTCCTTGAAGTAGTCACGAACGAAGTCCATGAAACCACTGGGAAGCTCATCCCTCGTCGCCTGTCTTGTTTTTGTCATTGTTTCCATCTTTTTTCCTTTCTGATTGTTTTTGCGGCCTTCTGAGAGCCTAAAATTTCTTAAACGTGTAATTTATCATCCGAGCCGAGAAAGTGCCTTAGAACGGCTCTTTGGTGCTTAAAACGAGAAGTATCGGGCAAACTTGCGCGGATGAAATGTGAAGTTGCTCACTGTTCCGTCGTCATTGTAGTGACGGCAGTGCGACACGTACAGCCCCCGGTAGCTCAGCGGCTCGCCCGGCGTGGTGGTATTCTCCACCGCTTCCGACACGAAGTCGGCGAAGATTACCACGTGCCAGCCCTCTCTGTCTACCTCCACCCGGTAGCTGGTCTTGAGCCTGCCGCCTCTCGGAAAGCTCGTCACCAATGGCTGGTCGCCTGCCTCAAGCACTGCGGTCAGCTCCTCGGCAACCCATTCGTACACCACATCGGGCGCATCGGGGAAAATCTGCTGCTTGCTCATCGCTCGCCTCCTTCCTGTCGTGCCGCATCTATGGGCGACTGCCCCTTGATGCCACGCATCCGGCTGTAAGTCTCCCAGTCCACCGCTGTGGCGGCATGGTCGGCACTCGCCCTGGCCTCTGCCCTGCGCTCTGCCTCCTGACGGATTGCCGCCGTCTCGGCCATCAGGCCCGGCAACTGCTGCTGCAGGCACTCAAGCAGCTTCATCGGCGTCACGTGCCTTCCGTAAATCTTGTAGCGGCGGCACTTGGCCCGGTGGAAGAAAGCGGCAAGCATCCCCATCGGAAGCTGCCTGATCTGGCTGTCGCTCTCCATCAGGCCGGCGGCACGGTAGGCATCGGCCTCGTCAAGCGTCGGCGTGTCATCGTCGGCAATGGTCATCACCGTGTCGGCTATGTGCATCGCCAGACAGGTCGCCATTGTGCGGTCGCCATACGCCTTTGCCATCCGCACCAGCTCCGGACTGTGTGCCGCCGCCTCCGGATGTCCGCTGAAGTGGCTGGTGGCCGCCGGGCCCAAAGCGACCAGCATTCGCTCCTTGTCGCCCAGCCGGCGGCGTATGTCCACTGCCCACTGCTCTTGGCTCAATGCCACAGCCTCGCTCGGCCTCCTGTTGCTGTTAGTAAGTTTCATATCGGTTTAATTTGTTTAAGTCCAACTTCAATTAATTAGCGTTGCTCAATTTTTCTGCGCTCCGCTCAACTCGTCCTCCGCCAACCTCTGCCGGGCGGTCCTCAGCATGCCGGCGGCGAAATCCTTCTTCCAGTCCTTCAGGTCCTGCTTCGGCTTCGGCAGACTCGCCAGCTTTGCGGCCTCCCTCCTTTGCGCCTCTGCCTTGATGCGGAGTTGGTTCAGTAGGTGCGCCCAGTTCACGCCGGCTATCCGCTCGTCTGTGGCAGTCCATTCGGCAAACACTTCCTCAACGAGCTGCATCAGCGTGCCGCGGTCGTATATGCGCGTCGTCCTCATGGCGGCCTCCACCTTCAGCGTTGAGGCGCTTAGCTCCTGCCTCAGCCTCCCTATCGCTTCCTCGCGCGTGCGCGCGTCAGCAACAACAACAATATATTCTTTATTCTTTATTATGTGGGTCGCTTTTGGCTCACTTGGTGTGTCGTTTAGTGGGTCGCTCGCTTCTTTTTCGCCTTTATAACCGCTTGACATTCCGTTTGTTACACCACCTTGAAAGTGGGTCGTTTGGTGGGTCGTTTGGTGGGTCGGTAGTGGGTCGGTAGTGGGTCGCTTGCTATCTGACGGTGCTTGGTAAACATCATAGTTACAGATAGTTACGATGGTGTAAAGGTGGGTCGTTTGAGTTGTAATCTCGCCTGTCGTCTGCAAACGGCTTATACAGGTGCGGAATGTCCGTTCACTCATGTGTAGTTGTTGTGACAACTTCCTGCGGCTGACGAGCACCTGACCGCGACGCAATGCCACACCGCGGTAGTGCACGTCCCTGTCGCTCGCGCTGAGCAGCAGCCATGTGAAGAGCTGCACCATCTCGGCACAACCAAACCACTCCCAGTCCAAGAAGCGGCGGTGCATCTTCATCCACCCGCTCTTAGCCATTGCACGCCTCCTTCGCTCTTGAAAGTTTAGTCAGCATCTGACGGGCACGACGGTTGTCGTTAATCTCGCGCAATGTGGTCGCTGTCCTGCGGCTGAGTGCAGTCAGCAGCCTCTCGATCTCGGCCTTGGTGGTCTTGCTTATGGTGTAGCGCATGGCTCCTCCTTTTTTGTTTACTTGATTAAAAATCTTCTCGCCGCCGGTGCGGCTTCGGTCATGTAGGCTTTGGCCTCGTCTGGGTGCTCGGCCATGAACCGTGCGCTGTCGAACTTAGGCGCCCCGGCCTTGGCTGGTGCTTTCCACGTGGCGAGCACTTTACCGTCAGGCGTGATGAGGCCTTCCGCTCCTGCTATGGTGAGCTTCAGTGCATCTTCCTGTTGCTTCTTGAGCTCGTCCAGCTCTTTGATGCGGGCGCGCGTCTCCTTCAGTGCGGCCAATGTGTCCAGCGTGGTGCTGTCGGCCTCCACCCACTCACCGTCACGCTGGCGCATCCATTTGGCGGCGGCATCGTCACCGTCTACGCATGGCGGCTCGTCGCTGCCCTCAATGTAGTCACGCCAAAAGCGGTTGAGCTCGCCTGCCATATACTCGCAAAAGTCGTCGTCGCGGTCAATCATCGCATAGCCGAAATCTCGGCCCTGCGTCAGCCATGCAAGCGCACCGTGGTCAAGTCGCATCACCATCAGCTGGTACTGCAGTTGCGCGAACCAATGCATCGGCAAGTTGTCGGCATCTATGGTGCGCTGTGTTGTCTTGCACTCCACTATCATCTTGTTGCTCGGCCGCTTGGGCACGCCGGGCATCCATGCGAGCCGGTCAGGCGATACCCTCAGCCACGGGCGCTCGGTGTCCACCGCTATCCAGTCGCCGGCAGTCGCCTTTATAATCTGCGCCCCTGTCTCGTCGGCAAAGAAGCGGCTCACGGCATCCTCCAGATAGTGGCCTGCCTTCATCAGAAAGTTCTCCTCTACTGGCGGGTCAATGCCCTTTTTCCGGCGCCAAAGGTGGTAAGGGGTCTCCCACTCGTTCAATCCGAGTATGGTGCCCACCTCGCTTGAGCCGATGCCTGAGCTGCGGTGTGCCAGCCACTCGTCATGGGTCTTTGGCCTAATAATGGTGTAAGGTTTCATCGCTCTACCTCCTTTCAGCCCTTCTTGGCCTCTTCTTTCACCTCGCCGGTGGCGGCGTCCACGCTCACGGTCTTGGCGGCCTTTGCCCGCTGCATGGCGGCCTCGGCTATCTCTTTGCTCTCAATGGCTTTCTTCTTGGCCTCGGCGGCTACCCTGCGGTCCTCAATGGGTTTCAGAAACGCCTCCTGCACGGTTGTCGTGCCTTCCTTTATGGCGTTGGCGGTGGCGCGCAGCTCAAACACTGCCTCTTTGTCTATCTCCTCACGCTTCTTCAGTTGCAGATACTCCAGCAACTGAGCCTCGCTCACGCCGAGCTTGGCGAAATATGCTATCATGTTTTGGCGCTGTTGCTCAAGGTCAAGTGCCTGCCCCATCGCCACTTTCTTCACGTCCTCGATGACGCGCTTGGTCACAGCCTTCGGCACGACTTTCAGCACTGCATTACGGAAAGCGATGGCACTGGCGGCGTTGCCTGTCACCACCTGCATGTCCTCGCTGAACGTTCGGCCGTTCTTGTCGGTGATGCGCCGCTTCACCTCCACGCTCACTGCCACGTTGGTCTCCAAGTCATGGCACACTCCCTGACAGGTGATGGTCTTGCCATCGTTGCCGATGATGCGTGTCTGCACTCGCAAGTTGCCCCATGCGCTGGCGATTATCTCGGCCATCCTCACGCTCAGCCCCTCAATGTTGTTCTGCCCGTACTGGCCGTTGCGGCGAAGCACGTAGAAGCAATCCTGTGCTGTCTCGGTGTCCATAGTGGCATAGGTGCTGATAAGGTTGAGCACCTTGGCGATGTCACGCGGGTACTGCTTGGCGGTCGAAATCTGAATGTCAACCTCGCTCTTGTTAATTGCCTGCAGCATGTCTGCCTGCTTGATTTCAATAATTTCGCTCATAATTCGTTTGTTTTGATGGTTGATGAAAAAATTACAATTCTCTTTGCTCCTCACCGCGGAGTCGCACCGCGGTCGCCCTGCCTCTGCAGGACTTAACTGACGGACCTTTGCCTGAGGCTGCCCCGGCTGCGGGATGCCGGATGAATACAAATCAAAATCGATGAAGACTGAAAAACCCCGCAATGGCTGGGCGGTGGAGCGCCACCCTAACACCGAGAAAGTACACCTTATAAAAATTTAAACATTAATAATCCTTTTTACTCCATGGCGGCCTCTGCCGCCTTGTCTTTGTGCCTCCCGACGGACTCGGACCGTCGCAGCGGCGTCCCTCGCTATGCCGCTTCCCCTGTGGAGGCTTTTAAAAACCAGCGGCCGTCATCGCGACGTGGCTGGCATTCATGCTAACCAATGAGTTTGTTATGCAAAAAATTCACTTACTATTTTGGCTTTGGCGTGCCTCACGGCATGGCCCACGTTGTGTGAGTAAAAATGCCAATTGAACGATATTGATAATCACCATTGAAATTTCTTAGGGCAGCGGACGCGCATCGAAAAAAGAAAACAATAACAATTACACTATAATTAATTATAACTAAACCAGATAACAAAAAAATGAGTCGCACGCCTGTTGCCCTTATGTCTTAAAGCTCGTTGCCCTCGCTGTCGGTGACGAAGTAGTCCACGCTTGGCAACCATCCGGCCTTGTCGAGCCATTGTGCCGCCTTCACGCATGCCCATCCGCTCAGTGCCGCCAGCACCTTGCTGGCAAGCAGCAGCCACATGCTTGTGTCACTGCCCTCGGCAATCTCCGAGAGAAATACTATCACGCTCACTGCCATCCATGCGCCCAATGCCATCACTATCGCCCATCGGGCAGCTGTGTTCATTCTTGCTTTCATAATCCTCAAGTTTTAGTTTAAGATACTACGGGTAAATACCAGCGGCCCTTTATCTTCTTCGCCGCATATATGCCTATCTCTATTCGGTTGAGCACCGTACGCTGCGTGCAGTTGTGCAGGCGTGCAAATTCCTCTGTCGTCACCAGCGTGTTGCGCTGTGCCTCCTGCAACTGCCTCACTGCCTCTATCAGCATTTTAACGTCAGCTCTCAGAGCCTTAAGCTCCCTGCTGTTGCTTTTGCCATTCTCCATATGCTTTCAGAATTTTAACAATGCCCTGCAAAGTCATGCACTCCTTGTCGGCGATTCTCTCCGCCACCGCAGAGCGGGCGGCCTCTGGGTGCTGTTCCCGGAGCGAGTTGTAACGCTTGATTATGCGCTTGTGTCTGGCAAGCATCATCTCGCGGTGTTTTGTCATTAACTCCATATTACTTATATTTGTATTGGTTTTGCAATTCGTTGCTAAACCCGCCACAGAGATATAAGTAAAATACTTATCAACCAAATAAGATGCTTGTATTTTTATAAATATTCTTACAACTTATTTATAAACATCAATCTATCAAAGGTTTATGTTGGATAAAAATTTTTATTCTCGTCTGAAAAATTTCTTCAAGACGCAAGGCATAACGCAGCAAGAGATAGGCAACGCTCTTGGCACAACACAAGCATACGTAAACTTAATGCTTAATGGCCGTTGCAGTTTAGGTCGTGCCACTGCCCAGAAGCTGAGCGATGCCTATGGCTTGTCGATGGCTTGGTTGCTCACCGGCGAGGGCCCGATGATGGCTGCCGACGTGTCTGCCACTGCGGGCAACAACGGTGTGGCTGTCAACGGCAGCAACAACACCACCAACTGCACTCCCGCCACCGACCTCATCGCCTCGCTCGTAGAGGCCAACCGCCAGCTCACCGAGCAGAACGCAAAGCTGATTGACATCGTGGCAGACCAGCAGAAACAGATAACACAATTGTTAAATATCTTAAGCACTAAGCTATGAGTCAAAACGACCAAAGTCAAAAAGTGGTGATGCGCTTCTATGAGGCTCTTGACAGGCTGAAGGCCGACGGCGTGATTCGCGGTGTGAGTGCCTTTGCGCGCATCTATGGCGTGAATGCCTGGAAATTTGCCACACAGCGCAAGGAGCCATGGCGCGACACGTTACAGGTGTCATGGCTTGGCTACTTGGTCAGCGACTTCGGGGTCTCACCCACGTGGATTCTGCTTGGGCAAGGGCGTTTTTACGCACCGGGCTGGACTCCTGAAAAGCTGAAAAGGTGGCGAAACGTGCAAAAAACGTGTGCCGCTTCAGCTGAGAGCCCGCAAAAAACTGATGATTAACGGCCTGCGAGGCGGTAATCTTAAAAATCACTAATTTAATTCACTCCACAATTTCATTGAGCCGTGAGTAGCATCGAGAATAAGGATAAAAACAACACAGGTGACGCAGCTGAGGCTAAAGCCCAAGCGCCATCATCATCTGCGCTCAACCGCACAGTAAAGGTTGCAATTTGGTCAGCGGCCACCATTGTGGCCTTGATATTGCTGCTTCCAGTGTCGCTATACATACCTTGGGTGCAAAACCAAGTGAAGGATGTGGCTTGCCGCTATGCAAGCGACGCAACCGGAATGCATATAGGCATCGACCGCATACTAATCAAGTTTCCGCTGAAGGTCAGTCTCGACGGCGTGCTGATTGCCGACTCCACTCAGCGCGACACCATGGTGCTTGCGCAAAATCTCACGGCCGATGTGGCTTTCCGTCCGTTGCTCGACAAGCGTGTCGATGTGTCGGCCGCCCAACTCACTGGTGCATATTATCGCATGCTGAGTGAAGACTCGTCGATGCTTCTCAGTGCCAGGGTGAGGCTGTGCTCGCTCAAGGGCGCACTTGTCAACCTTAACACTAATGAGGTGAACCTGCTCAGTGCCAATCTTGATGGCGGCAAAGTGAGTCTTGTATATAAGCCATACAAAGTGGTTCAGAAGCCCGACACCGCGCAAAGCCAGCCATGGGTGGTGAAAGCCTCGCGCATCATGCTCACCAACGTGGACTATGCCATGAGCATGCAACCCACCATCGACACACTTACCACACACATCGGCCGAGCACAACTCGACAACGGCATTGTGGACATGGCTCGCCACACTGTGGATGCCGACCGCTTCAGTGTCGACAGCCTCAATTGCAATTACCGCTATCCGTCGGCGCAGTTTGCCGCCCGCTTTAATGCCGAGCACCCATTGCCGCCCGACACTTTGCCCAAATCGCCGTCAGACACAGTGACGTGGCAAATTCGCGGCAAGGTGGTGAGTCTGTCGAACTCAAGCGCAATATATGCCCTTAAAGATGCAAAGCCCGCTAAGGGATTAGACATGAACTATATAAGCGTCAGCGGAGTGAATTTTGAAATTGCCGATTTCTACAACCGTGGCACTAATGTGGTGGTTCCCATCAAGAGTTTCAAGGCTGCCGAGCGTTGCGGAGTTGCCGTCACTGGAGCCAGCGGCACGTTTGCCATGGATGCAAGTTCCATCGATGTGAAGCGCTTTCAGCTGCACACGGTGCTGAGCGACATCTACCTCGACACACATATCGATCAAAGTCTGCTCGAATCTAAGCCGTCGGGACTGATAAGGCTCGACACTCGCTCGTCAATTGCTTTGCAAGATGTGTCGCGCCTGCTGCCCGAATTCGCACCGATGCTTGCTGGCATACCGCAATACCGTCCGGTCACGGTCAATGCCAAGGTCAAGGGTAATCCCAGCCATGTGGCCATTGAGCAGTTTGTGGCGCAGTTGCCAGGTTATGCCTCAGCTCAGGTGACAGGCACCGTCGACAATGTGCTCGACACCAAGCGGCTGGCCGGAAACGTTGCCGTCAAGGCACGTTTCGACAACATCAACTTCATAAAGCCCACTGTGCTTGATGCCGCCACACAGCGGCAAGTCAACTTCCCGCCAATGGACCTCACTGCCAATGCATCATTCACGCCGAGCAATGTGTCGGGCGATGCCTCCATGCGTTTGGCCACAGGCAGTTTTGTGGGTCGCGGCCATTTCTCGGCCAACTCGCAAGGCTACGGCATCGATGCCACACTCACCACATTCCCGGTTCAGTCAATATTGCCACTGATGGGCGTTGGCAACGTCACAGGCCACATCACAGCATCGGGCCACGGCTTCAACTTCCTCAGCCCCAGCACAGCAGTCAGTGCCAATATCGACCTCGGCAGCATTGTCTATAATAAGGCAACCTACAACAACCTGCAGGCACAAGTCGACATGGATGGCGGACACATAAAGGGATTCGTGAATTCAGGAAATCCCAATTGCGATATCTATCTCAACTGCGAAGCCACACTCAATGGCGACACTTATGATTTCGATATCGACGGCAACATCAACGACCTCAACCTGCAGGCTCTGAACCTGTATAACGGCCCATGCCGTGGCAACGGCTTGGTTCGTGCCAATGGCAGTGTGAATCTGCGCCGCAACATCTACGACGTGTCGTTCGACATGAGCGACTTCAACTGGACCCTCGACAGCGATGTGCTTTTCACCAAGGCGGCCTCGGGGCGTTTCGTTGCCACCGATTCCACCGTCACTGCCGGCTTCAGCGACGAGGGCACGCAGCTCGATTTCAATGCGGCTTGCAATCTCAACTCGCTAATCAAGAGTTTTGACCGATGCTACAAAATAGCCATGAACCAATATGCCAAGCACTCGCTCAATGTGGACACGCTGCAGGCAGTGATGCCAAAATTCAACATGAGTCTGCAGATGGGGTCGGATGGTATAGTGCAGCGCTACCTCGACAAGTATGACGTAGACTTCCGCAAGGTGAGCATGGATGTGCGCAACGACTCTAATATTTTCATCGATGGCTTTGTGCACTCGCTGAGTGTGGGTTCCACTGCCATCGACACCATAACCCTGCATGCCAACGAGGTGAAGAACCGGTATTTGGCATTCAATGCCCATATGGGCAACCGCCCAGGCACCATGGATGAATTTGCTTCGGTCACCATGCGTGGTGGCATCCGCGGTCCGGTGCTCGATGTGCTGGTTGAGCAGCAGAATATCAAGCACGAAACGGGCTACCGCGTAGGTGTGAATGCCACGCTCACCGACTCGTCGGTCAACATGCGCTTCTTCCCCAAGCAGCCCGTGATAGGCTATCGCAAATGGGCGGTCAACGACAGCAACTATGTTAATCTCAACTATGCCGACAAGATGCTTAAAGCCAATCTGCAACTCGAGAGCGACTCAAGCCTTGTGGCGCTGCGCACATATCCCGTGGGTGATGCCGGCAAAGAGAATATCAACCTCAAGGTGGCCAATGTGCGCATTCAGGAATGGACCAAGTTTATGCCCACTTTACCGCCCATGACGGGTGTGCTCAATGCCGACATGGATGTGGCTTTCGACGGCAAGAACCTTGAGGGTAACGGCAAGGTGTCGCTCAACGATTTTGTCTATGCCGACAAAAAACAGGGCAACTATGAGATGACCACAAAACTTACCATCGACCCCGCCACGGCAAGCACGGCCATTAATGCCGACATGACTGTCGACGGCTCGCATGTGGCTGTGGCTTATGGCTCGCTCAACGACTCCACGTCGCACGACCCGTTTAACGTGAAGATGGAGCTCGAGCGATTCCCGCTCAGCAAGGTGGCTGCGTTCATTCCGGGTGGATACCTCGACTTTGCCGGCTATCTTGATGGCAAGCTCAACGTGACCGGGTCGATGGACGAGCCTCGCATCAACGGCTACGTGCGGGGCGATTCGGCCGTGATCAAACTGCCACGCTACGGCAGTTCACTGAGGCTTTGCGATGCCTCGCTTCCCATTGACTCTAATGTGGTGCACTTCACCAACTATTCTCTGCTGGGCATCAATGGCAAACCGGTTGCAGTTAATGGTTATGTAGATGTTCAAGACATGTCTAACCCGATTATCGACCTCAAGCTTGCGGGCAACAACGTGCAGTTTGTGGGCAGTGACCAAAAAGGACAGAGCGAGGTGTTTGGCAAGGGCTATGCCGACTTGTCGTGCTCGGTGCGCAGCCGAAACAATTTCATGGGCATAAATGCCTCTGTGACTTTGCTCTCAGGGTCTAACATAACTTATGTGCTTCAGGAAGACGTGTCGACTCTCACCTCGCAGGTCGATGAAAACATGGTGCGGTTTGTCAACAAGTCTGATTCGCTAAGTTGGATGAACTTGAAGACGCAGGCCGAGGTGTCGGCAACCAACATTCTTGCCGACATAAAAGTGGAACAGGGTGCCAAGATAAACGCATACCTCTCGATGGACGGTAAAGACCGGCTGCAAATCGACGGTAGCGGAAAACTCAAGTACACTCTCGATTTTGCAGGCAAAAGCAACTTGGTGGGCTCATACACCATCGAGCAGGGCAATGTGCGCTATTCGCCGCCTCTGATTTCACAAAAGAAGTTTAACATCGTGGAGGGCAGCCGGCTGGTGTGGACTGGCGAGATGCTCAATCCGCAGCTCGACATCACAGCCACCGAGCAGGTGCGAACCAGTGTGACTTCGGGCGAGTCGAGCTCCGGCTCGCGCCTTGTGGATTTCGTGATCACTGCAACTGTGGGCAACTCGTTGAGCAACATGAAACTGCAGTTCGACATGAGCGCAAGCAACGATATGACGGTGCAAAACGAGCTTCAGTCTATGACTGCCACGCAGCGCTCGCAGGCCGCCATCAACCTTCTGCTCTATAACTCATATTCCGGCACCAACTCTACCGGTAAGCTCAACATATCCACCACTGGTGCCTTGTATTCGTTCTTGCAGTCGCAGCTCAACAACTGGGCTGCAAGCAACCTGAAGGGTATTGACCTGACGTTTGGCATCAACCAGTATGACCAGAGTCAAAACGGCAAGTCATCAACCGAGACGAGTTACTCCTATCGCTTGTCGAAGACGCTGTTCAACGACCGCTTCAAGGTGGTTGTGGGCGGCGAATACAGCACCGAGGCCTCGAGCGAGCAAAACTTCTCGCAGAATCTCATCAACGACATCTCGTTTGAATACTACCTGAACCAGGCGGGAACACGCTACTTGCGACTTTTCCGCCACACGGGCTATGAAAGCATTCTTGAGGGTGAGATCACCGAGATGGGTGTGGGCTTTGTGATGAAACGCAAGCTCGATGGCATTCAGCACCTGTTCCGCCCCTTTAAGGCCAAGTCGTCGGCCGATTCGGCCAAGGCTGCACGGGAAGATGCCCGGAAAGAAGCATCTAAAACTCCAACCCAACACTCCAAAAAGCAATGAAACCATTAATGATGCGTCGTCATACTTTAGTATTATGGACTCTTGCCGTTACAGTGGCGGCAGTTCTGAGCTCGTGTTCCACCACAAGCCGCCTGGCCGACGGAGAAGTGCTCTACACTGGCGTGAAAAAGGTTCAGTATAACCAGCCCGACACTGCAAAAATCGACCCTGCGGTGCAAGACCAGATTTTTGAGGCTATCAACGTCAAGCCCAACAATCCGCTCTATTCGCCTTATTACCGCACTCCTTTCCCCATAGGCCTGTGGGTCTACAACCACTGGCGTAAGCGTGAAAGCGGTCTCATGGGATGGCTCTATCGCAAGCTGGTGGCGAAACCTGTGCTCATTAGCCGCGTCAGGCCTGAGGCACGTGTGAATATGATCAACACCCTGCTGAGCAACAACGGCTATTTCAGCTCCAGCGCTTCCTACTCGCTTAACTATAGCAAGAGCAACAGTCGCAAGGCCAGCATCACCTATAACGTGAATGTAAAAAGGCCTTATTTGCTCGGTAAAATCACCTATATGGGCGAAAACACGCCCATCACCTGCTTTATAGATTCGGTGGCACGCACCGACCCCTATCTGCAGACGGGCAAGCGCTATTGCGTGGATTCGCTCAACAATGTGCGCATCAACATAGTCAACAAGCTGCGCGATGCGGGATATTATTTCTACCGCCCCGAATACATTCAATATGAGGCCGACAGTACCACCGAGAAAGGGATTGTCGACATCCGCTTGGTGAAATCGGTCAATATCCCCAACATGGCAATGGTGCGCTACTACACGCGCCGGGTTGTAGCCACAGTTGAGGGTTACTATGGTGGCGGAAAGGCCGACACGCTGCAGCTTAGCAACTGCACCCTAGTGAAAATGAACCCTGTGAGGATAAAGGACAATGTGATTCCGTCGTGCCTGAGTAAGCACATGATTGGCCGGCCGTTCAAGGTGGGCAGCATGGACCGCATCCAGTTGCGCCTGTCGCGCCTGGGTATCTTCAGCGGCATCAACATGAACGTGGAGCCGGTCGACTCTCTCACCCCCGAGGGCGACGGCCTGCTTGACCTAGCCATAAAGTGCACGCTCGACAAGCCTCTTGAAATCAAGCTTGAGGTGCAGGGCACGTCGAAATCCAACAGTTTCATTGGCCCGGGCCTGGAAACGTCGTTGTCACACAACAATATGTTTGGCGGTGGTGAACAACTCACTTGGAACCTTAATGCCTCCTATGAGTGGCAGACGGGCAAGGGGAGCAGCTACAAGAACAGCGACTTCAACTCCTATGAGTTTGGAACCGACCTCACGCTGGCTTTCCCTCGGCTGCTTGCGCCTAAGTTCATCGACCGTTCACGTCGCTACCTCAACTGGACGAGAATGTCGGTCAATGCCGACTTAATGAACCGGCCAAGCTATTTTAAGATGGCTCAGTTCGGAGCCAAATTCAGCTGGGAATGGCACGCCAACAAGCGGTCGCTCAATGAGTTCACTCCGTTTAAGCTCACTTATTCCAAGGTGATAAGCAAAACCGCTGCATTCGATTCGGCAATGAGCGCCAATCCAGCAATAGCCCAAAGCTTCAAAAACACTTTCATGCCCATGATGGAATACACCTACACCTACGACAATTCATTCGGGCCCAATAACATCACTTGGACGTCGACGATTTCTGAGGCTGGCAACGTGTTTTCCGCCATCTGGGCGGCATGTGGCTCAAAGGGCACCAAGCGGCTTTTCGGCACGGCGTTCTCGCAATTCATCAAGCTGCAGTCGCAACTGGTGTGGACGCGCTCGCTTGGCGGCGAGAAAAAGGTTGTGGGCCGAGTGTTTGTGGGTGGAGCACATGCCTATGGCAACTCTAGCCATGTGCCCTATAGCGAGCAGTTCTACATAGGCGGCGCCAACTCTGTGCGGGCTTTCACGGTGCGCACCATTGGCCCGGGCAGCTATCATCGCACAGACCAGGACGCCAAGGCTTATTACGACCAGACCGGTTCTTTCAAGTTTGAGACTAACTGGGAATACCGTTTCCCCATCTTCAGCTATTTCAAAGGCGCATTCTTTGTCGATGCCGGCAACGTGTGGCTTCTCAAGGCCGACGCAATGCGTCCAGGCGGCGAGCTGAAATTGAAAAACTTCTTCAAGGAGCTTGCTCTGGGCACTGGTCTTGGTTTGAGGTTCGACATGAATATGCTTGTGGTGCGTGCCGATGTGGGTGTGGGTATCCATGCTCCTTACGATACAGGCAAAAGCGGTTATTACAACATGACAAGCTTCAAGAATTCGCTTGCCTTGCACATAGCCATCGGCTACCCGTTCTGACGCGCACCGCCACTTATGCATCCCACGTAAAAGAAACACAAAGAGCCCCAGCCGCAGTAGCGTGGTCGGGGCTCTTTGTGTAAAGCAAGCATCCGAAACATACGTACAGCTCAAAGAATATGTCACGTAATACCCTGCTGTCACAGTGTTCACTCTAATAGGCCACGGTTGAATTTGCCGGAGCGCGGCTGATGCCGAGGCGATTCAGGTTCCCGTTTGCCGAGCTCAGCCCGTTGGAGATGTCGCAGGCTGAATCGCAGCCGGAAAACAGGCAGAACATCATGCTTATAAACAGGCTACAAGTGCTGTGGCATTTGCAATGTTTGTCAGTATTTGCCTTGCGGATGATTTTTGTGGATAATTTCTTTCGGCAACTTGCCGATTGATTGAGCAAAAGCGTTATATTTGCCATAGCCCTGGTCTGAACTTGATGCAGAAACTTGTGGAGGCAAAACCAAAGTACGACAAAGGTATTCATGCCATGCGCATGCTGATGAAGCACAAAAACATCGTATTGGATTCTCCAAAAGAGAGTGAACTGACTGAGGCCTTTAACTCAGAGATGTCTGAAAGTGAGTTTGATTCTATGCTCAAAGACTGTCGGAATAATGCCCCTAAGGGTGTCAGTTACCTCATTCAAAGAATAAACAAGAATTGAACGAGCAGGTATAAAGTGGGAAAGCCATACCACTTGGTCAAAAGCGTCAAAGCGGAGTAAGGAATACGGGTATTGGGTTCAATTAAGGGGGCGGGAAATGGGGCGAAAACTTGCACAGGTTGAAAATCATGAGTAAATTCACACTTGCAAAACAAATTATCCCAAACACTAAACTACCTCAATGAAACGAACAATTCTGATTCTCACGTTGCTACTGATGTTGAGCAGCGCTTATGCAAAAAACGGCAACTTAAAGTATACCGAGGGTTCTAGCCTCACCCTTGTGGGCAAGCTGATGCCCAACACGAGCAACCCGTATCACCGCGTTGACACGGCGGCTTTTAAGGGCTTCACAAAGCTTGAAAATTTCCAGGTGCGCATGTCGGCCGGACTAGCTGTTGCCTTCAGCACCAATTCCAGCCGCGTGACCGTAAAGGCCGAATTTGGCCAAATAAGTGTCCCCGACAATGCCACCGCATTCACCGCACGGGGTTTCGACCTATATTGCCGCAACTCCAGCAGCGAGCCTTGGCTGTGGGCCGGCAACGGTGTGATTGGCAAATCGGGAGAGCTGGTGCTGGTGAGCAACATGGCCCCCACAAAGAAAGAGTTTTTGCTCTATCTGCCACTGTTTTCCGAAGTAAAATCGGTACAGGTGGGTGTTGATGCAGAGAGCGACATCAGCGCAATTGCCAATCCGTTCAGGCACCGCATAGGCATTTTCGGGTCTAGCTTCACCCACGGGACGTCGACAGGCCGTGCCGGCATGCCCTACCCCGCCCAACTGGCCCGACTCTCAGGGCTGCAAATGCTGAGCCTCGGCTGCAGCGGGCGCAGCAAGCTCCAGCCATATTTTGCCAATGTGCTTGCCGCTGCCCCCGACATCGACGCATTCATATTCGACTCATTCTCCAACCCAAGCATCGATGAAATAAAGGCTCGCCTGTTCCCGTTCATCGAGAAGGTGCAAGCTGCGCATCCCGGCATCCCGCTGATATTCCAGCGCACAATCAGGCGTGAGCACCGCAACTTCGACCTCGACTACGAGAAACGCGAAGCCAGCCGCATAGCCGTGGCCGACAGCATGATGGCAATTGCAATGAAGCGCTACAAAGACGTGTATTACATCTATCCTAATGCCACAAGCGCTGACCACAACGCAACGATCGACGGCATACACCCGTCGAACTACGGCTACACACTGTGGGCCGAGTCGATAATAGAGCCGGTGAAGCAGATACTGAAAAAATACGGAATCTACTGATATTCCCGCCCCCGACAACATTTCAAACACACACATTCAATGCCGCTCTTCGCCTTGTGTCGCAATTGGCACAGGACGAAGAGTAGCGTTTATGTGTAGCGTGTGTGTGAGGGTTGGGAATAAGGCTAGACCTTGGCTACCAATTTCATAGCTTGCTCTTGGGTGAGATCCGGCAATATGCGGGCAAAGTGGTCAAGTATCACCTGCAAGGACTCTTGCGGCGAGCAACCAGGGTGGCAAGCCTCGCGGCCAAATAGGCTTTCGGGCGTGGTCAGCAACGCCCATCCCCATCCATATTGATTCCCGTGGCGGTCGTGGGGGTAGACAAAATCTTCGGTCACCACATAACCACGCATCTGCAGGCGAGTGACATAAGAATCAAAGCGGCTACGCATCTTTGGCCCCGAGAATCCACAGGCCTTGCGCAAATCGCGCGTGAGCATGCTGCCGCCCATCATCAGAATCTGCCTGATGGTGTCGTCGATGCTGCCTTCGACGGGACACGGAGCGAGACCGCGGCGGCAGTTGCAGAAGTGCGGCCACCACCGGCGGCTGACAAAAGCGGCCTTGCCGTTGAAAAACTTTCCATAAGCGCAACCGCTCTCGCGAATCACAGGGCCCTTCCATTGCCATAGCGGCCATTCCCAACCGCCATCGGGGAGAACCGTATACTGGCAGTCGTCATCGGTCACAGCCTCGGCCGACCATCCGTCAACGCCCATGTCGAGCAACGGCAAAAAGCCGATTTCGTCCACATATTCGGTCAGCTCGGCGCAAGTATGTATTTTTTCGCTCATGCTAATTCATAATTAGAGATCCTATTAACCGGAAACGGTGTGTGAAGACAGCACAAAATTACAAAAAAACGCACATACGATAACAGAAGAGCATACCAGAAGTGACGCACTGAACACATGACCATCAAGGTGAGTTGCCCACTCCCCAAACAAGGGGAAAGCTCAACAAACCGAGGCAGGCAAAATGCAATCATAACAGAGCAGACGCGACACAAAACAATGGGAAAACGGCTCTATAGGCCACCATAAGCTACTAAAAGATAGCGAACTGTAGCCAAATAATATATGGCATTAGGGTGAAATGTAGATTTTTTCACTAATTTTGTAGACAAAATATATAAACCACCCTACTATATGAACAAATTTGTAACTGTTGCGCTGTCGATGCTTATGGCCACAGCCGCCCTACACGGACAAGTGTATAGCGGAGAGCTGAAGTTTGACGGCGAGCACAAGAATGAGGTTTCGGGCTACCTTGAAGGCGGCAAAAACATCGTTACCCGCGTGTTTGTGGGTCCCGCCGCATCCTACACCCGACACTTCACACCGCGATGGAGCGCTGAAGGTGCTTTCGAGATTCCCATTGGCAAAGGAAAATACGGAATATATGCCAAAGGCATATATCACTTGCCGCTGCGCCATTTCTCGATTTTCTTTTCGGGAAAGCTGATGTATAACCGCTACACCGAGTATCACACCAACGAGTATGCAGCCAACCTGTCGGCCTTGCTGCAAGGCGCATATTTCGACATCAACATCGGCGAGTCATTCATCCGCTACACGATGCTCGAATCGGGCTACACCGAGCCGTTGACACTCACCTTCGGGATGGGCGTGAACATACGCCCCCGGTCGAATCCGTGGAATTTGGGACTTTACATACGCAACTACGACGACTTCTACTACGAAAATTGGAACATCAACTGGGGCGTGCGCTGGCACGCCACCCTCAACGAGCAGATGAAGCTGTTCGGTGAGTTGAACGTGCGTCCGGCAGGCAGCACCAGCCAGCTGGCCACAAGATATGAGACATCAATGAAAGTGGGAGTAAAATATGTGTGGTAGAAAACAGACTATGATGAAAAGAATGAAATCAACAATATGCGCCGCAGCAGCGATATTGCTGGCGGCTATGGCCTCATGCGACAAAGTGAGTCCGCTGGGAGTGCTGGTGAGCGGCACCGGAGTAAACGACCGCGTGGATATGTCGGCAACATATTATATGCGATATATGAACGACTCGATCGACATGCAAGCCCCAGGCAATGGCGAATACTCATTTTTGGTGGGCAGTGACAGCCACGTGACCACCGATCCCGGCCGAATCAACGAGATGATAGACTCAGGTCTGGCGCATGGCGACTTGCTTTATGCCCACCTTGGCGACATTGCCGACACCAAAGCCGAATACTACATCACACTCGACAATGCCCTCGAGGAAGGGAAATGGAAATATATCAACACCTACTTCAGGGTCGACACCACCAATCCGAGCACTAATCTGCACTGGTATGACACGCGGTATCCTCATGGAGCTGAAAACCCAAGAAACAGCTACACGATGGATGACTTCATTTCAAGCGTTACCCATTTTAAATTCCCGTTCTACCCCGTAGTGGGCAACCACGACATCACGCACAACGGTTGGGCTCTGTTCACATCGATATTCCACTCGTCGTTCTACGAGTTCACCGTGAAGGTGGGAAACACCGACCTCTACGACCACTTCATTTTCCTTGACACGGCCAACGGCACTCTGGGTGAAAAGCAGGTGGATTATATAGAAGAGGGGCTGTTTAAGACCGACAAGCCCATACGCCACACATTCGTGTTCTCTCATACCAATCTGTTCCGACCAAGCTCCAACCAGTTTGCATCCACATTCCCGCGCGAAGAGATGTATTACCTGTTCAACAAGTTTGAGGAATGGGGTACCGACATCATGTTCTGCGGACATGTGCACAAGTGGGACGACCGCACGTTTGGCACAGTTCACTACCTCACGCTCGAATCGATGAGCGAGCGCAACTGTCCCAACCCGGGCGACTACCTGGTGCGCGTGACCTGCAAGACCGACGGCGAGCTGAAGATTGACCGAGTGCGCATGAACTACACTGCGAAAAAATAACGCCAATCACAGCATAGTGGCCCAGCAAGGCCCAAAGCCAGCAGGAGGAAACCAAGCACACGGCTTCCTCCTGCTTTTTTCATCGCGCACCCACACTAGCTCAAGCCTTGTGGTGCGAGTTCGGGATAAGGAATCTACTGTAAATGAGTTAAAAAGCAGTAGGGAAAGACCGTTTGCCATTAAGCACATTCAGCATAATGGCAGGCGATTTCGATTTTAGGAGCGTACGTTCATGTACTGTCTTGGTCTTAAAAAACGATTGAACAGGTCATCAATGTCGATTCACCCATTGAGTTAAAGTGTCCGATTAGAAATACGTTTTTACGGCAAACAGGAACTGGTCGATGAAGATTTTCTTAAATGCCGCGATGTTGTTCTGTTCATAGAACATGAGCATGGCTTTCTTGTAGTCGATGGAATCGACCGTGCGAAAAGAGATTGGGCAATAGCCGTTGGCTATAAGGATGGAATTGCTCGTGATGCGTGCAGTTCGCTTGTTGCCGTCGGTAAACGCCTGTATGTAAGACAGTAGCACCAAAGCGAGGATGGCTTTTTCAAATACGTTCTCCTTACCGTTGATTAAGGTACATGTATCCTCAAGAGCCTCGCGGATTTGAAATTCGTTGTCGAGCGGACGGTAGTTGGTACCGGTGATACCGACACGACGATGGCGGATGTTGCGGTCTACCCCAAGCTCTTTTGTCAGTATGGAATGAATGTCCTCTATACGATGCACGGAAATTTCTTTCAGGTAATCGGGCACGTCCAGCACAAAGTCGAGTGCGTCCTTATGGTTCAGGAGCATGATGGCCTCTTCCTTAGTTTTGCCCGAAGCAGTCTGCTTGTCCTTCAGCAATCTCTCCGTTTCCAAGAGCGAATAGGTGTTGCCTTCTATCTGCGATGATTTCCACGACAGGTCTACGCCGAGTCGCTCCATCTCCTTGCGGTATTCAAGGTGGGTCATGCCTTCCGTATTATGCCGGAATGTGTTTTGGGCATCTTGTAACACAGCGAGTTCATCCGCTGTGAAAATCTTTACTTTGGGAAGTACATCACGTATGAGGTCGAAATTGAACATTTCTTGTACCTCACGTTGGTCAATGTCTTTGTCGAAATAGGTATCAAGGTCAAGCGGCATGGTGACATGTGCCTGTGCCGAGAGTTTGTATCTCGTTGCTGGTCCACGTCCGCTAACCACTACCATTCCCTCATTGACCATATTGCGGATAATCCTCTTTAGCGTGCTTTCGCTTGGCGCATCCGCTAAAGATTGAGCAATCTGGTCTCTGCTTGACAGAGGGTGATAGTGCAAATATTGAAGTATTGATACGTCTAATGTCATAGTTGCAATCCTTAATCGGGTCAAAAATAGGACTTTTATTTCATTTATCGGGTCAATTGGACCTGATTTTATGAATGATTAACCGCTTTTTGACCCGATTTGCAATATTTTGAGCTGTTCTTGTGCGTTGAAACGCAAAAACATTCTGCAATGAAAATGGTATCAAATATTGATTAAGGGACGTAAACGTTTATATAAACGTGAGTTTGGGATAAGGGGATGCAGAAATGGGAAGCGGCGAACGGGCATAACAATTCAGGCGGCCAGATTCTGATCGCTTTCATTTTTTTGATAACAATGAAATTATTGCCAAATGGCGATCTGCCCGCCGGAGACGGGCAAATCAAAATCAAAGTTGACCTCAGGCTTGTTGCTGAAGAAGCAATATGCACCCAATGCCGCCAACAAATTCATCAGAAAATTATGGATGCTGCGATGGCGGGAATGGACAGTTGAGCCACGTTTTTGAGCATGTCGTTAGCACCCTCGATTACGTTCCTTTTGCGCAGCATGATTTTGTCGTAAATTTTCTTATCCCGCACTCGCGTTTGTGGCCGTCGCAAGGGGCACTCTCTTTGGGGATATCAATCCGGCACAATGCCGGGCCATCATAACGACGGCGAGCCGATGCATGATGCACCGGCTCGCTGCTATTTGTTTGTTATGTCGCTATGCGCTACGCCCGCACGCCAATGCAGGCGGAACACAAAGAATTATTTCAGTTCAAATGCTTTTTTCAGTTTAAGATTGTCGGAGGCATTGCCCACCAGAGCCTCAAACTTACCCGGCTCTGACTTCCATGCACCAGCGGCCTCATCGTAAAAGCTGAGTGCATCGTTGTTGACCGTTATGGTCACATCTTTGCTCTCGCCCGGCTGCAAATACACCTTGCTGAAGCCCTTAAGTTCCTTATATGGGCGGTCAACTGTAGATTGCACGTCGTGAATGTAGAGCTGCACAGTCTCGGCGCCGGCACGGTTGCCAGTGTTTTTCACATTGACGGTGAAGGTGATTGAGCCGTCCTTGGTCATCGACGGTTTGTCGGCACGGAGGTCGGTAACGGCAAATGTGGTGTAGCTCAATCCATGGCCAAATGCGAAGGTTGGGCGAGCCTTCTGCTTGTCGGTCCAGCGATAGCCCACATAGATGCCTTCCTTGTACTCCTCGTCGATAATGTTGTCGCTCACCTTCTTGCCACCCGGTTTGCGCCAAGTGCCAGGATATGTGTTAAGGGCATGCGCGCCCACATCCTTGAGCGAGGCCACCCATGTGAACGGCAGCTTGCCGCTTGGGTTGGCATCACCAGTGAGAACCGAAGCCAATGCCTCGCCAGCCTCAGAACCTATGTACCACCCTTGCACGATGGCCGGAACCTTGTCGGTCCATGGCATGGCCACTGCATTACCCGAGATGTTGACATACACAAAATTCTTATTGGCCTTGGCCAACGCCAAAATCAGCTTGTCTTGGTTATAGGGAAGCTCATACGACTTGCGGTCGCGGCCTTCACAATCTTGGTGTTTGCTCTTGTTGAGGCCACCAAACAGCACCACATAATCGGCATCCTTGGCCTTCTCCACAGCTTCGCTGATCAGTTCGTCGGCACTGCGGTCGTCGCTCAAATCCTGACCTGTGGTCACGCCGGCATGCGAACCGCTTACGTCGCCCACATAGCCACGGGCATAGTCAACCTCAATCCCGTCCTTGGCAAGACGTGCCTTGAGACCATCGAGCGGAGAAATCTCCTTCTGCACTTTCAGCGACGAGCTACCGCCGCCCACCGTAAGCATTTTAATGGCATTCTCTCCCACCACGAGCACACGCTTAGCCTTAGCCGTGTTGATTGGCAAAACATCATTATTATTTTGAAGCAGCACTATGCCCTCCTCGGCAATCTTTTTGGCTGCGGCATAGTGCGACTCTGAGCACATGTAGCCTTGTGCGCGATTCGGGTTCATCGACGTGCGGTAAAACAGGCGCAACACTCGGCGCACCTTCTCGTCGAGATACGAAACCGGATATGTGCCATCCTGAATTCCCTTTATAAACGCATCGGCAAGATAATATTTGTTGTAGGCATTGGTCTCACCCATAGTCAAGCCATCGGTCCAAGTGCCAAATTCCATATCAAGACCATTCTTGACGGCCTGCTCGGTGTTGTGCGTGCCGCCCCAGTCGCTCACCACTACTCCATCAAACTTCCAATCCGTTTTCAGGATTTTGTTGAGAAGCCACTGGTTGTGACAGTTGTGCTCGTCTTTATATAGGTTGTACGACCCCATAATGGCCCAAGCCTTTCCCTGCTCAACCGCAGCCTTGAATGCCGGCAGATATATTTCATGCAGAGCCCGGTCGCTGACAATCACATTCACCTTATGGCGGTTTTCCTCATCGTTGTTCAGGCAATAATGCTTCACGCATGCCGAGACGCCCTTCGACTGAAGTCCTTGGATGTAAGGCACCACCATTGTAGATGCCAAAAACGGATCCTCGCCCATATATTCAAAGTTGCGTCCGTTAAGCGGCGTGCGGTAGATGTTCACACCAGGGCCAAGAAGCATGTCCTTGCCGCGGTATCGGGCCTCTTCGCCCAGAGCATCGCCATAGAGCCGCGACATTTGGGGGTTCCAAGTGGCGGCCAAGCACGTCAGAGCGGGAAACGCCACACAAGAGTCATTGGTCTGGCCTGCTTGCACCCATTTGTCCCACAGCACATCGGGGCGCAATCCGTGAGGCCCGTCGTCGGTCCAAAATTCAGGGATTCCCAAACGGGGAACCCCTGCCGAAGAAAATTTACTCTGAGCATGCACGAGACCGGTTTTCTCTCTTAACGTCATTCGTGAAATGGCATCGCTGATGCGTTGTTCCACCGGTTTTGAGTTGTCGAGATAGGCCGGCAAACTCTGCTGTGCAAATGCCATAGGCATAGCGGCCAGCAACAATGCACATGATAAAATTTGATGTTTCATTCGCATAGTTCTTTTGCAGTATTGTTTTTGATAAGTTTTCATATAAGATAGCAAGCGTAATCGTTTAGGTCTGCCATGCCGATTCACGTATTCCGACTAGCTCTGTGCTGCAAATCCAAGCCGACAAAACCAATTGAACCGACACACAAATTTACACAATAATTACCAAAAACAGCTATGCACACAAAACAAACATTCACACAAAATCAGCATTACTATTTCATTTGCCAACCGCCATAACACCGCTTTGGGCCTTTGGTTGCCTCGTTTTTTTGAAAAAACGGCACAGAAACGAAACTTTCATGGCAAAAAATTTGCACAGTTAGAAATAAGTCGCTACCTTTGCACCCGTCAAAACGAAACAATTTTTGATTTCGGAGAGATGGCAGAGTGGTCGAATGCGGCGGTCTTGAAAACCGTTGAGGGTCACACCTCCGGGGGTTCGAATCCCTCTCTCTCCGCCAAAGTCAGCGTAACGAGTTGAAAAACAACAAGTTGCGCTGATTTTCTTTTTATGGCTGCGCCAAATCTGCGCCAAAATAAACAAGGTTGTAGGACAAACGTCTTTAATC
>CAVDUV010000027.1:0-37355 GCA_963612465.1 Bacteroidaceae bacterium | reverse complement strand
TACAAGGCTTCGGGCAGGATATTTATGCTCTTTTGAGTTTTAGCGGACAGCAATAATTTTTTTTATTAAATGAGATGTCACACTCCCATTTGGAAGCTTCTGCTTGCCTTTGGGGTAGGCATGGCCGGGAGGCTTTGTTGCACGGCAAGCGGCACACTTGCTGCCCGGCCTGTGTGTGGCTTGGGCGCAAGTGTGCCGCCGTGTGTGCAAGTGTGCCGCGCTGTGCGCAGTCACACTGTTATGCTCTGCTTAATATCCGGTGTAGGTGTGCGGGGTTATGGCTTTGAGTTCTGCCTTCACCTCGTCGCTCACGTTGAGTGTTTCCACAAAGTCGGCTATGCGCTTTGCGTCCACTTTCTCGTTGGTGCGGGTGAGTGCCTTCAGCGTTTCGTAGGGCTTGGGGTATCCCTCGCGGCGCAGTATGGTCTGCATGGCCTCGGCCACCACGCTCCACATGTTGTCGAGGTCGGCGTCGATCGACTCGCGGTGCAGAATCAGCTTGTTGAGGCCCTTGAGCGTGCTTGCCAGGGCTATCATCATGTGGCCCATGGGCACGCCGGCGTTGCGCAGCACGGTCGAGTCGGTGAGGTCGCGCTGCAGGCGCGACACGGGCAGCTTTTGGGCCAGGAATGTGAGCACGGCGTTGGCTATGCCCATGTTGCCCTCGCTGTTCTCAAAGTCAATGGGGTTCACCTTGTGGGGCATGGCGCTAGAGCCCACTTCTCCGGCCTTGATCTTCTGCTTGAAGTAGTTCATCGAAATATACATCCAGATGTCGCGGTCAAGGTCGATGATTATGGTGTTGATGCGCTGCATGGCCTCGAAGAGGGCTGCAAGGTTGTCGTAGTTTGAAATCTGCGTGGTCCAGTCTTCGCGCTCAATTCCGAGGCTCTCGTTGAGGAATCGCTTGGCGAAGCTGCGCCAGTCGATGCCGGGGAATGCGATGAGGTGGGCGTTGAAGTTGCCGGTGGCGCCGCCAAACTTGCCGCTGATGGGCACTGCCTTGAGCTGCTTGATCTGTTGCTCCAGGCGGTAGGCAAACACCTTGATTTCCTTGCCCAGGCGTGTGGGTGAGGCTGGCTGGCCGTGGGTCTTGGCCAGCATGGGGATGTCTTGCCATTCCTCGGCCTGTGTGTTGAGCCAGTCTACCACTTGTTGCAGCAAGGGCAGGACGGCCTCGTTCACTGCGTCTTTTATGGCCATTGGCACCGAGGTGTTGTTGATGTCTTGCGAGGTGAGTCCGAAGTGTATGAATTCCTTGTATGCTTCGAGGCCAAGCGCGTCGAATCGCTCTTTCAGGAAGTATTCCACGGCCTTCACGTCGTGGTTGGTCACAGCCTCAATGTCTTTCACGCGCTGTGCGTCGGCCTCGGTGAAGTCGCGGTAGATGCCGCGCAGGGCCTCAAATGCATTGTGGTCTACATCCTTGAGTTGCGGCAGCGGAATCTCGCACAGGGCTATGAAATATTCCACCTCCACATTCACGCGGTAGCGTATGAGGGCGTACTCTGAGAAATACGGCGCAAGCAGTGCCGTCTTGCTGTGATAGCGGCCGTCGATTGGCGAGACGGCTGTCAATGGACTGAAATTCATTTCTTCTGTCACTTTTTATGAGTTATACGGGTTTTCGCACCAGCCGGCTGACCGCTATGCCGCCTGCGGGGAGGCAGCCCGCCGCAGTGGCTGGGGCGTTTTACATGTGCAAAGTTACATCACAATTGCATTTTTTGCGCACTTTTTTGTCTCTTTTATTTGCATTGTCAAAAAAAAGCACTACCTTTGCATCGCATTTGAAAATGACGGGCGCTTAGCTCAGCTGGTTCAGAGCGTCTGCCTTACAAGCAGAGGGTCGGGGGTTCGAATCCCTCAGCGCCCACACCGTCAGAAAATCAACCGCTCAGGTCAGCACCTCGAGCGGTTTTTTCGTTTTTTATGCCCCTCTCATTTCGCTATTATTTATCATTAATGTAAAAAAAACGACTTTGCTTGCATTTTGTGTGAGAAAATCACTACATTTGCATAGCACGAGAGGGCAGAGGTCTGAGCGCCGCCACTGAATGACATTTCGCTGCATTACCATCCTTTTGTCCAGCCCTGTGCTCAATGGTTGCACGCCTTGCAGGTGTGCTGCCGGCTACGCAATTATCAACCGGATAATATAACCATTATATAATAACTTTAATTAAACACTGAAACATGAAGAAAAATTCTTACTTCACATGTTTGCGCGGCTTAGCCGTGGGCTTGGCATGCTTAGTTGCCGGCTCATTCGCTGCGTCAGCCAAGACCATCGTCCACAATGGCGTGGTCTACACGGTGTCGAAGTCTAACGTCACCATCGCCAAGTCGAACACAACGACTGGCGTTTACACAGGCGAAATTGAAATTCCGGAGACATTCGAAGAGGGCGGTATCACCTACACGGTGGTGGGTATCGACATGAATGCCTTTAAGAATTCTACAGTCACAAAGGTCACTCTCCCCAAGACTTGCGTCAAAATCGGTGCCAACGCATTCAACGGCTGCACTGAGCTCACCAACTATCCTATTCCCGAAGAGGTGACCTCGTTCGGCAATGGTGCGTTCAACGGCTGCTCGAAAATCACCGAGGCATTCATCCCCGCAGGTGTGACCGGCGCTCTTATCAGCAACCAGTTTGCAAAGTGCTCAAGCCTGAAGAAACTCACCTTCAGAAGCAGCACCGAGACTCTTAAGCTCACCAACGGCATGTGGGGCGGCGACTCCACCCAGTGGTATCCGCCTATCGAGGAGATCGTGATTGGCCGCAACTTGTCGTATGACGGCTACAAGAGCAACCAGAACCCGCTGCGCGGCTACAAGACCCTCACAAAGGTTACATTCGACGGCGAGGCTACCGCAATCTATGGCGAAATGTTTGCCAGCTGCCCGGTCCTCTCGACCGTCGACATCAAGGACAGCAAAATCACCTCAATCGGTGCTCAGGCATTCAAGAGCTGCCCGGCTCTCACAAGCATCGTGCTGCCGGCTGCTGTGGCCGAAGTCTCTTCAAGCGTATTTGCCGACTGCTCGGCTCTTGCCAATGTGCAGCTGGGCAACGTCACCACAATTGCCGACTACGCTTTCAGCAACTGCAAGGCATTGAAATCACTCAGCTTGCCCGAGACTCTCAACACAATCCAGAGCAATGCGTTCATCAACAGTGGCTTGGAGGGCGTGGTTACTTTGCCTTCGGCTCTCACTAGCGTAGGCACAAGCGCTTATGCCGGAACTAACATCACCGGCGTGGCTCTGCCTGCATCAATCACCACCATAGGCAACGCTGCTTTCGCTCCGGTGTCAACTCTGGCCTCTATCACTCTGGCCGACGGAAACGCCAACTTCAAGGTTGAAAACGGCGTACTCACCACTGCCGACGGCAAGCGCCTGCTTGTCACTGCACACCAGGGTATCAATTTCGATAACTTCAATAACTCTACAGTAGAGTCGGTCGACAACTACGGACTCGCATTCTCGCCCTATGAGACTGTGATTCTGCCCAACGTCACCTCGTTTGGCAACTATGCATTCTACAAGGCAGCTGTTAAGTCGTTCACTCTCTATAGCAAAGCCACCACAGGCAGCAACATGTTCAACGGCTCAGCACTCAAGAACCTCGTGATTGAAGACGGCCGCAACGAAATTCCGCAAGGTCTTTGCGACGGCTGCCAGGAACTTTCTGACGTGGCTTTCTCTAACACCACTACCAACGTGATGAAGAATGCCTTTGCCAACTGCCCGAAACTTGAGACAATGACCATCCCCGCATCGGTCAACTATATGGAAGCCGGATCAGTGCCCTCAACAATTAAAACGCTGAAGGTGCTCAACGTCAATGTGCCCGTGCTTGCTGCCAACGTGTTCAACGCCGACCAGAAGGCCGTGAAGTGCTATGTGGCAACTAATGCTGTTGAGGCTTACAATAATGCCAACCAGTGGTCTTACCTCGACATCGAGGGCGATGCCTCAATCTCGGGCAAGGCTGCCACTCTGGGTTGCCCCACTGGCCTCTACTTCGCTACCAAGGACGGCAAGCTCATGTATAAGGACGCTACCGGCACTGTGGTCGACACCAAGTTTGCTACTGGCGACCACGCATTCAACCTTGCAAGCTACAAAAACCGCGTGTATGTGGCTGTAGCCGGAACAAACTTCCGCTATCAGTATCCCACTGCCGGCGCTGGCGACGGTGAGCTCTTCTATGTGAACCGCACAGGCGACATCTTCTATCGCGTGACCGTGCTCAACAACGTGGGCTATGAGGCTTTCCAGGATCCGTTCTCGATGACAATCGTTCCGTCTGACAACAAGATCTACATTGCCGACCGCAACGTGGGTATCCACGAAATGGATGCCGACACTGTGGGCCTCTATGGCGAACAGCCTTTCTTCTTCAAAAACGACTGGCTGCCTTACTATGGCAATCCTTGGGCTTATGGCGCTATTGGTGCCGGCTTTGCAATGGATAGCACCAACGTGTATTGGGTGGCTAAGAAATTCTCGGGCCTTGGCATCTTCCGCTTCAAGAAGAGCGACATCTACACTGCCGAAGAGGCCAAGAAGCACAATCCTCCCTACAAGACTGTGCTTCCCGACGATCAGCTGACTTCGTTCTACATGGATGAGGCTAACGGCTATCTCTACTTCTTCCTCCAGAAGGGTGCTTCGGTTTCGGGCTACGTTCCCGGCGTTTACCGTCTGCCTCTGCAGGCCATCAAGGATGCTGATGCAGCCGACGAGTCGGTTACTCTCGCTGCCGCTACTCTTATCGACAACTCTCCTGTGCTGCTCGAAGGCTCTGGCGACGAAATCACAGGCGTATGCCAGATTTCAGGTGATGAGAACAATGTGTACTGGTCTTACATCGCACCTATGACCGAGGCCGACGCAACTGCAGCTGGCAACAAAGACCTCTCAGTATCGGTTCCCGGCAGTATCGAGCTCGACACCACCAACCCGCTTCACCACAGCGGCATCAAGTATGTGGCTGCCAAGGGCGACGACCTCACAGTGAAGTTCGCTGTTGAAGGCGTTGAGGCTTATGGTGTGGTTCCTGCCACTTTCGTTCCTAGCGATCCTACCGATGTTAAGACAGTGGTTGCCGACACCAAGGCTGTGGTTAAGGCTGGCAACGTGGTTGTTCCTGCCGACGCTCTCGTGAGCATCTATAGCATCAACGGCTCTCTCGTGGCATCGCAGAAGGTGGCTGCCGGCGCAGCTGTCAACATCTCAAGCGTGGCCAAGGGCATCTACATCGTGCGCATCGCTTATGCCAATGGTGCTAAGGAGACCGTGAAGGTTATCCGCTAATCTCTGACACTTATGACGGGCACGGCTTGTAAGGCCCATGTCCGTTACACATAAAAATCAAGCGGGGCTGCTTCTCAATCGAGGCAGCCCCGCTTTGTTTCGTTGCGCGGTTATGCGTTTACGGGAAAAGCGAGCTTGTAGCCGCTGGTTTGCGCTATTGCAACTTTGAGATTCCGTTGCGGCAAGCCACGGCGTTCATGTTCTGCATGAAAATGTGCTTGTTGCCGGGGGCAAAAGGCTTTTCACGGTGGTAAAGATGATATTCCACGGCCATCAGCTTGGCAAACTTGCGTGCGCAACCCAGGTTGTTGAGGCGGGCAATCAGGTCGGTGTCTTCATAGCCATATCCCTCAAGTGCCGAGTCAAATCCGTTTACGGCCTTCAGGTCGTCAAGCCACGCAGCCATGTTGCAGCTTCGGCCGTAGAGGGGCTGGTCGCTCTTGTAGTTCTGGGTGAACCGTTTCAAAAACGGCAGGCGCATGGCATTTAACCGCCTTCTCACGCCAGTGGAGTGCCACCTCACGTCGAGCGATTTGGCTGCAATCAGCTTGGTGGTGCGGTAGGGGGTCAACTTGGCACGGCTGCCTATCACATAATGCCCTTGCTGGGCCATCTTCTCGTGGTCTTCCACAAAGTGGGGCTCCATCACAATGTCGCCGTCGATAAGTATCACATAGTCGCCGCTGCACATGCGCAATGCGTTGTTGCGCGATTCGGCGGCGCGGAATCCGAGGTCGGCTTGCCAGGCGTGTATCAGCGGGCACGGAAACGTTGCGGCCATTTCGGCAATCAAGTCGCTGGTCTCGCTTCCCGATCCGTCGTCGGCCACAATCACCTCGTCGGGGATGCGGCTTTGCCGGGCAGCGCTCATCAGGCTCAAGCGCAGTGCGCCGGGCCAGTTGTAGGTGGTGATAATCAATGAAATTTTCATTTTTTTCAAGCCGTTGGTCTTGCTTGTGGCACTCATTGTGCTGTTTGTCATAATGTGTTTGTTACTTAATAAGTTTCGTTTCAAGGCACAAAAGTAGTTATTCCTTGCCGATTATGGGCAATGAATCGCCAAAAAAACTTTGTGGCGTGGGTTGTCGTGTACCAAGAAAGTGGCAATAGTGTTGGCTGTGCTTTGTCAATATTTTCGGGTGATTTGGTATTCCACGTCGCTGATTTTGTCGAAGTAAGGCTCCCAGCCGCTTCGTTCCTCGCCCTTAGGCACTATGCGCAGTCCGTAGAACCGGGTGCCTGTTTCTCTGAACGACTGCATCGTGCGCATAAGGCTGTCGCCGGGTTTGTCTATCAGAAAATCCGACACCCACAGCACATCGGCATTCATGTATTTGCCGTTTTCGCCGTTTAGCAGCTTAAAGGTGAGGTCCATCATGTTGCCGGCGTCGGTGCCGCCACCTATGAATGGCACATGGCCTTTTTCGAAGGCATATTCCTGTGCCCTCAGCCCTATCGCCTCATATTGCCGCTGCTTGCGGCGCTGCATCAGGTCTATGGCCATCACGCTCACCGAGAAGTCAATCATGAAGCAGTCGCGCTGCTGCTTTTCGGCTGTGTCTTCAATCATGCCCAGCAGACATTTGATTATGCGTTGCGGCACGCCATACATGCTCGCCGATGTGTCGATGCACACTATCATGGGGCCCTTGCGCGATGCGTGCACATGGCTCAGTTGCCTCGACTGGCTTGCCATGTTTGACCGGTAGCGGAACGTCTGCAGCCTGCCGCGCACATAGCGGTGCAGAAAGGCGTCTTCGGTGTCGGCATCGGTGAATTGTGCCATCTCTATGGGCAGCAGCGATGTCAGGTCGCGCCCTATGGTGATGCCGTCGATGTCGCTTCCTGCCGAGTGCCGCAAAGGTGTCTTGTGATCTGATGATATTGCCATTTGGTTGTCGCCGCCGCTATTGGGAACGCGGCCCATGAGCCTCACCATCTGCTCCAGCTGCGGATACCGCTTCTGGATGTTCACCACGCTCATTTGCTTTATGAATTCAGGCTCGTCCCACCGTCCGTTCATGTTCTGCCATGCCTGCACGGCCTTGTCTTCGTCGGTGCCGGTTTTTCTGATGGCCTGCTGCGCATTCCGCATCAGTCCGCCCAGCACTTTGCTCTGTGCCTCGCTGTGCTTTTCCACATAATCCTTCACGCTTTTCTCCCGCTTGCTGTTTATGGCTTGCACCCAGTCGGCGGTCATCTTGGCCCACATGGTGTCGTCACTCACGCCATGGCTGGCAAATGTGTTGCGGTAGAAGTCGGTGTCAAAGCCATCGTCGCGGTAGTTGTCGTCAATCTTTTGCAGCAGTTTCTGCCATGCGTCGGTGCGCTGGTCGGTGCCCCAGTCGAGTGCCTTTTCGGCATTGTTGCGCTCGGTCCATTGCCGCTGTGTGAAAAACTCTTCTTGATGCTTTGCCTCCACCACGAAGCGGCCCACGGTAGAATAGAAAATCTTGCCGCACATGCGGCTGCCCAGCACCTGTGCCTTGATTTGCGGGTCGCTCATCAGCCTTATCAGGTATGCCACCAGCGGGTCGTCATATTCGCGCCACAGTTGGTCTTCGGGCCATGCCACGCCGTGCCCGGCTATCTCGCCCGTGTTCACGAAGATTTCTATCATCTTCAGGTAGCGGCTCACGTGCATCGTGCCCCGGCCGTGCAGCAGGAAGTCCCAGTAGTCCGATTGTTTGGCTGAATCAGTCATCGAGTTTGGCTATGTCGACGCGCATAAACGCAATTTCTTGCTGGATGCGGCGGCGCGTGTTGTCAATCATGTTCCGGTCGCTGCTGCTGGCGAGCAGGCTTCCGTTGAGCTCGGCGGTGAATGTGGTGAGCTCGGCATTGAGCTCCTCCACCTCGGCATAGAAGTCGCGGAAACTTTGGGTGGCGTGCGGCAGTTCGGTGGCTTGGGTGCCTTCGTTCAGCTCAATGGGATACTGTGTGTTGTCGACAATGATGCTGTCGTCTCGGCGCGACAAGTTCACGTCTCTTGAGCCCACGGGCGCGGTGCCATGATTGTAGGTGCGCAGTATGGTCACGTTGGGGTTGCTCTTGTCGGCATACTCTATGCCGCGTTCTTGCTTCCCGGTGCCGGCCATGGGCAGGTTTTGGTAGTCGTGTGCCACGATGTATGAGTGGCCGTTGCCGCGCCGCAGCACGTGGTAGTAGAATTTGTTGTACAGCCGCTTGTTGTTGTCGCGCTGCAGTGTGCGTGCCGACACACGTCCCTGTGCCTCGGCGGCACGCTTGGCCCTGATTTCGTCGGCAAGTGCCGCCTTTATCTCGTCGAGGCGTACTTGAATTGGGGCAAAAAGGATGCGCATGATGTCGTCTCTTATCCCGTCGTGCTCCTCAGGCTCTTGCCACAGGCAGTGCTGCAGAGGCGGCAGGTCGGCCACGGTTGCTTTGCCGCGGCCGTGCATGAATGCGCTTGTGCGCATCAGGTGGGCTATCTTCTTCCAGCGGCGGTCGCTCACATACACATTGCGGCTTTCGCTCTCGCCCTCCACCTTCACGGCAGTCATCGCCTTCTTCACTTGGTGCAGAATCTGCAGCACCTCGGCCGGCAATTCCACCTTGTCGATTTCGGTGTGCCAGCTGTCATATTCCTCTTGGGTGATTTGCAGCGGCTCTATGCCGGTTGCGCATTCGTCGGCCGGCTGCGCGGCGGCGGTAATCATGCGGTCGAAATTGTCGTCGCTGGCTATGTTGCGGCACTCTACGCGCACTATGAAGCGGTCCCACAATGCTTCCAGGCCTTCGCCGCGGGCTGGCAACTCGTTGCTGGCGGCCACAAGCAGTTTCAGCGGCAGGCGCACCTCGTGTCGGCCATTGCGGAACAGCCTCTCGTTGATGGCTGTGAGCAACGTGTTCTGGATGGCAGGGCCGGCTTTCCAAATCTCGTCGAGAAACACCACATCGGCTGTGGGTAGATAGCCATCGGTGGCGCGCACATAGGAGTCGTCGGTCTTCAGGCGGCTTATGCTCACCGGACCGAAGATTTCGTCGGGTGTCGAGAATCTCGACATCAAGTATTCAAACGACCTTGCTCCGCTGAAGGCTTGCTTGAGCCGCCGTGCCACCATCGACTTGGCCACTCCGGGAGGGCCGAGCAGGATTATGCTCTCGCCGGCCACGGCTGCCCACATCGACAGTGCTATCTCGGTCTCTTTCTCATAGATGCCTTGGTTCATTTCGCGCAGCAGCGCCTCAAATCTGTCTTTTATAGTCATAGCGTTTGGTTAAGTGAGTGCCTAACGGCAATTGAGGCCTGACCTCAATTGAAATCAGACCTCAAATTTAGCAATAATTCCGCTGTTGTGCCTCATTTGGTTTCGTTCTTTTGCAGGCGCCCGTCGTGATGGCGCCCAGCTGCGGCATAAGCCACGATTGCCACTGCTGTCAGGGCCTCCGACACTGGCATTGCCATCCAGATGCCGTCGTTGCCCATTATGTGCGGCATTATGATGAATGCGGGCACCAGCAGCACAAGTCCGCGCAGTGTTGCGAATATGGCGGCCGGGAGCGGGCGCTCCACGCTTTGGTAATAGCCCACCAGGGTCACGTTGAATATGAAGAACACAAGCCCGGTGGCAAAGATGGGCAACCCCTCGACGGCAATCACGGCAGCGTTGCTGCCCAGGTCGAGAAACAACCCCACAAGCAATCGCGGACACAGAGTGAATATTGATGCCACTATCATGCCGCAAGTCACTGCCGAGGCAATGGCAATGCTGGTGGCTTGCGACACGCGCCTGCGCAGTCCCAAGCCGTGATTGTAGCTGATTATCGGCTGGGCCGATTGCGCCACGGCGTTGCCTATCATGAAAATGAACGGGGTATAGTAGCACGTGATTCCGAAGGCGCCCACACCGTCGTCGCCAAGGTAGTGCATGAAGGTGCGGTTGCCCATATACATCAGCACGGCAAGCGTGCTCTCGCCGAGCAGCGCCGACGAGCCTATGCGGCACTGGTAGCCTATGTTGCGCATCGACAGACGCAGGCTTTTAATGCTCATCTTCAATTGGTGTAACTTCACTTTACCCGATAATTTTGTCAGGTAGACTATCACCATCAGTCCGCCCGCAATGATGCTTATGGTCGATGCTATCGAGGCTCCTTTCACGCCCATTCCCATCGGGAATATCATCAGCCAGTCGAGCACCACGTTGAGCGCTCCGGCCAGCAGGCTGCACATCATGGCATATCGCGGCGACCCGTCGAGCCTGATCACCAGCAGTCCCACGGCAATCCACATGTTGAACACCCACGATGGGGCAAACCACACCATGTAGTCAACAACCAGCGGCAGCAGGGTGCGCGACGATCCCATTGCCATTGCGGCGGTCTCGGGTGCCGATATCACAATCACGGTGGGCACAAGTGCCACCAGCGACGAGAATATCATGGCTTGGGTCACATTGATGCTGGCAGCCTTGGCTTTCCCTCGGGCCAGATGGACCGATGCCACCACCGAGCATCCCATGCCCACCATAAGTCCCACTCCGGTAAGAATCATCAGTAGCGGTATGCATATGTTGACGGCGGCTATGCCCTGGCTGCCCACGCCGTGCCCTATGAAGATGCCGTCAATTGCCGTTACGGCCGACATTCCCAGCATACCCATCAGTGTGGGGAAAAAATACTTGCAAAAAAGTGCATACACATTGCTCTTGCTCAAGTCGATTGCGTCACGTTTCATTTTTCTGTAGTTTTTTCTTTTTTCGTTGTTGATAAGCACAAAAAAGGCCGGAAAAGAGATTGTTGCCTACCGTGTGTAGGCTCATCATCTTATCCAGCCTTTATGGTTATGTGATAAAGACCCTCCGATGAGAGGCTTTTTTCAGCGTTTCTTGTCGTTTGCCTTTTTATAAAGGTCTTGTTTATTTGTTGAGGTTGAACTGCTCGTTCACCTTGGCGGCAATGGCGGCCATCTCCTCGGCCGGCAGGCTAAGCTTGTCGGCAAAGAAATTCATGTCGCTCTCCTTGTTGATGGGCACCAGGTGAATGTGTGCGTGTGGCACCTCCAGACCCATCACAGCCACGCCTATGCGCTGGCACGGAAGCACCTGCTTCATGGCTTTGGCCACACGGCGGGCAAAGTTCCACAGGCCCTCATACTCGGCTTCGTCGAGGTCGAATATGTAATTCACCTCATGCTTGGGAATGACCAGCGTGTGCCCTTTGGCCACGGGGCTGATGTCGAGAAACGCATAGTAGTTCTCGTCTTCGGCCACTTTGTAGCTCGGAATTTCGCCAGCCACAATCTTACTGAATACTGATGCCATAATCAAATGCCTATTTCAAGAATTTCAAACTGCATTTTGCCTACGGGAGCCTGCACCTCCACCACATCGCCCACTTTGTGGCCCAGCAGACCTTTGGCGATGGGTGTGGTGATAGAGATTTTGCCCTCGCGAAGGTTGGCTTCGGTCTCGCTCACCACGGTATATGTCATTTTAGCGTTGTTCTTCACATTTTTAATGGTCACCTTGTTGAGCAGTTGCACCTCTTCGGTCTGCAGCTTGCTCTGGTCGATAATGCGGGCAGTGGCCACCAGATTCTTCAGCTCCGAGATTTTAGCCTCGAGCATACCCTGCCGTTCCTTGGCAGCATCATATTCTGCGTTTTCCGATAGGTCGCCTTTTTCACGTGCTTCGGCAATGGCGCGTACCACTTCGGGGCGCTCCTCGTTTTCCAGTCGAGCGAGCTCCTTCATCTTGGCGTCGTAGCCTTCTTTTGTCATGTAGCTTATAGCCATGGAAAATTTTAATTTTGTAATTAGTAAAAAGGAGAAGAATCTCATCTTTGCATCTGAGATTCCTCACCGTTATTCTTAATTTCTATTCGCTTGCAAAGGTAGACACTATTTTTGTCTTTGCAAAGTTTTTTCTGCGATTTTAGTAAATTTAATTTTCTGTTTATTGGCTTGATTTATAGTGCTCATAGCCACCATGTCAGGCACCTTAGTGCCGCCACATGCGCCTGGCTTGCGCAGCACTCACCGCCACCGTAGCTGCTGCCACTGCCACCGTTGCTGCCACATTGCCGCTTTGCATGGCGGCAAGGGCGCACAAGGCTGCTGCCATGGCCCAAGCCGCCCCCATGAGGCAACGGCCCGACAGGCGCAGCTTGTAGCGGCGGAAATACACCACCGACACTATTGCCACATACACAGCATACCACACGGCAAACGACACGCCCAAGCCGTCGAGCCCCCAGTGGTTGTAGAATGCGATGTTGAGCCCCAGTCCTGCGGCTGCGCTCAATGTCTCGGTGACAAGAAACACGCGGCCGTCGCCTTTGGCCAGTATCACAAACGACATGCACCACGACAGCCCTCTCAGCACCGTGCCCACAAGGCACCACGACACCATGGTGAGCACTCCGGCAAACTCGCTGGAGTAGAGCACTGCCACAATGGGCGCGCGCAGAAGCATGAACATCACCACCACCGGCGCCATGGCCATCATGCATATTCCTATCTCCTGGCACACAAATGTGCCGAGGCGCAGCCGGCTTGTGGCCACACGGGCAAGGCGGGGATAGTATTCCATTCCCAGGGCGGTGAGCACCAGCCCGGTGTATTTGTTCACAAGGGTGTAGCCGGCTTGGTATAAGCCCACTTCGGCCGTGCCGCCCACATGGTTGAGCCATGCGTTGAAGGCATAGGAGGCCACAAGGGTGACTATGCTGCCGGCTGTCATGTAGGCTCCCAGTCTCACGAAGCCAAGGCCCATGCCGAATGCCTCGCCGGCTGGCACGTGTGCCTCCTTGCCTGTGGTGTCGTGGGTGCGCAGCCACATTGCTGCTGCCGCACAGCAGGCGGCATAGGCGATTATCGATGGCATGATGCTTTGCTCACGTAGCCAGTAGAACAGCGGGATGGAGATGGCAAGGCCGCCGAGTGTGCCCCACAGCGTGACGCTGGCCAGCCGCTTCAGCCGGCCCGAGCCTTGAAGCACGGCATACTCGCCGTTGGTCAGTGCCACAAGGAGCACCGCAATGCTGAGTGCAATGAATTCCCACAGGCGGCTCTCGTCGCCAAACGATAGGCGGCTCAGCATCGGCGCCAGGGCTGCCGTGACAATGGCTCCGCCCATGCCCAGCCACACCGACCACCGGCGCACTACCGCCACAATGCGCGCCACCTGGTTTGTGTCGCCGTGTTCCATGGCTTGCGACACGTCGCGCACGCTGCTCGACCGCACTCCCAGGTTGGTGGCGGTGTTGAGCATGTCGAGGGCCTGGTTGAAGATGGCAAACAGGCCCATGCCTAACGGCCCTATCCACAGGGCCACCAGCTTGGTGCGCAGTATCGAGCAGACTATGCCTGCCATCTGCACGCCGCCGAACAGTCCCATCGCCTTGATGGCCATACGTGATATGCCGCCGTGTTCTGCCATTTCTTTTTTGTCTTCTTATTGTGTGATGTCGAGTTGCAGTGTGTGATAGGCCACTCCACGGCCTCCGAGCCGAGCTTTCTGCTGCACCAGTCCCGCGTTGAGGTATTGCCCGTGGTCTTCGTTAGATATGCCAAAGTCGAGATACCGGCATCCCATCTGGCGTGCCGCTTCGGCCACATGGGCAAACACTGCCGTCAGGGCGTGTGTCTCGCGGCCGTGGTCGTTGGCGGCAATGTATTGGCAGTGGGCCACCGGGCCGCACACATACACCACCGTGCCGCCCGTCATGATGCCGTCGGCCGATGCGGCAAAGAGCCGTATCTGCTCGGGAAACCGGTTCTGCAGCAACTCTATCTCGGCCAGTGTGTGCACGGGCATGGCGGAGTGGCGCTCTTGCAGCACGCTGGTCAGTATCTGCCAGAATTCGGGCAGCCGGGTGCTCTCGCTCACGGTCACGCCTGAGCGCAAGGCGGTTTTCAGTCCGCTTTTGTTGCCTCGGTCGAGCGGTATGGGGTTGTTGAGGTCGATGGCTGTGCTGATGTTGCATTCTGCCCACTTGGCACCTTTGCGCCACAGGGCGTATAAATCGTCGTCGGCGGGATAGCGGTGATAGATGTGTGGAACTGGCTTGTAGATGAGGGTGCCTATGCCGTGGCCGCGCATAAAGTCGACCGATGCGTCAACTATGTCGGTCATCACCGTGGCATCGAAATGCTTGAATGGCACTATCCAGCTGCCGTAGGTGAGTCCTTGGTGGCTATACAGGATGTCGCCGTTGCGGTTGGCGGGCAGCAGTCCCACGATGCGTCCGGCGCGGCGGGCCACCAGCGACCAGTCGCTGAATCGGTCGCTGTGGTAGTCCATATAGGCGCGTTCGAGCAGGAATGTGCCGTTGCGGCTTTGTCGCACGGCTTCGTCCCACTCGCGGCTCATGTTGCTGTCATATAGGCTTATTTCAATCATGCAAGTTCTTTCTTTTCTTGGTTGGGGGTGATGCAGTGCCCGGCAGTTATTGGCCGTTGCCCAGCATGTCGAGCAGCTGCTTGCTGTCGATGCGCATGTAGCCACTGGGTATCTTGGTGTCGATTTTCACACTCTCGTTCCAGCCCATGCCGCTGTAGTCGATGCTGAGTGTGAAGGTTTTCCCTTTTATTTTCGATGTTGCGCTCACGCTTCCGGCCACCAGACCGGCATCGGTGTTTTCCACATTGCCGTAGGTCACGCTGTAGGTGGTGGTTTTTGCTCCGGCCGGTGTCACGTCTACGCTTTTTATGCGGTTGTCGCCGTCGAAGGCGAAGCTATAGGTGAATCCTGCATACTGGTTGCGGGGCTCTACCACCATGGTGCCGTCTACGTTGGTCATCTTCACTTTGCTGATCAGGCTTTTGCTGAATGTGCCCTCGCCGAGCACAAAGGGGCGGCCGAGGAATATGTCTTGCAGCACCGTCACGTCGACCGGCACTCCGTCGGTTAGCAGCGATGCGTTGGCGGCAATGTAGCGTTTGTGCAGCTTGTCGATCACTATCACCGAGTCGCCCACAACCACAAGGCGGCCCACCTCGATGCCCAGCAGTGGCCGCAGCGATATGTAGATGCTCTTGCCGCGCTCCATGCGCATTTGCATTTTCGACGACAAATTGCTCGAGCCGCTGATGCCTATTGTGCCACCGGCGCTTAGTGTGGTCCAGTTGCCGGTTGCCTCGGCTATGGCATTGAGCCGTGTGCTTGTGGTGGGCGACTCGGTCTGCCGTGATGTGTAGGCGGCACTGCCTGTGGCGGCGCGCTTGGTGCCACATGCGCTCAGTGTGAGTGCCATTATGGTGGCTGCCATGATTATGATTCTTCTTGTTGCCATGTTGTTGCGTTTTTTTGTGCTTGTAGGTATTGCCGGGTGGCCGTCATTTTGTCGGGCGGCCTATCCATTCCTTTTTCTCCACTTTTTCCTTTATCAAGGCATTGTCGGGGTCTTTCTCGAGGGCGGCGGCCCATTGCTTCACGGCCTCGTCGTGCTTGTCGTTGAACCACAGTATGTCGCCGTAGTGGTCGAGCACGTCGGCACTGCCGGTGTCGTCGTTGTCGACGGCGCTCTTGATATAGAACAGGGCCATGGAATAATCGTGTTTCTTATAGAAAATCCATGCGTAGGTGTCGAGGAATGTGGCGTTGTCGGGGTTGGCGTTGACGGCTTTCCCGGCCATGCTTTCGGCTTTGTCGAGGGCTGAGTCGCACTCTGCCAGGAAGTAGGCGTAGTTGTTGAGGATGCTTGCATTGCCCGGATATACCTTGAGCGCGCGCTCATAGGCGGCAAATGCCCGTGCCGTGTCGCCCATCTCGAAATACACGTCGCCCTTGCCGCCTATCAGGTCCGACCGCAGGCTTGCCTGGGTGGTGTCGACGCGGTGCAGGGCCTCGTTGTAGGTCTGTAGGGCCTTGTCATATTCCTTCATCTGGAAGTAGGCCGGGGCAATGTATTTATAGAGGTTGATGCTGTCGGGGTTATATTCAAGAGCCCGCTGTGCCGCTTTGATGGCTGCGGGATAGTTCTCTCCCATCATGTTCACTATCATCAGCTTGCGCCAACCCTTGGCATCGGTTGGGTCGATGTCGAGCAGGTAACCGAGCTGTTCGGCTGCTCCCGTGTAGTCGTTGCGGGCCACTAGATACTCGCTGTAGAGGTCGTGAATGGTGCCTTCGTGAGGGTGCTGGCGCAGCAGCACTTTGAACAATCGCTCCACGCGCGGTGTGGTGTCTTGGCGCTGAAGCAGTGTGCTGGTGTAGGTGGCGAGCACGTCGATTTTCGACTCAACGTCGAGGTTTGGGGCAATCAGTGCCTTATACACTTCGCGGTCGTAGCTTGCCGAGTCGCCAAGCATGTTGTAGTATTGTGCCTTGGTAAGGTAAATCATGCCATTGTCGGGGTCGAGCTTTTGTGCCTGGTCGATGTAGTGGAAGGCGCTGTCGTTCATGCCGAATTGAAGCATCATCTTGCTCAGAGCCATGTTGTAGGTGGCGTTGTTGGGCGCCGAGTTGAGCAGCGACCGTGTCTCGCGCAAGGCTCCCACGGTGTCGTTGAGAGCCGAGTAAGCGCTTATTTTGCGGGCAGTGAGTTCTATCGTCTTGCCTTGGTGGCGCTCAATGGTGTCGTAGGTGGCAATGGCCATCCTGAAGTTGTTCATGCGCTGGTAGCACTCGGCCAGTCTTATCTGCGATTCCAGGCTTGTGGGGTCGAGTTCCACCAGTCGCTTCACCACGCGCAATGCTTCGTCTTTGCGGCCCATGGCCATGCTGGCATCGCTGTAGAACGACGCTTCGTAGAAGTCGGTGGGCACGGCGTCAACATGTTCCTTCATCAATGCAAGTCCGCGCTCGGCCTTGCTCTTGGTGGGGTTGTCCATAGTCACCAGGCAGTAGCCCAGGTAGTAGCCTATGGCTGTGTTCTCGGGGTCGAGGTCGTGGGCATATTTCACGAGGTCGTAGAAGGCTCCGGTGTTGCCCTGCGACTTTTGGTTTTGTGCTTCCACAAACACGTATTCGGCCTTCCGCTGGTCGGCTGTCATGTCCTGGCTGCTGCGCTTGCTGCCGGCAATCACCGGAATGGCCGCAAGCAGCGCTACCAGCGCGGTGGCCATATGTTTCGATGAGATGTTCATGTCTCTCTTGTTTTCTGCGATTCTGTAACAACAACTGTGGCTCACTTCACGCCAGTGTGCCCGAAGCCGCCTTCGCCGCGCTCGCTCTCGCTCAGCGTGTCCACAGCCTCCCATTCCACACACTCATGGCGCGCCACCACCATTTGGCAGATGCGCTCGCCGTTCTCAATGGTCTGTGGCTTGCTGTCGAGGTTCACCATTATCACCCCAATCTCTCCGCGGTAGTCGGCATCGATGGTGCCTGGTGTGTTGAGCAGCGTGAGTCCGCGTTTCAATGCCAGTCCGCTGCGAGGGCGCACCTGGCACTCATATCCCTCGGGGAGCTCTATGCTCACTCCGGTGGGTATCAGCCGGCGCTCGAGCGGCTGAAGGGTCACTGGCTCGCCGAGCCATGCGCGCAGGTCCATTCCGGCGCTCTGCGGTGTGCCATAGGCGGGCAGCTCGTTGGTGCTGCGGTTCACTATTCTCACTTTGATTTTTTCCATAATAGCAGTGTGGTTAGCTTTAAATCGCAAATTTACTAAAATAAGCCTTAGACCAGGCAATTATTTTATTTAATAAGTATTTAAAAAATGCCATGCGCCGTTGTGCGTGGCCATGCTTTAGGCTTTGGCGGGTGCAGGGCCGTGCAGTGTGCGACGCAGGCGACGGTCGACGTATATCGATGCCGGGACAAGGAAGGCAACGGCAAAAATCCATGCTGTGGGGTCGCCGAAGCACACGGCCCAAAAGCCCCAAAGCGGCACGGCCAGCACGCTGACCAGGATGCGCGCCACCATCTCGCTCACGCCCGAAAACATGGCCAGCTTGGTGAATCCGGCACCTTGGATGGAGTAGCGCAGTATGCACAGTGTGCCCAGCACCGGATAGAACGACACTGACACATGCAGGAACCGTGCGGCATAGTTGATGACTGCGGTCTCGCTGGCGGCAACAAACATCATCGTGGCGGCCTCGCTCAAGGTCCATTGCACCACAATCATAACTGCCGAGTAGGCAAGCATCATCTTGATGGCGCTCTTGATGCCGGCTGTGATGCGCTCTGGCAATCCGGCTCCGTAGTTCTGCCCGCAGAATGTGGCCATTGCTATGCCCAGGCTCTCAAGTGGAGTCATGCAGAACATCTTGATGCGCATTGCGGCGGTGAAAGCGCTGATGTAGTCGGCTCCCAGGGCGTTGTTGCTGCTCTGGAGCATGATGCTGCCAATGGCTGTGATTGAGAATTGCAGCCCCATGGGTACTCCCACCGACAGCAGTATGCGTGCTTGGCTCATGATGGTGCGCCGCCCGTCGGACGGCTGTGGCTTGAGCACATCAAACTTGGTCGACATAAACACATAGCATAGCACTGCCGACAATCCCTGTGATGCCACGGTGGCTATGGCGGCTCCGCCCACGCCCCAGTGGAGCACAAGTATGCACACCAGGTCGAGCACAATGTTGAGCACGGTGGAAAAGAGCAGAAACCAGAATGGTGTGGTGCTGTCGCCAAGGGCTCTGATGATGCTCGAGAGCAAGTTGTAGTAGAATGTGGCGGGAATGCCGGCAAAGGTGATTATGAGATATATGTTGGCGTCGTCGAAGATTTGGTCGGGGGTCTGCATCCACTGCAGTATGTGGGGGCACATCAGGCATGTGACAATGGCTATTGCCACCGATGCCACTGCGGTGATTTTGAGGCTCGACTTCACCAAATGCCGCATCGACCGGTAGTCGTGTGCGCCAAACTTTTGGGCCACTGGTATGGCAAAACCGCCGCAACAGCCGTTGCAGAACCCGAGTATCAGAAATATCACACTTGAGCCTGCTCCCACTGCGGCAAGGGCGTTGATGCCCAGGGCCTGGCCCACAATGGCGGCATCTACCAGCATATAGGTCTGCTGCAGCATGTTGCCCAGCAGCAGCGGCAGCGCAAACTTCAGAATGAGCGGCATGCATGCCCCGCTCGTCATGTCGGTTACTTTAGCCATAATATACGTTTTTAATGATTTTGCAGATGTGTGGCTGTGGCTTGCCCGCAGCCTTGTATCACAATGGCCGGGCAGCTTCTTGCCCGGCCACTTGCGTGTTTCCGTGTTTTTTTTCAGCATCGTCGGCAAGCTCTTGCTTTGCCGGCGGTGCTTTGCCCATGGCGGGCAAGCCTATTTCGATGTCTTGGCGGCTTTTGCTTTGGCCTCTGCTGCCGCTTTGTGGCGCGCGGCTATCACGTCGTATTCGGCATTGCCCCGCTTGAGCAACTCGTCAAACCGAGCGCGGTCATTGAGCACGCTCAGAGCTGCCTGCAACTCGCGGTTGTCGTGGTTGATGATCACTGTGTAGGCCGAGGCGTCGGTATACACGTCGCGGGCTATCAGCCCCTTAATCACGCTGCGCATAAGCCGCTTGCTGGTCTCGTATTGCTTGACGTCAAACTTCACGCTGTCGCGTTTGCCCATGTCCACAAACTGCTGCATCTCGGCCTCGCTCACCTCAAAACCGCGGTCAAAGTCGGCCACAGTGGGGTAGCGGCTCTGCAGGCTCTTGCGGTGCTTGTCCACATAGCCGAGGCAATACTGGTTCACTATGCCCTTGGCCACCATGTCGCGGTAATAGTCGCTATATTCTGTGGTGTCGATGGGCACAAACACGTCGGGCATTATGCCTCCGCCGCCATAGATGGTGCGGTGGTTGCGCAAGGTGGTATACTTTAGCGAGTCGTTGAACTGTATGCTGTCGATCGAGTAGTATTCCCCGTCTTTCAGGCGGCGCACGATGTCTTCGTCGTAGTTACGGCGGTTGCCCTTGATGTAGGGCTTCTGGATGCAGCGCCCCGAGGGGGTGTAGTAGCGTGCAATGGTAAGGCGTATCATCGAACCGTCGGCAAAGCGGAACGGACGTTGCACAAGGCCCTTGGCAAATGTGCGGCGGCCCACCACCACGGCGCGGTCCCAGTCTTGCATGGCTCCGGTGAAAATCTCGGCTGCCGAGGCCGAATACTGGTTGACCATGACCACCATACGCAGGTCTTTGTAGCGGCCGTTGCCCTCGGCGCGTGCCTCACTGCGAGGCGTGTTGTTGCCTTGGGTGTAGACTATCATATCGTCCTTGTCCAGGAATTCGTTGCTCATCTCGATGGCTGCCTGCAGGTAGCCGCCGCCGTTGTCCGACAGGTCGAGCACAAGCTGGCGCATGCCCTGGGCACTCAAGGTGTTGAGGGCTTCCATCATCTCGTCGTAGGTCTTGGCCCCGAACCGCGAGATGCGCACGTAGCCGGTGCTGTCGTTGAGCATATACTTGGCATCGACGCTGTATAGCGGTATCTTGTCGCGGGTGATGCGGAAGGTGATTAGCTTAGGCGTGCCCTGGCGCTTCACTTGCACCGTCACTTTCGACCCTTTTTTGCCACGCAGGCGCTTCATGATGTCGGTGTTCTTCATCTTCACACCGGCTATTGTGGTGTCGTTGACTGTCACAATGCGGTCGCCGGCCACGATGCCCACGCGCTCCGACGGGCCTCCGGCAATGGTCTGTATCACATACAGGGTGTCTTTTTGCATGTTGAACTGGATGCCTATGCCGCTGAATTCGCCTTGCAAAGGCTCTTCCATCTCTTTTGTCTCGCGGGCGTCGGTATAGGTCGAGTGCGGGTCGAGCTTGCTCAGCATTCCCGTGATGGCGTCCTCCACCAGCTTCTTCTCGTCAACGCTGTCGACGTAGAAATTGCTGATGGCATACTCGGCGTTCATCAGTTTCTGCATCATTTCGGGCAGCCGTTGTGCGCTTGCCGCCATCATACACGCAAGTGCGGCAATCATTATTGTCCTTAATTTACTCATTGTGCTCTGTGTGAAATGTGTATGTCTTTATTTTTTCAGTTGTAGATGTGTGTCAGTCCTGTTTTGTGGTGGATCTCCACGACGGCGGCACGAGCGACCGCTCAAGGTTGCGCGGCAGATACCGGCTCACGTCTTGGCCCCACTTAACCAGCTCGCGCACTATGCTTGAGCTGATATGGCTATACTCTGGCAGTGTGTAGAGCAGCACTGTCTCCAGCCCCGACAATTCACGGTTCACCTCGGCCATGTTCATCTCGTTCTCGAAATCCTGAATCATGCGCACGCCGCGCAGGTAGAAGCGCGCGCCGCATGCCTTGGCCGCATCGGCGGTGAGGCCGTCGTAGGTGATAACCCTCACTTTAGGCTCGTTGCGGAAGGTGTTCCTTATCAGTTCTTGCCGCTTCTCCATCGAGGTGAGTGCCTGCTTGTTGATGTTGATGCCCACGGCAATCACAATCTCGTCGAAGAGTGGCAATGCACGCTCCACAATCGATTCGTGGCCGCGGGTGAACGGGTCGAATGAGCCCGGGAACAAGGCGATGCGCTTGCTGGCTGCCTCAGTGCAGTGTGATGTCTTCATCATCTTCGATAATCAAGTTGTCCATAATGAATTCCTGGCGCTCCATGGTGTTTTTGCCCATGTAGAACGCAAGCAGCTCCTTCACTGAGTCTTCTTTGCGCAGTTGCACACGGTTGAGGCGCATGTCGGGACCGATGAAGTCGGCAAACTCGTCGGGCGAGATTTCTCCCAGTCCTTTGAATCGTGTGATTTCGGCGTTGTCGCCGAGCTTGTTGATAGCGTTCACGCGCTCCTCGTCGCTGTAGCAGTAATAGGTCTCCACTTTCTGCTTCTTGGCCTCCTTGCCGGCGGCGCGGCTCTTGCGCTTGGCCTCTTTTTTGTTGCGCACGCGGAACAGTGGCGTTTCCAGTATGTAGAGGTGCCCGGTCTTTATCAGCTCGGGATGGAATTGCAGGAAGTAGGTGAGCAGCAGCAGGCGTATGTGCATTCCGTCCACATCGGCATCGGTGGCCACTATCACCTTGTTGTAGCGCAGGTTGTCGATTCCGTCGTCGATGTTAAGCGCAGCTTGCAGCAGCCCGAACTCTTCGTTCTTATACACCTTCACCGGCTCAAGGCCATAGGTGTTGAGCGGCTTGCCTCGCAGCGAGAACACCGCTTGGGTCTCCACGTCGCGAATCTTGGTGATCGACCCGCTTGCCGACAATCCCTCGGTGATGAAAAGCGACGTGTCTTCGCGGCGGTCGTTGTCCTTTGGCGCGCGCACATCGCTGAAGTGCACACGGCAATCACGCAGCTTGCTGTTGTTGAGTGCGGTCTTCTTGGCACGCTCTCGCGCCTGCTTGGTGACTCCCGCAATTGCCTTGCGCTCGCTCTCGCTCTCCTGTATTTTTTTCAGCATAATCTCGGCAGTGGCAGAGTCTTTGTGCAGGTAGTCGTCGAGCTCCTTCTTGATGAAGTCGTTCACAAACTTGTAGATGGTGGGACCGTCTTTCCACATCACGCTGCTGCCGAGCTTAATCTTGGTCTGCGACTCAAATGTGGGCTCTTCCACCTTGATGCTGATGGCTGCCACTATGCCGTTGCGTATGTCGGTGTATTCGAAGTTCTTTCCGTAAAATTCCTTGATGGTGCGCGATATGGCCTCGCGGAATGCGCTTTGGTGGGTACCGCCCTGTGTGGTGTGCTGTCCGTTGACAAACGAGTAGAACTCCTCGCCTATCTGTGCCGCATGGGTGATTACCACCTCAATGTCGTCGCCCTTGAAATGCATCAGCGGATACAGCGCGTCGTTGGTCATGTTCTCTTTCACAAGGTCGCTCAGTCCGTTGCGTGAGTGATACTTGACCCCGTTGAGCACGATGGTGAGCCCGGTGTTCAGAAACGAGTAATTCTTCACCATGGTCTCCACCACGTCGTCGCGGTAGGCATAGTTCTTGAAAATCGTTGCATCGGGTTTGAATCGCACCAGTGTGCCGTTTTCCTCACCTTCGTCGGCTGTCGTGATGCCGCTTTCTTTTTCCACGAGTCCCTCGCGGTAGCGCACCCAAGAGCATTGTCCGTCGCGCACCGAGCGTATGTAGAATTCGCTCGACAGCGCATTCACGGCCTTTATACCCACGCCGTTGAGGCCCACCGAGCGCTTGTAGTTCTCGGTGTCGTATTTTGCGCCGGTGTTCATCTTCGACGATGCGTCTCTCACCTGGTCGAGTGGAATGCCGCGGCCATAGTCGCGCACGCACACTGTGCCGTCGGCCACGTCGATGGTTATTTGTGGCTTGGCGTAACCGGTGTTGAATTCATCGATAGAGTTGTCCACCACTTCCTTCACAAGCACGTAGATTCCGTCGTCGCTTTGCGAGCCGTCACCCAGCTTGCCTATGTACATGCCGGGGCGCCGCCTGATGTGCTCGCGCGGGGTGAGGGTGACCAGCTTGTCGTAGCCGCCATTGTCGCTAGGCTGGCGGCTGCCGTTGTTAAGTTCCAGTTCTTCTGCCATGTTTTGCTCTTGAGTGAAACGTGTACCGCCCGTTTGCGGCTGTTTCAACCCACAAAGATAGTGCAAATCAGCCTTATCGCCAAATTCACCGCCGCGCCTCCCCGCGGCGCAGATTTGCAGGTGTTGTCGCCAGGATAGTCACTGTCTTTTGTGTGTTCATCAGTTTTTGGGAGTTAAGGGCAACACCAGACCGCAATATATGGAAAAAATAAAGGCTCTGCCTGCATGGGGAGCGTGGCAAAGCCTTTATTTATCGTTCTAAGCCAAGTGGGCTCTGTGCCACTGGCTTCTTGTTTTTTTTGTGGGGATGGTTTATTTGTTAACCTTCTCGGCCAACTCGGCACCAGCTTTGAATTTAACCACTTTCTTGGCGGCGATTGTAACCTTCTCGTGAGTGCGGGGGTTCACGCCTTGGCGTTCAGCCTTTTCTGCGATGGCAAATGTGCCAAAGCCTACCAGGGCAACTTTGTCACCTTCAACGAGGGCTTTCTCTACGGCAGTGAGTGTGGCTTCAAGGGCGGCCTTTGCTTCAGCCTTGGTCAGTTTTGCGTCGGCGGCAATAGCGTTGACTAATTCTGTCTTGTTCATAATAATTTGCTTTTTAGTTGAATAATAAAAGTATTTTTCGGTGTTAAATATCGCAAATATAGGTAATTGATTTATGTTGACAAAGAATATTTCTAAAAAAATACAAATTTCGCCTTAATTTGAGGCTTTCGCTGCTAGGCTATAGTAATATAGAGCCTTTTTCACTACATTTGCACACTAAAATGGCCGCTTGCCGTGCATGGTGCCTGCGGCGGCTTGCAGCGTGTGACATCGGGTTTAGTCCCGCTGCCACTATGCTTTTCATAATGCGTAAAAATCAAAAAAACACTTCTGATCATGGCTTACAATCGAGGCTCAATATTCAGCGGCATGCCGCCTGTGACAAAGAATCTGCTTTTCATCAACGTGATTATGTGGCTTGCCACCATGGTGCTCGGCAGCCGCAACATCGTCGACCTCACGCAATATCTGGGTCTGCACTTTTGGCTCGGTACCGACTTTAATCCGGTCCAGCTGTTCACCTACATGTTCATGCACGACAGCTCGTCGCTCTCGGGCGGAATCACACACTTGTTTTTCAACATGTTCTCGCTTTGGATGTTTGGCGTCACGCTTGAGCGTGTGCTCGGACCGAAGCGATTCCTGTTCTACTATCTGTCGTGCGGCATAGGCGCCGGCCTTGTGCAGGAGTTGTCGTGGCAGTTTGCCTGGCAAACCGAGCTTGCAGCGGTTGCCCAAATGCAGGGCGTGCCCGTAGAGCAGGTTCCCGCCGTGGTACAGGCGTGGATTTCCGACGGTTCGGTCAATCAGTTCTACAACATGCTGATTACCGTGGGCGCTTCGGGTGCCGTCTTCGGCGTGCTGCTTGCCTTTGGCATGATATTCCCCAATCTGCCCATGTATATCATCCCATTCCCGTTCCCCATCAAGGCCAAGTGGATGGTGATAGGCTACGGCCTTGTGGAGCTTGCCTTCGGTGTGACCGGAGCTGTGAGCAGCGTGGCGCATTTTGCCCACCTGGGCGGAATGCTCGTGGGCTTTGTGATTATTTACGTGTGGAAAAAGAAAAATGTGATAGGGGGCGGCAATGGGATTTATTGACGAACTGAAGGTCCGCTACCGGGCCGGGTCGATGCTGATAAAGCTCATCTACGTCAACGTGGCCGTGTTTCTGGTGCTGCGGCTGGCGGTTGCCTTTGCGTTCCTGCTGGGCACCACGGCCGACTGGATGTTGGCTCTGATTGAGGTGCCATCGCACTGGCAGCAGGTGCTGTATCGCCCGTGGACGCTGCTCACCTATATGGTGGCGCACTATGATGTGCTCCACATTGTTTTCAACTTGCTCTGGCTCTACTGGCTAGGCGCAATGTTTCTCGACTATTTCACGCCCAAGCAGCTCACCGGGCTATATGTGCTTGGCGGCTTGGGCGGTGCGGCAGCCTTTGTGCTTGCCGGCAGCTTCATGCCTGCGTTCCGCTATGGGCAGAGCTATCTCATTGGCGCCTCGGCTTCGATTCTTGCCATTGTGGTGGCTGTGGCAGTCACGGCTCCCAAGCGTCCGGTGAGGCTGTTTGTCATTGGCGACGTGCAGCTTAAGTGGGTGGCGATAGTCACCTTACTCATCGATTTCCTCGGGATTGATGCCGGCAATGCCGGCGGTCACATAGCACACCTTGGTGGCGCTCTCGTGGGACTGGTCTATGGCGTGAGCATGCGCCGCGGCACCGATGTCACCTCGCGTCTCAATGCCCTTATCGACCGCCTGTGCATGCTTTTCAAGCGCAAGGGCCGCGGAGTGGGGCAGCCGGTGGGCGGCAGGGCATACCACTATAGTGCGTCGCAGCGTCACGAGGCAAAGTCACAAACCCCGACTGAGGCCGAAATAGATGTGATTCTCGACAAAATAAAGCGGTCGGGCTACTCGGCTTTGACCGATGCCGAGCGCGACACGCTTTTCCGCGCATCATCGCGCAAAGGTTCTTCGGGTAAATGACCGGCACGGGCCATATTGCCAACCAATCCCATCACAGGCACAACAATCTACACGCATGACATTCAGACAGCTACATAAGCATCACTCTCACCGCCGCCGCCCTTGGCTCACGGCCATTGCTGCAACAGCCTCGGTGTGCGTCGCAGTGCTGCTGCTTGTGAGTGCCTACGGAGGTTGCTTCAACCCCAGCACACACTCGGCGCTGTGGTCGGTTGCAACGCTTGCATTTCCCATTGTGCTGACGTTGGCATTGGCCTTGTTGCTGCTGTGGCTTGTGCTGCGCCAGTGGCTATGTGCTGCGGTGATGGCACTGGCTGTGGCATTGTCGTGGCCCACAGTGGCGGTGACGTCGCCCGTCAACGTGAAGTCCGCGCCCCCGTCCTCGGCCGCCAGCGATTCCACGGGCAACCGATTCAAGGTGCTCACGTTCAATGTGATGAATTTTGGCCGCTACGACGGGACGCAGTCCACCCGCAATCCGTCGATGGACTTCATCCTCAAGCAGAACGCCGACTTGGTGGTGCTTCAGGAGGCTGCACTGAGCGATACCGACTTTGTGAACCTGCCGTCGATACGCATGATGCGCCCGCAAATCGAGAAAGCCTACCCCTATCACTCAAATGGCTATCACGACCTGGTGATCATGTCGCGTTACCCCTACAAGGTGGTCGAGGATACCGTGCTGCGCAACGTGGTTATCCGGCGCGACCAGTATGGCCCGCTCTATCACTTTTTCGCCAAGATATTTGACGTGCAGATGCCTCATGGCCGCCAACTCAGGCTCATCACGGTGCACATGCAGTCGATAGGCCTTACGCCCGACGACAAGCAGCTTTATATGCGCCTCACCACTCTCGACGAGTCTACAGTGGCCTCGCGCCGTGAAATCAAGGCTGTGAAGCACTCTCTGCTGGCCAAGCTGGCTAGGGCTTTCCGCCTGCGGGCCGCTGAAGCCCGCAGCTTGCGCTCAATAATCGATGCCAGTCCACAAAACGTGATTGTGGCGGGCGACTTCAACGACACTCCGGCGTCATACTGCTATCGCACTGTGAGGGGCACCGACATGGCCGATGCCTGGGCCGATTGTGCATTTGGGCCCACCTACACGTTCAATGCCTACCGTCTCTACTTCCGCATCGACCACATCCTGTATCGTGGCGCGCTCAAGGCCGTGGGGGTCGAGCGTTGGCGTGAGGGCGACAGTGACCACTATCCGCTTGTGGCCACGTTTGAGTGGACCAAGGACTGAAAAAAATATTGACAAACAATAATCAACAACACACACATACTATTGCTAATGAGAAAGTTATTTTTATCAATCACGGCCGCTTGCTGCCTTGCTACGGTGGCAACCGGCGCAAACAAGAAGACAGTGAACCGACAGAACCCCTTCATGGAGCCTTATACCACACAGTATGGCATTCCTCCGTTCAACAAAATCACCATTGCCGACTATCTGCCAGCCATCAAGGCCGGCATCGAGCAGCAGAACGAGGAAATCAATGCAATTGTGGTGCAACGCTCTATTCCCGATTTCGACAACACCGTGCTTGCCCTCGACAACAGCGGTGAAATCTACAACCGCGTGTCGTATGTCTACTATGCCCTGAGCGAGAGCGACAACACCCCCGAAATGCAACGCCTTGCCGAGCAAGTGGCTCCCATGCTCACTGCGCACAACGACGAGATATACATGAACGAGGGCCTGTTCCGCAAAATCAAGGCTGTGCACGACAATGCCGACAAGCTTGGGCTCGACAAGGCTCAGCGCCGGCTCACCGACAAGTATTACAAGCGCTTTGTGCGCAATGGCGCTCTGCTCAATGCCGCACAGAAAGACTCTCTCAAGGAAATCAACAAGCGCCTGGCCGCCCTTGGCCTGTCGTTTATGAACAACGTGATGCACGAAATTGCCAACAATGTGATTCTCATCAGCGACAAGGCTCGCTTGAGCGGCCTGTCGCAGCAGACGGTCGATGATGCCGCAGCTCTTGCCGCCAAGCAGGGCGAAACCGGCAAGTGGGCTTTCACTGCCACTGGCGCCACTCGCCTTGCTGTGCTCACCAGTGCCGACGACCGGGCTTTGCGCCAGCAGATGTATGAGACCTATACCAACACTGCCAGCCGCGGCGACCAGTGGGACAATAGCAAAAACATCAATGAGATGATTCAGCTGCGCCAGCAGAAGGCTCGCCTGCTTGGCTTCGACTCGTTTGCCGACTATGCCGTGGATCCTGTGATGGCAAAGAAGGTGAGCAATGCCGAGAAGTTGCTCTACCAGATATTCAATCCCGCAGTCGATAAGGTGAAGGAGGAAGTGGCCGACATGCAGGCTTATGCCGATGCTCACGGAGGCAACTTCAAGATTGCCCCGTGGGACTATTATTACTATGCCGAGAAGGTGAAGAAGGAGAAATTCAACTTCAGCGAGGATGAGGTGCGCCCGTATTTCGAGCTCAACAGCGTGATTAAAAACGGTGTGTTCTACTGTGCCAACAAGCTGTATGGCCTCACGTTTACCGAAATGAAGAAGGCCCCGAAATATAACCCCGAGGTCACCGTCTATGACGTGAAAGATGCCAACGGCAAGCACGTGGCTGTGTTCATGACCGACTATTTTCCCCGTGCCACCAAGGCCCAGGGTGCATGGATGAGTGAGCTCAATTCTGAATACAACTACGAGGGCAAGAGCGAGCGCCCCATCATCTACAATGTGGCAAGCTTTACTCCGGCCACCAAGACCATGCCGTCGTTGCTCACAATCGATGAGGTACAGACTGCATTCCACGAATTCGGCCACGCTCTGCAGGGCATGCTCACCACGGCTCCGTTCCGCGGTCTTGCCGGCACTAATGTAGACCGCGACATCGTGGAGATGCACTCTCAAATCAACGAGCACTGGGCTTTGCTTCCCGAGGTGCTGAAAAACTATGCCCGCCACTACAAGACCGGTGAGGTGATTCCGCAGAATCTGGTCGACAAGGTGATTGAGACTTCTCAATTCAACCAGGGTTTCATGATGACTGAGCTTGTGGGTGCTGCTTTGCTCGACATCGAGTGGCACAAGCTTAATTGGTGCAAGGATATCGACGTGCGCGGATTCGAGAAGTCGGTGAAAAAACGCATCGGCATGCCCGATGAAATCGAGTTCCGCTACCGCAGTCCTTATTTCAAGCACATTTTCGCTAACGACCAGTATAGCTGTGGCTACTACACCTATCTGTGGTCGCAAGTGCTTGAGGCCGATGCTTGGGAAACGTTTAAGCAGATGGGCCCGATGAATCCTGAGGTTGCCGCCAGTTACCGCAAGATTTTCCTTGAGTCGGGCGACACCGAAGACCCCATGGTTCAGTTCAAGGCTTTCACCGGCAAGGATCCTGATGCCACTCCGTTGCTCCGCAACCACGGCCTGATAAAGTAACATAGGCTTGTACCCAACCGCATAGCACAGCGGCCCGGTTTGACCATTCAGTCATTCCGGGCCGCTGTCTGTTTTTCTCCAGAGGCAATGATTTTGCTTGGGCTGTGGTGTTTTTCTCTGTTTTGTGCGTTACAAAATCCTTACCTTTGCGTATCTTAAGTGAAAGCAATGGACAATGAGACTATGACATCCACGTTAGGTCGTATGCGCCAACGCCTGCTTAGCATGGCGCAGCGCATCACCGGCAACCGCGACGATGCGGCCGACGCCGTGCAAGATGCGTTCACGCGGTTGTGGATGCGCCGCACTCAGTTGTCGGGCGATGCTGCCTGTGGCACTGCGGTGGTGGCTGTGCGCAATGCCAGTCTTGATGCGGTGCGCCGCCGTCAGAGTCGCCACAGCGTGCCTCTCGAAGATGCCGGTGCGGCTGCCGATGAGCCCACTTCATGGACCGACCGGACCGAGGCCTACCGCCAAGTGCGTGCCATTATCGACACTCAGCTCACCGAGGCGCAGAGGCAAGTGCTGGTGCTACACGACTTTGAAGGCCGTGGCTTCGATGAGATAGCCGAAATGCTTGGCATCAGTGTAGAAAGTGCCAGAATGAGGTTGAGTCGTGCGCGCAAGGCGGTGCGTGACTGTTACAGACAAAGGAAACAAATTGATTGATAACGCTTATGACGAATAACAACGACAATAATCAGCCCCAAAGCATCATGGTTGATGGTCAAAGGCTCACCCGGGCCGACTTGGCAGGTCTTATCGGCAATTACTTTGAGTGCACGGCTTCTGATGCCGATGAGCAATTGTTGCGCCACGCTTTGGCTCAATCTCCGTGGTCGGGCTCCGACATCGACGAAGCGCGTGTGGCAATGGGGTTTGCCAGCGTGGGCATGGAGCTTGAGCGGCGCAAGCGCATGGCTAGCAGCCACCGCAACGTGGCCTGGCGTGCTGTTGCGGCAGTAGCGGCATTGGTCGTTACTGCAGGAGCGCTCCTGTATGTGGGGTCGGCTGATGCCGACGAGTGCATAGCCTACGTCAACGGCCAGCGGTTAACAAGTCAGGAGCAGGTGATGCAGATGGTGCGTGGCAACCTCAGTGCAATGGGCGAGGCACACACCGACATGAATCAAAACATAACCATGCAGCTGGCCAGTGTGGGACGGGCCGTTGGCGACTGACGCCGTTGCACGATGAAATAATGAAATATGTGAAATTATTCAAGTTATATTATGAAACGATTAACAACAACGGTGGCTCTTATGGTGCTGTTGACCGTGGCAGCAATAGCGCAGAGTGCGTCGCTCAATGTGAGTCAGGCGTTTGCCCGCTTTGGCAAGGCGCACGATTGCACCGAAATCCTGGTCACGGGCAAGAAGGCCAGCGGCATAGGCCTCGCCCGCTACCACAGTCTTGAGGTGCCGGCGGCCAATGCGGCCACTATAGCCGCAATGGTCACAAAAGATGGTGTCACGGCCGTTGACCGCGAAACGGAATACCGTAGTGGCCAACTCTACTTTGGCTTCTATGTGCTGCAGCGGTCGGGTGGCGTGAACCGATATGTGTTCTACCTCAACCAGTCGCTGGCCCGCACGCGTAAGGCCGACCGCGTCACGCTTATCTACATGGAGGGATCTGCCTCAAAGGAGCAGGTGCGTAAACTCATCAGTCAATAACAAAAAACATCAATGATATGAACAAGATTCTACTTGTGTTGGCCTCACTGGCCATGATTCCTGTGGCTGCTCTTGCAGCACCGTCAACCACCGACACTGTGAAGGTGGTGAACAACCCAAGCAATGTGATAATAACCGAAGACTCCACGGGCATGAAGCTCTCCATTGAGGGAGTTGACGGCAATCCGAAATACCGATATGTGTATCGCAGCGACCGCAACAACGGCGTGCGTGAGCACACCACGCAGGCCGAGAGCGACTTTGTGCTGCGCGTGCCGTTTACCAAGACCGATACCGTGAAGCCTGGCCATGTGCGATTGAATGTGATTTTCAGCGGCTTGTATGCCGGCTGGGGGCATGCCATTGCGCGCAACGATGCCTCGGGCGACCTCGACCGCGCGCTTGGGCACCAGAGTGAGTTGGGTATACTCAACATCATAGGATTGGAGCTATACACTCGCTGCGGCTTTGGCGCATCGCTCGGATTCGGTCTTGAAACACGCCACTATAATCTGCACAACGGCACTTGCTTCGAAAAGGCCGCCGACGGCTATCTGCACATCATCGACAACAATCAGGGCTGGAGCAAGCTTAAGTCGAGTCTCACTGTCACGTCGCTGCAATTCCCTCTCTTGCTGAGTCAGCGCATTGGCAGCTATTGTAAGGCGTTTGCCGGAACAGTGATGGACCTTAACTTGTGGGCAACAGCCACTAATAGGTATACCGTTGGCGATGAGGACCACACTCAGACGATTAAGAAGATACATCAGCGCAAGGTTTCGTTTGATGCCATTGTGGGATTCGGCGTTAGCGACTTTGGGGTTTATTTCCGTTACCGTCCGCAAAATGTGCTTAAAGGCGGGTGCGGCCCTCAGTTCCGCAACTGGTCGCTGGGCATAATGCTTGGTTTCTAAGCTGCGCGCAGCAGTAAAAATATTGCAACAATCCCCGGCTGGGCGTCTGCCTTGCCGGGGATTGTTTTCGTATGTCACGGCTTGCTGTTTATAGTGTGAGGCCGTCGAGAATGATTATGTAGGTGTCGATGGCTTCTCTTATTTCGGGTAGCTCGATATACTCGTCGGCGGTGTGCGACCGTGCCGAGTCGCCTGGTCCCATCTTAAGCGACGGGAATGGCATAAGGGCTTGGTCGCTCAAGGTTGGTGACCCGAATGGCTCTTTGCCGAGCATTACTGCCCTTTGCACTATCGGATGACTTGGGTCGATGCCGCTTGGGTTGAGGCGGGTGGAGTGGGGGGTGAGTTCGCAATCGGGCACGGCTTGGCGTATCAGCTCAAGCGTCTGCACGTTGGAATAGGCGTCGGTGGTGCGCACGTCAATCAGCAGTGTGCACAGGTCGGGAATCACGTTGTGCTGGTGTCCGGCCTCTATTTTAGTGACTGTTATTTTCACAGGGCCAAGCATGGCCGATTCTTTGGGAAATTTAAGCGACCGCAGCGTGCCTATCACGCTCATTGCTTTGTAGATTGCATTCACTCCCTCGTTGCGTGCGGCATGGCCGGCCACGCCGTGCACCACGCCGTCGAGCACCATCAGCCCTTTTTCGGCCACTGCGGGCTGCATCCCGGTGGGTTCGCCCACCAGGGCTACATCAATGTGGGGCAGCATGGGGAGCACGCTCTCGATGCCGTTTTTGCCGCTCACTTCCTCTTCGGCCGAAGCCAGGAAAATCAAATTGTAGTGCTGCGTGTGCGATGTGAGCATCCTGAATGCCGCAAGCAGCGACACCACCGATGCTCCGTCGTCGTTGGTGCCCAGTCCGTAGAGGCGGTCGGCCTCCTGGGTGGGGGTGAATGGGTCGTGCTGCCATCCGTCGGCAACTCTCACGGTGTCGATGTGCGCATTGAGCAGAATTGTGGGCAGCTGGGGGGTGAAGTCGGGACTGATGCTCCACAGGTTGCACCCGTGGCGCTTCACGTCGAGCCCGAATTGCCGCATGTGGCGCTCAACCACATCGGCCACTGCGCTCTCGTCTCGGCTTAGCGATGGCACGGCCACCATCTCGTGCAGCATGTCTACTGCGTCGTAATAAATCTCGTCAATATCAATCATGATGGTTATTCCTAATGTGTTGGGTGGTGAACACTTTGTGGCCAACGATTGGCTGTGTTCCGGGTTATAGCAGTTTTTTGACCTCGGGGGTGAGGTATGGCTTGATTTCGCTGTAGGGGATTGTGAAGTTTGGCATTCCCATGGAGTATGGGCCAATCTCATATTGCTGGTAGATGAACGTTACTCCGTCGCTTTCAAGGAGCGGGGTGGTCACTGGCAGTGGAATGAGGCCGTCTTTCAGCGTGAGTGCATCGTTGATGTTTTGGTCGGTGATGGAGAGGTCACCGCCTTCTTTGAAGTATTTTAGCAGGTTCTTTCTGAGCAGTGGTTGCAGCTCTTTGATGCGGGTGGAGTCCACCACTTGCTCAATCACCTTGTTGGTGACTTTGGAGATGTTGGAATACTCGATTGTCGACGATCCGTGCGGCCCGCCTAGCTCGTTGTAGGTGGTGGTGCAGTAGGTGAGGTAGTGCTTGGTTTCGGCCTCTTTGGTGATTTTCATTTCGCTGTATACGGCCTCTTTTTCTTGCCCCGTTACTGTCGAGTTGATGTCTTTGCTGATGGCTTTCAGTAGCTTCACGGTGCAGTTGCCGTAATGGTCAATCATTGCCTTGGCGTTGTCGGGGCTGCCGCTGTAGGTGGGGTAGTCCTTGAGCTGGCTTTCTTCGCAATAGGAGTAGGGCAGGTAGCTTTGGGCCAGTTGCTTGGCTATGAAGTTGCGCACGCCTTTTGACAGTGCATCGGAGCCCATGGGGATTTCTGCTTTGATGATGCACCTGAGCGATGAGTCGCTCGAGATGTGTGTGTAGACCACAGGGGTGGTGGCCAGTGTGTCGGTGGTCAGTGAGGCCGTTTTGTTGGCAGCCGACGGGGTGCGTGTTTTGCAGCTTGTGGCGCCCGTTCCTGTTGCGAGCAGGAGAGCTGCCATGCATGCCAGTGTTAAATGCTTTGTCATTGTTTTTTTATTCGATGTCTTTTATGTGTGTCGCATCCTGTTAGTGTGGATGCGCTGGTTTCTGTTTCTTTTTGATCCAAGTGGTAGCCTTTGGCTGTGAAGTGTCACTTTTCAAGTAGCAATCCGTCGATGTATAGGCTGTTGTCGCTGTCGAAATACTGTATGTTGTCTACCATCAGCAGTGCGTTTTGCGATTTCAGTGTGAGTTTCTGTTTTGAGTCTTCACATGCTTTCTGCACTTGCTCGTAGGTGACCACGAATTTCACCTGTTGCCCGTTGTTACCATCAAGTGTCAGCTCGGCCTTGTTTTTGCTCATTGCTGTTCTTGTCCCTGTTATGTGTGTCACATACTTGTAGCCTTGTGGCAGCATTGAGGCAGTGCTTAGCATGTTGTCGGCCGTTTGTGACTGGAACATTGGGTCTGATGATATGTTGTCGGTAAATAAGCCGATTCTCACGTCATAGTTGATAATCTCTTTGGCTTCCGTTCGTGCATAGTTGAAACACAGGTACTTAAGTCGGCTGTCGAGGCATTTGGCTTGGTTGGCGGGCAACCGCTTAAGCAGTTGCTCATATTGCTTGTTGTCGATGGGCATGCTTGTGACGCCGGCCTGTGTCATGGTCTCGGCAATTTGGCGCTTGAGCGTGATGCGTGTTATGTTAGAGATGCTTTGCGGGCCTATCGATGTGATGATGAGCAGCAGGGCAAATGAGGCTGGAACCCACCAAATGCGCTTGCGCTTGATGATGAGCCCGATGCACACCAAGTATAGCCATGCGTTGAACACGGCCAGATACAGCCTATTGATGGTGATGCCATAGTCGCCGATGCGTCGGGCCACGCCCACGGTCATCAGCATCAGCATGGGCAGTACCATGGCTGGAAGCCAACGACTGGCAGCCTTGTGCAGGCGGCTACAGTTGCCTGTGAGCACCGAGGGGTAGAGCACGGCAACCACCATCAGCATCAGGGCAGCGAATGCCGTCACCAGGTAACTCACCCATCCGTTGGGCAGCTGCCATTGCATAATGATTTTCACTGCATAGGCATATAGTGTGATGGCATAGGCTCCCGTCACCGGAAGCAGCAGGTAGTTGACCACTCCTTTGCCGAATCCGGTGAGCAAGACGGGCGTGCGGTCGTGTTTCGATTCACCGTGGGGCACAAGCTGCGCCAGCAATAGCGGAGCTATCAAACACTCGCAGATTGTAAAAAAGTCGGTATAAATCTTCTCGTTTATGCTGAACCCAAACAGTCTTTCAATTGAGCTGATGAGCAGTGCCACTGCCACTGCCAAAATCGATGATATCACCCACGACACTGCCACGGCAATGGTCATGCGCAGTGTGAAGTTCCACAGAGCCAGGTCATTGCGCTCGCGCCAGAAGGGCACGAGCACTGTGCTCATCACCACGGCCGTGTTAGCCGCTATTGCTGCTCCTATGCGCATGGGGGTGAGTGGACCAAACGATGTGTAGCAGGCTCCGGCTAGCCAGGCGATATGAATGCCCGTCTGCACCAGCACCGACAGCAACCGTCTGTGTGGCTTCAGTTCCTCGGCCCATAGAGCAAGGCTAAGCGACAGCATGGCAGCGGTGGCTGGCCAGTATGTGATGAAGAATGCCGTGTCGCCGTCTAGGGACTGTGAGCCGGTATGATTGAGGAAGATTACCGAGACTGTTAGCAGTGCGGCAAACGCTATCGCGATTGGAAACCGCTTGGTCGACGATACTAAGGTCTTGACTATCTGTCGTGGCGAGAGTCGGTTTATTATGTTCATGCTGTTGTGTGGATTGTTTGATGGCCGTTTCCGCCGTGTGGCAGTTGTGCTGCGAGGGCGGTGTGGCACACTGTTCTACATAATGCAAATATAGCACAATAATATCAATAACGGCAAAAGTTGCAGCAATAAAGCAGTTTGGGCTGGCGGCAACGAGGAGACCACGGCGGCCATTGTGAATGCGCAGGTGGAGCAGGCTAAGAAGGGGCTTGAGGCCCTGAAGAAGAAAAAGCCGGTGAAGAAGGCGGTGCTGAAGGGCTCGCCGATGGAGATGCTGAAAGCGCAGCAGGAGGCCGATGCCAAGCACGAGGCCGCCCTGCAGCAGTATGACCGTCAAGTGAGTGAGGTTGAGGCCACAGTCGAGGCGTGGTCAAACGTGCAGTCGCTCATGAACGAGCGCAAACGCGCCGCAGAGGAAGCCGCAAGCGCTACCGAGACCGCACCGGCGGAAGCAACCGAGCAGGCCAAGACTGAGCAACGTGGAGAAGCCGAAGCTGCTGCGGAACGCAGTGCGGAGCCTCAACAGCCCGCAGTAGCCGAGACGGAATCAACCGAGCAAGAGAAAGCGACACCGACAGAAACTGCCGAGCAGACCGAGGAGAATAAACCCGATGCTGAAACCGAGCGGGAAGAAGCTCCGAAGCCAGCTTTGCAAGAAAACGGGAAGAAATCTGCTGAAAGCGAAGTGGAAACGCCTGTTTCTGAAAACAAAGAGGCGGCCACTAAGGCAGCTTTTAGCGTCTTGAATGAGAAGGTATATAGGTTAGGACGCGAACTTGGCGACAAGGTCAGCAAAGGGGAGGACACTGCGGAGGTTGAAAAGCTCATAGCCGAAGCATTGAAAGAAGCTACCGACAAAGACTTGGAAGGCACTTTACAAAATCTTGAGCATAACCTTGCAAGAAAAAATCCTACTGCTGACATAGCTGCCAAATTGGTTAAAGCCGAAATCAAACGCAGGAAAAACTCTGCCAATGTTTCTCCGGCAAAGGGAGAATCGAAAGAAAGTATTTCCCAAAAGGCGGAGCGCATTGCCAAAGAGGCAGAGGCGAAGCCGCAGAGCGAGCGCAGCGGGGAGGTGGCCCAGCCCGTGCGGCAGGAGCTTGACGACAAGCGGCGTGAGGCCGTGGAGAGCATCGCCCGGGCGCTCGGTGTGAAGCCCACAGAGGGCACCACCGGCAGCGGCGTGATCA
>CAVDUV010000026.1:0-41192 GCA_963612465.1 Bacteroidaceae bacterium | reverse complement strand
ACAATGGATATGGTTTCGCAGACGCCATCGATAGCATGTACGAGGAAGGCAAGGCCAAAGAATCTGACGATAAAATACACATTATTGTATAATATAATGAGAATAAACCATATCGACCATTTGGTCATTACCACAGCCCATCTGGAAAAATGCCTCGGCTTCTATGTCGGGCTCCTAGGCATGGAGCACCGCACGGACAACGGGCACCACAATCTTTACTTCCCTGGTGGAAAAATAAGTCTGCACATGGTAAAGGGCGAGTTCACGCCCGCTGCCAGCAATCCACAATATGGCTCGCAAGACTTCTGCCTGATTGTGGACGACGACCTGGTAGCGCTCAAGGCAGAGATAGAAGCCAATGGCTTTGACATCATCGACGGCATTGTGACCCGACACGGTTCGCAGGGGGCAATGAAGAGTCTCTATCTGCGAGACCCCGACGGCAATCTGGTGGAGCTGAGTAGCTATCAACCGTAACGCCAAACAAAATTTTCTTGTAGCGTTGTATCTTGGAAAAGCCATGGTGAAGAAGGTGGTGGCCGAGATGTTGCGCGGACAGCCGGTCCCGTTGTCTGACACATGCAAAAGCACTTGCTTATCGATTTTTGAAAGGTGGATTTTTTCCACACGCGGCCTATTATCGCAAAAAAACATTTGCTGACGAACAAGCAAAACGACCTTGTATTAACAGAGACAAAATACTGCATAGCAATTTCCAGCGAATTATTTCCATTCGTATTTCAAGTAGAAATATAATCGCTATTGTGTGCGCATTTACAAAGTTTTTTTGTGCTCTGTAGCCCACTGGCAGGGCTTTGGAGCTCAAACTTGCAGAAGTGGCATTATTGGAGTATATTTGTGACACTTACTGAAAACGGATAACTGACTATGAAAGTAATGCTTGTCAACGGCAGCCCACACGTGAACGGCTGCACGGCCACCGCTCTTGCCGAAGTGGCCAGCACACTGAATGAATGTGGCATAGAGACTAAGACTTTTTGGATTGGGGCTCGCCCGATGAGCGGTTGCCTCGCTTGCGGTCAATGCAAGACGACCGGCAAGTGTGCCCTCACCGACCAGGTGAACGTGTTTACCGCCCAGCTCGATGAGTATGACGGCTTTGTGTTTGGCACACCGGTGTATTATTCAAGCCCCAACGGAGCCATGCTGTCGTTTATGGACCGTGCGTTCTATTCGGCAGGGGGCAAAATGGCATGGAAGCCCGCTGCCGCCGTGGTGAGCTGCCGCCGTGGAGGTGCAAGCGCCACATTTGACGCGATGAACAAATATTTCAGCATCAACAACATGCCAATAGTCACATCGCAATACTGGAATCAGGTGCACGGCAACACCCCCGAAGAAGTGCGCCGCGACCTTGAGGGGATGCAGACCATGCGCACCCTGGCCCGAAACATGGCTTGGCTGCTGCAATGCATTGAGGCGGCACGCAAGCAGGGCGTGGAGCATCCCGAACTTGAGCCAAGGCAAACCACAAGCTTCATCAGGTGAGCCGCAAGAGGCTAGCAAGAGCCGCAGCAAACGAATGTTTTTTTAGGGGGGATAGACGGGTGATAATTCCGCCCGCGTAGCATCATGGCTTGACAAGCATTGCGCTTATCTCATAGAGCAGATAGATGGGCAAGAACACTACCATCAGCGTAAACGGGTCGCCCGTGGGAGTGATGATGGCTGCCAAAACCAGCAGCGCAACTATGGCATGGCGGCGGTAGGTGCCAAAGAAGCCGCGGCGAAGCACACCCACACTGCCAAGAAGCCAAGCAAGCAACGGCAGCTCAAACACCACACCCATCACAAAAATGAGCATCAGAAAGGTGTCCATGTAGCTGTCGAGCGAAATCTGGTTGGGAATCATGTCGCTCACATGGTAGTCGGCCAAAAAGCGCAATGTGACCGGAAACACCACAAAATAGCCCACAGCAATTCCCAGGTAGAACATCACCACGCCGAGCGAAAAGGCCAGGCGCACACCGTGACGCTCGTTGGTGTATAAAGCCGGACTCACAAACGTCCACACAAAATAAAGCACCACGGGAAAGGCCAGCACCAGTGCAAGCCAGAACGAGGTGGACATGTGGATGAAAAACTGCGAGGCTAGCTGGATGTTGATGAGATTGACGTGAAACCCGCTGGTGGTGAACTGCGGGGCAAACGGGATGCCAGCCGTTATTCTCTGAAACAGGCGGTAAAGCAGAAAATCGCCGTTGCATGGAGCAAGAATCACACTGTCGAATATGCTCGGCATGCACGCGAAAAGCACCAAGGTAAACGCCAAAAGCACCACCACCACCTTGATGAGCACAGCACGGAGCGCATCAAGATGGTCCCAAAACGACATTTCGGGCAACGATTCGTTGGGATTCCGGGGCAAAGTTGTCTGGTTTTTTTTATTTTTTTGTATCGGCCTCTTGCTCTTTGCCGTCGGCCTTCTTGTCGTCGAGTTCGCTGATAGGACGCTTAATTTCTTCCTGCACATCATTGAGGCCTTCCTTGAAGCTACGCACGCCCTTACCCAGGCCACGCATCAGTTCAGGAATTTTGCGGCCACCGAAGAGCAGCAGCACCACAAGGGCAATAAGCACCAATTCGCCAGTGCCCAAGTTGCCAAGCAGCAACAGTATAGAGTTGAGAGTCATAGAATTGCAAATTTAAAACATTGACTATCGCAGGCAGTGTGTGAAAGGCAGTTTTGCCCCACTGCATAGCAAAGTTAGTAAAAAGAATTGATTTTAATGGTAAAATATATTACCTTTGTCGCACATTACGGAATTTTTTCTTTAATAATATAACGAAACAATTATGAAAGCTTTTGTTTTTCCTGGCCAAGGCGCACAGTTTGTGGGTATGGGCAAAGACCTGTATGAGAACAATGCACAGGCCAAAGAACTTTTTGAGAAAGCCAACGAAGTGCTCGGCTTCAGAATCACCGACCTGATGTTTGACGGCACAGAAGACGACTTGAAGCAAACCAAGGTGACACAGCCAGCCGTGTTCCTGCATTCAGTGATACTCGCCAAGACCCTTGGCGACGAGTTCAACCCCGACATGGTGGCCGGCCACTCGCTCGGTGAGTTCTCAGCCCTCACCGCAGCCGGTGTGCTGCCCTTTGAGCAGGGTCTGCAACTGGTAGAGACCCGTGCCCTCGCCATGCAGAAAGCCTGCGAGGCCACACCGTCGACCATGGCAGCCATCATTGGCCTCGCCGACGAGAAAGTGGAAGAAATATGCGCCACTGTGAGCGGCGTGTGCGTTCCGGCCAACTACAACTGCCCCGGACAGGTGGTGATTTCGGGATCATTCGACGCCATCAATGAAGCCTGCGAGAAATTCAAGGCAGCAGGAGCCAAGCGCGCCCTTCCGCTGAAAGTGGGCGGCGCATTCCACTCACCGCTCATGGAGCCAGCACGTGCCGAGCTCGCCGAAGCCATACACAAGGCAAACTTCTCGAAACCTATTTGCCCGATTTATCAAAATGTGGACGCACTGCCCCACACCGACCCCGAGGAAATCAAGGAGAACCTCATCAAGCAGCTCACAGCACCCGTGCGCTGGAGCCACATTGTGAAAAACATGGTGGCCGACGGGCTGACCGAAGCCGTGGAGCTTGGTCCCGGCAAGGTGCTTCAAGGCCTCGTGGGCCGCACTTCACGCGACGTGACAGTGTCGGGCCGCCAGTAAGCCAACAGGCACATATAGCACAAGCATCCGATTAGTGGACTCACACCGTGAGTCACGCATCGGGTGCTTTTTTTTTGTTTAACAAAACACACGGGAAGAGCTTTGAGGCAAGGACGCGTTTTGGCTTAGCACGATTTTTGCATAACTTTGCATTGCGGTGCGGCATGAGGCAGCCCAGGCAGCTCGCGCAACGCAACACTAATCACAAATCAAAAAAAAACAACAACACACTTCCCTACATGGACTACATGCTACTACTGGCCGGCCTTGCCATTTTGCTAATAGGCGCTAACTTTCTGGTAGAATCGTCGGTGGCCATTGCCCAACGGGCAAAAATCTCGAATTTCATCATAGGACTCACTGTGGTGGGAATGGGCACTTCGGCACCCGAGCTGATGGTTTCGATTTCAGCCGCCATAAGCGGCAACGGCGACATTGCCGTAGGCAACGTGGTGGGCTCAAACATCTGCAACGTGCTGCTCATCCTTGGCGTCACGGCAGCCATAATGCCATTTCACATCGACAAGACCACAAGCCGTCGCGACATCCCGTTTGCAATAGCAGCCACTCTGCTTCTTGTGCTGCTGGCAAACGACTCGATGATGCCCGGCCTGACCGAAAACAGGATTTCGCGCATCGACGGCGTGTTTATGCTTGTGCTGATGATTGCCTACATGGCCTGGGTGCTGATATGCAAGGCCAAAGATCCAGCCGCTGCTATAACAGAGGCCGATGAGCAATGCCAGTCGAGACTGACCGGAAAGAACAAATGGCTGCTGTGGGGCGTGGCAGTAGCGTCGCTGGTGGCACTGATAGGCGGCGGACAGATGTTCCTTGACTCGGCCGAACGGCTGGCCAAGGCATGGCACATCAGCGATGCCGTGATAGCCATCACGGTGGTGGCAGTGGGCACATCGCTACCCGAACTGACCACATCGGTGGTGGCAGCCTGCAAGAAAAACGCACAGCTCGCCCTTGGCAATGTGCTTGGCTCGTGCGTGTTCAACATTCTGTTCATTCTTGGAGCATCGGCCACAATCAACCCTATCACAGTGCACGGAATCAGCATAGTGGACTATGCCATGATGACCCTTTCCATGATTATGGTCTACCTGGTGATTTACACATTCAAGAAAAAGACGATGGACCGCATCGAGGGATTCATATTCCTTGCTGTGTATGTGGCTTATACGGTCTACCTGGTGGCACACTGATCACAGGCCCGAATAAGCAATGCCGAAGCCTACCAGGCGGTCATAGCGTTCGCCCGACGGGCGGTCGTACACCTTAACCAGATATTGGTTGACTGTTTGGTACTTATCCCCTTCGACAAGCGAGGTAAGCCCCGTCGAAGCCCCGTCAGGGAGCCACAGATATTGATAGTTATAGGCCCCTTGCTTGAGGAGCAAATCGGTCACATAGCATCCTGAAGCCGCATCATAGCGCATGCGGGTTGACTCAGGCGGCAACCCCTCGGTAAAAGCCCCGTCGACGTACAAGTCGCCGCCCGTGAGCTGCTGCCCGGTGTAGAGGCTGAAGTGCGTCACCAAATAATCGGCCTCAACGTCGCTCTGGCTGCTGCCCGAGCAGCGTATGGTGAAATGGCCATACTGCGTGCGGTCGTAATTATAGGGAGCGTCGGCTCGCCAGCCATCGGTGCGCAGGGTGGCATGATAGTAAGGCTCAAAATATTCCATCCGCTCCACCCCCATGTTGAGAGAGTTGATATTCACCGTCTCGACGCGGCGGTATTCGTTTCCCGCCGGGAAAATGAGTTGGCGGTTGTGGTCGAAGCGCACCTCGTTGCCCGAGACCATCAGGGGCCTTGTGACGGCGACCTCGGCATCAGTGCGCACATTCTGCGTCACCACCGCCGTGAGCTCATTGTAGGGGTCACGTATGGTACCCGGCTTTGAAACCACAGAAAACGCCACTTGCTGGTGTGCCGCATTGTAGTCAACATCGGTGCGTGAAGTCACGTCGACAGCCACCTGCACAGTGCTTTCGCACAGCGAGAAGCGCGTTTGAAACAGCACCTCGTCGGGATTGCTTTGCTCATAGACCTTGAGCAGATAGTTGCCGCTGACCTTCAGAGGCATATCGGCATTAGGGATTGTGAACCCATAATTATAGTAGTGGGCAAATGTGCCGCTGCTCTGGGCATAGTCGGTGACGTCGGCATAATTAAAGCCGCCCACATATTCGCTCTCGACCAGTTGCGACGGTTGCCAGTCGGCATTGCAATGCACCACCGAGTAGCGCAGATAGTGCACATCATAGTCGAGCAAGTCAAAACTTATGCGAATTGCCTCGCCGCCCGACAGCGGTACCACCGGAGGCATATAGGTGTTGCCCTGCGGAGCCACCTGGAGCGAGTGCACCCGCTGGTCGAAGATTCGCACTCGGGTATCGGTCGGCTCGGCGCCAAGGGTCACCCAGCCCATCATCACCGCCACAAGGGCGGCCAATATTCTCAGATTTTTAACCATCAGCAATGTAGTCAAGTAAGTTGTGAGTATTCAAAGGTAAGCAACAATTTGCACAACGACAACATAAGGCCCACTATGATTTAGCTAAAAGAATAATTTTTGCTACATTTGCAATAGCAATTCAGCTTAAAATGAAAAAGCCACGCCAAATCATGACAATAAAAAATCTCACACACACGCTGCTCACATTCCTGTTAGCCGCGATTCTTGCGGTGGGAGGCACCACCGATGCCAGCGCAAAAAGCCGGCGCAGCACATCGAGGAGCAAAGCCAGAACCACTGCGGTGAAAAAGAGTAGACGCTCCAGCAAGGCAAAATACTACAAAAGCAACACCAAGAGCCGACGCACGGCCTACCGCAACCGCACGCAACGCAGCCGCCGACAAGCGGCCGTGACAATTGCGATGCCATTCAGCGTAAGCGACAAGATATATCTGGCCGGAATCACAACCGGGCACGAATACATGGTGCTTGAATTGCTGGGCAACGAGGCCAAGTCGGTTGAAAAGTTCAGCACGAGCGGCGGCAACGCCGTTAAAGCCAGTTTCATGTCGGGCGGCGAGGTGTTTAGCGTGAGCAACACCGCCAGCGGAGCCCAAAGCAAAGCCTATATCATGTGGAACGGCAAGACCATCAACGACCTCGCCAGCAGCGCCACAAGCAACCATGCCAATGCCATTTGGGTGTGGGACGACGAGATGTATGTGGCAGGCGTGAGCGGCAACAGCGCCATGCTGTGGACCAACGGCAAGACCACCGCACTTGAAGAAGGCAGCACCTCGGCAGCACTCGACGTGTGCTATGCCAACAAGCAGACCTATTGCTGCGGTTATACCATAGACGGCAACGGCACGAAGCATGCACGCATATGGTCGAGCGGCGGCAAGGTGCAAATTCCCGCCCCCATGAGCAGCATCAACGCCATAATGGTCAGCGGGTCGAACGTGTGGATAGCCGGGGCAACCCCCGACGGCAAGGCCGCAGTCTACAAAAACGCCGAGCGGCTGCCGCTGAACAGCGACCACGGCGCCGTGGTCAACTCGATTGTGGCAATAGGCGACAACGTGTATGTGGCCGGAACAGTCAACGAGGGCGGAACCGCAAAGGCCACACTGTGGGTCAACGGCGAGCCGCTCAGCCTCGACGCGCTCAACATGCACGATGTGAAACTAATGCGCAAGAACTAAATAACAACAGATATAGCTACCAATAACACAACACTATTAGGAATGAACAAGATAATATCGAAAGAGTATTTTTCGGAGAAAGTGGCCAAGCTGGTGGTGGAGGCTCCGCTTATAGCCAAGTCGCGCCAAGCCGGGCACTTTGTGATTGTGAGGTGCGGAGAAAACGGTGAGAGAATCCCGCTCACCATTGTCGACTCAGACGTGAAGGCCGGAACCATCACACTGGTGATTCAAGCCGTGGGCGACTCAACACGCAAAATATGCGCACTCAACGCCGGCGACTCCCTCACCGACGTGGTGGGCCCCCTGGGCCAAGCCACACGCATCGAGAACTTCGGCACCGTGGTGTGCTGCGGAGGCGGTGTGGGTGTAGCACCCCTGCTGCCCATAATACGCGCGCTTAAAGATGCCGGCAACAAAGTGGTGAGCGTGCTTGCCGGACGCACCAAAGAGCTCATCATACTCGAAGACGAGGTGCGACGCTCGAGCAACGAGGTGATTATAATGACCGACGACGGCAGCTACGGGCAGAAAGGACTTGTGACAGCCGGCGTGGAACAGGTGATAAAGCGAGAGAAAGTGGACCGCGTGGTGACGATAGGCCCTGCCATCATGATGAAGTTTGTAGCCCAGCTCACCAAGCAATACGGCATTGCCACCGAGGCATCGCTCAACGCCATTATGGTCGACGGCACCGGCATGTGTGGAGCTTGCCGGGTGAGCGTTGGCGGCAAGACGCGTTTTGTGTGCGTCGAGGGTCCGGAATTTGACGCCCATCAGGTTGACTTCGACGAGCTGATGATGAGGCTGAAGTCGTGCTGACCACTCTCGATGCCATTTGTTTTATCAGAACCGAAAAAAGACAACTCAGACAATGAACAACGACAATAACAACGAAGCCGCACAAGCACGCGCCGAAGAATGGCGCGCCGAGCTGCGCGGCAGGCTGTCGGCCAAAGAGCGCACAGCCATTGAACGAGTGACCATGCCCCACCTCGACGCTGCCTACCGCATCACTTGCAACGAGGAGGTGAACCAAGGCATAAGCGAGGCCCAGGCAATGACCGAGGCTTCGCGGTGCCTCGACTGCGCCAATCCGCAGTGCGTGACCGGTTGCCCCGTGGGCATCAACATACCAAAATTCATAAAAAACATTGAGCGTGGCGAGTTTGCCCAGGCAGCGGCCACAATCAAGGAGACAAGCACACTGCCCGCAGTGTGCGGCCGCGTGTGCCCGCAAGAGAAGCAGTGCGAGAGCAAGTGCATCCACACCAAGATGAAACACCCGGCAGTAGCCATTGGCTACCTTGAGCGGTTTGCAGCCGACTGGCAGCGCACCAATGCAGCAAGCGCCACACCCGCCAAAGCCCCAAGCCGCGGCATAAAAGTTGCCGCTATAGGCAGCGGTCCGTCGGGCTTGGCATTTGCCGGCGACATGGCAAAGCAGGGCTATGACGTGACTGTGTTTGAGGCACTTCACGAAATAGGCGGAGTGCTGAAATACGGCATACCCGAATTCCGCCTGCCCAACTCTATCGTCGACTATGAAATCGAAGGGCTGAAACAGCTTGGAGTGAAATTTGTGAAAGACTGCATTGTGGGTAAGACCATCACCTACGACGACCTGCACGAGATGGGCTTCAAGGGCGTGTTTGTGGGATCGGGAGCGGGATTCCCACGCTTCATGAACATCCCCGGCGAGAACCTGAGCGGAGTGATGTCGAGCAACGAATACCTGACCCGCATCAACTTGATGCATGCCGGACGCGGAGGCGACACCCCCGTGATGCTAGGCGACACTGTGGCTGTGGTGGGCGGCGGCAACACCGCCATGGACTCGAGCCGCACGGCAAGGCGCATGGGAGCCAAGCGCGTGATACTGGTGTACAGGCGCAGCGATGCCGAGATGCCTGCCCGCCGCGAAGAGATAGAGCATGCCCGTGAAGAAGGCATCGAATTCATGACGCTTCACAACCCCACTGAATACATTGGCGATGAGGCTGGTCGCGTGAAAGCCATGCGCCTGCAGCAAATGCAACTCGGCGAGCCCGACGCATCGGGCCGACGCTCGCCCGTGCCCGTCGAGGGCGGCATCGTCGAAATCCCGGTCGACCAAGTGATTGTGAGCATAGGTGTGCAGCCCAACCAACTTGTGCCACGGTCGATTGAGGGGCTTGAGGTGAGCCGGCGAAACACCATTGTGGTGAACGAGGAAACCATGCAGAGCTCAGTGCCCGACATCTATGCCGGTGGCGACATAGTGAGAGGCGGAGCCACGGTGATTCTGGCGATGGGCGATGGCCGCAGAGCCGCACAGCACATGCACCAGCAGCTGAGAGAACTGTGAAACAAGAATTTCAAGAAACAACAATAAATACCCAAGACTAATGATTAAAAAACTTTCGGTTGCCATTGCGGCAATCATGATGGTGACAACTGCTGCCGCACAAAAGATTGGACTTCGCCCAAGCCTAACGGACAAAGACGCATTTTCAATCATCGTAATTCCCGATGTGCAGAACTATGTGAAATTCAAGGCCAACCAACCGATAATCGACTTGATGACCGCCTGGATTGCCAACAACAAGGCCAACCTCAACATAAAGACGGCACTGTGCACCGGCGACTTGGTAGACCGCAACAACTCATTGGTGGCCAACCGCAAAAACATGGACCAAACCAGCAAGCAGATGTGGCAAGCCACATCGCGCGCATTCTCGTTTCTCGACGGTGTGATGCCCTATGTGGTGTGCACCGGCAATCACGACTATGGCCTGTATGAGACGGCCATCAACCGCGAGAGCCAAATGCCCGATTACTTTTATCCCGACCGCAACAGCTGCTGGCAGCAATCGATAGTCGACGTGGGTCTGAACGCATTCGGCCAGCCCACGCTTGAAAATGCCGCCTATGAAATTGAGACGGGCTCGCCCAAGTGGGGCAAGCTGCTGGTGATATCGCTTGAGTTTGCACCCAGCGACCGAAGCCTCGAATGGGCAAAAAGCGTGGTTTCAAAACCCAAGTACAAGAACACCAACGTGATAGTGCTCACCCACTCATTTATCGACAAAGACGGAAACTTGAAACAGACCGAGAAATATAAGTTGGCCGATGCCAACTACGGCCAAGCCATTTGGGACAAACTGATCTACCCGTCGAGCAACATCAGGATGGTAGTGTGCGGCCACGTGTGCAGCATAGCCCCATATAACGAGCAAGTGTCGTTCCGTAGCGCAAAAAACGTGGCCGGCAAGACAGTGGCCCAGATGATGTTTAACGCACAAACTGCCGACGGTGAATGGGCAGGCAACGGCGGCGACGGATGGCTTCGCATTCTTGAATTCGAGCCCGACGGCCACACCATAGGCGTGCGCACGTTCTCACCGCTGTTTGCCGTGTCGAAAATCACCTGCGACAAAGCCTGGCGCACAGCGTCGTACGACCAATTCACCATCGACCTCGACAAGTAACTTGCATTTTCTGCCCGATGGCAGAAAAAAAGCAACCACCATATGGCAGCAGCCTGCGACAGTGCGGGCTGTTGCTTTTTTTCAAAACCAACGCGCAAGGAAACAAAAAAGCATCGCGAAATCTCTTCGAGATGCCCTTAGGAAAAAATAGTATGAATAAAATGTACTCGTGATATGTAGATTCAGGTGTTACATCATGAAAAACAAATCTATGTATGAAAAACTGTAATTTGCCTTACAGCAAAAATATCTATTGAATCATGAATATGCGTCGAAAGCAAAAAGACGTGACAAAGCCGAGACTGCCTGCAACATTGAGCCAATGCCACAAGCGGCCACACGGTGACTAAATTCAATATAAAATCATTAAAAACATCTTTTTGCGGGATTTGTTCCCGTTTTCACATATCAATATGCAAATATAATAAATAACCACCTAAAATAGCTATACTGTGCCGCATAAAAGACATTAATTTTTCGACGAACGAGCGTTTTTAACAATTCAGCCAAAAGGCATACCACCCATAAGGGTGAAGGCGACAAATCACATTGCCCCACACGCCACAATACCGAATCGGCCCCACAAGCCAGCCACAAAGGGCAACAGCAAAGGCAGCCAAGTCCCAATGGATGTGATAGGCCTGCATAATCGGGCGTTTTTCATAAAATCGCCACCCTTGGCGGTTTAATATTGAGCAATGTGGTGCTGGTAACGAGAAAAAAGAGTAATTTTGTGGCGTTAATGACACCACTCAGTGAAACAGGCTGCAAAGCCACAGGCATCGAGCTGCAAAGCATGCCGGCACGGGCAGTAGCCACACTGCAAAAAACCACGCTACAGAAGATATGAAAAGAGCATTGATAACCGGTATCACAGGTCAGGACGGTTCGTTTCTGGCAGAATTTTTGTTGGAGAAAGGCTATGACGTGCACGGCACCATACGCCGCAGCTCGGTAGACTACCGCGAGCGCATTGCACACCTTGAAGGCCTGCCCCACTTTCATCTCCACTACAGCGACTTGGGCGACTCGATGAGCCTTGTGCAAGTGGTGAAAGCCGTGCAACCCGACGAGATCTACAATCTGGCGGCCCAGAGCCATGTGCAGGTGAGCTTCGACTCACCCGAATTCACTGCCGACGTAGACGCTGTGGGTGTGCTCCGCGTGCTTGAGGCGGTGCGCCAGTGCGGACTCGAGAAGACCTGCCGCATATACCAGGCATCGACAAGCGAGCTTTACGGCAAAGTGGAAGAAGTGCCGCAAAACGAGAACACCCCGTTCCACCCCTACAGCCCCTATGCCGTGGCTAAGCAATACGGCTACTGGATTGTGAAAGAATACCGCGAGGCCTACAACATGTTTTGCTGCTCGGGCATCCTGTTCAACCACGAGAGCGAGCGCCGCGGCGAGACATTCGTGACACGCAAAATCACGCTGGCCGCCTCGCGAATCAAGCAAGGCAAGCAAGAGAAGCTGCTGCTTGGCAACCTCTCGAGCCTGCGCGACTGGGGCTATGCAAAAGACTATGTGGAATGCATGTGGCTGATTCTGCAGCACGACACCCCTGAAGACTTTGTGATTGCCACCGGCGAGCAACACTCGGTGCGCGAATTCTGCACGCTGGCGTTCCACTATGTGGGCATAGAGCTTGAATGGCAAGGCGAAGGCCAGAACGAGAAAGGCATCGACAAGGCCACAGGCAAGGTGCTTGTGGAAGTGTCGGCCGACTTCTACCGCCCCACCGACGTGGTAAACCTGTGGGGCGACCCGTCGAAAGCGCGCCGCGAGCTTGGATGGAACCCGACAAAGACGTCGTTTGAGCAACTGGTAAAGATCATGGTCGACCACGACATGGAACAGGTGGCTGTGGAACGAGCCAGCGACCGCATACGCATGAACTTGGCCGAATATCTCGAAAAGGGAATAGTGAAATAACAAAACGCCACTCGGCGGGAGCCGCTCGACGGCTATGCCCGACATCAATGGCACTCGGCTGATGGCGACACTGCCGCCACGGCCAATAAAGATACAGACAGTAAGGAATTATGATGGAAAAAGAAGCAAAAATCTACGTGGCAGGCCACCGTGGCATGGTGGGCTCGGCCATCGTGAGAGAGCTTAAGCGACAAGGCTACAACAACATAGTGACCCGCACACACAAAGAGCTTGACCTGACCCGGCAAGAAGCCGTGGAGAAATTCTTTGCCGAGGAGCGGCCCGAATATGTGTTTGTGGCAGCAGCCAAAGTGGGCGGCATTGTGGCCAACCAAAACGCCTTGGCCGATTTCATGTACGACAACATGACACTTGAGATGAACGTGATTCACAGCGCCTGGAAAAACGGCTGCAAAAAGCTGGAATTCTTGGGTTCGTCGTGCATCTATCCCCGCATGGCACCTCAGCCCATGCAGGAATCGTGCCTGCTGACCGGTGCGCTGGAAAAGACCAATGAGGCCTATGCGCTGGCCAAGATTTCGGGACTGAAATACTGCGAGTTCCTGAACCGCCAATACGGCACCGACTACATCAGCGTGATGCCCACCAACCTGTATGGCCCCAACGATAACTACCACCCCACCCACAGCCATGTGCTGCCGGCACTCATCCGCCGCTTCCACGAGGCCAAAGAGCAAGGGTTGCCCTTTGTGACATGCTGGGGCGACGGCAGTCCGCTTCGCGAATTCCTGTATGTGGACGACCTGGCCAACCTGTGTGTGTTTCTGATGAACAACTACAGCGGCAACGAGACCGTGAATGCCGGAACCGGGAAAGAGCTGACCATCAAAGAGCTGACCGAGAAGGTGGCCAAGGTGGTGGGCTACACGGGCGAAATAAGATGGGACAGCAGCAAGCCAAACGGAACCCCACGCAAGTTGCTCGACGTGTCGAAAGCCACCGAACTCGGATGGACCTACAAGACCGAACTCGACGAAGGCATTCGCCTCGCCTATGAGGACTTCTTGAACAACCCGATGCGAGCCGAGCGCTGACATCAGGCCCCAACTAACAACGGCTGCGGCTGCCCCCCCATACACGAGAGGCAGCCGCAGCTGCTTTTGCCATAGCCCCATTCGCAAAAAAGCGAACTGCACTTATACGCAACAAGCCCAGGCCACGAGCCGTTATGCTCTGCCTGGGCTTTGATGTGTGAACCCATGGGGAGTCGAACCCCAATCGAAGGAACCGGAATCCTTTATTCTATCCATTGAACTATGGGTCCATGGGCTGAAACGGGCACATTGCCGCGATTTCAGTTGGCAAATTTAGTGAAATTTGCGTAGCTTTGCAAAAGTAACGTCATAAAAAGCACCAACATGAATGTGAGAATAGAGCCGTCGTGGAGCGCAGAACTTGCCGATGAATTCAGCAAAGACTACTTTGTGAAACTTACCGAATTTGTGAAGAGCGAATACGGCAATTCGCAAGTGTTTCCGCCCGGCAAGCAAATTTTCGCCGCATTCGATGCGACCCCGTTTGATGCGGTGAAAGTGGTGATTCTGGGGCAAGACCCGTATCACGACGTGGGCCAGGCCAACGGCCTGTGCTTCTCGGTAGCCGACGGCGTGCCTTTCCCGCCCTCGCTCATGAACATATTCAAAGAGGTGCAAGCCGACACCGGGGCGCCAATTCCGCAAAGCGGCGACCTCACACGCTGGGCCAGGCAGGGAGTGTTGCTGCTCAACAGCACCCTCACGGTGAAAGCCCACCAGGCGGGTTCGCACCAGGGGCACGGGTGGGAGCAGTTTACCGATGCCGTGATAGCCCACTTGGCCAACAACCGCAGCAACCTGGTTTTCATTCTGTGGGGCAGCTATGCCATACGCAAAGGAGCATTCATCAACCGCTTGAGGCACTTGGTGCTCACATCGCCCCACCCGTCGCCGCTCTCGGCCTACAGGGGCTTTTTCGGCCAGCACCATTTCTCGCAGGCAAATGCCTACCTTGAGGCCCATGGGCTCGCCCCCATCAAGTGGTAAAACCGCCGGGGAAGACTGCCCTTAACCTTCGAGAAGGGAATGCAGGACGCACTGGAGTGGGAGGATAAATTAAAACTCACCGCTATTAAAACTGAAAATGGACATATACGGTATAATTAAGAGGCCGGCTTTTCGCAAAGCCGGCCTCTCACCTTTTAACACTAATTTTTTAAATGTGATTTGAATAGTTCTACTAATGAAATAAACAGTAATTATAGACTGAAAGTAGTAAAGTTATAATACTGACGTATTCAACAAACAATTCGTTTAAAGCAGGGTAAACTTCTTAACCAATCAATAACCAATTTATGAGTTTCTAATCTTGTTTCATTCCACGACATCCCGAAAAAACTCAGGAAGAATCGTAAGCGATTTTATATTTTCTGTTAAATGATTAATGTCAAAAAAAATGTCTTTATAGATTGCCGTTCTGAAATTTGAATTTCGAACACTGCAAAGTAACGGAGTTTTTCAAAACCGTGCAAGTATCTTTAAAAGTTCGGAAAAATATTCTATATCTGCCAAAAAATCGCTATATTCGCAAATAATATTCTGCGAAATTTAATTTAATACAAATTTTATTCTGATGAGAAATTTAGACAAAACCGACATAATGATTCTGCAGCAACTGCAGACCAACTCCCACTTGACCACCAAAGAGCTTGCAGCGGCAGTCAACCTGTCGCCATCACCCACATTTGAACGGCAAAAACGGCTTGAAAGCGAGGGGTATATTCAAAAGTATGTGGCGATTCTGAATCCCGAGAAGGTGGGCGACTCGATTGTGGCCCTGTGCAACATATGCCTCAAGCAGCACAGCCGCGACAACATTGAGCAATTCACCGAAACGGTGAAGAAGCTCGACGAGGTGGTGGCCTGCTACAAGACGTCGGGCGACTACGACTTCATGCTCAAGCTGTATGTGAAGAGCATGCGCCACTATCAGGATTTTGTGATGAACGACCTGGGTACCATCGAGTCGGTGGGCAGCGTGCACAGCGTGTTTGTGATCGACACGGTGAAAGACACACACGCCATTCCGCTCAACCTATAGCGGCATGAGCCTGATGTGCTGAATCAGAGCCTCGCCGTTGACAAATCCGGGCATTTGAGGATTATACACAGTGATGGTGACCACATTGCTGCCACGCAGCAGCTCCACCGGCAGCATGTTGCTCCAGCCCATAGTCATCCACTGGTTGTGACCCCGACACGGCATCACGAGCATGCCTTGCCGATGCGTGTTGGCCTCGACCGAACGCACTGCACAATGGCCCGAGCTGTTGCCGTTGGCATAACGCACGTCGAGCATATACACCCCTGCCTTGTCGACATCGACCATGAACTGCATCGACGCATTCCGCTCAGCCGACGACTCGGCCACCAAAGCAGCCCTCTCGGCCGAGACAAAGCGGGTGCCACGCTCCACGCCCGGAGCCGGAGCAACAAGCTGAGTCGAACCCGAAGACACCCATGGGCGCGATGCATAGCCGTTGCCCCACTTGTTGACCGGAGCCAGACAGAGCACCTTGAGGCTCGTTCCCGATATTGACGGACAGGCAAACGACGTGTCGCTCACCGGATAATGCATTTGGCCGTTGACCACGACACGGTAACCCTGGCCCGGCACGAAATTCACTATGCGCGAGCGCTGTCCCCACAACACCGACGGCGTGACCGGCACGGCAACCACATTAGGGTCGACCGTGACTTTAGACGACTTGCCACCAGATTTCTTCAGCTTGATGATAATGCTGTGATGCCCGGTGAGGGTAGCAGGGAAAAAATTGTCGGCGCTAAGTGAGCCGTCAATCTTCAGCCACTCAATATCGTTGCCGGTACCCTCGATGGTGATGTCGAGCACCGACTTGCGGTAGTTGAAATTCTTGATTTGCCTGTCGCCCTTGAAGCAGTCGGGCACCAAGGGTGTGAACTCAATGCCGTCGGTCAGGAATCTCATTCCAGCAAACACGCGAAACGCCATGGCCACATTGCCCGCTGCGCCATCCACCGCACTCACGCTACCCATGATGGCGCCCGACGACGGGTCGCACAGCGGTGATGTGCCGCACGACAGGGCTTGAAGGCGGTACATTGCGCCAAGCCCGCGACGAAGCATATTGGTGTTGCCCGTCTTTTTAGCGGCAAGATTCCACAAGGCCTGCACAAGAGGGTGCACAGCATTGCCCACCGACGCCTGCCCCTGCCGACGTGGATAAACCGATGGGATGCCATAGTTGGTGACCGGAGACTCCTCGATAAGTGTAGATGCGCGGTCGTCGTCGGCTATATCCCAAAGGATGCTGAGAGCCTGCCCCATATTGTCGACAAAAGGCGACTGCATGGGATAGGCCGGGCCGTAGACATATTGCATGTAGCGGCCACGGCTTTCGTTCCACAACGTGTGGTTCAAGACATCCTTGAGGCGGTCGGCCTGAGCTCCAAAGTCGTTGTCGATGTCAAGTTCATCGCCCATTTCCGACAGCAGCTCATAGGCATGCTGGTATATGATGTTGACATATAGCGACCGGCTCTCAAACACATCTTTAGGCTCCATCCACTGCGGATAGTAATAAGGATTGACCGTCAGACAAGGCGATCCGCCATGCATCAGGCCTGTCACCGGGTCGGTTTCCACTTCACGGCCCGCTTCGACCGAAGCCGACACCACATTGTAGGCATAGCGCAACCAAGACTTGTCGCCGGTCACATTATACACTTCCCATGCGGCAGCGGCCCACACCAGGAACCCACTCACCACCGGCCACCGCTGCAACCCGCTGCTGCCGGGCATCAGTTTGCCGTCGTGCACCATGCCCTTGAGCACGTCGATCGAGCGGTAAGGGGCAAGATACGACAAAGCGAGCATTATGGGATAACACACCTCGGTGCTTGCAGGTCGCACGGCCGACGTTATGGTAAAATTGCGGTTTATGTTGTCGATGGCCATGTTGTATAGGGCATCGACAAGCATCTGTCCGCTCTCAAAGGTGGGGAAATCGCCATTGGGGGCATCGGTCTTCCACTCATGCTTTTGCGCCACATGGCGCTGCTTGGCATTGAGCGTCATGGTGGCCTCGTAAATGCCGGGGCGGCCAGGATGCGGATGCAGCTTGAGGTCGGAGCGCGACGGCAGGCCATAGGCATCGCTGCGCAGCGGAGGCACGTTGCCGGTGAGCCAAATGCCATTGAAATCGGCGGCAAAGACGGTGTCGCCCGTTGCCGTCACGTGCCAGCCGTGTTCCTTGAAGTCCTGTTCCATTTTAGAGGCATCGACCCGCACAATCCATTTGGTGTCGGGGGCGAGACTTGGCAAAGTGGTGACGGGAATTGAGTCAGAAGTCACACCGGCCACCACAGTGGTGTCGGCTGAGGGAAGCACGTAATGGAATTTGCCCACGGGAAGCTCATTGTCGCGGCCGCCAATCCACAGGCGGAAAGCCACCACGGGGCTCACGCTGTCGGACGGTTGGCTGTTATAAGTAGACACTATGTGGGTGGGCGACAAGGCACGCGCCACAAAAGAGTCTTCCACAACGCTGTCGGCCGTTATGGTAAAGTCGTCGTTTATGACAATAAAGTCGTTGCTCATGGCCTTGTCGCCACAAGCCGAGAGGACTACCGCCACAATCAACGAGATGCCGACGGCGGCCGCCAAAAGCCTATAAGCTTTCATATCGCGCATTTTTGGATTTAGCTGATGCGGCACAACTCGCCACGCCAAACCTAGACAGGGACAGCCAAGGCAAAGCAGGGACTACCGGGTCGAGCGCCGCTACTTGCAAAGTAAGTGATTTTTTTTGAATTCAGTGCGACGGCGGCCGCACAATGTTGGGCCGGCGGTGACATTTTGGACACAATTTCACACTTTTCACCCATGGGATGCGGCAGATGCGCACCCTATTGCTCAAGTGCTGAGCCCCCTCAGCCCAGTTGCCGCTTAATCCAGGCCATTATCACGCTCACCGCATAGGCCTGCTCACTGGCTGTCAAATTCCTGCCGGCAGCTATGTGATGCCACTTTGCAAAGCAGCCACGGCAACAACAGCCTGTGGCGTGCTGGGCCACAAACACCGGATGTCCTCTCATTGGAGTCTGTTTTCCATCGTTAGGAATAACGGCCGGAGCCAACCGCTTGGCCACAAAGTCGGCGGCATGGCGGCGAATGGTGTCGAGTCCTTTGGCCGCAACATATTCGCGGTCGCTAGCCGAGAGGCGGAAACGGCTGCGGAACGCCGACTTTGAGAGTCGGTCAAAGAGGTCGGTCAAGTCACAATCATCAGTGGCTGGTGTCTCAGACAGCAGAAAATCCTCGGCCGGAAACAGCAACAGTTCCTTGTAACCCTTTGTAGATTTCATAGCTTAGCTTGTTTCATTGTGGCTGCTGCAATTGCATAATGCCGTCGGCCTGTACCGACAGCACTCCGCGCACTTTCTCGAGTGCGGCACGCTGCTCGCCGGAGCGCAACCGCAAGGCGTAGCCATTGATGTTGGTATAGCGGTAAACCACATCTATATTGTTTTCTTTGATGAAGGCCTCAATGGCGGCAGTGCCCACAGCCGTGTCGTAATAAACGATGTAGGTCTGACTTGCCTTTTCGACTGCAGTTCTCGCATTGGCAATAGGCATTGCAGAATAGCATGCCGAGAAACCCGGCCACAATGCCGCCATAACAACGGCCGAAGCCAACAGGTGGGTAGTTTTATGCGTTTTCATCTCACTTGCGTTTTTGTCACAATCGGGAAAGCCTTCAATCCGATGGCGATGTTGGAGTTGGTTACTACACAATAAGGTAGTATTCTGTTTGTGTTCAAGAACCTACGCCTTATTTGACAATCCACGTTCCGTTATTCGTCTCTTTAGGCAGAACAAAGCCATCATCAATCAGTTTCTTTATCTGTTTAGCTATGCCACTGCGGGCCCTCCCGTGTTCTGCTGCTATCTTGTCGTAAGTAATGGTAGGGTCTTGTCTCATAAGTTCAAGAATTCTCTGCGCAGTCTAACTCAGTCCACTTTCAGTCTCAGTTAGTCCACTTCTCTTCTCGTCAGAGTGGACTGACATTTCACCTGCCTTAGCCAAGTTTTCTGCTGAATATGGAATAGACAATAGCGTGCGGTCAGGCGCGTGCTTGATATTGTAGACTGGCGAAATGTTCATATACTTTGTCCATATATTGACAAAGTCGGGAATGCCTGTACCCGCACGTTCTCCAATGTCAACAAATCTTTAATGTCCATTTCCAAGAGTTGAGCCACTTTTGTCAGCGTTTGCAAGTCGGGTGGCGAAGAATTAGTACACCATTTGGAGATGTAGCCAGGTCTTTTCCCAACTCTCATGCAAGCCACTTACTTGTTCTTCTCGACAAGCACAACCTTGATACGATTGATATCTTTCATGTTGTTTTTGTTTTATTGATGTTAAACATAAAGATAATAAAAATCCGCAAAGGCAAGCATTTTTCGCATGAATATTCTTTAATTTTAACAGTTAAACGACCTAAAATGTCCCCCAAAAACCGCTTTTCAACATATAATAATGGAATCGGAAGCAATTTCGAAGGATTTTAGAAATAGGCTTCATTTGGCATCAAAGCTATATCTCGATGGCCGATGAAGTAGTTCTTCATTGCCAAGTGAAGCCAACTTCATTGTTTAACGATGTGGCACCTCACAAAACGGCATGTGAAAAGTATCTTACGACACATCGCCAAGTAAGTTAAGTTACTTGGGCAACTATTCTAAGATACTTTGCCTACTAAGTCGTATAGCAGAGAGAACTCTATCAGGCGTCGCCTTCGGATGAGAGCGATAGCTTACATACACTTACATACACATATTTTGGGCAAGTGAATATCAGTGGCCTTGCGATTTGTTTTAGACGCTTAATTATTGTAACTTTGCAAAGATAAATTGGCATTGCATTACGAGTGAGAAGATTTTTTGTCATAGTTGTCGTGTTGTTGTCGGTTCTGCTTGAGCCTTCGGGCGTGGCAGCCAAGTTGCGCTGGCAAGAGACCAAGCGCGAGGTTACAGGCCGCAGCCTTACCGACCCGCGATACACAGATGGCATTGAGATTTTCGGCAACAATGGAGTGATAACAATTAAGACTACACACCGCATTCAAGTGAGAGTGTTCACCATATTGGGGCAGCTGGTGTCGCAGTCGGTATTAAATGCCGGCACATCGGAACTGCACGTAGGGTCGCGAGGCATCTACCTGGTAAAAATCGGCAACAACATCACCCAAAAGGTTGCACTATAGCTTAATAGATTGTGCTACATCTATATAAACGACAATTTTAAAGAGAATATGTCAAACAACGAAAACATCGATTGGTCACATTTGCCCTTTGCTTACTTAAAGACCGACTACAATGTGCGCTGCACATTCAAAGACGGCAAATGGGGAGAAATTGAAGTATCAGACTCGGAATATATCAATATTCACATAGCCGCCACCTGTCTGCACTATGGGCAAGAGATTTTCGAGGGTCTCAAGAGCTTTAGGGGCAAAGACGGCAAGGTGCGCATATTCCGTCCCCAGGACAATGCGCAGCGCATTCAGCGCAGTGCGCGCGGCATTAAAATGGAACCACTGCCCACCGAGATATTCCTTGAGATGGTGGAGAAGGTGGTGCGCCTCAACGAGCGCTTCATCCCGCCCTACGAAAGCGGCAGCTCGCTTTACATCCGCCCGGTGGAAATAGGCATCACTCCGCGTGTGGGAGTGCGCCAAGCCGATGAATACACCATCATCATGTTTGCGACCCCGGTAGGTCCATATTTCAAGCACGGCTTCCAGCCCACCAAGGTGGCAGTGCTGCGCGAGTATGACCGCGCCGCCCCATGCGGCACCGGCAAATGGAAAGTGGGAGGCAACTATGCCGCCGGCCTTGTGGCCACCGACCGCGCCCACAGCCTTGGCTACTCGGCAGTGCTCTTCCTTGACCCGAAAGAGAAAAAGTATCTCGACGAGTGTGGCCCGGCCAATTTCTTTGCCATAAAGGGCAATAAATACATCACGCCGAAATCGAATTCCATTTTGCCCTCGGTGACCAACAACAGCCTGCAACAGATTGCCAAAGACATGGGTCTTGAGGTGGAATGCCGGCCGATACGGCTCGAAGAGCTGAGCGAAGTAGACGAGGCCGCCGAGTGCGGAACCGCAGCCGTGGCAGCACCCATAAGCGAGATTGTGGACATTGACAACGACGTGACCTACACCATCTCGAAAGACGGCAAGCCAGGCCCCGTGACCACTGAACTCTACCACCACCTGCTCGCCATACAAAAGGGAGACGAACCCGACAAATACGGCTGGGTGAAGGTGCTTGACTGATTGGACAGGCCCATTTTAGGACATGCCGCACATGCGGCGCGCCCCATTATGAGACAGACACACATATAAAAGAATGCGACACAGACGGTCTCGATGCACACCGAGATGCCGTCTGTGTCGGTTTGTAGAAAAAACAATGCGCAAAAATGATTGACTACGATTCTATAATAGGCCGATACTACAAGCCCGGCGCACCCGACTACGAGCTGCTTGTGACACACAGCAGGCAAGTGGCCGAGCTGGCCATGCAGCTGTGCCGCCGGCTTGTGGAGCAGCACACGCCCATCGACATGGAATTTGCGTATGAAGCCGCCATGCTTCACGACATAGGCATGTTTAAGACCAACGCGCCAAGCATACACTGCCACGGCACCGAGCCCTACATATGCCACGGCATCATAGGCCGCAAGCTGCTCGACGGCATGGGCCTGTTCAGGCACGCGCTGGTGTGTGAGCGCCACACGGGGGCCGGACTCACCGCCGCCGAGATTGCCGAGCAGAAGCTGCCACTGCCCCACCACGACATGCTCCCGCTAAGCCTTGAAGAAAAGGTGGTGTGCTATGCCGACAAGTTCTACAGCAAATCGCACATTGCCCCGGCAAAGCCGATTGATTTCGTGAAGGAGCAGTTAAGCAAGTATGGAGCAGGGACAACTAGCCGTTTTGCCGAACTGGAAGCCCTGTTCGGCCAGCCAGACTACGACGCACTCGACAAAGAGCTGCGCGGCGGCATGGCCTGACCTTGGACGCAAACACACAAACACACAAAAATGAAGCCGCAGCATTATTAATTATGCATAATAGAGTGGCCTTAATTGGCAGAATTGCTTAATTTTGTAATCTGTTTTGATGAAAAAGGAGTCGACACATATCAGAGCACGCGCCTTGCTGCCCCTTATGCTCATGCTATTGTGCCTGGGACCAATGCTGGCCGCCAGTCCCAAAAGCGCAACGCATCAGGGCCGACAAGCCGACACAGTGCCGCCTGCCACCGCTTACAGCGATGGCAAGCAAGCCACATTGCCCGCTGCCGACACCCCGTCGACCGTGCCACAAGTGGCAGGTGACACGCTGCGCACACAACCAGCCGACACGTCGACATTCAAGAAAGACCACGCCATAGACCTCGACAACGTGGTTGAGTTCACCGCCAAAGACTCGGTGGTGTTCTACGGCCGCCGCGATGCGCGCATGTATGGCTCAAGCGACATCAAATACAGCACCATCGACTTGAGCGCCGAGCGCATCAAGATGAACATGGACAGCAGTCTGGTATATGCCTCGGGCATTCCCGACTCGACCGGCACACTTAAAGGCAAACCCATCTTCAAAGACCCAAGCGGCGACTACGAGTCGAAGACTATGCGCTTCAACTTCAAGACCAAGAAAGGACTAATCACCGACATAATGACTGAGCAGGGCGAGGGTTTCCTCACCGGAGGCATCACCAAGAAGATGGACGACAACGTGTATTACCTGAAAAACGGGCGGTACACCACTTGCGACGACCACGACGACCCACACTTCTACTTCCAGCTCACAAAAGGCAAAGTGCGGCCCAAGAAAGACGTGGTGACCGGCCCGGCCTACATGGTGCTCGAAGACCTGCCGCTGCCCATAGCGGTGCCATTTGGCTTCTTCCCGTTTTCCAGCAAATACAGCAGCGGCATTCTGGTGCCCACATTCGGCGAAGACTACAACCGCGGCTTCTTTCTGCGCAACGGCGGATACTATTTCGCCATCAACAAATATGTGGACCTGGCCTTGACCGGCGAGATCTACACCCGCGGCTCGTGGGGTATCACCGCACAGTCGAGCTATGTGAAGCGCTACAAATACCAGGGCAACGTGAACATCAGCTACCTCACCACCATCAATGGAGAGAAGGGCGACGCCGACTACTCGAAGATGAGAAACTTCAGCATCAACTGGAATCACTCGCAGAACAGCAAGGCGAACCCCAACATGACGTTCTCGGCCAGCGTGAATTTTGCGACCAGCGGCTATTCGCGCAACAATCTGGACAGCTATTACAGCAGCGCGTTCACCGAAAACACCAAGAGCTCAACGGTCAACCTGTCGTATAAGTTCCCCGGCACCAAGTGGAGCATATCAACCACAGCCAGCATCACACAGCGTGCCGCCGACTCGACGCTCAACGTGTCGTTCCCCAACTTCACAATCACCATGTCGCAGACCGCCCCGTTCAAGCGCAAGCATGCCGTGGGCGATGAGAAGTGGTATGAGAAAATAAAGCTCAGCTATTCAGGCCGATTCCAAAACTCGCTTACAGCCAAGCAGAACGACTTTTTCAAGAAAAGCCTTGTGAAAGACTGGCGCAACGGAATGTCGCACTCGGTGCCCATCTCGGCCACGTTTACGATGCTCAAATACTTCAATGTGACCCCGTCGATCACCCTCAACGACCGCATGTACACCAGCAAAATACGCAGGTCGTGGGACCCGAACGCCAGTGCGGAAGTCCAAGACACCACCTACAATTTCTACAACGTGTTTGACTTCAACTTTGCACTCTCGTTCAACACCAAGATATACGGCTTTTTCAAGCCGCTTAAATTCCTGGGCAACAAAGTGCAGCAAATACGCCACGTGATCACCCCCACCATTTCGCTCTCGGCCGCGCCAGATTTCAGCTCGCGCTTCTGGGGCTACTACGGGCAGTATTATTACCCCGATGCCAATGGGGTGCAGCAAGTGCAAAAGTACTCTTACTTTTCCCATGGCCTGTTTGGCAGCGCGCCAAGCGGAAAGAGCGGCCTTGTGTCGTTTAACATCGCCAACAACCTCGAGGCTAAGGTGAGAAGCGACAACGACAGCACCGGCTACAAGAAAGTGTCGATTATCGAGAACCTGAACTTGAGCCAAAGCTACAACTTCGCCGCCGACTCAATGCGGTGGAGCAACTTGAGCACATCGATTCTGCTCCGCCTAACCAAGGGATTCAACCTTAACCTAAGCGCCACATGGGACGTGTATAAGTATGCCCTGAACGAATATGGCAACCCGGTGCGCATCAACAAGCTTAGGCTGTTTAACGGAGGCGGATGGGGACGCCTGTCGAGCACGGGCACATCGTTCAGCTACACCATCAACAACGACACATTCCGCAACCTGTTTGGGCGCGGCAAGAACCGCAATTCCAACAACGACACGCAGAAGCGCGACGACAACACGCCACAAGCCGCCACCGACGGGAGCAACGCCAACAGCAGCTCAGACGTGAAACTCGACCGTGACGGATACGCCCAGTGGTCGTTCCCATGGAGCCTTACCGCCAACTACTCAATGTCGTACGGCTACGGCACATTCAATAAAGACAAGATGGAGTATAACGGCAAATGGACGCAGAACCTCAGCATCAACGGAAGCGTAAGGCCCACCAAGAACTGGAATTTCTCGTTCTCGGCAAGCTACAATTTCGACACGGGGAAAATAGCCTACATGAATTGCTCCGTATCGCGCGACCTGCACTGCTTCTCGATGAGCGCAAGCTTCGTTCCCGTGGGGCCATATAAGAGCTACAGCTTCCACATAGCAGTCAAGTCGAGCATGCTCAGCGACATCAAGTATGACAAGCGCTCGAGCTACAGCAACGGTGTGCAGTGGTATTAAAACTCCAGCTGGGGGTGTAGCCGGCTCACATTAATGGCTGCGAGCTTCGCCCCTCCCCACTTCCTTTACAATATAAAAAACGGAATTTTGAATCGCTAAAAAAAGCGGTAAATGATGCGCACGTTACCGTCGCGGGACAGTTGCCCGGGATTGCTGCCCTGTGCGCCCTCGGGCACACGCAGGCCACGCCTCGCATAATAGTCGCGCCAAAAAGTGGTCACTTGGCCGCTTTTGTCGTGGAACGACATTCTGATTGGAGCGAATATGGGCTTCCCGTTCTTGTTGACATAGCTCAACATCACCAACTCACTGCAATAGATTTCCTGGTCGTCGTGCATAAACAGATGGTCATATGGTCGGCCCACATACTTCAACGCATTGCTTATCCACACAGCCACGTTGTCGCGGCACGCAAGCCGTCCCACCACCACCAGAGGGCGATTGCCCCCCACAGGCGTAGCCCTTCTCATGAAAGTGTCGATAGGTGTCACACACACACCACGGCTTATGGCCTCAACCACTTTCAGCTGATTATCGTTCAAACTGTCGCGAAAGGCGATTGCCACATGGTCGATTGCCAGATTGCCAATGCCTTGCGTCACACTTGTGATGCCATTTTCCTCAGCCGACACCACAAACAGCAAATCGCCGCTTTCAATCACGCCATAGTCTTCGGTATAGGTCATGCTTGTTGCGGCATCGGCCGCCTTTGCCATACCGCAACACACGGCTAAGGCTATTGCAACCATCAATATTTTCGTCTTAATCATAGTCAATTCCTTTGATTTTTGGTAACGCCTACTGCCCTCGCCACACCATCGGGAAAATGGTCAGGGGCAACAACGGGCAAAGGTACAAGCGATGACGCAAAAGTGCAACAAGCAGCCAAGAAAATCGGCAACCCCCGGTTAGCAGCAGGTGCCGCAAGGCATCGTGCGCGGCAAACAATTCTAAAAAAAATTGCGCTTTTTTCATGCAATACAGTATTGAAAAACCATTAAAATACGTAAATTTGTAACATCTTTTTAACATTGATGTGATTAAGCATCCCCAACAGATTGACGCAAAACAGCGGTGAAATCACACAGCCCTGTGCCTTATGCGGCACCGAAGCAGGCCACCGCCAAAATAGCAGACCACATTTATTATTCTTTTCAAATATCAACAGTTAAATTAAGCATTATGAAAAAAGCTACAACTTTGCTGCTATTGGCAGCTTGTTTGGCATTCAGCGCTCCTGTCACTGCGGCTCAGGCCGACGGCGACTTGACTGCATTCCCCGTCAAGGGGCAGGCGGTCACCGCTCCGGGGACCCAGGTGGGAGCCATGCAATTGCGCGTGCCCAGCGACGGGGCTGTGTTGCCAGGGCTTAGCCCAGTGCCCAAAACGCCACGCAAGGCTCCGGCCAAAGCCGTGAGCATGAGTGCGCTAGCTGGAAAAGGCGTGATGACCTACAAAACCATCAGTTCATCAACGCCCGACGGCGGCCTGTCGGTAGAAGTGGCTCAACTTGGCACCGACTCGGTGACAATCACCAACTTCTATAGTGCAGGTGTGGTGGTGAAAGCCAAAGTAGACCTTTCGGCCGGCACCATTGAAATCCCGTCGCAGTATGTGGGCACCACGAGCGACGGCGCGTGCGACATCGCAGTGTCGACCATCGTGGGCAAGCCGGTGCGCACCGATGTGATTAGCGGTACCATATCGGCCGACGGCACTATATCCATTCCCGGATACTGGGGCTTCTTCATCAATTCGGGCACCAAGAAAGACCGCTATGTGACCATCAACGAGAAAACAATCATCGAGCGTGCCAACGCATCAATGGACGTGACCTACTACAACGACGAGAAAGACGCCGAGTCGTGGAACGTGATTGTGAAAAAGACCGGCACCAATGTGGTGACAGTGAAAAACTTTGGCAACCACGGATGCACGGCCGAGATTGTGCTCAACGCCGACAAGTCGGTGCGCGTGCTGTCGCAGCAGGTGTGGACTGCCGGTACTACTATGGGAAATTTCTACACCCTCGCAGCCGACTGGGTGAAGGGAGGTGCCACGACAAGCACCATCACCGGCACCGGCACCGACACCCAGCTCTCGTGGGGCAACTGGATAATGTATAGCACCACAAAGTATTATACCGGAAAGCTCGCCAGTGCCAAAATCTATGGCGACGGAATCACTTTCTCCTACCCCGACTACAATCCGACCGCCTTTGAGGGCGAAGGAACTGAGGCCAACCCGTATAAAATAAAGACACTCGACGACCTGGTGACTCTCGCCACCAACGTGAACAGTGATGCCAACTACGCATACGGCGACCCAAGCCTCACAATGTATGCAAGCACCTATCGCGGCAAATTCTTCAGCCTCGAAAACGATATCGACATGACCGGCTATCGGTTTGAGCCCATCGGCAACTACTACACACAGCGATTTGGCGGCACATTCGACGGCAAAGGCCACACCATAAAGGGCCTTGACGTCAACACCCGCGGCGCCGGCTTTGCCGGCCTGTTTGGCGTTGCCGACACTGTGTCGGTGATCAAGAACCTCAACGTGACCAATGCCACAGTGAGCGGCTCATACTATTATGCAGGCATTGTGGCAAGCTGCAGCTTCGGCCTTATAGAGAACTGCAACACAAGCGGCGAGGTGACCAATGAGGGCGTGTGCGCCGGAGGCATCTGCGGCTACGCCTTCAACATTAAAAACTGCTACTTCAATGGCATGATCTACGGCTTAGGCGGCATGGGCGGCGGCATAGCCGGCCAGGCGAGCGCTGTGGTCGAGAACTGCCACGCCCGCGCCGGCGTGTATGTGTCGGCTCCCACAACCGGCTACAACGGCGGTGGACTGGTGGGCACGCTTTACAGCCCATCGAGTGCGCTCCGCAACAGCTACTTCACCGGCATAGTCGACGGTCGCAAACATGCCGACCTGTATGTGGGCGGCGTAGTGGGCAACAATGCCGGCGGCACAGTGGAAAGCTGCTTTGCCGCTGCCGACGTCTACGGCTACAACACCAATGCCGCAGTGGGTGGCGTGGCCGGAATGAACCGCGGCGTTATCACCGACTGCTACTTCACCGGCTTTGCCTCGTGCTACAACAGCGACTACGTGGGTGGCATCACCGGCAAGGTGAGCCCCTATATTGTCGCCCTCGACACAGTGCAACCCACAATCAAAAACTGCTATTTTGCCGGAAGCACATCATGCAACACATATCTCTACGACACCGAGAACGGCGTGCGCGAGGCTCTCGGAACCATCGAGAGCGGATGCTCGCCCACGATTGAGAACGTGTATTTCGACAAGCAAATGGTGAACTACTCGTCGAAGCGCCTTGTGGCTGTTACATCCGACCTCACAAGCGCCAGCGGCCCTAAAGGCTTCTCTTCGTCGAAATGGACTTTTGCCGAAGGATACTATCCACGCCTTAAGGGCACAGAAGACACTCCCGAAGCACAACTGAGTGCCACAGTACTGGCATTTGACGCCCAATTCCCCGACAATGTGGAGCGCGTGGCCAACGACTTTGCTATCCGCTCACTTGGTTCGGTGGCGGCTTATTCGCTCCAAACCATCAACGGCAGCCAGCGCCTGAGCAAAACAGGCCTTATGGGCACAATTGCCGACGGAGCCTACAAGCTGAACGGCAAGTTTGGCAACGACACCATAGCAATCGTGGCGCTGAACGCCGACGGCAGCATGAACGCAGCCATCCAACCGCGCATCGTCAACATCAAGGTTGCCCCCAAGGTGTTTGAAGGCGTAGGCACGGCCGAAAGCCCGTATCTCATCCAAAACAAGGCCGACCTCGTGAAACTGAGCCAAGTCACCAGAATATCACGCCAGTTCTACAAAGACACTTATTTCTTGCAGACGGCCGATATCGACCTTGAAAACGACACTGCATTTGCCGGCATTTGCTGCAATGTAGACCTCACCGATAAGTTCCAGGGTCATTACGACGGCGGCAACCACACCATCCACAACATGAAGCTCGACTTTGTGCAGTGGTCGGTGAAACCCACTGAAACCACACTCGGCACACTCGACTCCAAAGCAAGTGGCGACATCTACAAAGGTTTCATAGGCAATCTTGCCCCGATGGGATCGCTCAAGAACCTCACCATCGCAGCCGACTGCAGCCTTCAGTTTGCAGGTTACTCCGGCGCATTTGTGGGCTACAATTACGGCACAGTAGACAATTGCCGCAACTATGCCGACGTGACCGTCTACCGCACTACGGCCGGCGGCATCGTGGGCGCATCGGTCGAGGGCAGCTCGGTGACTAATTGCTTTAATGCCGGTCACGTGCGCTGCGGTTCTGAGACCACCGGCGGCATTGTGGCCGATGCCCAAGGCATCGTGGCCAACTGCCAAAACGTGGGCACGGTTGAGGTGTGCGTCTTGTCGAAATTCAAGACAGCCACGGCACAACTGCGCACCGCTGGCGGTATTGCAGGCAAGGCACTCGGCGCTACAATCAGCAATGTGGCCAACGCCGGCACCGTGAAAGTGGGCGTTGGGGCCGATGCTGCCGGCGGCATCATTGGTGCCAACAACTCGGCAGCAGCTGCCAAGAGCCACAATTCGATAACCGCTGCCGTGAACTATGGCACTGTGTTCTGCACCAAGCTTGCCGCTATGGGTGCAGTGAGTGGCAAGAGCGGCAATGCCGGAAAAGTGGAGGCAGTGTATTACGACGCTCAAGTCACCGGTCTCAACGCTGAGGCCAACGATGCCAATCCCAAGATGAAGGGTCTTTCGACAAGCGACCTCACCTCGGGCAAGGCTATCGAGGGACTATCGACCGACGTGTGGAAATTTGAGGCCGGAAAGTATCCGGTTCTTGCCCAGTTTGCATCAGAGCCGCTTTCACAGGCAGCCTCGCAGGTGGTACTGTCGATTTCGGCCAACCAGGATGCGCGCCACATCTCGAGCGCAGCATCGCTCAGCAGCGTCGACGGAACCACGTGGGCACTCGCACAGGGCAAACAGTTTGCCATCGACAACAGCACCCTCACAGTTCCCACAGTCACCAAAACCACGACCGACACACTGACGGCTTCGCTCAACGGCTACGTTAAGCAAATTCCGCTTGTGGCCGTGTATGCGCTTGCTATCGAAGGCGACGGAACCCAGGCCAATCCATTCCAAATCAGCACCGTGAGCGACTGGAACACATTCGGCTCCTACATATCCGAGACTGCTAACCCACTCACTGGCCAATACGTGAAACTGATGAACGACATTGATTTCAGCTCTGCCACATTCAAGTCGGCAGCAGCCGATGGCGTAACCCCGTTTGGCGGTGTGTTCTTGGGCAACATGTGCTCACTAAAGGGACTTAAGATCACCACATCCACACGCAACTTCGGCGTGTTTGGCTCACTGGGCACAGGCTCCCAAGTAAGCGACCTCACCCTTGAGGGCACTCTCACGTCGACCACCACTTATGCCGGAGCGTTTGCCGGCTACAGCAATGGAACCTTGATTAATTGCACAAACCGCGTCAACGTATCGGCAAAGGGCTATCAAGGCGGCTTCGTGGCAAAAATAGGCGGCAATGCCAGCTTCTACGACTGCGTGAACTATGCGACCGTAACCTCCACTGCCGGCACAGTGGGCGCTTTTGCAGGCGAAGGCGCAGCTGAGGGCGCACGTTTCACCAGCTGCATCAACGAAGGTGCCGTCACCAGCTCAGGCACAGGTGCCAATGTGGGCGGCTTTGTGGGCTCGGGCTACAGCTCACAGTTTGAGAAATGTGCCAACAAGGCCGACGTGAGCAACGCAAAGGGTACGGCAACGGCCGGACTCATAGGATATGTGCGCGGCACCTCTCCAATCATCATCATCGACTGTATCAACGAAGGCTCAATCACTGCGGCCGACCTGGCCGGCGGCCTTGTGGCAAACGTCGCATCCACAGTGCCACTGCATGTGAGATGTAGCTCCAACACGGGCGACATCTCCACATCGCTATCGAAGAGCACCCATGGCACCGGCGGCCTGCTGGGCATGCTGTCGGCAGGCAGCATTGTCGAGGACTGCTACAATGAGGGCAATGTGCTGTCGGAAAAATCGGTCTACACCGGTGGCATTTGGGGCAGCCAGCTCACCATCAAGAGCGACAATCCGGCTCATGTGTCACGCTGCTACAACACGGCAACCATCATAGGAGCAAATTATGCCGGCGGCATTGGCGGATATCTGCCCAGCTACACCATAGTAGACAGTTGCTACAACACTGGCGACATCTCGGCATCGCTGGGTGCCGGTGGCATCATCGGTGGCCTGCTGGGCGATGGCAGCACTATCAGAAACAGCTGGAATGCCGGCGAAATCACAACCGTGAACAACGGTGCCGGCGGCATCAACGGCTATGGTAGCGGAAACTCGCGCGTGGAAAACAGCTTCAACACCGGCAGCGTGGTGGCTGGCACTTCCAATGCCGGCGGTCTGGGCGGCCAGGGCCGTGTTCAATATTACAACTGCTACAACACTGGCATGGTAAAGGCACAAAAGGCCGTGGGTGGCCTCATCGGCTCGCCGTCAAGCGGCACATCCACTTGGCAAGGCGCAGCACTCGTCGACTGCTACAATGCAGGTCGCGTTGAAAAGGTGGACACCCTGTGTGGCTCGCTCGTGGGCGACAACACCGGATGGCGTGTTGACCTAGGCAGCGTGATGCGCAACACCTACTATGTGACTGATTATGGCACCTATGCCCAAGACACCATAGGCGGCACGGCCGTGACCATCGCCCAACTTGCCGCACTCACCGACATTGAGGGCAATTGGACTGTAGGCGACAGCTATAGTTTCCCGGTGATTCCTGGATTTACCGACAACGACTGCGCCCGTGCCAATGCAGCGGCCGTGGTTCTGCCTGCCGCTTACACCTACGACGATGTGCGTGGCAACTTCAATGTGGGCACTCCGTCGGGTGTATACTGGACCGTGAGCAACCCTGTGGTTGAGGTTAAGGGCAACGATGCCTATGTGACCGACCGCAGCACTGCCGAGGTTTCACTTACTGCCACTTGCGGTGACTTCAGCCGCCTGTGGACCGTGAAGCTCAACTCGGCATCGGGCCTCGACGGCATTGATGCCGACAAGGCAATCACGGGGGTGACATATTACAACGTGGGCGGCGTGGAAGTGAAGGCTCCGGCCAATCACGACGGCCAGACCTACATTGTGGTGCGGCGCTACTCCGACGGCTCTACTAAGGCTCAAAAGATGATCGACAAATAATGCAAATGGCCCCATGCGGGCCATTTGTTTCTATTTTCAGGGTGCAAATGATGTCATTTTCAGCAAAATAGTGCGGCAAAACTTTGTCGTGACAGAAAAAATGCCTAACTTTGCCCCGCTAAAGATAATTTAATCAATTAATAAAGTAACGAAGAATGTATTTAGATTCAGAGAAAAAGAAAGAGATCTTCGGCACTTACGGCAAAAGCAATACTGATACTGGGTCTCCCGAGGCTCAGATTGCATTATTCTCAGTCCGTATCGCCCATTTAACTGAGCACCTCAAGTTAAATCACAAAGATCATACAACTCAACGTGCACTTAAGATGCTTGTAGGTAAGCGTCGTCGTCTGCTTGATTACCTGATCAAGACCGACATCAACCGCTACCGCGCAATCATCGCAAAGAAAGAACTCGGTATCCGCAAATAAGCTATCGGTTCATAACGCACAAAAAAGAAACTGTGGAAGGTCGGCAATTTTTGCCGACCTTTTTTTGTGCATTCCACCACCCTGCCGTTCTCAATGGTCAGCTTGAAGACAAACCGCTGGCTCCACATCACACCGGGGTCGAGAAGAAGCCCAAAGGGGGCTGGATGCGCAACGCCACGGGGCTGCAACAGCAAATGCTCAGCAATGATTCTGCCACTTGCCGCGAAGCCTCACAGCAGAGGAACAGCAGAGGAACAGCAGAGGAATCAGCCCTTTTTACATTTATTTCATAAGAAACACTTGCTTTCTTTGCATTAACGGCGTAAATTTGCATTGATTTATATGAAGCACTATTACTAGCCAGCCAGAGGGCGGCAAAACAATTATAAATCAATAAAAGAATTTTTCAGTTATGGAATTTTCAAAAAACAACCGTTATGCGAAGCGGGCTCTGAATTTACCCTCGCACGCATATCATCCTAATGCCTCTTTTCGGTTTGAAACCCGCAAGGCCTACATTGCTTGGCCTCAAGCAGGTGACAAGAAATGAAAAGACAATGAAGTAACAAACAATTAGCAGCAAAGTTTTTAACAACTTTGTTTTTTAAATGAATGTGATGTGATGCCAAGTGTAACGGCCACAGGCGATAGAGGCTGAATGCCAGCCGGCCGGGACAAACAGCATCGAAATTATATATACTCGCGCGCGTCCACGCGTGGCCACGCTTGAAAGGCGTGACATTAATAAAGGACGGCTATCAGTGCAGAGACACAACAACAATCATAGCCACTGCTGCGGCATCATGGCCATCACAAGCAGTTGGGGCAATTATGATTGAAAAGATACGTTTGATTGGTATTTTATAAAAAGAACGATTTTTAAGAGTTAGCCTTTTATACCACTTTTTTATTCATACTATTTTTTCCTAGGGCATTGCGAAGTGATTTCGCGGTGCTTTTTTTATTACCCCACACCCCTTCCCTGCCTAAAAACGGGCAATGCACAAAAAACGGTCCGATTAGCTATTTGGCCCAAAAGCAACGGCCGCCTATTGGCATAGCTGAAATTGTTGGATAATGTTGGAGGAGTTCCCGACAGATTTTTCCTTCAAGTTCTCTGGCAATGCAAATAATTATGTAAATTTGCCATCGGTCAACGCCATAAATTACAATAAGACATGACAAACCCAGTAAGACACACACGCTGCCTTTTCAAGGCTAAAATATCGGAATTCCTGGCCATGAACAGGGCTGAAGTTTTAGGCAACATTGTGGATTCATTCCACGGGATAGACCAGACGACAACCAACGAAGCATGGATAGGAGAAATAGAAATCATGCAAAAGGTGCTGATGCCATGGAATGACGATGCAGATGCCTATATTTTCTTTGAGTACGACATTCCGCGACTTGGCAAACGCGTGGATGTGGTGCTTTTGATTCAAGGTATGGTTTTCTGCTTGGAATTCAAAGTGGGCAAAAAAGATGCCTTGCAGGCCGACGTTGAGCAAGTGCTGGACTACGCACTCGACTTGAAGAACTTTCACCTGTATAGTTTCGACAAACCCATTGTGCCAATCCTTGTGCCAACCAATTACACGAAAGCATCTACCTTGATACAGCCATCGGCCTACGACGACGCTATATTCAACCCCATAATTTCAGGGCAAGACTCGCTTCAGGGCATCATAGCCAAAGTTCTGTCGATTGGCAAGACCACATTCAATCAGCAAGAATGGGGCTACAATTGGCTGATAAGCCCTTACAGCCCTACTCCCACTATTGTAGAAGCAGCCCGATCGCTCTACGAAAATCATTCGGTTGACGACATCACTCGCCATGAGGCCGACAAAGTGTCGACCGACGCAACTATTGCATATTTACTCAACATTATAGAGCAAAGCAAGCTGAACCGTGAAAAAAGCATCTGCTTTGTAACAGGTGTTCCTGGAGCGGGAAAAACGCTTGTTGGCCTCGACGTTGCAATCAAGCAGTCGTATAAAGACGGTGAAATGAATCGGGAAAACGGAGCCGTGTATCTTTCAGGCAACGGACCTCTGGTGGCAGTACTGACCGAAGCCCTTGCAAAAGACAATAAAGAGAAATGCAATGCACGCGGCGAGAAAAAGAATCTGTCGGATTCGCGACGCGAAGTCAGCGAATTCTTGCAAATGATACACCGATACCGCGACAATATGCTTGCAAAAATAAAGAACCCCGTAGAAAACGGCCGACTTGAAATCGACCCCAAGAAAGCCGTTAAGATGAAAGACGCTGGATATGGCGAGGTGGAGCACGTGGCTATATTCGATGAAGCCCAACGGTCGTGGACCCACAAGCGCCTGGCAAACTACCTGAAACGAGGCGGCACATACGGCAACAAGCTAAAAGTGCCAAATTTCCCCGTTTCTGAGGCTTCGTTCTTGATATGGTCGCTTGACCAACGCAAAGACTGGGCTGTGATAATATGCCTGGTGGGCGGCGGGCAGGAAATCAACACCGGCGAGGCAGGCATATCGGAATGGATAAAAGCACTAAACGAAGAATACACGCACTGGAAAGTATACATTTCCGACAAACTAACTGAAAAGGAATATGCCGAAGGCAAAGTGAATGAATTGCTCCGCCATAACGCAAACGTCACCTACTCCATCAATCTGCACCTGGCTGTGAGCCTGCGGTCGTTCCGTGCCGAGACGTTGTCGTCGTTCATCCACTCGCTGCTTGCAATCGACAGTAATGCCAGCACTCTATATCAAGACGTGAAGAAGAAAGGTTACCCCATTTTTCTCACCCGCAACATCGACAATGCCCGCCGATGGCTGCGGGCAAAGGCTCGCGGATCGCAACAAACGGGCATCCTGGTGTCGAAAGTGGCGGCCCGCTACAAGCCGCAAGCCGTCAACGTGTTGGCTACAGGTGACGAAAATGCAGTACATTGGTTTTTGGAAGACAAGGGCGATGTGCGCTCATCCAACTACCTCGAAGAAGCTGCAACCGAAATTCAAGTTCAGGGATTGGAGTTGGATTATGCATGCATCCTTTGGGATGCCGACATGCAATTCACCGACGGAAGGTGGCGGTATTTCAAGTTTAACGGGAAAAACCGTTGGATTCCGGAAAACAACACAGAGGCACAAAAATATATGCTGAACGCATATCGGGTGCTGCTGACAAGAGCTCGCCAGGGCATTATTATCTGCGTGCCTAATGGCAACGACAGGCTGAATTCTGAGGGCTTCCCTGAAGACGCCACACGCCTGCCCGAATTTTACGACGGGACGTTTAACTATCTTAAGAGTTTAGGCTTAGACGTTATATGAAAGCACGCTAATCCAGCCATGAATATGATGCAAAAAGAATTAACTTTATAATGACTATGGACGAATTTGATGACTATTCTGCCTATAATGGCGATGCAACCCACGACATGATGGTGGACTATGACTACCATCAAAACACGGGTGAACTTTCGGAATACTTCGACGAGGAAGACTCCGACGAGGAGTGCGATGAGCCTGACTGAACCGCAGCCTGGTGGCTGAGGGCAATGTGACCTCTCCACGCCATGCTCTAAGCGCAATGCAACCAGCTTGCGCTGAAAAACGACAAAAACGAACCGGGAGCTTGCACTGCCCGACTCGCTTTTTATATTGTGTGATATTGTTACTGAGACTTATTGAGTCACATTTTCACGGCCGGATTACTGCAAAGTGAACGACCGTGTCTCCACATCGCGGCTGTTGGGGCCTACCATCACGTTGAATTCGCCCGGCTCACAGTCAAACACCAATTGAGAATTGTAGAATTTCAGCTTGTCGGCCGTGATTTTGAAAGTCACCTCCTGGCTCTCGCCTTTCTTTAGGTTGATGCGCTTAAAGTCTTTCAACTCCTTCACCGGACGCGAGATGCTGCCCACAAGGTCGCAGACGTAGAGTTGCACCACTTCGGCTCCGTCGTAGTTGCCGGTGTTGGTCACGGTCACACTCACGTCAATAGACCCGTCGCGGCTCATGGTGGTGGTGCTGAGCGTCATGGGGCTGTAGGCAAATGTGGTGTAGCTCTTGCCGTAGCCAAACGGGTAGAGGGGCTCATTGTCGACGTCGAGGTAGTTGCTGGTGTATTTTTTGAACCACTTGTCATTGGGGCGCCCGGTGTTGAGATGATTGTAATAGATGGGGATTTGGCCCACGCTCTTGGGCATAGAGGCAGTGAGGTGCCCGCTTGGAACAGCATCGCCAAAGACCACATCGCAAATGGCATCACCAGTTTCGCTACCCCCGAACCACACATTCATTATGGTGCCAAAGTTTTCTTTCTCCCAATTCATCACCGTGGCGCGGCCTGAGAAGTTGAGCAGCACTATCGGTTTGCCGGTGGCCTTGAGAGCCTCGAGGAGGTCTTTTTGCGCATCCAAAATCTCAAGATTGGTGCGCGAGCTGCTCTCACCGCTCATCTCGCTCGGCTCGCCCATGCAAGCCACAATCACATCGGCCTGCCGGGCTACATTCACCGCCTCGTCGCGCATCACGTCGGCCGGACGCGGATCGCGCATTTCACGCCCAAACATGGTGGTGTTCTTTTCCAGCTCAGCATCATAGCACACATTGCATCCCTTGGCATAAAGCACTGTGGCCTTGCCGGCCAAAGCCTCGGTCATTGCCTGACGAACTGATTTATATTTATCCATCTCGGCCGCCACGCTCCACGTGCCGGGCATGTTGGCGCGAGTGTCGGCCAACGGGCCCACAAGAGCAATCCGCCCCTGCTTTTTCAGCGGGAGCAAGTTGTCGCGGTTCTCCAGAAGCACAAAGCACTCGGCAGCCAGCTGGCGTGCGGCCTCACGATGCTCAGGAGCATAGACTTCTTTCTTGGCCCGCTTCAAGTCGGTGTAGCGGTAAGGGTCGTCAAAAAGGCCGAGTTTGTATTTAGCCTCCAGGATGCGACGGCAAGCCTGGTCGATTTCGGCCATAGTGACCTTGCCCTCTTTGAGCGACTTCTCGAGAGTGCCCACAAAGCCATCGGCCACCATGTCCATGTCGACGCCGGCCTTGAGGGCGAGAGCCGACACCTGCTGAAGGTCGCCCAAGCCGTGATTCATCATTTCGCTGATTGCAGTGTAGTCGGTCACCACAAAGCCATCGAAGCCCCACATGCCACGAAGCACATCGGTCATAAGCCAGCGGTTGGCAGTGGCTGGCACATAGTCTACCACATTAAACGACGTCATAAAAGAGCCGGCTCCGGCATCAACGCCAGCCTTGTAGGGAGGAAAATACTCATTGAACATGCGGATGCGGCTCATGTCGACAGTGTTGTAGTCACGACCGGCCTCGGCTGCGCCATAAAGGGCAAAATGCTTCACACAAGCCATCATGGTGTTGTTGGCACTCAGGTCGTTGCCCTGGTAGCCCTCAATCATGGCCCTTGCAATTTGGCTGCCAAGATAAGGGTCTTCGCCCGAGCCCTCACTCATGCGTCCCCAGCGGGCATCGCGGCAAATGTCGACCATGGGGCTGAACGTCCAGTTGATGCCATCGGCAGTAGACTCCACCGCGGCAATGCGCGCCGAATTGCGAATGGCGTCCATGTCCCACGACATCGACATAGCAAACGGAATGGGGAACACAGTCTCATAGCCATGCACCACGTCCATGCCAAATATCAGCGGAATGTGAAGGCGGCTCTGTTCCACGGCAATCTTCTGCACCTCGCGAATCTTGTCGACCCCCTTCAGGTTGAAAAGGCCACCCACTTGACCGTTTTTGATTTTAGCAGCCACATCGCTGCTTTTGGCTGAGCCGGTCACTATTTCGCCAGCCACAGGCAGATTCAACTGGCCAAGCTTCTCTTGGAGAGTCATCCGCGACATGAGGTCGCCCACAAACTTGTTCATCTTAGCCACGTCGACTGTTGCCGATGCCGACAGTGCAAGCATTGACAACACGAGCATACATATTTTTTTCATCCTTGTTTGTTGATATTTAGTTATTACTTGTTAGGCTTTAAGTTAGTAACGTGGTTCACCCTCTGAATATTTTGTAGTTGACACATAATCAACGGCAAAAGCATATTCCTCAGGATAGTGCAAAATTAAGAAAAAATCCCGGATTTTGGCGTGGGGAGGTGGCGCGGGTATATATAAAGAGACTCCCTGTGGCTTGCCGCACGCTTGAGGACTACTATCACATAAACAGACACACAACACTTGTAAGGCGGCTCATTTCTGATCTGTGTGAATCTGTGTAATCTGTGGGCTTTATTCCAGAGTGTGGCCAGTGGCCAGTGCTAGACGGCCGATTCCGTATTATCTGATGACCCTTTTTTCTGCGGGGGATGTGGGGGCGTGGTGCGAGGGTGTATAAAAAGAAAGAGGAGGGGCAGATTGCTCTGTCTCTCCTCTTAGGGGGCGGTTACCTACTCTCCCACTTTCGCAGTACCATCGGCGTGGTGAGGCTTAACTTCTCTGTTCGGAATGGGAAGAGGTGGGACCCTCACGCTATAACCACCTTAGCTCGTTTGTCAGTGCCGCTCTACGGCACCGTGATTTCTTAAAAAATCATTGACTGGAAACGCGCTGCCACTCGCAGCATCACGCTTTCGGGAATCAAGCTCACACTCGGCTTGAACCGGGCCGTAAAGGCCTTGCGCGGACGGCTTCGCCGACAGCCTTGAGGGCTGACAGCTTCTCCGCGGCTTAATGTTTCTTTCCAAGAAAGCTTTCGGGGGATTAGTACTGCTCGGCTGAGGCCGTTGCCGACCTTGCACCTGCAGCCTATCGACGTCGTCGTCTTCAACGCCCCTCGTTGAGATCTTATCTTGAGGCTGGCTTCGTGCTTAGATGCTTTCAGCACTTATCCGTACCAGACGCGGCTACCCGGCGGTGCACCTGGCGGTACAACCGGAACACCGGAGGTCTGTCCAGCACGGTCCTCTCGTACTAGTGCCGGATCCCCGCAAATCTCATGCGCCCACAACAGATAGAGACCGAACTGTCTCACGACGTTCTGAACCCAGCTCGCGTGCCACTTTAATAGGCGAACAGCCTAACCCTTGGGACCTTCTCCAGCCCCAGGATGTGACGAGCCGACATCGAGGTGCCAAACCACTCCGTCGATTTGAGCTCTTGGGAGGGATCAGCCTGTTATCCCCGGAGTACCTTTTATCCTTTGAGCGATGGCCCTTCCATGCGGAACCACCGGATCACTATGCTCAACTTTCGTTCCTGGACGACCTGTATGTCTCCCAGTCAAGCTCCCTTCTGCCATTACACTCTGCGGCCGGTTACCAATCGGCCTGAGGGAACCTTTAGAAGCCTCCGTTACTCTTTTGGAGGCGACCACCCCAGTCAAACTACCCGCCAAGCAGTGTCCGCGCTACTTGCGCGTTAGAGACCAGATGGGCAAAGGTCAGTATTTCAACAACGGCTCCGCGATGGCTGGCGCCACCGCCTCGCAGCCTCCTGACTATCCTACACATCGCCAACCCGGTCACAATGCTAAGCTGTAGTAAAGGTTCACGGGGTCTTTTCGTCCCGTTGCGGGTAATCGGCATCTTCACCGATACTACAATTTCACCGAGCTCACGGTTGAGACAGTGTCCGGATCATTACACCATTCGTGCAGGTCGGAACTTACCCGACAAGGAATTTCGCTACCTTAGGACCGTTATAGTTACGGCCGCCGTTTACCGGGGCTTC
>CAVDUV010000025.1:0-41452 GCA_963612465.1 Bacteroidaceae bacterium | reverse complement strand
AGCTCGCGCATGGCGGTGTTGATGGCGTCGCACACGAGGTCGGTGTTGAGAGCCTCAAGCACTGTCTTGCCAGGCAGGATTTCAGCAGCCATAGCAGCCGAGTGAGTCATACCAGAGCAACCAATAGTCTCGATAAGGCATTCTTCGATCACGCCGTCCTTGACATTGAGCGACAACTTGCACGCACCCTGCTGAGGAGCGCACCAGCCAATGCCGTGAGTAAAGCCCGAAATGTCTTTGATTTCTTTTGATCTAACCCATTTTCCCTCTTCTGGGATAGGAGCTGAAGGGTGATTGGCACCCTTTGCTACGCAGCACATGTTCTGTACTTCTTGTGAATAAACCATAATAGTTTGTTTTAAAATAGTACTTATTTAATAGTAAGTTTTTCCAATTCTAGTAGTTGACTCCTGCGGCATATAGATGCTGCCGCCAATTAGCGTTCAAAGTTACTCAAAAAAAATCACATCAGCCGTAACGCTTACATTATTTATGCTTTTTTTTCTTTAATCGGAGTCAAATCGAAACCAACGCGGAACCAAATCGAAACCAATGCGGATTGTCGGCAACGGCTTTATGCCCCGCAAAAACGAGCAGGCCTCCCGCTTTTGCGGGAAGCCTGCCTGTGATTATTGAGTGGGCCTAACGCAAGCCCGCCCGCCGGTTAAGGATGGGGAGCTGCATTTGGGCTACCATCATTTTCTCATTTCACAACCTTAGCCATGGTCTTGGTGCCATCGGTGTAGTTGGTAACAACCACGTTGATGCCGCTGAAAGGCTCGCTAGCCTCAACACCTGCCACATTGTAATATTTCACGCCAGCAACCACCTTGCCTGCCACGTTGTCGGCAACGCCAGTGCTTGCGGGGATAGTGAATGCATATTTTGCAGCTGCGGGAGTTGCAAGAGTCTCATCCAGGCGCGGAATGCGGTACTGAACAAACAGCTCGTTGCTGTTGCAGCAAGTATAGAGATTGTCGGCGTAGTCAAACGCGATGTCGTTGCAGCCATTTGTTGCACCAGTGATTGTGTAGATTTTGGTAAGGGTGGGCTTGCCGTCTACATCATAATCCACTTGGAAAATGCCGATTTGCTTGCTGGCAGTAGGCATTGCGAGCAATGAGAAGTCGCGGTTGAAGGCGATACCGCCACCACGAGCAACTGTGGTTATGTCGCTATAGTCTTCTTCACCCTTGGCATTAATGTGCTTAACAGCAGGTTGCAGATCGCTTGGCGCACCACGATACTGGCAATACCACAAGCCACCGTTGTTGTCGTAGGCAAGCGACACACTCTGTGCCGAGATTGTGTATTGCATGCTGTAATCCATCACTTCCTGCTCGTCGGTCACTGCAGTCTCGATGGTTTTTGCTTTTCCGAGCTTGTACTCATAGCACTGGTATGCTCCGTAAGAGAACACTTGACCGCCCTTGCACGAAAGGTTCACAAGCTTGAGGTTGTCGCCCTCGCCGGTCACGTCGAACGCAGCACTTGCACCAGCAATGAAATTGCCCTGGGCATCGCTCACAACACCGGTGGTGTCGGCAGCGATGTTACCCACAAACACGGGAGTTGCTGTGCCAAGGTCGGGAGTGATTTCATAGATAGGGCTATGCAAGCAGTCTTGGATGCCGAGGAAGATGCGGCCGTCTTTGCTAATGCGCACTTTCTTGGGGCCAAATGCCTTATTTCCGCTAGGATAAAGGAAATGGCTGAAGTTGATGCCGAAACGGTAGCCATAGGTACCCTCGGCATTTTTAATGCGCTGGAGTTGCGGGTCAAATGCATATACGCCGGCTTTCACGCCTTCAGATGCAGTCCAATAAGAATCGGACATGTTAGACTGAGTCTCAGTAACAAGGATGCGGCCGAAATAGTCGCTCTCAGTGTTGTTGTCGATAGCGATGCCGTAAGGAGACCAGAACACGTAGCTCTTATCTACAAGGCTGGGAGATTCGGGAATTGCCGACTTAACGTTCACTTTCCATGTGAGCACTTTCTCCTTGGGCAGGTCGGTCAGAGGCAGCGACACTGCATGAGCGCCCACGGTAGCGCCGTCGGTCACCGGGAATGATTTCACGAGAGTTTCGCCATCATAGACATCGATAGTCACAGCATCAGCACCATTGTTAAGAGTGTAGTTCACCATAAGAGCAGTAGCCTTTGTGTCGACATTGCCATTGGTCAAGCCTTCGGCGTACAAGCCATAGGCATAGGGATTCTGCGCGGCGGCTGTCAAGCCCAATGCGCAAAGCCCTGCTAAAAGTAAAGTCTTCTTCATTGTTTGGTTTTTTAGTTAAACAAATTTAGATAATTAGTATTGTTGCGTATCAATTCCAATTTTTCAAGTATTGCCTAGTATCTTGACATGGGGCATGGCCTGTGTGAGCCGTGCCGTTAGGTTTTAATGCTATTGGCAATGGCAAATATAACACATTTCATTCACATTGCAAATAACAAAGGCTTAAAAATCACGACTTATGTTTTACGGCATAAAAAAAGTGCGGTTGTCAGTCCGCACCGGTGTGGAAACAAGAAGCCGACAGTGCATCCACCGACGGCTTTATAACCACAGCTTGCCTGCAACAGCCATTGCCATTAGGGGTGGCAGCAAGGCAGCTCAATCCTTCTTCTCATCATGCTTCTGCAAATCGTAGAGCAGGCGCTGGGCTTTCTTCACACTCTGCTCGTCGTTTCTATCGATTCCGTATTTCTCTTTGGGAGGTATCACAAGTCGGGTACCCTCCTTGATGTTGTTGGGATTCTTTATCTTGCCTTTGTTTTCTTCATAGATATATACCCAAAAGCATTCCTTGCCGTAGTGCTTGCGCGCCATTCGGGCAGGCACGTTGCTGGGTGTCACAGTCTCATAGACGACCGCTGGCTCAGCCTGCTGCTTTGGTTCCGGCGCTGCCTTGGCCACCTTTGAAGTATCGGCCTTTGCTGTGTCGGATTTTGAGACCTCAGTTGCCGCGGAATTAACCGAATCGGGCACCAACTCAGCCTGCTCAACTTTTCTGTCGGGCACGGCCGTAGTCCACAGATATCCTGCAACGGCACAAAGGATAATGCCCACGAGCACACCCCAAATGAAACCCTTGAACATGGCTTTCTTTTCAAGTGCAATTATCTCATCGTCGGTTATATATTCTTCATAGTCGAGCCGGCTTGGGTGGTGACCCGAAATTGAATTTCCAACATGTGCCGGCTGTGGCTCAGCCTTAGTCTCTTCAGTGGCTTCTCGCGATTCTGTCAATTCGGCATCCGCTTCGGTTTCAGCTTCTGATTCCGCCTCTGCGGCTTGCTCAGGCTCGGCCGCTTCGGCTAGTTCTTCTTCTGATTCTGCCTCGGCTGTTTGCTCGGGCTCTGCCACCTCGGTTGTTTCAGACTCTGATTCGGTGTCGGTGCTGCCGGTGGCATCCACCGGGGTTTCATCGGGCTGGTCAAGCACAAACGGAGGAGGAGTCACCACAGGTTCGGCCAACGACTCAGATTCTTTGTCTTCATCCGTCGATGCTGGTTCTATATCTTCGGTCAACGGCTCAGCCTCAACCGGGGAGAATGGAGGCGGAGTCACAGCGGCTTCGTCTGTTGCCAAATCGGCAACAGGCTCATCAATTGCCTCCGCCGAGTCATCGGCCTGTGGCTCGATGGCGGGTTTGGCATCGGTAGCTGTTGCAATGTCGCCGGATTCAACGGCAACGGGCACATCGTCGGGCAAAGGCTCGCCATTGTCGATGGCACGCAAAGCCTCATCGGTCACGGCATCGTCGAGCACCACAGTGTCAAATTGGGCAAACGGAGTGTTGACCGCATCGGCCAACTCCTTGTCGGCAATGAACGAGAGCTTGTTGTGACCAGGAATCTCGATAGTCTCACCAGTGTTCACATTCACGCTTTTACGCGGATTCACCTCGGTGAGCTTGAAGGTGCCCAGACCTTTCACCCTCACACTGTCGCCGTCGGCTAAAGCTTGCGTGATAGTGGCGAAGAGTTCCTTGAGGAACAATTCGCTGACGCGCTTTGAAGAATTTGTGGCTTGAGCCACCAGGTCGACGAGTTCGGGTAGTGTTATCTTGTTGTTCATTGCTTTGCGTTAATAAAAGAGATGGTTGACTGAGTGGAAAACGGATTGCACACGGGCATCACTTGAGCTTGCTTTTAAGCACATTGCTCACCTTGAAGCCCAGTGTGATTTTCGGTGGCACCAGCATGCGTTTGCCAGTGCTTGGATTCACCACTATGCGCTCGTTTTTCTTCTTGGCCTCAAACGTGCCAAAACCGGGTATGGCAATGCAGTCGAGCTCACAGCTCTTGCTCCGCACCACGCCCGTAAAAGCATCGAGCAGCTTGTTTATGTCTTTTTTATCGCGCCCCAATTTTGCAGCCAGACGCTCCACGAGTTCCTTATTGTCCATAAGATATCAATATTCGTTTCGATTTACAAAAATAATAAATAGGCATCTTATGGCAAAAAAGAAGTTACATTTTTAACAGGCAGAGCCAAAGTTAGCAGAAAAATCCCTAAATTTGCACTTTGATGTTGGCCGCTCGCCGCCACACCTACAATGCGGCACCGGCACACGCCAACACACACTTAGAGAGAACTCAACACACAACGTCAGAACACAATATTTGATTATGGCTGAAAACACTAACGAAACAACACTGCAAGGTGAGGGAAAGAAGATCCTGAACTTTGTTGAGCAACTGGTGGCCGACGACCTCAAAGCCGGCAAGAACGGAGGACGGCTAAACACCCGTTTCCCGCCCGAGCCCAACGGCTACCTGCACATTGGCCACGCTAAGGCCGTGTGCATGGACTTTGGTGTGGCCGAGATGTTTGGCGGCACATGCAACCTGCGCTTCGACGACACCAACCCGGCAAAAGAAGACAACGAATATGTGGAGGCCATCAAGCGCGACATCCACTGGCTCGGATATGACTGGGGCGACCGACTCTACTATGCGTCGGACTACTTCCCGCAGCTCTACGATTTTGCAATCAGACTCATCAAGGAAGGCAAGGCCTACGTAGACGACCAGACCGCCGAGCAGATAGCCCAGCAAAAAGGCACACCCACCACACCAGGCACCAACAGCCCCTACCGCGACCGCTCGGTGGAAGAAAACCTCGACCTATTTGAGCGCATGAACAGTGGAGAGTTTGAGGAAGGTAGCCGCGTGCTGCGCGCCAAAATCGATATGGCTTCAGACAATATGCACTTCCGCGACCCCATCATGTACCGCATCATCAAGCGCCCACACTGGCGCACAGGCGACAAGTGGAAGGTGTATCCCATGTATGACTTTGCCCATGGCCAAAGCGACTATTTCGAAGGTGTGACCCACTCGATATGCACGCTGGAATTCGTGCCTCACCGCCCACTCTACGAGCATTTTGTGAAAATGCTTGCCGACGAGAGCTACTGCCCCCGCCAGATTGAGTTTAACCGCCTCAACCTCACCTACACTGTGATGAGCAAGCGAAAACTGCTGCAACTTGTGAAGGAGGGTCTGGTGAACGGATGGGACGATCCCCGCATGCCCACCTTGTGCGGTCTGCGCCGCCGCGGCTACACACCCGAGTCGATCAAGAACTTCATTCAAGACATCGGCTACACAAAATATGAGGCCCTCAACGACATCAGCCTGCTCGAGCACTCAATACGCGAAGACCTGAACAAAAATGCAGGCCGCGTGTGCGCAGTGCTCAACCCGGTGAAGCTGGTAATCACCAACTACCCCGACGACAAAGTGGAAATGCTCGACATGGACAACAACCCCGAGCAAGAGGGTGCCGGCACACACAAGATGCCATTTAGCCGCGAGCTTTACATTGAGCGTAACGACTTTATGGAAAATCCGCCCAAGAAATTCTTCCGTCTCACACCCGGCAAGGAAGTGCGACTGAAGGGCGGATATATAATAATGTGTACGGGATGCAAGAAAGACGCCGAAGGCAATGTGACCGAAATAGAATGCACCTACGACCCCGAAACCCTAAGCGGCATGCCTGGAAGCAACCGCAAGGTGAAAGGAACACTGCACTGGGTATCGGCCAAGCATTGCGTTGAAGCAGAGGTGCGCCTCTACGACCGCCTGTTCTCGGTAGAGAACCCGGCTGCCGAAACCGAGCGCGATTTCCGCGAAATGCTCAACCCCGACTCACTGAAAGTGCTCACCGACGTGAAGGTAGAACCCTACCTTGCCGAAGTGGCCAAGGAAGGCGACAAATTCCAGTTCCAGAGAATAGGCTACTTCTGCGTTGACCCCGACACCAAGCCGGGCCACCTTGTGTTTAACCGCACAATCGGCCTTAAGGACAGTTGGGCCAAGGAGCAAAAAAAGAGCTAAGCCCTCGCATGACCGACAAAGCCGACCGGCAAGCATAGCCGTACATCGGCGCAAACATAAAAACCGGCAAGAGCCTAAAAGTGGCTTTTGCCGGTTTTATTATGCCCACGAAACACCTCAGCCGAGCGCATCAGTCAGTGGAGCAAATGCCGCTTTTGAAGCACACATTTAGTTAATATCATTAACCCTTTATCTCGTTTTAGTTAAAAAACAGTTAAATCTAAGATTTTTATGCCCTCAAATTATGCTAAACAACATAAAAGCACTACTTTTGTATCGGTTTTCATGGTATTAGTTTTTAAGGTTAGAAAATCGGTATCGTCGGGACGACGATTAAGATTTTTCATTGTTTAAGGTTTATGTTAATGGTATTAGAAGGTTAATTAGTTAAGCAATCCCCGATGTTGAATCGAGGATTTACTTTTTTATATACCCCCAAGAACCCAACCGCAGGGCTGCAGATAATCAGTAGTGACCAATACCATATTATTTCAACGCAACCTATTGAATCGACAATAGAAACCCAGCTTCACCGACACGGCTCATTAGCAATTGAGCGCTTTGCCAAAGACAAAACGCTCAACAACAATTTGTTCAAAATATTACATAATCCACTATATATCCAAGTGGGCTGCAATCATCCGCAGCGGGCTCTTGACATCGGCAATTAAAGACAGTGGCTGCCTGCTGCATTAAAGCCACGCATAAAGTCGGCCGCGCCCATGCTGCGCTTGCCGGCAAGCTGAAGCTGAAGCACCTGCAAGCGTCCGTCGGCGCAGTCAACGGTAAGCGTCTTGCCATCGGTCACAACCCTACCCGGCTCGCACCCGCCAGCCAGCACAGGCTGACCCGTAGCAAACACCTTGACTTGATGTTCCACCCCATTGGCATCGGTGAGAACCGTCCATGCTGCAGGATACGGCGAAAGTCCGCGAATCAGGTTATACACCTTTTCGGCCGGGGCGGTCCAGTCGATGCGGCAAGTGTCCTTGAAAATTTTAGGGGCGGGAGTTGGCTGCTCATCAGCAGCGAGAAGTTCGTCTTGCGGAATGGGGTGCACTGTGCCGTCGATGATTGCATCAACCGTTTCAAGCACCATACCGGCACCAAGCTCCATCAAGCGGTCATGAACCGTGCCCACATTGTCGGTGCGCGAGATTTTGATTTTGCGTTGCTGTATGATGTCGCCCGTGTCGATTTCATGTTTCAGGAAGAACGTGGTGACACCCGTTTCCTCATCGCCATTGATCACAGCCCAGTTGATGGGAGCCGCACCGCGATACTTGGGCAGCAGCGACGCATGCAAGTTAAACGTGCCCAGCGGCGGCATGGCCCACACCACCTCGGGGAGCATGCGGAATGCTATCACGATGTGGAGCTGCGCATCGAGCGATTTAAGTTCGGCCACAAATTCCGGGTCCTTGAGCTTAACCGGCTGAAGGAGCCGCAACCCATGCGCCACGGCATATTGCTTGACAGCCGACTGAAGCAGATGGTGCCCACGGCCGGCAGGCTTGTCGGGCATGGTGACCACACCCACCACATTGTAGCCACCCTCAACCAAGCGACTAAGGCTCTCGACCGCAAAGTCGGGAGTACCGAAAAAAACTATTCTCAAATTCTTCTTTTCCATATTGCAAAAAATAATAATGCGTCAAGTGCCCCACGCCACTTCCAGGCTATACCCGAATGCCAATCAAGGCGTCAGTCGAAGCTGTAGTGCTTGAGCACCTGGCGATAGGAGTTGAATATCTTTGACTTCGACACGAAGCCTATGTAGTGACCCTGGTCATCGACCACCGGAAGATTCCAGGCATTAGTGTCGTCGAAAATCTTCATCACACGATCCATCGACATACCAACCGACACCTTGGCAGGAGGCATCGACATAAAACGGTCGACATGCATACGGCGGTAAAGGTCGGTGCGGAACATGATGTTGCGAATGTCGTCGAGCAGCACCACACCCAACAGTTTTCCCTCGTCGTCGGTAACCGGGAACAGATTGCGGTGACTGCGCGAAATCACATTGACCATATCCTTGAGACTCATCTGCGGATGCACCTCAATAAAATCCTTCTCAATCACGCTGTCCATTTTGAGCAGAGTGAGCACAGTCTGGTCTTTTTGGTGCGTGAGCAACTCGCCACGCTTGGCAAGGCGCTTGGCATAGATGCTGTAGGGGTTGAATATGCGGTAAGTACCGTAGCTTATGGCACTCACTATGAGCAAAGGCAAAAACAATTCGTAGCCACCAGTCATCTCGGCCGTGAGGAAGATGGCCATCAGCGGAGCCTGCATCACACCGGCCATCACGCCAGCCATGCCCATCAAGGCAAAATTCTTGGTCGACAAGGGATCGTCGACCAGCCCGATGGCATTGACCAGATAGGCGAAAAAGAATCCGGCCATACAGCCCACATACAGCGAGGGGGCAAACGTACCGCCCACGCCGCCGCTGCCGTTGGTGCAGCTTGTGGCAAACACCTTAGTGAGGCAAAGCATGCCCACGAAAGCCACACAGCACCACACGTTGCTGCGGAAATCATAAAAGAGGCTGTTGTCGAACAGAGCCGACACGTTGCCCGCCAACAGATTGTTGATGGCCCCGTAACCCTCGCCATAGAGCGGCGGGAACAAGAAAATGAACACACTGAGCACAAGCGCGCCAAACACGAAACGCACGCGCCTGCTGGGCATATCGGCGAATATGCGCTCGAGCGCGCCCGACATCTTGGCGAAATACAGCGACACAAAGCCGCAGAACACGCCAAGCAGCACCACAAACGGGATGCGCACCGCATAGAATGGCTCACTTTGCGAAAAGAAAAACTCGACATTGTAGCCCGTGAACACATAGCTCACCGTGGCTCCGGCCACCGATGCGAGAATCAGAGGCATCACCGAGCCAGCCGTGAGGTCGAGCATCAGCACCTCGACGGTGAACAGCACACCTGCTATGGGAGCCTTGAAAATACCGGCAATACCGGCTGCCGCACCACACCCCACAAGCATCATGAGCAGGCGCGGCGAGAGGCGAAACGTCTGTCCCAAATTAGATCCGATAGCCGCTCCCGTAAACACAATAGGGCCCTCGGCTCCCACAGATCCACCGAAGCCAATCGTTATCGACGAGGCTATAAGCGATGCATACATGTTGTGGGGCTTAAGCCTGCTCTTCTTCTGCGAGATGGCATAAAGCACACGGGTCACACCATGCGAGATGTTGTCGCGCACCACATAGCGCACATAGATGGCGGCAAAGAGGATGCCCAGCACCGGAAAGATAAGATACTGGAAGTTGCCGTGCGATATCTGCACCTGCGAAGTGAGGAAGCCCGATATGGCCCCGATCAAGGACTTGAGAAGCACGGCTGCCAGTCCCGAGACAATGCCAGTAATCAGGGCGAGAATCACCAGGAACGAGCGTTCGCGGATGTGCTTCTCACGCCACACAAGCATTTTAATAAACCAGCCGTCGGTTTTTGCCTGGACGGCGACGTTGTCGTTATATTGTTCCAATGTAAGAATTTAGCGTATGTTAGTCTCTATTCTTTATAATATATATCGTAAACTTTTTTGCCTGTGGCTACACGCCCTTTCCTGTCACCACAATCTTCACCGTGTAGACGAGAATCTTGAGGTCGTTGAGCAGCGACATGTTCTCCAAATAAAGGAGGTCGTAGTTGGCACGTTCCACCATCTCATCGACCGTGGTGGCATAGCCAAACTTGACCATACCCATCGAGGTGATGCCGGGGCGAATTTGATGCACAAGCGAATAGGCCGGTTCGATTTCAAGAATGCGGTCGACATAATATTGGCGTTCAGGGCGCGGCCCCACGAGCGACATGTCGCCGCGAAACACGTTCCAAAACTGAGGCAACTCGTCGATGCGGTATTTGCGCAACACCCGCCCTATGCGGGTCACACGCGGGTCGTTGGCACTCGACAGCTGCGGTTGCCCGGCAACCTCGGCATCGGCCACCATGGTGCGGAACTTGTAGATGCTGAATGGCCTGTTGTGCAGCCCCACACGCTGCTGGCTGTAGAAAGCCGGCCCCGGCGAGTCGAGCTTAATGAGCAAGGCCACGACGGCATATACCGGCAACAGAATAGTCATGAGCACCAGCGACACAAGCACATCCACACAGCGCTTGATGTTTTTTCCGCTCTCGCTCATGCTGCTCCCCGAGATGTCGATCAGCGGGTCGCCGCACAGGTCGCTCAAGCGCACACGTGAACGGAGCACATTGTAGCGGTCGGGGGCTATCTTGATGGGCAAATTGAGCGCAAACAACCGGTTGATTACACTAAGCACCCGCGACTGGTCGCTGACGGTGGGCACCACAATCAGCTCTTTTATGCCAAGGCGGGAGCACACACCGTCGAGCCCGTCGAGTTCATACACAGGCTTGCCTGCCTTGGCTACCGGCTCCTCGCCCGGAATGGCCACATAGCCCACCACGTCGTAGCCGAGCGAGTTGTGCATGCGCTCCATGCGAGTCACACGGTCGACCGCAGCCTTGCCGCACCCCACCACAAGCGTGGGCGACGACCATCGGCGGCTCTTGATGCAGTGAGAGGCATGGCCAGTGATGAGCGCACGCACCACATAGACCATGAGGAACAACATGATGAACAGCACCAGCAGCATCTCGTAGTTTGACTTCCGGTCGAGCACCAAATCGTTGATAAGCGCCACGAAGAAAATCATCAGGCTGTTGATGGCGGCAGTGGTGAGCGAGAGCATAAGCTCCTGCACGCGCGACTTGCGGAACACCTCGTTGTAGTATCCCGAAAGGTAATACACACCCATCATGGCCAACGGGAACACAATCTGCCCCACCACGGTCATGGGCGACGACATGAAACCGGCAAACGACGGTTGCCCCTGCACGGCGCCAAAGCAGTAGCGCACACAGTTGTAGCCAAACCATGCAAGATTGCTCATCACATAGTCGGCCAGCAGATATTTCAGTCGTTGCAGTCGTTCGCTTATCACGGTTTTTTTGTGCGTTTATCGCCAGGCAGCAGCACTCAGCGCAGTATTTTGAAAGTGCCGTCGCTGCGCAGCATTATGATGTTAGACGCGTCATGCTCGCTTTCGTCGTCCTGACGGTATTTCACCACATAGTCCACACCATTGATGATGCCTGGCGCGATTTCGGCAAAATTGCGTGCAGTGGCTTCACCGCTCACATTGGCTGAAGTCGACACCACAGGGCGTCCAAACCGCGCACACAGTTGCTGCGAGAATTCCTCGCGAGGCACGCGAATGCCCACGCTGTCGTTGTCGCCGGTAAGGTTTGCGGCAATGTTGAAAGCTCCTTCATAGATTATGGTCAATGGCTTTACCGCCACATCGAGCAGCTCATAGGCCATTTCGGGCACATCCACCACATAGTGGTCGAGGCGCTCCACACTGTCGAGCAGCACAATCAGAGCCTTATTGTCGGCTCTGCGCTTCAGTTCATAGACGCGCTTGACGGCATCGGCATTGGTTGCGTCGCACCCTATGCCCCAGATGGTATCGGTGGGATACAGGATAAGACCGCCGCGCTCAAGCACGTCGATGCACCGGCTAATGTCGTCGTCAATCTGTTGTTTCATACAATAACTCAAGTATCGTTTTCCCTAATAAGCGTGCCGCCAATGCGGCAGCTTGGTACAAAGATAGCATAAAAAGGCCGCAATAAGAAATAAAACACACGGCTCTTTTCTTTTTTTGGGGGTACACAGGGCCATAAGTGGTTGACATTAGTTATAAAATGCATATCTTTGCACCGATTTATTGAAAATATAACAAACAGCTACAATCAACAAAATGCGATTATTTAAATTCATGACTGCGGCAGCAATGGTTGCCATTGCAACCACCCCGGCATGGGCCGCAAGCAAGAAAAAAGCATCGGGCAAGGGAACCACACAGGTGGTCTACACCGGCGACTTAGCCAAGAAAGTGTATGGCTACAACGGTACCACCCCTCTCAACATCACAATCAAGAACGGCCGAATCGCCTCGATTGAGGCTCTGCCAAACGATGAGACCCCGCAATATTTCAAGAAGGCAACAGCCCACATCTTCCCGCAATACATCGGCAAGACCGTGGCCCAGGCCCAGAAAGTGAAAGCCGATGCCGCCACCGGCGCCACCTACTCGTCGAACGCCCTCATCAAGAACATCGAGGCCGGCCTGGGCAGCGTGAGCGGCAAAAAAGCGACAAAGGCAACAAAAGCAAAAAAGAAATAGCAAATGGCCGCAACGGGAAAATGCTTGCGTGCCTTGCTGGCAGTAGCCGCTATGGCCTTGGGTCACACGGCACTGCAGGCTGCCGACACGCTGACCCTGCGCGTGATGACCTATAACATCCACGCCGGCCACGATGCCTCGCTCGCCGAAATAGCAGAAACCATCAACGAGTTCAAGCCCGACTTTGTGGCGCTGGAAGAAGTGGACCACATGACCGCACGCAAGAACTCGCCACACCAGAATGGACGCAACTTCACGGCCGAGCTGGCCAATGCCACCGGCATGATGGGACTCTATGGAAAGACCATGGCCTTTGCCGGAGGTTACTACGGAATAGCCATGCTCACACGGCACCCCTATGTGAAAGTGGACAAGCTGATGCTGCCCAACCCCGATGCCACCAAAGAGCCGAGGGCCTTGCTCGAGGCACTTGTGGAGCTACCCGGCGGCGACACAATAATGCTTGCCGCGACACACCTCGAGGCATTCAGCAAGAAATGCCGCAAAAGCCAAGGCGAATTCCTGAACCGCCACTATGCGGGATGCCCTTATCCGGTGGTGATAGGCGGCGACTTCAACGCATCGCCCACCGAGCCGGTAATGGACGAATTGCTCAGCACATGGCAAAATGTGAGCGGCACCGAAATGACATTCAGCACCACCAACCCGCACACGAAAATCGACTACCTGCTCGCCCGGCCACGAGGGCAATGGCGAGTGGTGAGCGTGGCGGTGCCCAAGGTGACACAAAGCGACCATCTGCCAGTGATGGCCGTAATCCAACTGATTAAAGAATAAAGCGACACACCGGCACCCACCTGCCGCAGCAGGCGGGCCTTCATGCGCAACAAATAAAAAAGACAAAAAAGAAGATTCTTAAAAAAACGACAGATAATGATAGTTGAAGTTAGAATTGTGGACCGCATAGGGTTCATCGAGATGCAGAATCCCGACCATTACAATGTGCTTAGCGACCAAATGTGCACCGAAATGGTCGCCGCAATCAAAGACATCTACAAAAAGGAATGTGTGGCAATAGTGATTGAGGCCCAAACAAAACGCGGCGTGTGGAGCGCCGGGCACGACATCAACGAGCTGCCACAAGACGGCAACGACCCGCTCGCCTACGACGTGCCCATGGAAGAGCTGCTGCGCACCGTGCAAGAAGTGCCCATTCCGGTGATTGCCTGCGTCACCGGCACCGTGTGGGGCGGAGCGTGCGACCTGTGCATATCGTGCGACATGCTTGTGGCCTCAGAGACATCAACGTTTGCCATCACCCCTGCCAAAATAGGCATCCCCTACAACGCATCGGGCATCATGCACTTCATCAACCAGCTGGGTATGAACAAGGCCCGTGAAATGTTTTTCACCGCAATGCCGCTCACGGCCCACGAGGCCCTCAATGTGGGTTTCGTGAATCAAATCGCCCCCGTCGACATGCTGCACAAGCTGCTCGAGGTGAAGTTCCTCAACCCGCTGCGCCGCAACTCGGTGCTGTCGGTAAGCGCCATAAAGCGCCAGTTCCGCACCCTCACACGCGCCTCACACTCAATCAACGCAGAGAGCTTCGAGCGCATCAACGCATATCGCAAGAAGGTGTACCAAGGCCCCGACTACAAGGAAGGCATCAACTCATTCCTTGAGAAGCGCGACCCTCAATACTCCGGCAAGGCATCAGACCTCGACGACGAGTTCAACGACAACGACTGAGCACTGCCATCGCCAGTTTCGGAGGCTTCGCGTAAATGCAAACGGAACAAAGGCCCGCAATAAATTTTGCAGTGTGAGCAAAAAAGACTACTTTTGCAACGGTTAAGGGGGACAGTGTGCCCACTTAGCCAAACAAGTCAACGAAAAAAGAAATGAGGAAATTAGTTTTACCGGTTTTGGCCATGATGGCTATGCTAAGCGCAGTATCGTGCGTGAACGGGAACAGCGACAACAACGCTGCAACCACCGACACCATCGACAGCACAGCCATAGCCCCCAATGACAGCGACAGCGTGATTTCAGTGACCGGAATCGCACTCGACGGAGCCATGAACAGTATCTTCATCAAGACAGCCAATGGCGACACACTCAACTTCGCCTATCCCGATCTTGACGAGAGCAAACAAGACTCATGGGAGGTGGGCGACACCATGACGGTAAAATACATGAAGGAGGTGAATGCCAACGACAGCGTGATTCAGCTAATCAACAACTCGAAGAGCGCCAAGTAAACAAGACGTCATACAGATAATGCGGTAATAGCTCAGTTGGTAGAGTGGAAGCTTCCCAAGCTTCAGGTCGCGGGTTCGAACCCCGTTTACCGCTCATTGATTTCGGCAGAAGGATGCATGGCACAGTGCATCCTTCTGTTGCATTTATGGGTCGCTCCCTCCACAATTGCGGCACAAGATTAAAATGATTAACTTTGCTTGCGATATGACAGAAAGAATTGTTATGATAGGCGCAGGCAACGTGGCATGGAGCCTCGCCCAGGCCTTAGCCGCCGAGCACAGCATAGTGCAAGTTTACAGCCGTCACCTGGCCAATGCCGAGGCCCTGGCCAATGCCGTGCACTGCCCCGCCGCCACCGACGACATTGACCAAATCACCCCCGAGGCCGACATCTATGTGATTTCGGTGAAAGACGACGCGATAGCAACCGTGGCCGGTGCCATACCCGACCATGGGCACAGCTTGTGGCTGCACACATCGGGCACAAAGCCGCTAAGCCTGCTGACCCCCACCCACGCACGCTGCGGCGTGCTGTATCCGATGCAGTCGTTCAGCAAAGCCCTGCCGGTAGCCTTCAACGACGTGCCGGTGTTTGTGGAGGGCAACACCCCCGATTCGCAAGAGGCCGCCATGCGGCTTGCCCAATCGGTCTCGGCCCATGTAGAGGTTGCCGACAGCACCCGCCGCGCCCGACTGCACATAGGAGCAGTGATGGCGTGCAACTTTGCCAACCACCTGTGGAGTCTGACAGCCGAAGTGCTCGGCGAGGCAGGAATTGACTTCAAGGTGATGCTGCCACTGATACGCACCACCGTGGCAAAACTCGACAAGCTGAGTCCTGCCGAGTCGCAGACGGGTCCTGCCGCGCGGGGCGACACAGCCGTGACCGAAGCCCACGAGCAGATGCTAAGCGGGCGCAAGCAGGAGATATACCACATTCTCACACAAAGCATCAAAGAGACCACCAATAAACAGAAACACCACCAGAGATGAGTTCGATAAACTACGATTTGAAAAAAATACGCGGAGTGGTATTTGACATCGACGGAGTGCTGTCGCCCTCCACAATACCGCTATCGCCCACCGGAGAACCGATGCGCATGGTCAACATCAAAGACGGCTATGCCATACAGCTGGCCGTGAAGCACGGATTGCACATAGCCATATTAAGCGGAGCCAAGACGCAGGCCGTGGACGTGAGGTTTCGCGGACTGGGCGTGAAAGACGTGTTCTTGGGAGCAGCCGTGAAACTTCCGGTGCTGCAGCAATGGATGAGCGACCACGGCCTGACACCGGAGCAAGTGGCCTATGCAGGCGACGACATACCCGACCTGCACGTGATTGCACACGTGGGTCTCGGTGTGGCACCAAGCGACGCCGCTCCCGAGGTGAAACAAGCAGCAGGCTACATATCGCCCTATGCCGGCGGCTACGGAGTGGGACGCGACCTGCTCGAACAAATCATGAAAGCCCAAGGGCTGTGGCTCGACGACCGCCACGCATTCGGGTGGTAACAGTTTTCCCATCCTCTGAACACGAATCATTATGAAACCCCTCGACAATCTGAGACAACGCAAAGTGATACTGGCAAGTGGTTCGCCTCGCCGAAGCGAGCTGCTGAAAGCCCTTGACGTGGAATTCACGGTAAAGGTGAAAAGCGGCATAAGCGAGAGCTACCCCCCTACACTGCCGGCCGAAAAAGTGCCAGAGTATCTGGCTCGTGAGAAAGCCCACGCCTATATCGACGACATTGCCGCCGACGAACTGGTGATTACGGCCGACACAGTGGTGATTGACCACGGAGGCTTGATTTTGGGCAAGCCGCATGACACCGATGAGGCTCGCGCCATGCTTCACAGCCTGAGCGGGCACCGGCACAAAGTGGTGACCGGTGTGTGCCTGCTCACCGGCGACGGAAAAGTCAGCTCGTTCAGCACGCAGACATCGGTAGAGTTTGCCAATCTCTCCGACAGTGAAATAGACTATTACGTGGAAAAATACCATCCGCTCGACAAAGCCGGGGCCTATGGCATACAGGAATGGATAGGTTGCGCAGCCATCAAGGAAATCAACGGCAGCTTCTATAATGTGATGGGACTGCCAGTGCAACGGCTGTATGAGGAGCTGAAACAGCTTTAGCCGAGCCGCACATGCCCCGCTCACCTGGCCGCAACAGCGGCTTTGGTGCGGTCGGTGATTATGGCGGCCATGTTGTCAATCGCCCAGTTCATGAGACTGTCGATGATGGGTATCAGCGACTCGCTGCGCGGCGTGAGCGCATATTCCACCCTCGGAGGCACCTCGGCATAAGCCTTGCGGCTCACATAGCCGTCGGCCTCAAGAGAGCGCAACGTGCTGGTGAGCATCTTCTGCGATATGTCGGGGATTGACTTACGCAACTCACTGAATCGCATTGCCCGGCCGTTACGCGACTGCAAGGTGTAGATTACAAGCATCGACCACTTGTCGGTGATGCGCACAAGCACGTTGCGGATGGGGCAATCGGGAAAAGCCTTGTCTTTTATCATCAAACTCATTTTTCACAAGAATTTGCAACCAATACTCTACAAAAGTAACAAACTCTCCCACAAAGACCATAAGCCAATGGTTAATATTAGTTAAATAACTATTTCTTAAGCGATTGCCACTCAGCATTGGTTACTTGCGAGTAACCAAGTCACGCTTATGTGCCTTATTTCATGCGCCACAAAAGGGTTATAATTTTGCCGTGTACAAAAACAAACGGTTTTAACAGCAAACGACAAAAAACACAAAAGAGATGAAAAAGGCTACAACAATTGCAAAAGCAGCCAACTTTGCGGCTGCTGATTTCGGAAAGATGAGTGAACTTGGTGATTATGTGCTGCAGCTGGGCCCTGATGCAAGCATTCCCGGCAAAGTGTTTGGCGGCGCAACGGTTGGCACAACAGGCGCCGAATTCTCATTCCAGAGCTTCGCGCCAGGCAGTGAAAGCGGATTCCTGCACACCCACCACACGCACGAAGAGCTTTACTTCTTCATCAGTGGCAACGGGGAGTATCAAGTAGACGGCCAAACCATAGCCGTGACCGAAGGCAGCGTGGTGCGCGTGTCACCGGCCGGACGCCGCACTGTGCGCAACACCGGCAGCACCCCGCTCGTGATGCTGTGCGTGCAATACCGCGCCGACGCCTTCGGCCCTGCCGATGCCACCGACGGTGAGATTCTCGCCGACAAGGTGCAATGGTGACACCCGGCGGCGATTGCCACAAACCCACAATGCAGAATCCCTCATGGCCATTGGGCCTATGAGGGATTTTTTTCTTGCCCAAATGGATTTTTTATGATAATTTAGCGGCCGTGACCGCCAGCAACGGCACAAGAAAACAACTGAATTTCACACTACGCACTACATAACATTAGCACATGGGACTGGTAATAGGAATCGACGTGGGCGGAAGCACCACCAAGATTGTGGGCCTTGACGACGGGCAGATAAAGTCGCCTATGTTTATCACAGCCACCGACCCGATAACATCGCTATTCGGAGCATTCGGCAAATACATCTACGACAACGGAATCAAACTTGCCGACATTGAGCACGTGATGCTCACCGGCGTGGGAGCCTCAACGGTAGAGACACCCATCTATGGGTTGCCCACAAGCAAGGCCGACGAGTTTCAAGCCGACGGGTTGGGGGCGCGGTTCGACAGCGGCCTCTCCAGGCTCATGGTGGTGTCGATGGGAACCGGAACAACGCTTGTGAAAGTCGAGGGCAACAGCATAAGCCATGCCGGAGGCATCAGCATAGGAGGCGGCACACTGCGCGGCCTGTCGGCCCTGTTGCTGAAGACGAGTAACATTGCCGACGTGGTGGAGATGGCCTCACGCGGCGACATCTCAAGAATCAATCTGCAAATAAAAGACATAACCACCAATCAGCTCGAGGGACTACCCATGTATGCCACAGCGTCGCTTTTTGGCAAAGTGGTCAACTCAAAGGCCGACGAGAACGATATTGCAAAGGGACTGATATGCATGGTGCTCGAAACAATAGGATCGTGTGCAGTGTTGTCGGCCGCCAATATTGGGCTGCGCGATTTTGTGCTCATAGGCAACCTCACGCGCCTGCCCGACTGCAAGGTGATTTTTCCCATAATGGAAGACCTCTACGGAGTGCGGTTCCACATTCCGGCCCACGCCGAATTCTGCACAGCCCTGGGGGCCGCCCTTGCCTACCACGAAGGCAAGTAGCACATCACGGCACCCTGCGGGCACTCCGCACCGTGCAATTGCGGCGCGCTCACTTATCGGCATCACTGCCGGCTTTTTCGCCTTGCTGCTTTTCCTGCGCCAAGCGCTTGCGATAAGCCTCAAGATAGCGGTGCAGACGGCGCTTGCGCTCACGCTCCTTGCGTGCCTGGCGAGCCAAAAAGTCGTCGTGCTGCTTTTCGAGGTAGTTGTCAGCCATGATAAAAATATCTTTTTAAATCAATCAATTACAAGCCAGAGCCGAATTCTGCAAATTGCCGCCATTATACCAATGGTAGCCCTCCCACCTACGCCCAACAGGCAAAATGAGGCCACACAAGGAAATGCGGAGCTCACTGCTGCTTTGAGGCGGCAAAAGAGTCGGAAAACAGAGTGCGATTCAATATTGAGCGCCCCAGCGTAAGCTCGTCGGTATATTCTATTTCGTTGCCCACACTCACCCCCCTGGCCAGCATGGTTATCTTCACATCGGGGTAAGGGGCGAGCCGCCTGAAGATGTAGAAGTTGGTGGTGTCGCCCTCCATGGTGGCACTAAGAGCCAGAATCACCTCCTTGATACCGCCATGCGCCACGCGGTCGACAAGGCTATCGATTTCGATGTCTTGCGGCCCCACGCCATCCATGGGCGAAATGAGGCCGCCCAGCACATGATACAAGCCGCCGTGCTGATGCGTGTTTTCGATGCTCATCACATCTTTCACATTCTCGACCACACACACCGTGGAGGCGTCACGCAAAGGATTGGAACAAATGGGGCAAACCTCGGTCTCGCTGATGTTGTGGCACACCCGGCAATATCTTATCTCGCGCCTCAGCCGTGAAATGGCATCGGCCATATGCTCTACCTCGGCCACATCGCGCTTGAGCAGATGCAGCACCAGCCGCAAAGCAGTCTTGCGACCTATTCCCGGCAGCTTTGCAAACTCGCTGACAGCATTTTCGAGCAGAGTAGAGGCAAATTCTTGTTCCATTAAATGTTTCTGTAGCTTGATTTCTATGCAAATTTAGTGCAAGTTGAGCGCACTGGCAAATCGGGCTTGCACGAATTTGCCCGGGCCGAGACGCAGCCTAAGTTATCAAACTTTAGTGCAAGTTGAGTGCACTGGCAAATCGGCGTTTCACGGCCGTTTTTTTTATTGACAAATAATTGCAAAAATTAATTATCATATTCCATGATAAATTTGACCATGAGTGCATTTTTGATTAATTTTGCGGTGATAAAGAAATACACAAGAGCAAACAAACTTTTTTATTATAACTAATTTTTAAAGATTTCTAATCATGGGATTTTTAACTAACGAGAAACTTTTGATCGTCGGTGCCGGCGGTATGATTGGTTCTAACATGGTACAGAGCGCTTTGATGCTCGGTCTTACTCCTAACATTTGTCTGTATGACATCTATGAGCCGGGAGTTCATGGTGTGTTTGACGAAATTCAGCAATGCGCATTCGCAGGTGCCAATGTCACTTACACCGTTGATCCCAAAGAGGCCTTCACTGGAGCCAAGTATATCATTTCTTCTGGTGGCGCACCCCGCAAAGAGGGTATGACCCGCGAAGACCTGCTCAAAGGCAACTGCAAGATTGCAGCTGAATTTGGCGACAACATCAAGAAATATTGCCCCGAGGTTGAGCACGTGGTGGTTATCTTCAACCCTGCCGATGTTACAGCCCTCACTGCCCTTATCCACTCAGGCCTGAAGCCCAACCAGCTGACTTCGCTCGCTGCCCTCGACTCTACCCGTCTGCAGCAGGCTCTCGCCCTCGAATTCGGCGTACAGCAGGACAAGGTGACCGGCGCACACACTTATGGTGGCCACGGCGAGCAGATGGCCGTGTTTGCTTCTCAAGTTAAGGTTGACGGCAAGCCTCTGGCTGAAATGGGTCTGTCGGCTGAGCGCTGGGAAGAGATCAAGCACCACACAGTGCAAGGCGGTTCCAACATCATCAAGCTCCGTGGCCGCAGCTCATTCCAGAGCCCTGCCTACAATGCAGTGAAGATGATTGAGGCTGCTATGGGCGGCGAGAAGTTCACTCTGCCTGCAGGCTGCTATGTGAACAACGACAAGCTCGGCTTCAAGAACGTGATGATGGCTATGCCCACCACTATCGACAAGACTGGCGTTCACTTTACTGAGCCCGCCGGAACTGCCGAGGAGATGGCAGAACTCGGCAAGTCGTATGAGCACCTGTGCAAGATGCGCGACGAGATTGTTGAGCTCGGCATCGTGCCCGCAGTAGAGAAATGGAGCGAAATCAACCCCAACCTCTAATGTAGAAATTTATTGACAACGCTCAATAACCCCTGGCGGTGAACGGCCACACGGCTGTTCACCGCCATTGTTTTTAACCACATGAGCCACGCAGCACACACGACTTAGGCCACAACAGAACGGCGGCAACGCCCCTGGGAAGAGGTTCTATTAAGAAATGCAACTTATTGCGGCAATGGAGGTTTGGCGAAGTGGCAAAAAAGAATTAATTTTGTGGCTTGTAGGCATTGCCACCACCCCGACACGGCCCACGAGCCAAACGGCAAACGGCCGACTGAGCGGCCAAGCCTACACAACACAAATCAAAGCATCAACGTCATGAAAATAAATAAAGCAGAGTTTGAGATAAGCAACACCGACGTTGCCAAGTGCCCCGCAGGCAACTTGCCCGAATATGCATTCATCGGCCGGTCGAATGTGGGAAAATCGTCACTGATCAACATGCTGTGCGGCCGCAACGGTCTGGCCAAGACATCATCAACTCCCGGCAAGACCATGCTGATAAACCACTTTAAGATCAACGATTCGTGGTATATCGTCGACCTACCGGGCTATGGCTACGCCATGCGCGGCAAGGAGAGCCGTGAGCAGCTGCGGCGCATCATCGACAGCTACATATTGCGACGCGAGCAGATGACCAACCTGTTTGTGCTCATCGACAGCCGGCACAAGCCGCAAAAGATAGACCTCGACTTCATGACCTGGCTGGGCGAGAACGGAGTGCCATTCAGCATAGTGTTTACCAAGATGGACAAGCTTGGGCGCGATGCCGGCCCACGCAACGTGGAAGCCTACAAGCAGGAACTGCTGAAGCAGTGGGAAGAGCTGCCACCCATATTCATGACCTCGAGCACCGACGGACGCGGACGCGACGAGCTGCTCGGCTACATCGACGAAATAAACAAGCAAGTGAACTCCGACCAACAGTGACAGCTACCATCGACATCAGCGTGGTGATTGTGAGCTACCGCGTGAAGTATTTTCTGGAGCAGACGCTGCTCTCGGTGAAAGAGGCCCTTCACGGACTGACGGGTGAGATATTTGTGGTGGACAACGACGAGTGTGACTATTCGCGCACGTTTCTGCAAGAGCGGTTCCCCGACGTGAAATTCATTGTGAACGAGCACAACGAGGGGTTTGCCCGGGCCAACAACCGCGCAATAGCCCAAGCCCGGGGAGAATACACACTGATACTGAACCCCGACACCATAATCACCCACAAATGCCTGGCCGAGCCCATTGAATGGATGCGCACCCACGAGCGGTGCGGAGCCATAGGTGTGCACATGCTCGACGGCAACGGCACATTCCTGCCCGAATCGAAACGGGCGTTTCCCACGCCGTGGGTGTCGTTTTGCAAGATATTCGGGTTGTCAAGCCTGATGCCCCGCTCACGGTGGTTTGCCAAGTATCACCTGCGCTACCTCGACGAGCGCGAGGCACACCGCATCGACATACTGGCGGGCGCCTACATGTTCTGCCGCACCAGTCTGCTGAAGAGCGTGGGTGGTTTCGACGAAGACTTCTTCATGTATGGCGAAGACATCGACCTCAGCTACCGCATGGTGAAAGCCGGCTACGACAACTGGTATCTGCCCGTCGATATGATACACTACAAGGGTGAGAGCACCAAAAAAGACTCAATGCGCTACGTGCGCGTGTTCTACGAGGCAATGCTCATATTCTACCGCAAGCACTTCCCGCACTACAGTGCCCTGCTATACCCCGTGATAAAGGCCGGCGTGGCAGTGCGTGCCGCCATGGCCCGGATGCGCCGCATGGTGCGCCCCAATGCCAATGCCCGCACCAATGCCGACACCGAACACGGCAATTGGGTGGTGCTTGCCGCCAATGCCCCGGCCGTGGCCAAAGCCTGCGGAATAGCCTCCTATGCCACCACCATGCCACAAAGCGGCAATGCACAAGTGCTCATCGACAACGCCTCGCACACCTATGGCGAAACAGTGGAACTGATTTCACGCTATGCACGCCAAGGGGTGCAGTTCCACATCTACTCGGCACAAAACGACATCATCATATCACCTAAAATGCAACAATCATGAGCACCGGACCGCTACTGAGCAACGGCGTGATTGCACTCAGGGCCTTAGAGCCCAGCGACGTCGACCTGATATACAAGTGGGAAAACGACACCTCTGTGTGGACTGCCACCGACACACAAGCCCCCTATTCGCGCCATGCCATCAAGCAGTTTATCGACAGCTACACAGGCGACATCTACTCAAGTCGCCAACTACGCCTGATAATCACGCTCAGCGACACTGGGAAAGCAGTGGGAACGGTAGACTTCACCGACTTCGACCCGCTCAACAACAGAGCCGAACTCGGGTTGCTCATCGAGCAAGGACATCAAGGACTGGGATTGGGTAGAATGGCATTGCAGGTGATTAAGCAGTATGCCTGCGAGCACTTGGGATTGAGACAACTGTATGTGGTGATAGCCGACTCCAACACGCCTTGCCTGAGCATCTTCGAGCGAGAGGGCTTTGCAACAGCCGGACATCTAAAATCATGGATAAGGCGCGGCAACACCTACAGCGACGCCACACTAATGCAATTAGTGTTCTGACCGCGCCACACGGCCGGCCAAGCCAAGCATGCGCCGCCACACGCCACTTAATCAAAACATCAACTGCTCCTTGCCTACTACGTCGGCCTCAGAGACCCGACGCAGCACACGGCACGGAACGCCGCCGGCAACCACACCGGCAGGAATGTCGCGTGTGACAACAGCACCCGCCGCAATAACCGAACCAGCTCCGATGGTGACGCCACCCAGCACCGTCACCCCGGCACCGAGCCACACACCGTCGCCCACCACAATGGGCTTGCTGAGAGTGATGGGCTCATTGCGCCGCTGAACGGGATGCACCGGATGCCCAGGACAAGCCAACACGCAACGCGGACCTATAAGCACATCCTCGCCAATGTGGATGGGCGACGTGTCGAGAAACACGCAGTCGAAATTGACCATAGAAAAACGCCCTCCGGCAAAATGGGTGTTGATTCCATAATCGAAATGGATGTGCGGCATCAGCACCACATGCTCGTTCCAGCTACCTAGCAGCTGGCGCAGTATCGCTGCCTTTCCCTGCTCATCATCGGGATCAGCCGAGTTGAATTGCCAGCACAGACGCTGAGCCTGCCGCTGAATGTCTTTGGGTATGTGCAGGGCATTGCCCACATACGGCGCATCGGCGGTGATTATGTCACGCACAGTATTGCTGTTGTTGTCATTCATAACATTTTCTAGAATCAAGCTGTCACACGGCCAATGGTCACGACAGGGACTTACGCTGGCACGATGTGGCAAATGGTTATAAAAAAATGGAAGCCGTTAAAGCTTCCATCATTCTTTCAGTGACCCATATAGGATTCAAACCTATAACCTTTTGATCCGTAGTCAAACACTCTATTCAATTGAGCTAATGGGCCAGTATTTTTTGTTTTTGCGGTGCAAAGTTAATCATTTTTCTGCAATTGACAAGGCTTTTTGCCAAAAAAAATCAGCCCCGCAAAGTTATCTTTCTTAAAACTAACTATTGCTCAGCCATTTACAGAACAAACACTGCTGCAATCCAAGCCAGGAAAATCACAAGAGCCACCAGGCAAGCTGTCTTTTTGGTCTTGTAGTCGACAATGTAGTAGCTCTGGCGCGGAGCATCCACCTTCTCAGGTTTCTTGTCGGCAATGGCAAGTTTGTGCTCGTCGATGGGTTCCACGGGCTGAGCCTCTTCGTTATATAAGCATGCTTTCATAATTCGAAAATAATAATCGTGGTTATATCTTTTTTTGTTTTGCGGTGCAAATATAGTGTTTTTTGCGTTAAGGCACAACAGATTTGGCAAAGATTGGCTTTTGCGTGGCACAGCAATTTTATATAAGAAGCACTATGCGTCGCAAAATTCGGCAAAGAGAGCCGGGCAGCTGTCGTGAATGACCGGGCCAGGGAAAAACCGCCCGGCACCTTCAAAACACAAAACCGGAGCGGATGCTCCATAATTCAGGAGTCCGCTCCGGTTATAATCCAGAGATAGGGCCGATGACCCGCGGCACTTACGCGCCGCAAAGTTCAATTCACGGGCCTATGATTATTTCACAATCACTTTGGCTACGGCTGCACCAGCCTTCACCACATAGACGCCAGCCGAAAGACCGACAAAGTCGCCAGCAGCTGCGCTGCCCGACTTCACGAGCGAGCCGCCCAAGGTGTAGACGGCATAACCGCCCTCAGGCACCACAATGCCGCCCGCCACGGTGCGGATTTGCACGCTGGCCGCAACGGCATCGTTCACGCCAGTGCCCTCAGGAGCATTGACGTAGAGGTCGTAGGTGCGTGAGTAGTTGCCATAGTTCACTGTAAGGATATAGTCGCCCACTGTGCCAGGCTTGGCTGCCACATAATAGCCAGTGTAGTAGAACACATCGGGCACGGTCCACTCAGCACCCTGCGGACGAGCCACCGTGATAGTCTTGGTCACATTGTAGCGAGTGTCGGCCGAGTCGAGATAGACGGGAATCGACGCTGCTATCATGGCAGAGTCATTTGCGAGCGCCTGAGGCATGGGATAGCATGCACCCGGCGTGAAGTATTCGGCATCAGTGCAAGCCCAAGTATTGCTGCTGAGCTTGTAGTTGTGCACCAAGTCGGCGGTCTTGAGGGCGCTCACGCCATCGATATCGGCATTGGCCACGGCCAGCACATTGCATTGCTGAGCATCGTAGGCCACGCTGTCGATGGTGAGATAGTTACTCTTCTTGCATGCGATTGCACCAATGTTGGCGGCATTGCTTGCATAGCCAGAAAGACTGCCAGTGGAGATGGCACGGACGATTGAGTGCTTGCTGTAGCTGCTGCCCTGAAGGCCAAGGATGCCGGCAATGCTGTTGTTGCCGCTGATATTGCCGCTGTTGCACACATCTTGGAGCACAGGATTACCCTTACCCACAATGCCGGCCGCACCGGCCGAGTAGGCCGAGATTGATGCCTTGGTGTTGGAAATGTTACCGGTGTTGGCGCTGCTGTAGACGTAGGTTTGCTCGGCTTCACTGTCGATGTCGCCCACAATGCCGCCAGCGGCATTATAGGTAGTGGTCACATTGGCTGCATTGAGACAAGCATAAGCGATGAAGCGCACGGTCTTGGCGTCGCTGTAGGAGATGGTGTTTTGACCCACAATGCCACCGGCAGGGCCATAGGCATTGATTGCACCGTAGTTGCTTGAGTTGTTGACCTCAGCTCCATGCTCCACATAGCCCACGATACCGCCGGCCACGCTCTTGGTGCTGCTCACAGTACCATAGTTGGCCGCATTGTCGACAGAGGCATTGGGAACACCCGAGAAGTGAGAAACGATACCACCGGCATAGCCCGATGAGCCAGTAGCCGACACATCGCCATAGTTGCTAAGATCGCTGAATGAGAGTCCGGTGCCGGCTGTAATGCTGCCAGCAATGCCGCCAGCCTTGGCAGTTGCGGTAACCGAGGCATAGTTGGCAAGACCGCTCAATTTGCCTTCAGCCTCACCCACAAACGCGCCTACGATGCTGCCGCCAACCACGCTGCCGCTCTTGATGGTGAGATTGTTGATGTTGCCGTCGGCACCAAGGATGCCCACGAGACCCACATTAGTGTCAGACGGTTTGTTGATGGTGAGATTGCTGATAACATGCTTGTTGCCGTTGATTGTGGCATTGAACTTGGCTGTAGACGAACCGCCAATCGGCTGGAAGTCGATGCCTTGCATGTCGAGGTCGGCCACAATCGAGAACACCTTGTCGGCAAAACCGTTTTTGGTCGAAGCCACCACCGACGACACTTTCACGAGGTCGCTCGGCGAGGCAATGATATATGGGTCGCTGGCCGTGCCACTACCGGGCAGGATTTTGCCCACAGCAGCAATAGGAATCACCTTGCTGTGGCTGCCACAAGTGGCGGTAAGCGTATCGGTAACCGGATGATCACTCTCAGCATACTTGAGGAAAGAGCCATCGATTGAGAAATCGGTGCCATTGCTGAGTTTCCATTCAACGCCCGACAAGTTGCCAAGCAGTGCAAGGTTGCTCACTTGCTGACGGTTTTCGTTGTCGGCGAAAGTAACGGGGCATGAGCCGAGTTTGGCACCTTCCTCGTCCTTAAACGACTTGAGTTGCGGATAGAGCCCGTCGCTGGCAATCACCCACTGGCCATCGCTGAACACAGTTGACGACAAGAGGCTTCTTGTGGTTGCGCCATTGAGGCCATCGGCCACCACATTGTTGCCAAGCACCACCTGATTGTCGAAATACACATTGGTGAATGTGGATGCCGCATTCAGTTTGCCGATGACAGCTCCTGAGACCGATTCGTCGCCTGTGAACGAAACCACGCCGAGCGAGAGCACATTGGTCATCTTGGCAGCCTTTGCCTGACCGGCAATGCCGCCCACTATCGATGCAGCCGACACATTTCCCGTGTTGAGGGCATCGGTCACCTCGCCGGCACATGAGCCGAAGAGGCCACCCACAGTGGTTGCAGTGCCACCAGCGGTCACTTGGCCGGCATTCTGGCAGTTGCTCACTGTGGCACCACTCTCAACGCTGTACACAACGCCGCCCAGGTATCCTTGAGCTGAAGACGTGACATTACCCTCGTTGTAGCAATTGGTGACTTTGGAGCCATTGTAGGCAATATACACAAGACCGCCTGCAAAGCCCTTGGCTGTGTAGATATCGGCATAGTTGCGGCAGTTTTCAAGAGTTCCATTGAGGGCCGACACAAACGCGGCGCCATTGCGGCTGAAACGTAGCGAGCAACTCTTGTCGATGTTCAGGTTCTTGATGACACCGTCTTTGGCCACAAAGGAAAAAAGAGCCGACCATAACTCCTCGGTATCCGAGTTGTCGAATTTCCAATTCTTGATGCTGTGGCCCTGTCCGTCGAACACGCCTGCAAATGCGCCGAGCGAAGCATCGGAAATGATGGGGAACGAGGCATCGTTCTGCATGTCGATGTCGGCTGTCACCTTGAAATACTCACCGGCAAACGACATCGACTGGTTGTTGGTGGCATCGCTGAGCTTCTTCATGTCGTCGTAGCCAGCAATAATGTAGGGATCATCGGCAGTACCCTCACCCGAGAATATCTGCGGATAGATGCTCACCAGGCTGCGCTTCTCATAGTCGCCGAGATAGGCGTGCAGCACGGCGTTCGACAGAGTGGTGCCGCGGGTTACCGTCACGTTGCTGCCACTGAGGCGGGCCTGTGTGGTACCGGTGATTTCCCACTCCACATCGTTGAGTGTGCTCACGGTGAAGTTCTTGGTCACGCGACCGTGGCTCTCGCCGTCGGCCAGATAGAACGGAGTGGCGTTAAGCAGGGCCACGTCGAGCGAGGCTATCTTTTTGAGGCGCGGATACATGCCCTGGGCAAACGTCCAAGTGTCGGTGCTGAAGCCGCTGATTGCCGTGCCGGTGGTGAGTTCCTTGGTGGTCTTAGAGCCAAGAGTGCCGCCCCACCCTGCTACCTGAGAGTCGAAATAACAGTTGACGGGCGTGATGGCGGCTGCGTTGTCGCCAATGAATTCACAGCCGTCGGTGCGAGCTATGATAGAGTTGAATATCGTGCCGAGGCTGAGGCAATTCTCAATGCTGCTCGACGAACCTGAAAGATAGCCCACAAGGCCGCCAACCGACGAGGTGTTCTGATTGTAGACTGTGCCTGTGTTGTAGCTGTCGGTGAGCGAGGCGTCGGTGAGTTGTCCCGCGATGCCGCCGGTGTAGTTGCCCGACTGGATGTAGCCTGCATTCCAGCAGCGTTCCACCACCACCTTCGACGCATTGGCCACAATGCCGCCGCAGTTGCCGCTGACCGATGATATGGTGCCATAGAAATAGCAATCTGAAATCTCGACCTGCGGATTACCAGCACCGGCCATTGAGCCGAGAGCCACACCCACGATGCCGCCAGTATAGGTCTGGCTCTCGAGCTGTGCGGTGAGGGTGGCATCGCTCCAGCAGTTGCGCACCACTCCATAGAGCTGGCCCACAATGGCTGCAAAGGTGTTGACGTTGGTCATGCTGCCCGAGTAAGAGCTGTTGAGCACATAGCCGCCACCCAGCACATGGCCCACGAGGCCGCCCTTGAAGCCCGATATTGATGATGTGTAGCTGCCGCCCTTGACGTGCACGTTGTCAAGCGTGCCGGCAAGCTGGCCCACAATTGTGCCGCCCGACACCGAGGTGCCGGCATCGACAGTGACCTTGGGGTTTGCCACGTTGAGGTTCTTGATGACACCGGCCGTGTCGACTATTGCAAACAGGCCGCTGTAGCGGTCACCGGTCTTGGAGCTGAGCACAAGGTCGGTGATAGTGTGGTTCTTGCCGTCGAACACGCCGTCGAACTTGTTTTGCACGCTATAGCTCACCCATTTGCCAATGGGTGTATAGGTGAAAGTCGACGGGATGGTGATGTCGTTTTCCAGAGCAAAGTATTTGCCCGTGAACGACACTGCATTGTCGTTGACCTGAGTGGCAAGCTCGGTGAAATCTTCAGCCTTGGTGATCTTGTAGGGATCGGCCTCGGTACCAGAGCCGCCGCTGAAGGTCTGGCCCCATGCCGAGATGCCGGCAGCGAGAGCCAATGATAACAAAAAGACTTTCTTCATTGCGGTTTTGTTTTTGGAGTTGATTATTTATTGATATACTTGATTGACTTTTTGCATGCCCCTCCCGAGATGTTGACCACATACACACCGTGTGCAAGGCCGTCGAAGCCCACCACGCAATCGTCGCCAGTGGTCTTGCCCGACAGGGTGACCGTCTTGGCGAGAGTGCCATTGAGGGCATATACATCGACGCTGGTGGTCTCGGTGTCCTTGAGGAACAAGATGTGCAGGCCGTCGGGCTGAACGGTAGCCTTCCAAGGCTCGTCGTAGGTTTTCACCTGTTCCACTGTCGAGAAATTCTTGAGGATGTAGACAAGACCGGCATAAGCGTCGATTTTGCCGTAGCCCCAAGTGTTGTTGGGCTCGCTACCAGTGTACTTGTCGCGGATAGCGGTATTCTTAAACGTCTCCCTTATCTGCTCGGTGGTGAGGGTGGGCACAGCCTCGAGCCATGTGGCTATGATGCCAGCCACCTGCGGAGCCGACATCGACGTGCCCTGCATTGCGCCGTAGCCATAGGTGCGCCCGTTCCACAGATCGGTGCTCTTGGTCACATAGGAGTTGTCGCTGTAGGAGTGGCTATTGAGAGCCGAGATTATATACGAGCCCGGGGCCGAGATGTCGGGCTTCATGCGGCCGTCGACTGTGGGACCCTGGTTTGAGAACGGAGCTATGTCGTGAATCGGGAAGCCCGTGGCATAGCCGGCCGTGGCACCATTGACGAGAGTGTCGCCAGTGATGGTGAGCACCTTGGGGCGTGTGACGTAGGCACCCACGGTTATCACGTTCTTGCCCACACCGCCTATCTCGCCGGTCTGGTATTTGTTGTCGGGGAGATCCATCTTATCGTTCCACTTCATGAAGCAGCACCAGTTTTGGTTGCACCAGCCGTGCACGGTGCTTCCGGCATCGGCGGTGACCATGATGGCTATCACCTTGCCCGGTTTGTAGTCCGTCAGGTTGAGCGTGATGTGGGCTGTAGGACGGTTATTGAGCGGACTCGTCTGCGTTACGATGTCGAACGAGCCGCCAGCCTGATCGTAGGGCTTTTGGAGCACAACTGTGCCGCTGTAGCTGCGCGAGGCGTTGAATGCCCGGCTTTGGTAGACGGGAAGCAGCGTGGTCTTGTCGATGGTGCAGACTCTGATTTTAAACGACTTGCCCTCTTCGCCCCAAAACTGCATTTCGCCGGTGCCGGCAGCACCCTGGCTTTCGGCAAATGCCACGCCTATGAGCAGCGTGTCGGTGTCGGTGGTGAATTTCTTGCTCACGTGGGTGTTGATTAATCCGTCGTTACCGGCCGAACCCACGAAAATGTGGCCGGGGCCAGCGAGCTGGTCGGCCATCTGGTCGCGGAGCGATGTGCCGTCGTGCGGGCCCATCTGGGTGCCGAGACTCATGTTGATCACGGCAGGCTTGCCCTCTGAGTCGGCATAGTCGAACACATATTTCATGGCATCGGCGATGCCGGTGTCAACCGACCCGAAGGTGGTGAACACCAAGTCGGCCTCGCGCGCTATTCCATAATAGGGATTGCCGCCGGTGGTGTCGGCTCCGGCCGCTATGCCCAGCACGTGCGTTGAGTGGGCATAGGTGCTTAGGTCGGTGCCCTTGGCCAAGATAGCCTCGGTGGTAGTAAACTCCTTGCCATAGCCATAACGGGCGGGGACTGTGCCGCCCACGGTGTCGGTCTGCAGCCACACGCGCTTCAGGCGCAGGGTTTTGCGGTCGGCAGTATAGAAGTCGGGGTGGCCGAAGTCGAGTCCGGCGTCGATGTCGGCCACTACCACGTTTTTGCCCAAGAATGGCATGTTGAGAGGAGCCTGGCCGGCATGCACCTTGTCGACACCGGTGAGCAGTCTCGACGAATCCATGGCAAAGTTGACCTTTTGGGCGCCTTCAATCACATCGACACCTTGCAACTCAGCCACCGCGCTGACTGCATCAAGGGGGATGCGCGCAGTGATGATGTTGCCGGCCACTGTGCCCACTTCGGCACCAAGTAGCCTAATTGAGTCGATTGCCGAAGCGTTGTTGATTTTGACGAAGGCCGACATCTTCTGCCCGCTGACCGACGGGGCCTTGCGCGCCACGGCCGACGATGACCCGCGTGGCATCAGGTCGAGAATGGTGTTGGTGGTGAGCTTGCTTGAAATCTGTGCAAACGAGATTGCAACGAAAACCACCGCCAGTGTTGAGGTAATCTTTCTTTTCATGCTTTTTGTTTATGATGTTGTTGTTTTTGATAATGCATAATCAGTGTTATCGGGACTCACTCGGCTTTTTCAGAGAAACGGTCATGGCCACACAAGACTTTATGGCGCACACCTGTTGACGGGTGCACCTGAGTGCCAACGGCCGAACTCTCTACGAATAGCTCAACGCAATTGGTTTTCAAGTATCAAACTATTAATCACCGAACCAGTTTCGTTTCAGTTTGCAAATTTAAGCATTATTTTAATGCGTTTTTCACTTTTTATTGCTTTATTTGCAGCAATAGGCTAATTTTGCCTCACAACCAATATGGCAGCACAAGAATGATTATCGACGGCAACAAACTGTTTAACCTCACCGACGACGACGGCCAAGACGAGGCCACGCGCGGGTCACTGCTGGTGGCCAAGCCACAGCTGGACGATGCCTACTTTGAGCGCAGCGTGGTGCTGCTCACCGGAGTGGACAACGCCGGAGCGATGGGGCTGATTGTGAACCACCCCACTGGCTTCATGCTTGGCGACGTGCTCACCGGCTGGGGCGACCAGGCCAGCGGCATTCCCCTCTACATAGGCGGTCCGGTGGGCCTCAACGAGTTATTCTACATCCACACGCTGCCCACCGATGTAATCCCCGGCTCGGTCGACATTGGCGCCGGCTTGCGCCTTGGCGGCGACTTCGATGCGGTGAAGCGCTACGTGACCGGCGGAGCCCCCACTGCGGGCATCATAAAGTTTATGGCAGGCTACAGCGGGTGGTCGGCCGGACAACTGAGCCACGAGACGGAGCAGCAAAGCTGGGCAGTGCTCAAAGGCTGTGACCCAACCCTGGTGATGGCCCACGGCCAACACGCCATTTGGCGTAAGGCAGTAGAAGCCTTCGGCGACCGCTACCGCATGTGGCTCACCATGCCAGCCGACCCCAACCTCAACTGACGCCACCCGCTGCAGCACGAAGCCGTCGGTGCCCTAACCACCTCGCCTTTTGCGGGCTTGTCCGTTTTCCTTTTTTGCGGGCTTGTCCGTTTTACCCCCGCTTACTTGCTCTCGCAGATATCCTCACAGCTGTTTTCTGTCGGCAGCCAGCCAATTGCTCGCCCGAAAAACCGAATACTCTATCAGGAATTTTTAAGGCTCTGTTTTGGAATTGGCAGTCTTGCATAGGCCAACGGCAAAACTCGTGGAGGCCCATAGACGCGGGGGTAATGCCCACAGATTGGGGATAAGGCCCACAGGCTCAGGGTTAATGCCCACAGATTGCACGGATTCACACAGATTGCCTCGCCTATTCATCCTCTCTCCTTTCGTGTTCCGGCACAAGGTGGTTGTGCTCATCCCAAGAGTCGTGTTTATGGGCTTTCTTAGTGGAGTTGCCATTAATCTGTGAAGATGCAATTTGCTTCAAATTATCATACCATGAAATATCGAAAGGCAAATCGTATCAGAGAAAAGCAAGATTTATCACGCTGGCTTTGCAATCGGGCGGCTTGGGCGCTTGGCAAAATGAGGGCGGCACCGCACTTGCGTGTGATGCCGCCCTTTATGGTGGATTGTCAGGAAGGAATTAATCCTGGCAGTCTGTTGGCTGAATAATGATTATTTGATAACCTTAACGGCTTTCTTGGTGCCGTCGGTATACTTAACCACCTTAACGTTTACACCAGTGAACGGAGTTGCGCTTGCCACGCCAGCCACGTTGTAGTAAGTGGTGCTTGCCACAGTCTTGTTGGCCACGTTGTTTTCAACGCCTGTGATGCTCTTGCTGAGGGTGAATGTGTATTTTGCCATGTAGGCACCGGGGCAGTATTGGTAGATGTTGGCTGTGAGGTCGTCAACTTTCTCAACATTTACCCAGTTGGCTTGGAAGCCGTTAGGATTGGTGGCACAACTCTCTACGTATTCTACAACGGGAGTCTCTGCACCATTCTCAGCAATGCTGAAACCGTCGAGGTAGTTAGTTCCGCTTGGGTAAGCATACAGTGTGTAGCCACCGAGAGTGAAGGGAACTGCGCCGTTTACGGCATTCTTCTTGGGCAGAGTGATTTCTGTGCCTACTGCGGCATCATCTTCGATAGTCACGAGCACCGGTTTGGCGTTGCGAGTCACATAGAGAAGTGCATCGTATTCGTCTTCACTTTTTGCACAGGGGAAATAGTTGATTACGGTAGAAGTGCTGGGGGTTAGAGCTGCGCCCGAAATGGGAATTTCAAGAATCTCATCGGCAGCAACAGTGCCATTCACCACCGGAACGCCAAGGATACCAGTGTTGGATCCGCCGGCAATGTAGATTGCGCCGCCGTCTTCAGCATCAAGCAGGTTGCCCTCAGCTATGCCAAGGAAGTCGCAACGGCCCTTAACGCCCACGCCATCTTCACCTTCGAGGCTGATGTCTTTTGTGGTCTTGCCGTCGGCCGAGATGATTTTAACGCTTGCTGCGCCACTGCTTGGCCAGGGAGATGTGCTCACTATGATGTTGCCTGCTTGGTCGTAGCTGATACCCACGTTGCTGCCGCCGGGCAGTGTGCTGTTGGTAAGGCCGTTTTGGTCATAGATTTGGATTGCGGGGGTTTCACCCTTTACGTTGATGTAGAACTTGCCGTTCAAGCCGAAGCCTTGACGTGCGTCGAGCGATGCGGGAACGTTAGTTACTTTCCAGTCTTGCTTGAGTGTGCCTGCGCAGGGAACCTGTGCCGATGCCGAAGCAACCATAGCTGCAGAGGCAGCGAGGAGTAAAAATTTCTTCATTTCGTTAAGTAGTTTAATGTTAATAATAAAATTGTTTCTTTGTTAGTGTGTATGTATGCAAAGGCCAATAGCCAAATGCGGCTTGATAATTGTGTGTGGTTATACATGTGTAGCCGGCAGATGCTTAGTGCCTATGCAATAATTCTTTTCACCTACAAATGTAATGTGTTTGATGTTACAATACAAATATTTTAAATCTTTTTTGACCGATTAGTCATGCTATGGTGCATAAAAAGCCTTGCATCATGCATTGCCATGGGCAATGCGGAAGCGTGTGAACGTCATGGTGGTGGCATCGTAGTGCAGCACTTGGTTCACTAGCAGGTTGCCTGTGCCGAGCAGAAACTTGAGCACCTCGGTGGCTTGAATGGTGCCTATGGTGCCGGGAATTGCCCCCAGCAGGCCATAAGTGGAGCTGGGCACGGGGTTCTTGGGCTGATTGCCAAAAAGGTCGCGGTAGGTGGCCGTGCCGGGCAGAATGGTCATCACGTTGCCCGAAAACTGGTTGATGCCGCCATGCACGAGCGGTTTGCCGGCCTCAACGCAGGCATCGTTGATAAAGAATTTCGACTGAGAGTTGTCGGTGGCGTCGACCACAATCTCGTAGTCGGCAAGGATGCTTTGGGCATTGTCGGGACCGAAGAAGCAGTTGTAGGTCACCACCTTCACGTCGGGGTTTAGTGCCGTGATGTGGTCGCGTGCGCTCTCCACTTTGGGGCGGCCCACGTCGGCTGTGGTGTGCAGCACTTGTCGCTGCAGGTTGCTCAGGTCGAGGCAGTCGCTGTCCACGATGCCTAAAGTGCCCACTCCGGCAGCAGCCAGATACAGGGCCACTGGCGACCCCAGGCCACCGGCTCCAATTATCAGCACCCGTGAGTTGAGCAGCCGTTGCTGCCCCTCGCTGCCCACTTGCGGCAGCAGCAGATTGCGCTTGTAGCGCTCTTGTTGTTCGTTTGTCAGCATTTCATTGCGTGTTTGTGTGTGTCAGGGAGAGAGCCTTTTTTTGCATTTATTGCCGCTTGGCTCTCACCACTATCCAGTTGCTTTGGTGGGCGGTGTTGTCGAACCGTTGCGACAGTTCCACTGCATTGGTGCCTGGCTCAGTGCGATACCAGCCGTAGGCCCACGTGCCCATGTCGAGATAGACAGCCCTGGTGACTCCGATTGTTGCGAGACCTTCCACAAACTCGTCGGCATACTGGTTGTCTACTCCTTGCACTATGGCAAACTTGCCGTTGGCCATAATGCATGCGGCTCTGAATATAATGTGGGCCTTGCGCTCAATGATGGCGGCCGGGATGCGCTCGGGGTGAGGCTCGCCGTCATCCACTATCAGGCATTGCTGAAACAGATGGCCGCCTGTGCGCTCGGCGGTGGCAATGTCGGTGTCAAGGCTGGAGTTTGGCGCGATGCTGATTTGCCCCGTTGTGCCGTTGATGAGCAGATGCCCGGTGGCAGTGATGTCGGCATATCCTTTGAGCCGCTTGCCGCCCACCACGTGGTCGCCGCAGATGCTAGTGAGGTCGTCGCCGGTGAATGCGGCAGCCACTGCGAGGCACACAGTGGAGTCGTTGGCCTCGGGGCGAGTGACGCTGAAGCCCACTTCGGTGCCCGGCTGCGGAATCAGCACCACATAGTTGTGGCCATAGGCCGAGGCAAGATCCACCTTGATTGCTGTTCCCGTGGCTGTGGCAAACTGGCGTTGTGGCGCGCCGCCGCCGTCGGCAAGCAGGCATATCGGGGCGATGCCGCTAATTAGCAGCGTCATTATGCGGTTGATTGCGTTAGTCATCATTTCTTGTTCCTTATGTTTGCGATGCGGTCTTTGAGGCCGCACCATTTTGTGAATGCATAGTTGGTGGCCAGTGGGGCGGTGCGCAATAAGTCGCGCTGATAGGTGCCGGCTGCGCCATATAGCGTGGTGCGGTGTGCCTGCTCAAGCGGCTGGCTGAATATGCCGTCGAAGAACCGGCGCAGACGCTCTGCGTAGATTTGTGGCACGTCGGGCGACGTGAACCACGGCTTGGCGAGTTTGGCCAGGTAGGCCTCGTCGTCGTTGTCGAGCCTCACAATCTCGTCGATAGCAGCCTCCACGCCCGCTTCGTTTTGAATCACCACCATGGCATCGGTGTTGAAGTCAACGCCAATGCTTGGGTCGCCGCAGTAGATAGGCATCGAGCCCACCCGCATCGGGTCGATCACCTTCTCGGTTGCATAGCCGCTCACTTGGCTGTTCTCGAAAGCGATGGTAAACTTGTAGTCGGCCAGGAATGCCAGTTTGTCGGGCACCGGGGCACCTATGTTGTTCAGGTATCGGCCGCCCGAGTCAACTTGCTTGTATTCCGACAGGCGACGGAAGAATTGCTCTCGCAACGGATTGGTCTGCACTCGGCTGCGTGAGTATACAAAGTTGCAGAACTTGCGCTTGGCAAGCTGCGCTTCGGGTGTCCACGTTGCGGCAAGGCGCGGCAGCTCGTCCCAGCAGTCTTTGTGAATCAGCCACAGCGGAAACCGCAGATAGCGGTCTTCGAAGTTTATGTGGTGGAATCCCAGCGCATAGTCACACACGTTGAAGTCGGGCACAAGATTCTCGCCAGTGTAGTAGATGCGCACGCACTCGGGGTGGCGCAAGTGCTCGTGACCCATGCACGAGAAAAACAGGTAGTCGGGCTTTTCGGCCAGTGTCACCTTGTAGTATTGGCTTAGAAACCGGTATATGAAACTTTTTTCGGGCTCAAAGCCACGCCAAAAGTCCACAAAATTTATCTTTATCTCTTTCATGTCTAAATCAATTTGTGGCACCTGTCCCGTGTGGGGCGCTGCCGTGGCAGGCAGCCGGTGGATGGGTGGTGCAGTGCAAAGTTACGGTATTTTGGCCATAAATTAATATCACATTATTGATGTGTGACGCCTCTGCGGGCCTTGCGCCGATTTGTGGCTGATGCGCTATGCCTGTTGCACAAGCTGGGCAAACTTGCGGGCGAAGTGGTTCCAGTCGTGCTCGTCGAGAAATCGTGAGTAGCTGTCGAGGTTGGCTGGCTTGCCGTCGTCGCTTGCCACAATGCGCTCAACGTCGGCTAGCGTGTCAAACGTGTGCACGCTAAGCATAGGCTCGGCAGCATAGTCGCGAAACGAGCCCACGTCGGGGCCTATCACCTTTGCGCCCACCGAGAGTGAATCCATGAGTATGCCCGAGCTGAGAATCGACTCGGCGGCATACGGCACAAGCACGAACCTCGACCGTGCCACCTCGGCGGCAAGCTCGTCGAAAGTGAGGCTGCGGTTGTCAAAAGTGACGCTGCCGGCTTGTTGCGCCAGCCGGTCTATCCTCTCGGCCAGAGCCACGTCGGCACACCGGCCCACGATGCGCACCCGCAGGCGTGTGCCATGCCGGGTCATGTGCTCGAGCCATTTGTCGATGCCCTTGTAGGGCGAGATTGTGCCCCATATCAGCAAGTCGGTGTCAACGGTCTTGACCTCTTGCCGGCACTGGCGCGCTGCCGCTATGCGGTTTTTTGTGGGATGGTGAAGCCACACGGCATTCTGCCGCCGCTCGGGGCACTGCTTGCGCAAGGCCTCGATGCCCTGGCTGGCATGGGTCACCACCAGCGTGCTGTGGCGCATGAGCATGCGCGTGATAAGCCGCTTGGCGCGCGGGTGTGAGTCGGAGTGGCTGCGGTTGTTGTGCAGAAACCACACCACCTTGTGCCCCGTGAGGCGGGCTGCAGTGAGCATTGCCACGGCGCATGCCGTCTGCACAAAGCCATATTTGTAGTCGGGCACGCTTTCGAGCCAGTGAAGCACCAGCGCGTCGCCCTCGAGGCAATGCGGCAGCATGCCAATGAGCGGATTCCTCACCGGTGGGTTTGCCACCGTCACTCCCGCGTTGGTCATAGCCTTGACAAAGTCGCGGATATACGGGTTGGCGCTAAGCCCCGTGTTGCCGGTCTGCTGTGGATACACCACTATCTTCATAGTTGTGGTTGGTCGTTTTGTTGTTGATTCCTTTTGTTTTTTTCTGAAAAACCGCCGCGCGACACGCCTCCGTTGCCTTTCGGTGCCGATGGCGCTCCCGTGTGGCCGTGTGATGCAAAGGTAGCACAAAAGTGGCTAACCTAGCGGGCCGGATGGCGAAAAAGGCGGAATTGGATAAAAATGAACGTGTTGTGCCCGTTTTTTTACTGCCTATGGGTTGCCCATTGAAAAAAAATATCTACCTTTGCATTTGCGCTGCCCCGATCCTGTCGGGGGGCGGCGCAGAGAGAACTACTAACATTATTTATTAACTATTTAATTTAATGAGCGAAGAATTAAAAAATTCTCCCATCGTCGGCAATGCCGATTTCGATTGGGACGCTTTTGAAAAAGGCGAAACTCAAAAGGACAAGTCCTACGAGGAACTGGAAAAAACCTACGACCAATCACTTGGCCACATTAAGGACAAGGAAGTAACCGAAGGTACCGTCATCTCAATTGGCAAGCGCGAGGTAGTGGTTAACATCGGCTATAAGTCGGACGGCATCATTCCCTTTAACGAATTCCGTTACAACCCCGACCTGAAGGTAGGCGACACCGTAGAGGTGTACGTTGAGAATCAGGAAGACCACAAAGGTCAGCTCGTGCTCTCGCACAAGAAGGCCCGCGTAGCCAAGAGCTGGGAACGCGTTAATGAAGCGCTTGAAAACGATGAGGTCATCAAGGGTTACATCAAGTGCCGCACTAAGGGTGGCATGATTGTTGACGTATTTGGCATCGAGGCATTCCTCCCCGGTTCGCAAATCGACGTCAAGCCCATCCGCGACTACGACATTTTCGTGGGCAAGACTATGGAATTCAAGGTTGTGAAAATCAACCAGGAATACCGCAACGTGGTTGTTTCTCACAAGGTTCTCATCGAGGCCGAGCTTGAGCAGCAACGCAAGGAAATCATTGCCAAACTCGAAAAAGGTCAAGTGCTTGAAGGTACCGTTAAGAATATCTGTGCCTACGGCGTATTCATCGACCTTGGCGGCGTAGACGGCCTTATCCACATCACCGACCTCTCTTGGGGACGTGTCAACAATCCTGCCGACATCGTTAAGCCCGACGAGAAACTCAATGTGGTTATTCTCGACTTCGACGAAGAGAAGAAGCGCATTGCCCTCGGTCTGAAGCAGCTCCAGCCCCATCCATGGGACAAGCTCGATCCCGACATGAAGGTGGGCGACAAGGTGAAAGGCAAAGTAGTGGTTATGACCGACTACGGTGCATTTGTTGAAATCGCTCCCGGCGTTGAGGGCCTGATCCACGTCAGCGAAATGTCGTGGTCGCAGCACCTGCGCTCTGCTCAAGACTTCATGAAGGTGGGCGACGAGGTAGAGGCCGTGATTCTCACCCTCGACCGCGAAGACCGCAAGATGTCGCTTGGCATCAAGCAGCTCAAGCCAGACCCATGGGAAGCTATCGAGGAGAAATACCCCGTTGGCTCGAAGCACACCGCCAAGGTGCGCAACTTCACCAACTTCGGTGTGTTCGTTGAGCTCGAAGAGGGCGTAGACGGCCTTATCCACATCAGCGACCTGTCGTGGACCAAGAAGATCAAGCACCCCAGCGAGTTCACTCAAATCGGTGCCGACATCGAGGTTATGGTACTTGAGATCGACAAGGACAACCGTCGCCTGAGCCTCGGCCACAAGCAGCTCGAGGAGAATCCTTGGGACGTGTTTGAGACCATCTTCAAGGTGGGCAGCATCCACGAAGGCACAATCACCGAGAAGCTCGACAAGGGCGCTATCGTGAGCCTGCCTTACGGCGTAGAAGGCTTTGCAACTCCCAAGCACCTCGTTAAGGAAGACGGCACACCCGCAAAGGTTGAAGAGAAGCTTCCGTTCAAGGTTATCGAGTTCAACAAAGACGCAAAGCGCATCATCCTCTCACACAGCCGTGTGTTTGAAGATGAGCAGAAGGCCGAGCACAAGGCCAGCCGCAAGCCTAGCAAGAAGGCTGAGGAGCCCGCAATCAGCACTCCTATCGAGAAGACAACCCTCGGCGACATCCAGGCTCTTGCCGACCTGAAGTCGAAACTTGCCAAGGGCGAGTAATCTTTTTGAGATTCGCACATCAGCCCGCGCCCTCTTGAGGGCCGCCCGCTGAAGTCACCACATAGCGCACGCCGCACACAGCGAAAGCTGAGTGCGGCGTGCGTTGCGTTTAGCCCCCGGCCGCAGCCCATTCCCCAATCCGTTTAGTTACTTATGTACGAACCTATGCTTTTGCATCGCCGCCATCATTTCCTTTCAACCAGAAATGAGGCATAATGGTTTTGAACTCAACATCAATATAATGACACTGTTCCTTGATGATGCCACGGCGACGAATAGCTGGCTGCAGGAAAAGCCATGTGGATTTGACCCCTTTGGGCAAGCGGGATTAGCCACTTTGGGCACAATATGATTGACCCGTTTGGGCAAAATAGCATTGACCACTTA
>CAVDUV010000024.1:0-43983 GCA_963612465.1 Bacteroidaceae bacterium | reverse complement strand
ATCTCGTGCCCTTGATTTTCAAAAGCGATGCAAAGGTACGGCTTTTTTCCGAACCACCAAACTTTTCACAAACATTTTTTCAAGAGCCCATGCTGCCCACACAGCGCCAAAAATCACAAAATAATTAATATTATTAACCTCGACGGCACGATAGCACGCCGATTTAGCAGCTAAAGATTAGTAAAAATGCAAAAAATGCAGTAATTTCGTGGTCAGAAAAAAAATGACATTTATATGAGAAAAATACTTTACTCGATGCTAATAGCGGCCAGCACACTCGCTGCGAGCTATATGCCGGCCTCTGCAGCCACAGGCCAACAGATGCGTTTCCACTGCGCAAACGACACCACCGAAATCAACCAATTGCTGAAAAAAGGCATTGAAAGCGGACTGACCAAGCCCAATGAGCTGGTGACATTCTATGCACATGAGCTGATGGGCCGCCCCTATGTGGCCAACACACTGGAAGGAGAGCCCGAGATGCTAACTATAAATGTGGACCAACTTGACTGCACCACTTTTGTGGAAACACTGTATGCACTGACACGCACCACGCTCAACGGCCGCTACTCGTGGCGCGACTATGCCACCAACCTGGAAAACCTGCGCTACCGCAACGGGACCATCAAGGGATACACATCGCGCCTGCACTACATCAGCGACTGGGCCGTGGACAACACCAGCCGAGGCAACCTGACCGAATTGACCTCAGACTTGCCTGGTGTGCGCTACCTGATCAAGACCCTCGACTTCATGAGCACGCACCGCGACGCATATGCAGCACTGAAAAACGACTCGACCTACGAGAAGCTGCGTGATTTTGAAATTGCATACCGCAACCACCGCTTCCCCTACATCAGCAAGCAGCAGATGAAATCGAAAAAACTGATTGAGCAGCTTGAAAGCGGCGACTTTGTGGCCTTGGTAACAAAGGTAGACGGGCTTGACGTGACCCACATGGGCATAATTGAGAAGAAAGGCAATGACATATATCTGCTCGATGCCTCGAGTAATGGAGGAAAGGTGCAGCTTGAGACCGACGACATGATGGAGATGCTGCGCAGACAACGAAGCAACCTTGGCATAAGAGTGTTCCGCATACGTCAATAAGCCGGAACCTCCACACAGAATAAGGCCAAAATCCCGCAACGGGTTTTGGCCTTATTTATTTAATAATGTGTAATGCGTTTCACGACCGCCGGCCAGCCAGCTATGGGCCGACCACCAAGCGAGCCATCAATGCATGCCCAAGCCGAGCATCTGCTCAACCGACACGAACTCATAGCCACGGCTCCTCAAAGTCTTGATGATGGATGGAAGGCGGCGATAGAACTTGTCGGTGCGAGCAGGGAAAGTGCCGAAATGCACCATCAAGAAGTGTCCGTTGAGCGTGTGTTGCTTCTCATAAGACATCATCTTCTTGTATAGCCAATCGCTCGACCGGTAGATTTCGCCCATGTCGGGAGTAGTGTAATCCTGATTGGAGCAGGTGCCAGGGGTGAAGTTGATAATCTGCAGCCCCATTTGCCGAGCCCATGAGTTGACCGTGGCGTTGTAATACTCATAAGGCGGAATGAAATACGGTGCCATTTCTTTGGTTATGCCGAAACGAGCCAAAGTGGCATAGCTCTTCTGCATATCGGCCACAAACTCATCTTTGGTGACGAGCAGTGAGTCGCGGCACGTCCAAGGAGAATAGAGCAAATGTCCATAGCTGTGGCTACCCACATAATGGCCGTCGGCCACAAGGCGTTTCACCACCTCGGGATACATATCAAAGAAGCGCCCCGTGAAGAAGAATCCGCCCTTGATGCCCGACTTTTTGAGCGTGCTTATGATGAAGTCGGCACCGTCGGCCATGTCGTCGGCAGTAAACACCAGGCACACTTGCTTCTTCGACGGATCGCCGGCAATGATGCCACCCTCAGGCTCATAGACGTTGCGGTCGACGCCATCGGCCGTCTGCTCGCGACCCTCAATCTCGTAAGCCGAAAGCGGGAACGTGAGTGATGCCGTGCCGTCCATAGTGGGCTCGTTGGTGCTGTAGTCGCTCATATTGTCGTGATAGACCACATCGCCGGGCTGGAATGCATCGTAGTTGTTGGCCTTGTCGACGTGAAGTCCGTTAACCAAATTCACCCCCTTCAGACTATTGAAGATGGAGGCATACACCGGGCCGTCGACCAAGCCACCAGTGGTGGTGCCCATGTCGCGGAACACCCATCCCGAATGAGGCTGATTAGGATAATTGCCGCTAAGCGGCAGTTGAGTGACCATGCTCACACCCCACGGATTGCACCCAAAGAGCCAATCGCGGAGCGAACCCTCCATTTCCTCGAACTGACGGTCGCCTGTGAGCTGACGGTAGAGAATGCACTGAGTGAGCATGGCAGTGGTGAGGTTGTTGGAACACCAAATGCCCGGGATGCCCCACATGAACGGGTGATTGCGCCCGCGTTCCAGAGTGCGCTCAATGCCAGTGCGCAGATTGCGCACAAATTCGGCCTGCACCTTAGAGCCCTGCCCTGCCATGGCAGCCAGCTGATAGTGCCCCATGTTGAGGAACGGATACCACTGGTAGTGGCGTGCGCTGTCGGCCCCCATCCACGGAGTGACAGGTTCACGGCGGCCATACTCCACAGCCTGATCAAAATAGCGGCGGTCGCCAGTCATGCGGAACAGCTCCATTGCGCCAAGCTCCATGTCGTCGGTCCAGTTGTCTTCTTCATATATATATGGCGACACCACCGAGGCCGTCTGCGTGTTGCCCGGCTTGTCGACGCCCACCTGATAGGCATCGGCCGCTTTTGCGCCAATGCGGGCGGCAAACTGTGGGTAGAACGGCTTGAGCACCTGCGAGCCCAGAGCAAAATCGCTGGCAAACTTGCCGGCTGTGCTTGCCGCTCCCATAGTGGCATTCATGAACTTGCCACGCTGCTGCGGTTTGCCGCTGACAAAATAGACCGGACGGCCGTTGCCCGGCCCATAACCATAGTCGGCGGGGTCGTTGTTTGGCAGCTTTTGCCCTATGTGGTCACGATCATCGGCAATTTGATTATACAACTCACCTTTCTCGGGATTCATGCGATCGAGCCAGTTGAGCCCCCAATAGATTTCATCAACGATGTCGGGGATGCCGTTGCTTCCGGGCAATCCGTTAGCCTGGTAGTTGTCGGCAAAAGCCGACGGATTCTGCTGATAGGCAAAAAGCATTTGATAGATGGCATTGGCCGAAGTGGAAGTGTACTGCAGCAAGTCGGCAGCATCGTGCCAGCCGCCGCGCACATCGATGTGTTGCCCTTGCTTTGTGGGGTGATATACGATGCGGGCATCGAGTTGGTGACAACTGTCGCGCAGAAACGGATTCCAGCCGCAGCGCTGCTGCCGCATATAGTTGAGTGTGAAATCGGCAGCACCCTTGTAGACCTGACCGTTGACCGGGAACATGGGCGACTTGCACTGCCCCACCCTCAAGTAATAAGTGCCTTGGGCATTGAGGCCGCTGAAGTTGAGCCTATAGGTGGCGCGCATTGAGCCGAGCGGCCCCATGGGGCGCACACTGGCCGACGACATCACCACCTTGCCAGTGAAGGCATCGACCACATCGAACGACGAGACCGGCACGGAATCGGTGCACAACATCACAGCCACCTTTGTGGCCCGCGGCAGGTAGCCAAGTTGATTAATGCGAATCCACTCGCCGGCCTGAACGCCAAAAATTGCGCTCAACGCCAGCACCAGAAACGCGAAGAGATTTCTCAGATTTGATTTCATTGTGAAGAATATTTGATTTTAAGTTTTTGTGCAATTGTGCTGAAGGCGGAGCCCCACCCGCAAGGCAACGTGCCGACCGGTGAAGCGAGAGGCATCAGTTGTCGAAGTATTCACGCGACACGGCGTCCCAAACGGCACGCGCCAGAGTGCGTGAGTCATCGTCCTCGCTGTTTTCCCAATACATGAGGCCTCCGAGGCCAAGGCTGTTGGCCCACTCGCCCTTGAAGGCGATGCTGCGCTCGTTGTCGTAAGAGCCATAGAACTGGCCGTTGTAGGTGACATAGGGCGTGCGGGCCTCATCGTCCCAATTATCGATTTTGTAAGCCGAGTTTTTAGCCAGCGTGGCCAGCTTCTTGTAGTCGATTACCGTGGGCGAAGAATCGAAACTGTGGCGCACATAGAACGGAATGCCCAAAATCATCTTGGAATAAGGCACTCCGCAACGCGCATAGACGTCGATAGCCGTCTTGCAGTCGTAGTAACTGCTACTGCTCACCACCGCCGACTGGAAATGCGGAGCGGCATCCATGTCGTAGGTCATTATATTGACATAGTCGACATAAGGCATTGCCGCCGAGATGTCGATATAGCGGTAACCGCCGGCATCGGTGCGCACACGGTCGTTGACATAACCGGCAAACGAAAGCAGCCGGCTGCTCCCTAAAGCCTCACGAAGGTCCTTGAGCAGCATCGTGAAGTTGGCACAATCGTGCATGGGGTCGCATTTTGCCCCGCTCCACGACAGCCCGGGAAACTCCCAGTCGATATCGATGCCATCGATGCCCCACTTGTCGACAAACGCCACACAATCGGCAGCAAAGCGTGCCCGCGACTCGGGATTGGCCGCAAGGGCCGAAAAGCCGCCGGCCTGCTTGTTGTCGCTGTTTTCAATAACATGGGTGAACGATAACGATATCTTGAGATTGGGATTGCTTTTCTTCAGTGCCACCACCTTGGCAAAACGCGATTCGCTGCCCTCGAGCTTGAAGCCGTTGTAGACGCTGTCGGTCATATAAAGTTCGGCAAATGCGTAGTGGATATTGGTCACTATATCGGGATCGGGGATAGAGCTGCCATACCAGGTGCAATAGGCGATGCAGGCACGTTGCTGAGCCAAAAGGGTCACGGCAGAAAACACAGCGAGCGCCACCGCAAGGCAGCGCCGCAGCATGGTTTTGGTGATAATAGATGTCGTTACGAACATGTTGAAGTATATATTGATGTCGTAATGTTAGAAAGTATTTGTTAAGCAATTGCAGCTTGTGGCGGTCACTGCACGGGGTCCACGAGGCTTGCTGTCGTCTCACTGACGCACGCAGCACCTGCCAACAACAAAGATACACAAACTTTTCGACTACAGCAAATGGTATGTGTTAAAGTTTGGCACAAAAAACAAATCGCAAACACCCCCATTGAAAGTCAAGAGCAAAAGCGATGACACACAACGGATTCAACTGCGGCAAAAGGCACATGCAACACACCCGGGAGGTGTGGCAAGCTTTTCGGCCGAACTTACAATACGGCGGCAATTTTGGGCAGACAAATGGGCGTTCCCATTGATTTTTTGAGTATTTTTGTGGAAACGGCAACTGCATGCCGCCAGCAAGACAACGCCACTATGAAGCAGGACAACCAACCAGCACGATGCCGGTGGTGCAACACCAGCAACCGGCTTTATATAGACTACCACGACCGCGAATGGGGCGTGGCTGTGCACGACGACCGCAAACTGTTTGAGATGCTGATTCTCGAGTGCTTCCAGGCCGGACTGTCGTGGGAATGCGTGCTCAACAAGCGTGAAGCGTTCAGAACGGCTTTCGACGGATTCGACTATCGCAAAGTGGCAGCCTACGGTGACCAAAAGCAAGCAGAGCTAATGGCCAACGGCGCAATCATACGCAACAGGCTGAAGATTGCCGCCGCTGTGGGCAATGCCCAGGCGTTTATTGCTACGCAGCGCGAGTTTGAGTCGTTCGACAAATACATTTGGCATTTCACCGGCGGCAAGACCATAGCCGAATGCCACAAGACAAGTTCACCGCTATCCGACGCCATATCGGCCGACCTGCGAAAGCGGGGGATGAAATTTGTGGGAACAACCATCGTTTACTCCTATCTGCAAGCCATAGGGGTGATAAACTCGCATGAAGAAGGATGCTATTTACACAAAAAGACAATCACATGAAGAAAACATTATTGATTTGGGCCGCATTGATAGCCCTAACCGGATGCGGCAACACCAGCAACAACACCAGCCAACAGGCAGCCGACAGCACAAAGACTGAAACCACGGCCGCAGCCGACTCTGCCACCACGGTCAAGGATGTGGACAAAAGGGTGAACGAGATCTATGCCGACGTGTTTGCCTGGTATGCTCGTGCCGAGAAAGACATTTCAATCATCGACAAGATGCCCGATTTCGATACAATCTACACATCGGCCGACTACAGAGACGTATTAAGCAAGGTGAAAGCCCGCGACAAGCAATGCGAGGCCAACGGCGAAATGGGATTTTTTGACCACGACCACTGGGTTTGCGGCCAGGATTTCCAAAACCTGTCGATGAAACTGGTGAAAACAGAAATCACCGCTCCCGGGAAATGCACAGCCGACGTAGACATCACCAACTGTGGCACCACCACCCGAGTGAGTCTCGACCTTGTGCTTGAAAACGGCCAGTGGATGATTGACGACTTCAAGACCGACAACCAGTCGGAGAAGGCACAAATGAAGGAATATGCCGGAAGCAAATAAATGACCCAAGGCAGCCGCATGACAGAAGGCAACGACTTCATTGAGTTTTGGGCCCTCGAAGACAGCATCACCACTGTGGTGGAAGCCAACGGGCACACCGTGTGGCGAATAAGCACCAGCGACGGAGTCATAGAGGTGGAGCTTAACGAGCATCTCGACGACGAGTCGGCAAGCCGCTTGTGCGGGCAGTTCCCGCTTGCGGCCGACCTGTGCGGAGAAGGCGACAACGGAACAATATTCGCCCTATACCAAGCACAGTGAGCCGTATTTTAACAACCAACAGCCACACCAAGTGGCTTAAAAAAAGAGACATGGACACAAAAAACGAATGGGACAAGATGCAAGCAGGCGAAACCTACAACGATTTCGACCTCGATTTGTTCAACCGCAGAGTTAAGGCCAAGAAGCTATTCAGGGCATACAACAAAACCGATGACGACGAGACCGACAAGCGTCAAGAGATATTGACGGCACTGTTCAGAGAGGTGGGCCAGCGCGTGTGGATTGAGCCCGACTTCCGCTGTGAGTTCGGCAAAAACATTGTTGTGGGCAACGATGTGTATATCAACTTCGGCTGCGTGATACTCGACTGCGGACTGGTGACCATAGGCAGCAACACACTGATTGGCCCCAACGTGGGCATATTCACAGGCAACCACACACTCGATGCCGAAGAGCGGGCCTTGGGCGGACTAATCCCCAAGCCGGTGACCATAGGCAAAAGGGTGTGGATTTGCGGCAACACCACCATAGTGCCAGGAGTCACCATAGGCGACGACACGGTGATTGGCGCCGGAAGCGTGGTGACGCGCGACATCCCCCAGGGCGTGATTGCCGCCGGCAACCCATGCAGAGTGCTACGCAAGCTGACCGACAGCGATAAAGTGGGCTACACGCCCAATAGATGAACGACTATTACACAACAATCAAACAAAATCAAGCAATATGGAATTCGCAGAAGTAATAAAAAACCGCTATTCGTGCAAGAAGTACAACAGCAGTAAGCAAGTGAGCGACGAGCAACTGAAGGCGATACTCGAAGCTGGGCGTTTGGCCCCCACGGCAAAGAACCTGCAAGAACAGCACATCTATGTTGCCCAGTCGGCCGATGCACTGGCCAAAATCGACCAGTCGACACCGTGCCGATATGGCGCGCCCACTGTGCTGGTGGTAGCATTCAACAAGCACAACGTGTATACCTACCCCGACGGGAAGCGAGAATCGGGCGTGGAAGATGCAGCCATTGTGGCCACCCACCTTATGCTTGCCGCAGCCAATGCAGGAGTTGACAGCTGCTGGCTCAACTGCGTGCACATCGACCAGCTACACGATGCACTCGGGCTGCCCGACGACGAAGACATCTTGATGCTACTCGATCTCGGCTTTGCCGCCGACGGCACCGGGCCGAAACCAACCCACTACTCACGCAAGCCACTTGAAGAGACAGTCACCTATCTCGACTAAGCACCAAGCCCCTAATAAAACCCATGCGGCCGGCACTGTCACCCATCCAGATAGTGCCGGCCGCGTGACTAACAGACCTTTGAGCTGCCACCACGGCAGTTGTCAACTTTCCCAAAAGTTTCTATTGCTATCCGGTAAAACTTTTTGGGTCAAAAAAACAGGGCTGGATTCCAAGCTTGGAATTCAGCCCCTTTAGTTACCTTTATTTTTGACCAAAATAAAAACAAGAAACCATGACCAAATAGCATACATTTTATCGAACAGCCGATGGGTGGACTGCTGATAGATTTTCTCAACAGTATAGAAATTCCAGAATTTCTATACTGCGTTTATTTGTCTATATTCTATTATCTAATGACATTTTTAATTGTTCGAGTAATGCATCCCATTGCATCTTGGTTCTATTATCAGGTTCAAGAGTATAAGCGTATCTGCTCTTTTTCTCTTTATAGAACACTCATGTGTGCAGAGTGGTTGCAACATAATTTTTCATCTTTGCGAGTCACACAATAAAGCTCACCACAATAAGGACAAACAACGTTATGCACTGCTCGCCTTTGCGCCAACGTGTTTCAACGATTGCCTTTCGGCACACCTGCATCGTCGTTGTTGAGGTGCATTGCCATTGATTGCCATTGATATAGGCGAGTAGAATTGTGAGAAGTATATCATAATTGCGCGCCTTTATGATATTGTACAACTCAACTTGCTATATTCCAAGTCAACTTATACAAAAAAACATGTAGATGGGAGGCCTAAAAGTATATGGTTAACAACTTTCTTCGGCGCTATTAAATAAAGAAATCATATTCGTTATACATCCTTGTCTCTCTAAACGTGATCACAGGCGTAACCTTCTTCAATGTCTCGGCATCGACAATTTCATTTATATGCAAGCGTGACGCAAGCTGTGGTTTAATCCACTCATTGTTCCACAATTCCACATCGTCATCCCCAGCAACCACACGACACAAGCGCATTTTATAGGGCGAAGAGCCTTTCTTCTTATCTTGCTGATAAGTGATGTTTTGGAGCCAAAGTTGGTTGTAGTCAGAGTTCGGTTGATTGCAGAGTTTTGAATACACGAGATTGATGATTGCCCATTTCTCATCTTCATTCCTCATAGAATCCACCATTCGGCTAAGAACCCGCAGGGCATAGTGACAACAGCCCACATTCTCCAGGGCTATTTGGGTGCATACCGCAGCCATTGCCCGGATGCTTCCGCCTACAAGTCGGCGTTGTTTCATGATTTTATCGGTCTTGGTCACCGATTCAAGTTCTCCGTCTTCAGACAATGACATGGTTATCCACTCCCCTTTTTCCTCATAGGGCTTTAGCCAGTCTTCAATGCGCTTGTCAATATCTGAAAGCATTGTCTTGATAGAGCCACTATCAGGATATTGGCGGGCAAACATAAGGATGTAAAGCAGGTGTTTCTCAAAACTGTCGAAGTCGCAACCTTTCTTATTAAAGATGGGTGTGTTGTAGATATATGCAAGTTTATCGGGCTTAACGGAGTCGGTGACGATGCTGTCGCTGATTTTTGTCTTCTTGCTGTTCATGCGGAAATTCAAACTCTCCAACACATGCTGCAAGACATATGAGATTCGTTCAAGGGCATCCTTGTCGTTACAGAAGATGCGGTAGTCGTCACGATAACGGATGATCTCGTAGGTAGCGGTTATGCCTTCTTTTTGTATGGCTTCGTGAAGCAAAAGGTCGGAATAGCCAAGAATGATTTCACCCACAAAGTCGAAGATTGCGCTGCCTTGAGGTATGCCCACGTTGCGTCCTTGCTGGAATGCCCTGAGGCACTTTTGGATGTTCTTGGAAATGGCGTTTTCGGCCTTCAACTCATACTCTGTGCCCTTGAATGAAAAAGCCCAATCAAAGACTTGGGGATTCACTGAACCATAACAATTCGTTATGTCGGTAACAAACATGTAGCGGTATTCAAGCGACAGTTCTATGCTCCGCTGCTCCATCGAGCTCCACCAGTTGAGGATGGTCGTCGACTTGTGGAAAGGTTCTTTCGCTTTGGGCACGACGGGTAAGGCGCACGATGTGATGTGAGGCACGTTGAATTTCCCAAACAGGTCTTTTATTACCGCCCACGATTGCTCATTGCAAATTTCCCTAACGAGAAAGTAATAAAGGAACGGGTTGGCAAGTATTATTGGACGAACAGCATAGTGTCCGTCTTTGTTTAGCAAGATGTCAAGATTCACATCGCCCAATTGCTCTGGCGACTTGCCTTCTCGCAAACATTCCTCATAAGGGGTATCACCAACAGTTTTCTTGACACTTTGAAGCAATTCGTCGAACACGAAATACTCCGGCAGTTCAAATCCATGATATTGTTCCGATTTCAAAAAGAAATCCATTGCCTCTTGATAATTGAGGCTCAGTATGTTTTTTGTCATTTCAGCCATTGAAGTGGTAACGATTTAATGTTAAGCATCATTGTTGTTATAAATAATTTTTGAAAAGATAAAGAAAGACAGCAAAGCCGATGCAGAGTTTTCTATCTTAGCAAAGAGTTTCAACTCATTTATTTCCTATGGCAAATATAACGCTTTTCGCGCAAGCAATCGGCAAACGGCTGAAAGAAAACATCAAGATTTTTAGGGTGGCATTTTCCAATGACGCCTAAATTCGGAGGGGTACAATGACAAGCACCGAACTCTTTGAAAATTCCACACCGCAGTAAGCCGCTTTCCCGCAGAAGCGAATCTCAAAGGGTTAAATGCAAGAAAAACGCTTTTGAGCAGAGCTCGTTTATCCTAATTTTCAATGGTTTATGTTTCTCGATAAGGATATTTGAAAAATGAAGCCGGGATCGACGTGAAAATTCTCAAAAGCGGTTATGGCATAAATTAATGCGGCACCACACTATGATTGTGCGGTGCCGCATTTGGCTGTATTGCTCAGATGGCTCACTTGAAGCCAACTGGGGAATGTCGGGTGGGAGTTAATTACTCGGCCTTAGCTTCTTCGGCTGTTGCAGTAGCCTCTGCTGCGGGAGCTGCTTCTTCGGCTTTCTTAGCGCCTGAAGAGCGGCGGCTGCGGCGAGTGGTCTTCTTCTTAGCCTCTGCCTTGTCGGCGAGCATTGCCTCGTTGTAGTCAACAAGCTCAATGAAGCAAGTCTTGGCGTTGTCACCGAGACGGTTGCCGAGCTTGAGGATGCGGGTGTAGCCACCAGGACGGTCGGCAATCTTCTTTGAGATGTTCTGGAAGAGTTCGGTCACGGCCTCTTTGCTCTGCAGATAGCTGAACACGAGACGGCGCGAAGCGGTGTCGTCCTTTTTAGCGCGGTTGATAAGTGGCTCGGCATAGATGCGCAGAGCTTTAGCCTTGGCAAGAGTGGTGAAGATTCTCTTGTGGAGAATCAGCGAAGTGGTCATATTTGACAAGAGAGCGTCGCGGTGTCCCTTCTTGCGGCTTAAGTGGTTGAATTTTTTATTATGTCTCATCGTTTATTACTCTTTATCTAGTTTGTACTTTGTAATATCCATGCCAAAGTGTAGCCCGAGACCGGTAAGGAGTTCTTCGAGCTCAGAGAGCGACTTCTTACCGAAGTTGCGGAACTTGAGCAGGTCGGTCTTGTTGAACTTGACGAGATCGCCAAGAGTCTCGACCTCGGCCGACTTAAGGCAGTTGAGGGCGCGAACCGAGAGGTCCATGTCCACAAGCTTGGTCTTAAGCTGCTGGCGCATGTGCAGAACTTCTTCGTCAAACTCCTCGTTGCCTTCCTGCTCGTTGTTGTCGAGAGCGATTTTGTCGTCGCTGAAGAGCATGAAGTGCTGAATGAGGATTTTGGCGGCGTCTTTGAGGGCGTCCTTTGGAAGTATAGAGCCGTCGGTGGTGATTTCAAGAACAAGTTTCTCGTAGTCAGTCTTTTGTTCTACGCGGTAGTTCTCAACCGAATATTTCACATTCACAATGGGAGTGTAGATTGAGTCGATAGCAATCACGTCGATTGGGTCGTTCTCGCCGCGGTTCTCATCGGCGGGCACGTAGCCGCGTCCCTTGTTGATTGTGATATCCAGCTGGAAGCTGGCATCGGGATCGAGGTGGCAAATCACGAGATCGGGGTTAAGCACCTCGAAGCCGTTGAGCACCTTGGTGATCTCTCCAGCCTTAAACACATCCTGGCCCGAAACCTTGATAGAAGCCTTTTCAGATTCGGTTTCGTCGGTCACACGTTTCAGGCGCACTTTTTTAAGGTTAAGAATCACGTTTGTCACGTCTTCCTTAACGCCTGGAATGGTGGCAAACTCATGCTTCACACCGTCGATGCGGATATTGCAAATCGCATAGCCCTCGAGGGACGACAGGAGGATGCGTCGCAGAGCGTTGCCGATTGTGACACCATAACCGGGTTCCAAAGGGCGGAACTCGAATTTGCCGAACGTGTTATCGGCCTCCAACATTAAAACTTTATCTGGTTTCTGAAATGCTAAAATAGCCATGGACGTTAAATTTACTGTTTAGAATATAACTCGACGATCAACTGTTCCTTGATGTTTTCAGGAATCTCATCACGCTGCGGCAGGTTGATGAGCTTGCCGCCCTTGAGGCTCTCGTCCCACTCGATCCATGGGTATTTGCTGTGGTTGAAGCCAGCGAGTGAGTCTTGAATCACTTCAAGAGACTTCGACTTCTCACGCACTGCAACGAGCTCGCCAGGAGTTACAGAGTAAGAGGGAATGTTGACCACTTGGCCGTCGACAGTGATGTGACGGTGCAGCACGAGCTGGCGTGCAGCTGCGCGTGTGGGGGCAATGCCCAGGCGGTAAACCACGTTGTCGAGACGCTGCTCGAGCAGTTGCAGGAGCACCTCACCCTTTACACCCTTGATAGAAGAAGCCTTCTTGAAGAGGTTGCGGAACTGGCGCTCGAGCACACCGTAGGTGTACTTTGCCTTTTGTTTTTCGCGAAGCTGAGTGCCGTACTCTGAGAGTTTGCGTCTCTTGTTGGCGCCGTGCTGGCCCGGTGCATAGTTCTTTTTAGCAAGAACTTTGTCTTCACCGAAGATAGGTTCACCCAGTTTACGGGCAATTTTTGATTTTGGACCGGTATATCTAGCCATCTTTGTTTTTAATAATTAAAGTTGTGTGTGCTGAATCGCTTCAGTGCAGCCGCGATTGCAGAGAGGTTGTTGAAAAATGCAATCTATTCACTGACAGAGATTCGCGAAAAAATTTGAAAAAATTGTTTTGTCAGAAAAGTCTGAGTGCTGCCGGGCTGTGTGCCGCCGCATTGGGCGGCTCAAGCTCAGCGCAGTGACGTGCATTACACTCTTCTTCTCTTGGGAGGACGGCATCCGTTGTGTGGCAACGGAGTAACGTCGATAATCTCGGTTACGGCGATGCCGGCACCGTGGATGGTGCGGATTGCCGATTCACGGCCGTTGCCGGGACCCTTGACATAGGCTTTCACCTTGCGCAGGCCCAGGTCGAAAGCGACCTTGGCGCAATCTTCGGCTGCCATCTGGGCTGCATAGGGAGTGTTCTTTTTCGAACCACGGAAGCCCATCTTGCCGGCTGAAGACCATGAAATAACCTGTCCCTCACTGTTGGTGAGACACACAATGATGTTGTTGAAAGAAGAATGAACATGGAGTTGACCGATTCCGTCAACCTTAACAACTCTCTTCTTAGCTGCGACTGTCTTTTTTGCCATACTTTAATATTATTTAGTAGCTTTCTTCTTGTTTGCGACTGTTTTCTTGCGGCCCTTGCGAGTGCGAGCATTGTTCTTGGTGCTCTGGCCGCGCACGGGCAGACCGTTACGGTGGCGGATGCCACGGTAGCAACCAATGTCCATAAGGCGCTTGATGTTCATTTGCACTTCGCTACGCAGGTCACCCTCGACCTTGTAGTTCTCGCCGATCACCTCGCGCACTTTTGCTGCTTCGGCGTCGGTCCAGTCCTTGACCTTGGTGTCTTGGTCAACACCGGCCTTAGAAAGAATGGTGGCGGCTGCACTGCGGCCTATACCATAGATATAGGTAAGTGCGATTGCGCCTCGTTTATTTTGGGGTAAATCTACTCCGACAATTCTAACTGCCATATATATAATCTAATTTTTTCTGCAAAATTAATAAAAATTATCCTTGACGTTGCTTAAACTTAGGATTTTTCTTGTTTATCACATACAAACGACCCTTGCGGCGCACGATTTTGCACTCGGGAGTACGTTTCTTGATTGATGCTCTTACTTTCATATCTGTGATTGTGTAAGTGTGGGTTGTTGATGTATTATTTGTATCGGAAGGCGATTCTTCCCTTCGACAGGTCGTAGGGCGACATTTCCACTTTCACCTTGTCGCCGGGCAGGATGCGGATGTAGTGCATTCTCATCTTGCCGCTGATGTGGGCGGTGATCTGGTGGCCGTTCTCAAGTTCGACGCGGAACATTGCGTTGCTCAGTGCCTCTACGATGGTGCCGTCTTGCTCTATAGCGGTTTGTTTCGACATATTGATTGAGTGTGTACGATGTTTTGAAATTGTATTGAATTGTGATATCTGCTTTCTCTCAGATGGGCTGGCGGGGTCAGATGAATCTGTCGCCAAGCACTTCCTCGATGTATTTGAACGACGACAGGATGTCTGCCTTGCCGTGATGGATGGCAATCGAGTGCTCGAAGTGGGCCGAAGGCTTGCGGTCTTTGGTCCGTGTGGTCCATCCGTCGCGCTCTATCACTATGTTCTTGCTGCCCATATTGATCATGGGCTCGATAGCGATGCACATGCCGTTCTTGATCAGGGCTCCGGTGCCGCGGCGGCCGTAGTTGGGCACGTCAGGGTCTTCGTGAAGCTTGCGTCCCACGCCGTGGCCGCACATTTCGCGCACCACGCTGTAGCCGCGCTTCTCGCAGTAGTCCTGCACGGCGTGTCCGATGTCGCCGATGCGGTTGCCGGGGACGGCCATCTTGATTCCCTCGTAGAGTGATTCTTTGGTGGTGCGGAGCAGCTGCTTCACATCTTCGGAAACGTTGCCCACACAGAATGTGTAGCAAGAGTCGCCGTTGAATCCCTCTTTAGTTACTGCGCCGCAGTCGATCGACACGATGTCGCCGTCTTCAAGAGCGTAGTTGGAGGGGATGCCGTGTACCACTGTCTCGTTGACCGAGATGCAAAGTGATGCGGGATAGCCATAGAGTCCCAGAAATCCGGGAACACAACCTTGAGAGCGGATATACTCTTCAGCAATTTGGTCGAGCCGGCGTGTGGTGACCCCCGGAGCCACCCACTTGGCCATTTCGCCAAGTGTGCGGGCTACCACAAGGTCTGCTTCACGCAGAAGCTCTATTTCTTCATCTGTCTTCAGATAAATCATTATCGCTTTATACTCCTTCTTAGTTCAAATTCAACCGTTAATTGCCGGTGCGTCCTTTGATCTTGCCGTTCTTCATCAAGCCATCGTAGTGATGCATGGTGAGGTGGGTTTCGATCTGCTGGAGTGTGTCGAGCACTACACCGACGATAATCAGCAGCGATGTGCCGCCGAAGAACTGCGCGAAACTCTGGTTTACGCCGAAGTAGCGCGCGAATGCCGGGAGAATTGCAACGATGCCCAGAAAGATAGAGCCGGGCAGGGTGATTCGCGACATAATCGAGTCAAGATAGTCGGCGGTCTTCTTGCCGGGCTTGATGCCGGGGATGAAACCGCTGTTCTTCTTCATCTCCTCTGCCATCTGGGTGGGACGCACTGTGATGGCGGTGTAGAAGTAGGTGAATGCTACAATCAGGAGGAAGTACACCACATTGTACCAAAAACCGTTCATGTCGCCGAATGTGCGTGCCAGGCTACCCACGAAGCCGGGGGCGTCCTGCTTGGCGCCGAATCCTGCGAGTGTGATGGGGATGAACATCAGTGCCTGGGCAAAGATGATGGGCATCACATTAGCTGCATTCACCTTGAGGGGAATGTACTGGCGGGCGCCGCCATACTGCTTGTTGCCGACGATGCGCTTTGCATACTGCACGGGCACCTTGCGGGTTCCCTGCACGAGCATCACAGCGCCTGCGATCACGGCAAAGAGGATGATGATTTCGATGAGGAACATCACCAGACCACCCTGCGATGCAGTGAGGCGTCCGGTGAATTCTTGAACGAGGGCTCCGGGGAAACGGGCGATGATACCCACGAGGATGATCATCGAGATACCGTTACCGATGCCTTTGTCGGTAATCTTCTCGCCAAGCCACATGATGAACATTGCGCCGGCTGTGAGGACGATGGTCAGATAGGCCATCGACAGGAAGCCGAAGTGCGCATTGCCGCCAGCCGAGTTAACCTGATATTGCAGGTTGACGAGGTAGGCAGGAGCCTGAACCAGCAGGATGAGCACTGTGAGATAGCGCGTGTACTGGTTGAGCTTCATGCGGCCGCTTTCGCCCTCACGCTGCATCTTCTGGAACTGCGGCATAACCATGCCGAGCAGTTGGATTACGATAGATGCGGTGATGTAGGGCATGATGCCCAGGGCGAAGATGGAAGCTTGGGAGAAGGCACCACCCGAGAACATGTCGAGCAGCTGCATCAGTCCACTGTTGGTGAAGTTGCGCAGCGCGTCGAGGTCGTCGGGATTGATGCCCGGCAGGACCACAAAACATCCGAATCGATACACGAGTATGAAAAGGAATGTGATTGTGAGTCGCTTGCGCAGGTCCTCAATCTTCCAAATATTCTTAATAGTTTGAACGAGTCTCATTAGGCTTTACACTTTAGCGATTGTACCACCTGCTGCTGTGATTGCCTCCTCGGCTTTCTTTGAGAAAGCGTTGGCTTCGACGTCGACCTTCTTGCTGAGGGTGCCCTGACCGAGCACTTTCACAAGCTGGTTCTTGCGCACGAGACCTGCCTGAAGGAGGTCGGCCACAGTCACCTTGTCGAGGTTGGCTTCCTTAGCCAGGGCATCGATAGTCTCAATGTTGACAGCCTTGTACTCAACGCGGTTGATGTTTTTGAAGCCGAATTTAGGCACGCGGCGCTGAAGCGGCATCTGGCCGCCTTCAAAGCCTACTTTGCTCTTGTAGCCAGAACGCGACTTTGCGCCCTTGCTGCCTCGTGTAGAAGTTCCGCCTTTACCAGAACCCGGGCCACGGCCGATGCGGCGTTTTGACTTATTTGAACCAATTGCTGGTTGTAAATTACTTAAATCCATAACAGTGATTAAAATTACTATAATTTATTAAGCGTTCGTTACTTCTACAAGATGACGAACAACGTTTACCATACCCATGATTTCAGGAGTTGCCTCTTTCTCTACCTCCTGGTTGAGCTTGTGGAGGCCCAGAGCGTCGAGGGTTCTCTTTTGGCGGGCAGGACGGTTGATTCTGCTCACCACTTGCTTGATTTTGATTTTAGCCATGTCAATTAAGAGTTTTAACCGTTGAACACTTTGTCGAGAGAGATGCCGCGATACTGGGCAATAGTGAGGGGGCTGCGCATTTCGTCGAGAGCGGCGATGGTAGCCTTCACCAGGTTGTGGGGGTTGCTAGAGCCTTTCGACTTGCAAATCACGTCGGTGATACCCACACTCTCAAGCACGGCACGCATTGCACCACCGGCCTTCACACCGGTACCGGGAGTGGCGGGCTTCATGTAGATGCGAGAGCCGCCGAACTTGGCAACCTGCTCGTGGGGGATAGTGCCTTTGTGCACGGGCACCTTGATGAGGTTTTTCTTTGCCATCTCAGTGCCTTTGGCGATTGCGGTGGTAACTTCGTTGGCTTTGCCGAGGCCATAGCCCACGATGCCGTTGCCGTCGCCCACTACCACGATTGCTGCGAAGGTGAATGTGCGTCCGCCCTTGGTCACCTTTGTGGTACGGTTGATGGCCACAAGGCGGTCCTTCAACTCAATATCGCTTGTAGTTTTTACTCTGTTATTTTTCTTTGCCATGATTTTTAAAATTTAAGTCCACCTTTGCGGGCACCGTCGGCAAGCGACTTTACGCGTCCGTGGAACAGGAAACCGTTACGGTCAAACACTACTGTCTCAATGCCGGCGTCGAGAGCCTTCTTAGCCACGTTCTCGCCCACCTTGGCAGCTATTTCACTCTTTGTTCCTTCAGCGATTCCCTTGGAAGAAGCTGAAACGAGGGTGTTGCCAGCAACGTCGTCGATTAGCTGAGCATAGATCTGCTTGTTGCTGCGGAACACACACAGGCGCGGGCGCTGGGCTGTGCCGCTGACTTTGCCGCGGATGCGTGCCTTGATTTTATTTCGTCTTTGATTCTTAGATACCATAGTTTACTAAATGTTATTTGGCTGCTGCCGTTTTACCAGACTTGCGGCGGATGATCTCGCCTACGAACTTAATACCCTTGCCCTTGTAAGGTTCGGGCTTGCGGAACGAGCGGATCTTGGCGCAGATTTGGCCAAGGAGCTGCTTGTCGGCCGACTCCAGAGTGATCAGCGGGTTCTTGTTGCGCTCCGAAACGGCGTTAACCTTAACTTCGGGGGGCATTTTGAGGTAGATGGCGTGAGAGAAGCCGAGTGCGAGTTCGAGCACCTGGCCCTTGCTGGTGGCGCGGTAACCGACGCCCACAACTTCCATCTCCTTCTTGAAACCCTCGCTGACGCCTACCACCATGTTGTTGATCAGGGCGCGGTAGAGGCCGTGCTGGGCACGGGTCTGGCGCTCGTCGTTGGGGCGGGTCACATGCACGTGGCCGTCTTCTACGGCTACTGCTATATTGGGGTTGATAGTCTGCTTAAGCTCACCTTTGGGTCCCTTGACGGTGACCACGTTGTCTTTAACATCTACTGTTACGCCGGCAGGTAACGCGATTGGCAATTTTCCTATTCTTGACATAATTCTTTACCTCCTTTAATGATTAATAAACGTAACATAAAACTTCGCCGCCCACCTTAAGGTCGCGGGCCTGCTTGTTGGTCATCACACCCTTAGAGGTTGAGATGATGGCGATACCTAAACCGTTGAGCACGCGGGGCATGTCCTTGTAGCCGGCATACTGGCGCAGGCCGGGACGCGACACGCGTGTGAGGCACTTGATTGCGTTCACCTTGTCGACGCTGTCGTACTTGAGCGCAATTTTGATTGTGCCTGAGGGGCACTGGGCGTCATCGATGAACTTGTAGTTAAGGATGTAACCCTGCTCGAAGAGAATCTTGGTGATCTCTTTTTTCAATTTTGAAGAAGGGATTTCAACCACACGATGCTGTGCGCTGATCGCGTTCCTCAATCTTGTCAAATAATCTGCAATTGGATCAGTCATTATTTTTTTTGTTTTAAATTGATTCGGGCGGAATTTGATTTTTAGAATGTCCGAACAATATTTAATACTATAAAATGATTTTCTTTATGCTTATGTGTTGAAGCGTGTGCCGCGGGGCTTACCAGCTGGCTTTCTTCACGCCGGGGATAAGGCCGGCCGAAGCCATTTCGCGGAAGTCGATGCGGCTGATGCCGAACTGGCGCATGTAGCCTTTTGGACGGCCCGACATCTTGCAGCGGTTGTGCAGACGCACCGGTGAAGCGTTGAGCGGGAGTGCCTGAAGCGCTGCGTAGTCGCCGGCAGCCTTGAGCTCGGCACGCTTGGCGGCATATTTTGCCACCAGCTTGCGGCGCTTTGCCTCACGAGCTTTCATTGATTCTTTTGCCATAACTAATTTTGTGTTTTAATTATTTAGCGTTGTTGAACGGAAGACCGAATAGCTTGAGCAGTGCATAACCTTCCTCGTCAGTCTGAGCTGTGGTGACGAAGGTGATGTTCATACCGGTCATTTTGTTTACTGAGTCGATGTTGATTTCAGGGAAGATGATCTGTTCGGTGATACCCACGGTGTAGTTGCCGCGGCCGTCGAGCTTGCCAGCGATGCCCTTGAAGTCGCGGATACGAGGCAGGGCGATGCGGATGAAGCGCTCCATGAACTCATACATCTTGTCGCGACGCAGTGTGACGCGAGCGCCGATAGGCATTTTCTTGCGCAGCTTGAAGTTAGAGATATCCTTCTTCGACACTGTGGGCACTGCCTTCTGGCCGGTGATGGTGGTGAGCTCATTAATTGCGGTCTCGATGATTTTCTTGTCCTGAGTGGCGTCGCCAAGACCCTCGTTGAGGACGATCTTAGTGAGGCGTGGAATCTGCATTGACGATGTGTAGTTGAACTGCTTCATCAGGGCAGGAGCGATCACTTCGTCGTATTTTTTCTTTAGGGTAGTACTCATTATTTAATCTCCTCTTTTGATTTTTTAGCATAACGAACTGTTTTGCCCTGCTCGTCTTTCTTGTAGCCGACGCGTGTGGGCTTGGGGTCCTTGCCGCTCTTGGGGTCGACGAGGTTGAGGTTCGAGATGTGGATGGGGGCCTCCATCTTCACGAAGCCGCCTTGCGGATGCTTTGCGCTGGGCTTGGTGCTTTTGGTCACCATGTTGACGCCTTCCACCACGGCGCGGTTGGTCTTGGCCGACACGCTGAGCACGCGTCCGGTCTTGCCTTTGTCGTCGCCGGCGAGGACGTAGACGTTATCGCCTTTCTTTATGTGTAGTTTAGCCATTTTGCTTAATTGCTTAATTGGAATTTGTGATTAAAGAACTTCAGGAGCCAGTGACACGATTTTCATGTTGGTGGCACGGAGCTCGCGGGCTACGGGGCCGAAGATGCGGGTGCCGCGGAGCTCACCAGCATTGGTCAGCAACACGCAGGCGTTGTCGTCGAAGCGGATGTAAGAACCGTCTTGGCGACGGATTTCCTTCTTTGTTCTAACGACTACCGCACGTGAAACGGTGCCCTTCTTCATGTCGCTCGAAGGGATGGCGTTTTTTACGGTGACTACGATCTGGTCGCCCACCGATGCATAGCGGCGTCCTGTACCACCCAGCACGTGGATGCACAGCACCTCGCGGGCACCGCTGTTGTCGGCAACTGTTAATCTGCTTTCTGTCTGTATCATAACTGTAAATTACTTCGCTTTTTCGATGATTTCAACTAATCTCCATCTTTTGGTCTTGCTCAAGGGGCGAGTCTCCATCAGGCGCACGGTGTCGCCTACGTTGCACTCGTTGTTCTCGTCATGAGCGTGGTACTTCTTTGTCTTGTTGACAAACTTGCCGTAGATTGGGTGTTTTTCCTTCCACTTGATGGTCACAGTGATGGTCTTGTCACCCTTGTTGCTGGAAACAACCCCAATTCTCTCTTTTCTTAAATTTCTCTTTTCTTCCATTTCAGTAGTTGTTGGGATTATTTGTTAATTTTTAGCTCGCGCTCACGGATTTCGGTCTTGATGCGGGCAATCTCGCGGCGGTCGCGTGTAATCTTGGCAGGGTTGTCGAGGGGCGAGATGCTGTGCTGGATCTTCTCCTGCACATACTCTTTCTCGGCGGTCTCCAGGCGGTCCTGGAGTTCCTTGTCAGACATTTCTTTGTATTCTGCTTTTTTCATAATTCAAATTTAAATGCTTTGGTTACACGTTCTGAGATGGGTCGTAGTCGGGACGCACCACGAACTTAACTGGAATAGGAAGTTTCTGGGCTGCAAGGCGGAGAGCTTCTTTTGCGATGTCGAAGCTCACGCCGTCGACCTCGATGAGGATGCGTCCGGGGTGCACGGGAGCCACGTAGCCTGCCACGTCACCTTTACCTTTACCCATACGCACGTCGGCCGGCTTGCGGGTGTAAGGCTTATCGGGGAAGATGCGTATCCAGATGTTACCTTCGCGCTGCATGTAGCGTGTCACGGCCACACGGGCAGCCTCAATCTGGTGGGCTGTAATCCACTTTGAGTCGAGGGCCTTGATACCGAACGAGCCGAAAGCGAGCTGGCTTCCGCGCTTTGAGTACTGGCGTGGGTGGCCGTCGGAAGGTCTTCTATATCTTAATCTTTTTGGTTGTTGTAACATTTTTCTTAGTTGTTAAAAAATCTCTGCTGTGAGTGTGATTAACGATTGTTCTTTCTGTTGCGGAAACCGCGGCCACGGCCGCCTTCGCGGCGCTCACCCTGGTTGTTGGTGTAGTTGGGCGCGAGATCTTTCTTGCCGTAAACTTCGCCACGGCAAATCCAAACCTTAACACCGATCAGACCCACCTTGGTGAGTGCGGGCACGAGTGCATAGTCGATGTCGGCACGGAGGGTGTGCAGCGGTGTGCGGCCTTCCTTGAACATTTCGCTGCGGGCCATTTCGGCACCGTTGAGGCGTCCGCTGACGAGCACCTTGATGCCCTCGGCGCCGAGGCGCATTGTAGAGGCAACGGCCATCTTCACTGCGCGGCGGTAAGCGATTTTGCCTTCGATCTGACGGGCGATGTTGTTGGCCACGATTTCAGCATCGAGCTCGGGGCGCTTCACCTCGTAGATGTTCACCTGAACGTCCTTGTTGGTGAGGTTCTTGAGCTCGCCCTTGATTTTGTCGACCTCTTCGCCGCCCTTGCCGATGATCAGGCCGGGACGTGATGTGCAGATAGTGATTGTGAGAATCTTGAGGGTTCTCTCGATTACGATGCGCGACACACTAGACTTAGCGAGACGCACGTTGAGATACTTGCGGATTTTGCTGTCCTCGAGCAGAGTATCTCCATAATTATCACCGCCGAACCAGTTAGAGTCCCAGCCGCGGATGATACCTAAACGATTGCTAATTGGATTTACTTTCTGTCCCATATCTTGTTATGCGTCTTTTTTGTCGTTATTAATTGTGTCGAGGAACAATGTGATGTGGTTAGAGCGCTTGCGGATGCGGTAGCCGCGGCCTTGGGGTGCCGGGCGCAGACGCTTGAGCATAGGTGCGCAGTCCACGTGAATTGTCTTGATATAGAGCTCACCGCTCTCGGCCTTGCGGCCGTTCTTCTGTTCCCAGTTTGAGATGGCGCTCTTGAGGAGCTTCTCGATATCGGCAGCAGCTTGCTTGTTGGAGAAGTGCAGCAGACCGAGGGCCTTGAAAGCCTCTACGCCACGCACCATGTCGGCCACGAGGCGCATTTTGCGGGGTGAGCTGGGGACATTCTTGAGCTTGGCGAAGCTTTGCTCGCGACGTGCCTCCTTATAAGTATTGGCTGTTTCTCTTTTTCTTTTTCCCATTGTATTTTAATTCTTTTTTTGTCAGTGAATTTATCCCGGGCCTTATTTCTTGTTGTTGCCGCTGTGTCCACGGAAGGTGCGAGTGGGGGCGAATTCGCCGAGCTTGTGGCCTACCATGTTTTCGGTAACGTAAACGGGAATGAATTTATTGCCATTGTGCACTGCAAAGGTGTGGCCCACGAATTCGGGGGCGATCATCGAGGCGCGCGACCAGGTCTTGATCACGTTTTTCTTGCCGCTCTCGTTCATGGCGTCAACCTTCTTTTCGAGCTTTACACTAATGTAAGGGCCTTTTTTTAATGAACGACTCATAGTTTAATCTTTAATCAAATTACTTCTTTCTTCTTTCGATAATATACTTCGAAGACAACTTCTTGGGTGCACGTGTCTTCAAGCCCTTAGCGTAAAGGCCGGTGCGAGAGCGGGGATGGCCACCTGACTGACGGCCTTCACCACCACCCATCGGGTGATCAACCGGGTTCATCACGACGCCGCGGTTGTGCGGACGGCGGCCGAGCCAGCGAGAGCGTCCGGCCTTACCAGAGCGCTCGAGGGCGTGGTCGCTGTTGCCTACGACACCGATTGTGGCCTTGCATGCTGCGAGGATCTTGCGGGTCTCGCCAGAAGGCAACTTGATGATTGCGTAGGTTCCTTCCCTAGAAGTCAATTGAGCGAAAGTGCCGGCGCTGCGTGCAAGGGCTGCACCCTGGCCGGGACGCAATTCGATGTTGTGAATTAAAGTACCAACAGGGATGTTACTTAGTGGAAGCGCGTTTCCCACTTCGGGGGCCACGTTCTCACCGCTTTCAACTGTAGAGCCAACTTGAAGGCCGTTGGGTGCAATTATGTAAGCTTTATAGCCATCTGCGTAGTAAAGCAGGGCGATGCGGGCCGAACGGTTAGGATCGTACTCGATCGACTTTACACGAGCTGGCACACCGTCTTTGTTTCTCTTGAAGTCGATGAAGCGGAATTTGCGCTTGTGGCCGCCGCCGAGGTAGCGCATGGTGCGGTGACCCTCGTTGTTGCGTCCGCCAGTGACGCGCTTGCCGACTGTAAGAGATTTTTCTGGTGTACGTGCAGTGATGTTATCAAATACACCAATAACTTTGTGTCTTTGCCCCGGTGTTGTGGGCTTTAATTTTCTTACTGCCATTTCGTTTATTAAATATTGCTATAAAAATCAATAGTTTGTCCCTCAGCGACAGTGACCACGGCCTTCTTGAAGGCGGCAACCTTGCCGCGGATCAAGCCAGCCTTGGTGTAGCGCTGCTTCTTCTTGCCGTCGTAGTTCATTGTGCTTACTGAAACCACTTTCACGTCGTAGAGCTTTTCGATAGCGTCCTTGATCTGGAACTTGTTGGCTTCGGGAGATACCTTGAATGAATAACGGTTAGTCTTCTCACTGATGGCGTTGGCCTTCTCGGTGACGATTGGTGAAATGTTGATTGATGCCATTTTCAAATACCTCCTTTTAATTAAAATTGGTTAAGCACAGCTACCGAGCTCTCAGTAACTACGAGTGCCTTGTTGTTGAGCACGGCGTAGGTATTGAGCTCGTTGGCGGTGATTACTTTTGCATTCTCGACATTGCGAGCTGACAAAAATACGTTTTTATTTTGACTCTCCAAAACCAAAAGGAGCTTTGAATCAGCCAATTTAAGATTCTTAGCAAAGTTTACGAAATCTTTAGTTTTCGGAGCCTCGAATTTGAGGTCTTCGACCACCACGATCTGATTGTTCTGAGCCTTGAAAGTCAATGCAGAGCGGCGAGCAAGAGCTTTGAGCTTCTTGTTGAGCTTGAAGCTGTAGCTGCGTGGACGAGGACCGAACACGCGGCCACCACCTACCATAAGCGGAGAGTTGATATCGCCGTGACGTGCGCCACCGCCGCCTTTCTGGCGTCCGAGCTTCTTGGTAGAGCCTGAGATTTCACTTCTTTCCTTTGCCTTGTGAGTACCCTGACGCTGGTTGGCCAGGAACTGCTTAACAGCCAGATAGACGGCGTGCTCGTTGGGTTCAGCCAATGCGAACACCTCATCGTTGAGGGTCACCTTCTTTCCGGTGTCTTCACCTTTGATATTGTATACTGCGAGTTCCATTATTTTACGATTGATAAGATTGAACCTTTGCAGCCTGGGACAGAACCTTTCACAACGAGAAGGTTGTTTTCAGGCATAACTTTAACTATCTGTAAGTTTTGTACAGTCACACGCTCATTGCCCATCTGGCCTGCCATGCGCATGCCCTTGAACACCTTAGCGGGGTAAGAGCAGGCACCGATAGAACCGGGTGCGCGGAAGCGGTCGTCCTGGCCGTGAGTGGCCTGGCCCACACCGCCGAAGCCGTGGCGCTTAACCACGCCTTGGAAACCTTTACCTTTCGAGGTGCCGATAACATCGACAAATGATGCGTTGCTGAACAAATCTACGGTAACAACGTCACCCAGCTTGTACTCACCATCAAAATCTTTGAACTCGGCCAAGTGGCGCTGTGGTTTCACTCCAGCTTTCTTGAAGTGTCCGGCCTCGGGCTTGGTGGTGTGCTTTTCGGTCTTCTCCTGGAAGCCGAGCTGCAGTGCCTCGTAACCGTCCTTTTCAAGGGTTTTAACTTGAGTAACTACACAAGGACCTACTTCGATAACAGTGCACGGCACGTTTTTGCCGTCGGCACTGAAAACGGATGTCATTCCGATTTTCTTTCCTAATAATCCTGGCATTTCTCTTTTTTTGTTTTAATAATTCTTAGAATCACTTATTTGATTAATTGTTTCAACTGAGGCTGATGTGTTGTACTACACCTTGATTTCAACCTCTACACCGCTGGGGAGCTCGAGCTTCATCAGCGCGTCGACGGTCTTGCTTGTTGAGCTGTAGATGTCGATGAGACGCTTGAATGATGAAAGCTGGAATTGCTCGCGCGACTTCTTGTTGACGAAAGTCGAACGGTTAACGGTGAAGATGCGCTTGTGGGTGGGGAGCGGAATAGGACCGCTTACCACTGCGCCTGTTGCCTTCACAGTTCTAACAATCTTCTCAGCTGACTTGTCAACCAAGTTGTGATCGTAAGATTTTAATTTGATTCTGATTTTTTGGCTCATATTGTTTTATGATATAAAATTATTTCAATAAGTCTACACGTCCCTGGCACTCGCTGAGCACTTTCTCGGCAATCGACTTGCTTACCTCAGTGTAGTGAGAGAACGACATTGTGCTTGTTGCACGGCCCGAAGTGATGGTGCGCAGTGCGGTAACGTAGCCGAACATCTCGGCAAGCGGTGCGGTGGCCTTGATGATGCGGGCGCCGCTGCGGCTTGTCTCCATGCCTTCTACCTGACCGCGACGCTTGTTAAGGTCGCCAATCACGTCACCCATGCTCTCCTCGGGGGTAACCACCTCAACCTTCATGATGGGCTCCATGAGCACGGGGCCGGCCTGCTCGCAGGCTTTGCGGAAGGCGCTCTGTGCACAGAGCTCGAATGAAAGCTGATCGGAGTCAACGGGGTGGAACGAGCCATCGAGCACGGTAACCTTGAGTTGCTCTACGGGGTAGCCGGCAAGCACGCCATTCTTCATGGCAGCCAGGAAACCCTTCTGGATAGAGGGGATGAACTCCTTGGGGATATCACCGCCCTTAACCTCGTCGATGAAGTCGAGAGTGCCCTCGAAACCTTCGTCAACCGGCTCTACACGGCAGATGATGTCGGCAAACTTACCGCGACCACCAGTCTGCTTCTTGAACACCTCGCGAAGCTCAACCGGCTTGGTGATTGATTCCTTGTAGGTAACTTGGGGACGGCCCTGGTTGCACTCTACCTTGAACTCACGACGCAGACGGTCGATGATGATGTCGAGGTGAAGCTCACCCATACCGCGAATCACGGTTTGGCCAGTCTCCTCGTTGCTCTCTACCTGGAAGGTGGGGTCTTCCTCAGCGAGCTTCTGCAGACCCACGTCAAGACGGTCAAGGTCTTTCTGAGTCTTAGGCTCTACTGCGATACCGATAACGGGATCGGGGAAGTCCATTGCCTCGAGCACGATGGGGTGTGCCTCATCGCAGAGAGTGTCGCCTGTGCGCACATCCTTGAAGCCCACGCCGGCACCGATGTCACCGCAGCCGATTGTCTCCATCGGGTTCTGCTTGTTACTGTGCATCTGGAACAGGCGAGAGATACGCTCCTTCTTGCCAGAGCGAGTGTTGAAGGCATAGCTACCAGCATCGATCTGACCAGAGTAAACGCGGAAGAACACCAGACGGCCCACATAGGGGTCGGTGGCAATCTTGAACACGAGAGCGCACATAGGATCCTCGAACACGGGGCGGCGCTTCTCTTCCTTCTCAGGATCGTCGTAGGCAGTACCCACAACCTCGGGAGTGTCCTCGGGGCTGGGCAGGTAGGCGCACACTGCATCGAGCAGAGGTTGAACGCCTTTGTTCTTGAACGACGAGCCGCAGAGCATAGGCACGATCTCCATCTTGAGAGTAGCGGCACGCAGAGCGCGCTTAATCTCCTCTTCGGTGATGGTTGAAGGATCGTCGAAATATTTAGTCATGAGGTCGTCGTCGAATTCGGCGATAGCCTCAAGCATCTTGTCGCGGTAAGTCTGGCACTCGTCGAGCATGTCGGCCGGAATCTCCTCAATAGAGTATTCAGCACCCATTGTCTCGTCGTGCCAGTAGAGAGCCTTCATAGTGATGAGGTCTACAAGACCCTTGAAGCTCTCCTCTGCACCGATAGGCAGTTGAATAGGACAGGGATTAGCACCCAAAATCTCGCGCATCTGGCGGGCAACCTCAAGGAAGTTGGCGCCCGAGCGGTCCATCTTGTTGACGTAGGCGATACGCGGCACGTTGTACTTGTCGGCCTGACGCCACACGGTCTCGCTCTGAGGCTCAACACCGCCAACGGCGCAGAAAGTAGCCACGGCTCCATCGAGCACACGGAGCGAACGCTCAACCTCAACAGTGAAGTCGACGTGTCCCGGAGTGTCAATCAGATTGAGCTTGTACTTGTTGTCGTTGTATTTCCAGAAAGCGGTGGTAGCGGCAGAGGTGATTGTGATACCACGCTCCTGCTCCTGCTCCATCCAGTCCATTGTAGCCGCACCGTCGTGCACCTCACCAATCTTGTGAGTAAGACCGGTGTAGAACAGGATACGCTCAGAGGTTGTTGTCTTACCGGCGTCGATGTGAGCCATGATGCCGATGTTGCGCGTAAATTTCAGTAATTCGTCTGTTTTCATTTTTATATTTCCCTGTTACCTATTAGAATCTGAAGTGAGCGAATGCACGGTTAGCCTCGGCCATGCGGTGCATGTCCTCCTTGCGCTTGTAAGCGCCACCCTGCTCATTATATGCATCGATGATTTCTGCAGCAAGCTTCTCGGCCATGGTCTTTCCGCCGCGCTTGCGTGCGAAGATGATAAGATTTTTCATAGATATAGACTCCTTGCGGTCGGGGCGGATCTCAGTAGGAACCTGGAATGTGGCACCACCCACACGACGCGACTTAACCTCCACTTGGGGAGTAACCTTCTCGAGAGCAGTCTTCCAGATCTCGAGCGGAGTCTTTTCTTCTTTTGCCATTTTGTTACCCACTACCTCGAGTGCGGTATAGAAAATTCTGTACGATGTGTTCTTCTTGCCATCATACATGAGGTGATTCACGAATTTAGAAACTCGCACGTCACCGAATTTAGGATCGGGAAGGATGATCCTTTTCTTTGGCTTTGCCTTTCTCATTTTTTTAAAAGGATAATAGTTTTAGTCCGCTTGGTTGTTTGCTTCTTTGTCCTTCAACGGCCGACTCTTCGACCATTTACTCAACCTTGAAAAATTTTCAATCCAATAAAACCAAAAACTAAGTTAATTAAATTTGATTTTGTTGTTTTAGTAATTCAGCCGTATTGTGCTTTGATTATTTCTTGGCAGCTTTAGGACGCTTTGCGCCATACTTAGAGCGGCGCTGAGTGCGGCCAGCAACACCTGCGGTATCAAGCGTACCGCGAACGATGTGGTAACGCACACCAGGAAGGTCTTTCACACGTCCGCCGCGCACCATCACGATTGAGTGCTCCTGCAGGTTGTGGCCTTCTCCGGGGATGTAAGAGTTCACCTCTTTGCCATTTGTTAATCTCACACGTGCAACTTTGCGCATTGCCGAGTTAGGCTTCTTGGGTGTGGTGGTGTAAACACGCACGCACACGCCGCGACGCTGCGGGCAAGAATCCAACGCAGGCGATTTGCTAGTATACTCCAAAGTTGTACGGCCTTTTCTTACTAATTGCTGAATTGTAGGCATCTTAGTTCTGTTTTACTTTGTTGTTAAATTATAAACTATAAATTTTTTATTTCAATCTCTTTCATTACGATTCCTACACACAATAACCTCCACTAAACCAACGGCTTAGTGCAAGCTACAAAGCATAGGGGGTCAAAATCTTTGCAAAGATAGCGACTAATTGGCTAACCACCAAATGTTTTTGCTACTTTTTACTGTACGCGCCACAAAATAATCGCGCGCACGCACGCGCGCGTTAGGCCGAGAAAAATCAGGCCATTCGACCACGCCCAGCCAGAGGATGAAAGAAGTGCAATTTCACTTTATTTAAAATGGTTTAATATCTTTTAAGCATAATCCAAGCTTATCCTTATCGCTCAAGAGCATTTCAGCCGGATCAACGCGCCAATCGATACCAAGCGAAGGATCGTTGAACATAAGGGTGGCTTCGCTTTGAGGGGCATACACATTATCCACCTTATACTGGAACTGCGCCACATCAGACAGCACCACAAACCCGTGGGCAAATCCGCGAGGAATGTAGAGCTGCAGGCCATTGTCGGCACTCAGCTCAACAGCCACATGCTTCCCAAAGGTGGGGCTTGAGCCACGCAAGTCGACCGCAACGTCGAGAACGGCACCTCGCGACACCCTCACGAGTTTTGCCTGACTGAACTCTCCCTTTTGGAAATGAAGTCCGCGCAGCACGCCATGGCTGGAAACCGACTCATTGTCCTGGACAAACGAAACGTGGCCAACGTGAGCCTCAAACTCGCTAAGCTTAAACGTTTCGCAAAAATAACCGCGGGCATCACCGAAGCGCTTCGGTTTTATCACCCACACGCCATCAATAGGCTGCTTGATAAATTCCATATTGAATTATGTTTTTTATACTGCTTATATAATAATGTGTGATGCGAACCATTGCCGGGCAGGCCTATCGCCACAAGCACGATTGCAAAGTTACACAAAAACGCGGAAAAAGCGGAGGCCAATCATTTTGCCGGCCCGGAGCACCATGAACTGACACAAAATTACTAATTTTACAAGCCGTTTTCCCCGCCAAGCAGAGCCACACAATGGCACACTCACGCCTAAGTCCCAAGCAGGCAAGTACGACAGCGCGCCGACAAATGGCCACACAAAAAAAAAGCATAGACGATAAGATGAAACGCAACATTATCATATTTGACGACAACGAAGTGCGCAAAAGCTTGCTGCCACTCACATTCACACGCCCCATAGCAGAGTTGCGCGTGGGCATCACCACCATAACCGAGAAGTGGAAGCTGATGCTCGGCAACGACGCCCAATATTCCTATCTCACAGTGCCATACCTAAAGGCAAAGTATGGACTGACAGCAAAAAAGACCAACCTAATGGTGGCGGGACACGTGATACCCACCCCCGAAATAGCCGCCAAGGTGCTCAGCTTGAAAAGCGGAGAAGCGCTGATGACGGGCGAAATGCTCATTGCATTCAACGGGTCGGCAGCCGACTTCGACAACCGTCATTACGCCAATGTGGTATTCCACGACGAAAAGCCACTCACCGTGCTACGCCCCTACGACGTGTTTACCATCAACGGCGAAGTGCTCAAGGCCGACTTTGCCCAACTGACGTCCGGGCGAGATTCACAGCAACTCCCACCCACATGCACCGTGATAGGCGACCGCTCGCTGGTGTTCCTTGAAGAGGGAGCAACCGTCGACGGAGCGACACTCAACACCCGGCAAGGCCCTATCTACATAGGCAAAGACGTGGAAGTGATGGAAGGAGCCTGCGTGCGAGGCCCGTTTGCCGCCGGGCAGGGCTCGAAAGTGCGCATCGGTGCTAAGGTTTACGGCGCCACCACCCTTGGGCCACAGTGCAAGATAGGCGGCGAAGTGGAAAACTGCGTGTTCATTGGCTACAGCAACAAGGCCCACGACGGCTATCTGGGCGACGCAGTGGTGGGAGCTTGGTGCAACATAGGCGGAGGCACCACGGCCAGCAATCTGAAAAACGACTACAGCGAGGTGAAACTGTGGAACTATGCCACACAGCGCTTTGCCCGCACCGGCCTTCAGTTTTGCGGCCCAGTGATGGGCGACCACTGCAAGACCGGAGTGAACTGCATGCTCAACACAGCCACAGTGCTTGGTGTGGGAGTCAACGTGCACGGATCGGGATTCCCAAGGCCGTTTGTGGCATCGTTTCAAGAAGGCGGCAACGCCGGCGGTTTCCACGATGTGAGCCTCAAGGCATTCTTCGCCATTGCCGAGCGCGTGATGGCTCGGCGCGGCATTGAGCTCGACGAGCGCGAGCGTGCAATTCTCACCGCCGTCTACGACATTGCCGAACGCAAATATAAATAAGCGACCGCAGCCAGTGCCACTTATGGCAAAAATGTGCTAACTTTGCACGAATTTTCAAATTGATTGTTCACCACACACAATTCTATTATACCAAACGATGAAAGTAGCGATAGTGGGAGCCAGCGGAGCCGTTGGCCAGGAATTCATGAGAGTGCTCGACGAGCAGAACTTTCCAGTGACCGAACTTGTGTTGTTCGGGTCGAAGCGCAGCGCAGGCCGCATATTCACATTCCGCGGCATTGACCACGTGGTGCAGCTGCTGCAGCACAACGACGATTTCAAAGACATCGACATTGCCTTTGTGTCGGCCGGAGCCGACACCGCCCGCGAGTTTGCGCCCACGATCACAAAATTCGGCACCACCATGATCGACAACTCAAGCGCATTCCGCCTCGACCCCGACGTGCCGCTTGTGGTGCCCGAGGTTAACGGCGACGACGCCCTCAACGCGCCACGCCACATCATAGCCAACCCCAACTGCACCACCATATTGATGACCGTGGCCCTGAAGCCGCTCGACAACCTGTCGCACATTAAGAATGTGCAAGTAGCCACCTACCAGGCCGCAAGCGGTGCCGGCCTTGCAGCCATGGACGAGCTTGCCTTGCAGTTCAGCGAGATAGCCACCGGCAAGACCACCCCCACAGTAGAGCACTTTCCACACCAGCTTGCCTACAACGTGATTCCACAAATCGACGTTTTTCAGGACAACGACTACACGCGCGAGGAGATGAAGATGTATCACGAGACACGCAAGATACTGCACAGCGACATCCGCGTGAGCGCCACTTGCGTGCGCGTGCCCGTGGTGAGGGCCCACAGCGAGGCCGTGTGGATCGAGACAGAGCGGCACATAAGCCCCGCCGAAGCCAGAGCCGCCCTTGAGAAGGCTCCGGGCGTGGTGGTGGTCGACAATCCGGCACGCGCCGAATACCCCATGCCCATCGACTGCACACGCCGCGACCCGGTGTTTGTGGGCCGCATTCGCGAAGACACCAGCAGCGACTACGGACTGGCATTTTGGGTAGTAGGCGACCAAATCAAGAAAGGCGCCGCCCTCAACGCAGTGCAGATAGGACAATATTTGCTCACCCACAGGCAATAAAGGCTTGACGCCCCACAGCGGGCCTTTGCAACGAAAAAGCGCGGAAGCGGCATCGTGGCTAAACGGGAATTGAAGCCACGATGCCGCTTCTTTTGAAATTCGGCGTCGGCCAATTAAACCACCGGGAGCACATTGAGTCACAAGAAACGAGGTGCAAATAGGAGCAAAAGTGGATGTTTTCTCCACAGCAGTACACACAAGGTTGTGCCGGCAGAATTTGTTGTATATTTTTGCACCCAATTATAACTCACACATCATAAAGGAGGAATAAATATGAAAATCTTCACCCATTGCACAGCAGCATTGACATTGGCCTTACTGGCCGGAAGCCCTGCCGCTCTTGCCGACAACACAACTGTGAGCATCACACCGGAATTCAAGGCGGCCGTGCAACGCTACGACATAGTGCAGAATTTCTCAGACGGCATGGCCGCCGTGTGCCGAGGCGGCAACTGGGGATATATCGACACCAAGGGCAACGAAGTGATTCCATGCCAGTTCAGCAGTACATTTGACCTTGACAACGAGCGCGCCGATTACGGCTTTTTCCGCGACAACGGATACATACGCAATTTCAGCGAAGGCCTTGTGGCCGTGGCCAAAGAGACGTCGGGAGCCAAAGCCAACTACGACCGCCAGCTGAAATGGGGATTCATGAACCGCGAGGGCAAACTTGTGGTTGATTATCTGTATGACAACGTGTATGACTTCAGCGAGGGCCTGGCCTATGTGATGAGCGACAGTTTCAACGGATTTATCGACGCCACGGGCCGACAGGTGATCAACACCACTGGCCGATTCCAGCCCGCCAACGACGGCCAGGGATGCTCGTTCAGCCAAGGCCGTGCCTGCATGATGCTCGCAAGCGACGACGGTGATGTGAAATACGGATTCATTGACCGCAAAGGCAACGTGGCAATAGCATTCACATATGCCGATGCACGCAACTTCAGCGAGGGGCTGGCCATGGTGGCCATAGAAGACACTCTGCTGCAAGACAACAGCGAGGCCACCTATCCGTTCCGCTATCAGATGATCGACACAACCGGAGCGGCGGCCATCAACTTGAAATTCGGCACCAAGCCGGGGCGTTTTGCCGACGGACTTGCATCCACCACAACCGACGGACTCTCCTACGGATTCATTAACCACAACGGAGAGCAGGTGATAGAGCCAAAATACTTCACTGCCGACGTAGATATGACCAAGAGCATAGTGCCATTCAGCGAGGGCTACACAATTGCCGGCATAGAGCAAACCGCCACAGCCAACGGCGACAAAAAGAAAAAAGGCGATGACGACGAGTTGCAGTTCACATCAATAGCAACATTCCACCTCGTGGGACACGACGGAACGGCACTGCCTGTGGTGGTGTGCGGCCCGGTGAGCAACGGAGTGGCACTGCATGCCGATGGAGGAAAATACGGATTTGTGAAGCCCGACGGAACCTCCGTGATTCCATGCCGATATGACTACACTGCGCCTTGCGTCAACGGTGAAGTGTTGCCCGACACCTACCATTTCACATCCGAAGGTGTGGCAGCCGTGCGCCTTAACGGCAAATGGGGATATGTGGACCTCAACGGCAACGACACATTCGGCAACTGACCGCACCGATGAATTAATTCATAAATTCTCACCATAATATGACGAATGCCCTTGATGTGTGATACATCAAGGGCATTTTTCTTACGCGGCCACAATAGCCATGGCACTACAGCACAGGGCTAAGCAGACGCACCACCGACTCCAGCACCTTGTTGCGCAACGGGCGCTTGCGCCATTGATGCAGCCCCACTCGCTGGCAATGGCGCGCATCATCGGCAAAGATGTCGCACATGCGCTTGTTGAAGTCGCGGCTATAGATTATTGCATTGCACTCAAAATTGTGCTCAAAGCTGCGAAAATCGAAATTGGTCGACCCCGTGGTGGTAATCTCGTCGTCGACTAGAATCATCTTGGCATGCAGCATTCCCGGGGTGTAGAAATAGACTTTGATGCCCGCCTCCAGGCACTCGCGCACATAAGAGTAGGAAGCAAACTTGAGCAGGAACGAGTCGGGGCTCCGCGGTATCATCAGGCGCACATCCACGTGAGCCAGAGCGGCTGCCTGAAGAGTCTTAAGCAAGCTGTCGTTGGGCAAAAAGTAAGGAGTCTGTACATAGACGCGCTTCTTTGCATTGGCAATGGCCTTCATGAGCACAAGCGCAATATTGTTCCACGGGCCCATAGGCCCGCTTCGCACAAGCTGAATGCCATCGGCATCATCGGGTGCCACACCTGCCTGATGAACGGTGGTTTCTGTGAGCAGTTGATGGCATGTGAAGTTCCAGTCGACGGCAAACGAGAATTCCATTGCAGCCACAGCCTCGCCAGTGATGCGCAAGTGAGTGTCGCGCCACGGCGGCGACAAAGGCGAGCCATAGGCATAGCGGTCAGCGACATTCATGCCACCTATATACCCTACCCTGCCATCAACTATCACCAGTTTGCGGTGGTTGCGCCAGTTGATGCGGTTGGCAAGTTCGGGAAAAGTGACCTTTAGAAACGGATAAGCCTCCACGCCAGCCTTGCGCATGCGCTTGAAGATGCTGGCGCGCAAGTTGAACGACCCCACATGATCATAAATCAGCCTCACCCTCACGCCCTCGCGCGCCTTGGCTATCAGGATGTCGGCAATCTCATTGCCCAGGGTGTCGTCTTCAAATATGTAGTACTGCAAATGTATGTACTCGCGTGCTGTGGCAAGGTCGCGCTTAAGAGCCTCAAATTTTTTATCGCCAGTGGTGAATATGTCGATTTTGTTGCCAGGGAAATAGTGATTGTCGGCCAGCGAGCCTACCAGTCTAATCAGTTGCTTGCTCTCGTCGGTAAGTTTCAGCTGATTGATGCTTATGGGGATAAACTCCTCGTGGCTCCGCAGTTTCTTGCGGTTGCGGCGCGATATCATGTGCGCACTCTTGAGGCTGCGACCGAAAAACAGATAGAGAATCATGCCCACCACCGGAAGCAGCAGCAGAATTGTGATCCAGGCCAGCGACTTGACCGGGTTGCGGTTCTCGCTCACCACCACGCAGATTATGCCTAACGCGGTGACCATGTAGAGCACGTTGAGCCCCACAAACACCTGATGAGCATAAGGGAATATTTCGGCCAAAATCATAGTACACCCAAGTTTGTTGCCTCTAAGTTACTGCATATTTTCCAATAAGCCTCACAACAGGCGGCAATATTTGCCGCACCGCACATAGCAGCCGCGGCAATGAGACCCACAGCGACTGCGCAAACACACTTTAGGCATTTGCAACAAACAAGAATCCCGCCCTTGTCAAAGCGATGACATCGAGCGGGATTAGCTTGTGTGACGTGTAGTGCCTTATCTCACAACTTGATGTGGGTGCCAAGTTCAAGATTACGCAAATTGGCAGCATTAGTTATCACCACTTCCTTGACGCCATTGTCAAGAGTGGCAAATGCATTGTCGAGCTTAGGTATCATGCCGTCTTTTATTATGCCCAAGTGCTTTAGACGCTCATATTGCGAGAGGCGCAAGGTGGAAATCACGCTGTCGTCGTCGTCGGGGTTCATGAGCACACCGTTTTTCTCAAAGCAATAAACGAGTGTCACATTATAGAATCGGGACAGGGCCGTGGCGGTAGCGGCCGCCATGGTGTCGGCATTGGTGTTAAGAATGTGACCCTGGCCATCGTGAGTGAGCGGTGCAATCACAGGCATCACGCCCGAACCGATGAGTTGTGCCAGAGCCTTGCCATTGGCCTTCTTCACATCGCCCACCCATCCGTAGTCGACAGTGCGCACCGGGCGCTTGACGCTGAGCATGATGTTCATGTCGGCACCGGTAAGACCTATGGCGTTTTGCCTGTGCCATTGCAGCAGAGCCACGAGGCGCTTGTTGACCAAGCCCCCGTAGACCATTGTGACCACATTGAGCATCTCGTCGTCGGTCACGCGGCGGCCCTCTACCATTGTGGTCTTGATGCCCAAGCGCTCGGCCATTTGGGTAGCCATCACGCCACCGCCGTGCACAAGGGCCTTGGGCTTGTCGATTGCCGCCACATCGGTTATGAGTTGCTTTAGCGCAACAGGGTTTTCCACGATTTTGCCGCCCACTTTCACCACTATCAAATCTTGCTTATTTTCCATCTTTTTTCTGTTTTTTGCTGTTGGAAATTCCGTTTCGGCCTAAAGCCGACGGGAGCCGACCAGCCACCTTGCACAACGGCCTGCCGACTCCCGAAAAAAGCCTTAACCATGCACGGTCACCCGGCTAGAGCGAACCACGCATTTCATTCATCGGCGCCAAATTCCATAAGGTAGGCCTTGATAAAGCCGTCAAGGTCGCCGTCCATCACACCACCCACGTCGCTGGTCTGGAATCCGGTGCGGTGGTCTTTAACGCGCCTGTCGTCGAACACATAGCTGCGTATTTGCGATCCCCATTCGATTTTCTTTTTCGAGTCCTCCACCTTGCGTTGCTCTTCCTGACGGTGCTGCAACTCCTTGTTGTAGAGAATCGACTTGAGGTTTCGCAATGCGTTCTCGCGGTTCTTGGGCTGGTCGCGCGTCTCAGTGTTTTCCACAAGGATTTCCTCTTCCTCGCCGGTATAGGGGTCCTTGTACTGGTAGCGCACGCGCACACCGCTCTCCACCTTGTTCACGTTCTGACCACCGGCACCGCCGCTGCGGAAGGTGTCCCACGAGATGCGTGCCGGGTCGAGGTTGATTTCGATGGTGTCGTCGACGAGCGGAGTGACAAACACCGAGGCAAACGAGGTCATGCGCTTGCCTTGGGCATTGTAGGGCGACACGCGCACAAGGCGGTGCACACCATTCTCGCTCTTCATGTAGCCATAGGCAAAAGCGCCCTCCACGCTGATGGTTACGCTCTTGATGCCGGCCTCGTCGCCGTCGACCATGTGCTCGATGGCCGTCTTGTAGCCATGCCGCTCACACCAGCGCAGATACATGCGCATGAGCATCGAGGCCCAATCCTGGCTTTCAGTGCCGCCTGCACCTGAGTTGATTTTGAGTATCGCATCCATTTTGTCTTCGTCGCGGCGGAGCATATTGCGCAACTCGAGCTTCTCGATTTTCGACAAGGCGTCGGCATAAAGGTCGTCGAGTTCTTCCTCGGAAAGCACGCCTTCCTTGACGAAATCGAATCCCACAGCCACCTCGCCTACAGCAGCCTCGACCTCGGAGCAACTGTCGATCCAGTAATGGAGCATTTTGATTTTTTTCATCTGCGCTTCGGCCGCTTTCTGGTCCTGCCAAAAGTCGGGCACATGAGTGCGCAGTTCCTCTTCTTCGACTTCTATTTTCTTGTTGTCGACGTCAAAGATACCTCCTCAGCGCATCCTTGCGCTCTTGTATCTCTTTTAGCTGTTCTAGTGTAATCATCCGAGTCTTTAATGATTAATTGGGGGTTTATAAAATATGTTTTCTGTAGTTATGCAATTATTGCGATTAATGCCACCGTCGCTTATGCTTGACGCTTGCGGAAGTCGGCAGCATACATGGCATCAATCAAGCGGGCATAGCGCTTGTTGATCACGGCACGGCGCACCTTGAGCGTATTGGTCAGCTCACCGTTCTCCATCGAGAACGGGCGCGGCAGAATCACGAAGCGCTTAATCTGCTCATAGCTGGCCATGTCTTTCTGATAGCGCTGGATGCGGGCATCCATCATGGCATGAATGTCGGGGTTGTTGACGAGGTCCTCCACCGACTTATATTCAATCTTCTTCTTTGCGGCATAGGCCTTGAGCTCGTCGAAGTTAGGGACTATGAGCGCCGACACATACTTGCGGCCGTCGCCTATCACAGTCACCTGCTCCACAAAGATGTCTTGCCCAAGTGCCGTCTCAAGCACTTGCGGTGCTATATACTTGCCGTTGCTGGTCTTGTATAGGTCTTTCAGCCGTTCCGTCATCACAAGGCAACCGTTTTCGGTGATGTGGCCGCAGTCACCCGTGTGAAACCACCCATCGGCATCAATGGCCTTTGCAGTCTCCTCAGGCTTGTGGAAGTAGCCCTTCATCACAGTGGGGCCCTTGACGAGAATCTCGTTGTCGTCGCCTATCTTCACAAGCACGCCCGGCAGCGGGGTGCCGATTGTGCCCAGTTCCCATCCCTCGTCGGGGTAGAATGTCACTGTGGCATTGGTCTCGCTGAGGCCGTAACCGATAACTATATTGATGCCTATGGCATGCAGAAATTCTGTGATGTTGTCGCTGAGCATGGCTCCCGCAGTGGGAAAGAAGCGGCCGTGCTCCACACCGATAGCGCGGCGCAGACGGCTGAACACTTTTTTCTCGAAATACTCATACTGCTTCTCTACAAGCGCCGGCACCTTTCGGCCTGTGCGCTTGTATTTCACGTTGCGTGTGCGTCCCACCGCCACGGCACGCTTGAAAAGCATCTTCACTATGGGCTTGGCCTTCGACACATTGTCGTTGACGGCCGTATACACCTTTTCCCAAAAGCGCGGCACGCTGCACATGCATGTGGGTTGCACCTCGCGCACGGCCTTTTGAATTTCCTTGGTGTTGAGATTGATGGCCACTCTCACGCCGCTGCACAGGCACACCATCGACCATCCGAGCTCAAACACATGGCTAAACGGAAGAAAGCTAAGCGAGATATCGGTCTCGTCGTTGAGGTGAATGCACTCAAGATGCCCGGCCATTGCCGACATGAAATTGTGGTGAGTGAGCATCACGCCCTTGGGCACGCCTGTGGTGCCCGAGGTGTAGATGAGATACATCAGGTCGTTGGGGTCAAAAGCCTTGCGGCGTGCCTCAATGGCGGCGGCATCGGCCTCCGAGGGGGCATCGCCCAACGCAAGGAACTGCTCCCAGCTGAGTGTGGATGTGTCGGTCTCATCGGGTTTCACCGCAGGGTCAAACGTCACAATCTGCTTCAGCGACTCACATTCTGCCATGAGCTGACGGGCAACGTCGTACTGATGCTGGTCGCCCACGAATATTACCGTGGCCGAGGCATCGTTCACAATATAGGCGGCCTCGTCTTTGCTGCTGGTGGCATAGATAGGCACCGGCACAGCACGGTTGTTGAATGCGGCAAAATGCGTAAGCAGTATTTCGGGGCAGTTTTGCGAAAAGATGCATATGCGTCCTTGCTCGGCCACTCCGATTCTATAGAGGGAAACGGATTCACGCGCCACAGTTTCGGCCATCTGCACCCACGACATGGATATCCATTCCTGAGTGTCATAGTCACGGAACCTGAGCTCTTCACGCTCGCCATACTTGCTGGCCTGGGCGGGAATCAAATCTATAAATTTCTGAACCATATGAAATAGTTTTGTGGTATGATTTTCCGACCGCAAAATTAGTCAAATTCAGTGTCTTTGCTCTATGCAATCGTCTAAAATCGATTTTTTCATTAACAACAATTCTATTTATCTTGCACATGTTTACACATTTTAACCAGCAGCGCTCCACCTTCTGGCCGGCCTGCCGCTCGATGGCATCCTGCAGGGCTTTCACGCTGCGGGTGTAGTCGAAATACGACTCGGCAAACTTGTTCTTGAACCGCTTGCGGCCGTCGGCTGTCCACAGCGATGTGGCCAAGGCGTTCAACAGCGTCTTGTTGCGGGTGTCCTTCACGGCGTTCTCGTAGGCCTCGCTCACTGCCGGAACAGGCGTGTGCCCCACCGTGTTGCGCCCGCCACGCACACTCAGGCGGATATCGGGATTCGCCTCGTCAAACGTGCCGATGTTCTCCGTGGCGGATTTTAACTGATTAGGAGCAAAACAAGCCACATACTCAACTCCCTCATCCGTTCCTATCAGAGCATCATAGCCCTGACTTTTAATTTTTTCGACGAATTCAGGTGTTTCCGTAACGAGCCAAGAGTTGCGCCCCGCCAATATTTGTCTTGCAGTTTCCACGTCGACAAAGTTTCCTTCCCCTCCGTAAAAAGACAAGGTTGGAATGTTGTCGCCAAATGTCGCCAATATAGATTCCGCATCCGTCTTTGCACGGAATGGTTTCTTCGTATTTACATACAGGTCGAACACATATCCCTCAGTTGTCCATTGTTCGTTCCCTTCGGCATCATCAGGAATACTCTCTGCTCTTTTTTCTGCAATAGACATGGCTTTGTCATATTCCACACTCGTGAAAATCATGCCACTATATTCTCCTCCACGGAATATGTGAAATGGAGCTTCCTGGCTTACATAGTCATCGCCATGCCAACCACGGTTGGGAGTTATTTGGCTGCGACTAAGGGGCGTCCCGTGGTACACCACCCTCGGCTCACCGTTCTCGTCCACAACTTTCGACGAATTTGTTTGCAGGATAGATAGTAACTTCGTATCTTTGTAACCGTTGAGAGTAGTAGGACTTGTTCCGGGCGTTGTGCCAAAACTCTCCGATTTTACGGTCTCCTTGGTATCAAACGTGGTAGATAAAGCGTCAATGTTATCAAGGAGACTGCCTTTTTCTATCTGCGTCAGTGCATGGTCGTAGTATTTGCTGCCACCTTTCACTCCAACGGTTATTTTCACGGTATAATCCGTCCCGCCAATATTCAGGCCACAAACATAGTAACGGTAAGAATCGTATTTACCATTATTCTTTTCGTTCGGACGCTCCTCTATAAATATAGATTTCTCTATAAGTTCAGGTATAGCGACAAGACTCTTCAAATGCGCCTCATTGCCCATGCTGTGCGATGTTACCTTTTGAGCACCATCCTTACGAACCTCTATGCGCTCTTTCGTGTCTTCGTTGATATACTCTCCACGCAGATTATCCTTAACCCAAGCCTTTGCGCTTTCGCGGTTCAGTTCGTACTTGCCTTTATACTCCTCGCCTGTAATCTCCACAGGCACGCTCCCACGCAATTTCTCTATGCGTGCAGCTTTCTCCCAGTCGCCAAACCACTTCTTGAATGCCTTGGTGCGCACCTGCGCCCACTGCCTCGGTGACAAGTTGCTCGGCTTTCCGTTAGGGGCTTTCATGTAAGTGCCGTCTGCTTTCGCTTCGACCACTATCGAGCGCAGCTCCTCGTCATGTTCCTTGAGGCTCAACCGCTGCTCGGTGTCGGACTCCACGGGAGGATAGGCATACTTGCCGCCAAAATCCTTCGTGTACAGCTTCACGTCGGCATCTATCACGCGTATGTTGCCCGACTTGTCCTTCACGATATTGTTGCCCTGAAGGTCGGCCACTACGAACTTGCCGTTGCTGAATGCAGTGCGCTCCTCGTTCATAGGCTTGAAACCCATGCCTTCCATATAGCGCACACGCTCCTCGGCCGACAACGGTGTGCTGCCGGCAAAGTCTACAATGGGTTGTTCGAGGAATTTCACAAACTTGCCACCTACTTCGCCATAGCCTAAAATCTTGTACGGGTTATAGCGGAATATGTGGTTGAACAGAGTGACCGCATCAATGTCAGGACGGAATTTCTTCAGATTGTCCTTACCGGCAGAAACCTTGATGACACTCTTGCCATCGTCCGATTGGTAGACAACAGAATCCTTGCCGCTGCCTATTGGCTCGGTGTTGTGCGTGAAGTCTGCAACACTTGTATGCCAATTGCCGGTGGCTATTGCCCATCCTTTGAGGAGTTCTTTCTTTTTCTCCTCAATTCTTCTCTTTCCTTCTGCACGAGTTCGTTCATGCGCCGGGACTGAGCTCTCAGATATTCTGCTGAAAAGTACATCGACCTCACTCGTTCGTTCTCCTTTTCGCAGTCTTCGCAGCACTTCCGGTGGAAGTCGTTTAGATAGAGGTCTCCAGTATCTGTTGTTTGGTGTGACATTTTCAATGTAGTTATCTATCTGGCGCAAAGTTAGGTCGTCGAAGTCACCTTTCAAAACGTTTTCATACATTTCTTTGCGCTCGCGGCGTATCTCTTCCTCTTCCAACCGGCGCTGCTGGCGCCAGTATGCCACCGGTTTTCCGGTCACAATGGCCCTGGCGTTGTCAATCACCGCACCCACTCTCTCGCGTTCCTCGGCCTCTTGGCTCCGCCGTGAGTAGCGCTGGCCGTCCTCGGCCTCATCGCGCTCGGCCGCCTTCTGCTCGAAGTAGTCTTTCAGGGCTTCGCTGGTCTTCGCGTCTCGGGTCTGCCGCTGAAGCTCGCGGTTGGTTTCCCATTCATCATACCTGTTCTTGCGTTCACGCTCCTTCGCAAGACGTTCCTGTTCCTCCGGATGTCTTTCCAAAACCGCATCAAGCAACTGCTCATGCTTCTTTTCAACGGCTCTCATCTCCTCACTAATGATTTTATTCCGCTGATACCTGTCGGGATGCTCAGTCCTGAAGGCCCTGCTTTTACTCTTTTCCCAGATAGCATCTATTTCTTTACGGTATTGGTTGTGGACTTCACCGAGGTCTTCTCTGTATGCGGGTCCGGGGAGTGCCGCTTCTTTCAGTAAATACGGATTCTCAATGTAGCCAAGTTTCAGGTCCTCTACTATAGACTCTATTTCAGCTTGGTTGTCATTGTATACATCTGCATATTCAGGCCTGCTCCACTGTTGACCGGAAGTGCTGTCATCTATGATTCCAGCCTTGCGCAGCTCGTCAATGAACAGGTCTTTCCTCTTCTCATCAAAATAGTCGTGCAGATGCTTTTTGATAGCCTCATTTTGGTCTCGGGACTCATCACTATATTCTTTCATTGTCAGCTTTTTGAAGCCTTTAGTCATCTTGTCTATTTCCTCCTTGTTGGCGGCATAGACGTAACCGCTGAGTCCGGCCCAGCTGTAGAACGGGGTCTTGTTGCCATACACGCTGGTGTGGTGCCACTCGCTACCGTCGATGATGCCGGCCTCTACCAGCGCGTCAAACGACTTGGGCGACACTCCGTACTCCTTGCGGAAGTCGGTCTTGGGGTAGCGGCCCTCCTCACGCGCCTGCGCAGCTCGCTTGCTCATCGAGTAGCCCACATATCCGCTGTTGCCGCCAAACGGGTTGCGCAGCGAGTATCGCTCGCCGCCTTCCTCGCGCTCGGCACGCAGACCGTCGGCAATGCGCCCTGCATAGTCAAAGAGGCCCTCGCCCTCCCTGCGACGCATCATCCCCGATTTCTCAGCCTCCACGCTTGCACTTTCGGAATTTCTTGCTACATTTGCCTCTGACAAGTCGTCCGTAAGGTTGGAAAGACCACCAACCTCTTCTGATTGTTCAG
>CAVDUV010000023.1:0-46315 GCA_963612465.1 Bacteroidaceae bacterium | reverse complement strand
TTGTAGAGTGAACAGTAGTCATAAGACCAGTCTCGATGCCGAAGTTGTCGTTCAGCACCTTGGCGATAGGAGCCAAGCAGTTGGTGGTGCAAGATGCGTTAGAAACGATCTGCTGACCAGCATACTTGTCGGTGTTAACGCCGCAAACGAACATATCAGCCTGACGGCCATCGGCACCAGCCTTAGAAGGAGCAGAAAGCACTACATACTTAGCGCCAGCCTTCAGGTGCTTCTCAGCCTTGTCCATAGCGAGGAAGAGGCCAGTAGACTCAACTACATATTCAGCGCCAACTTCGTCCCATTTCAGGTTCTCGGGATCACGCTCAGCTGTTACGCGGATGTGGTTGCCGTTAACGATGAGCTCGCTCTTTTCTACGTCAGCTTCGATAGTGCCGTCGAACTGTCCGTGCATTGTGTCATACTTGAGCATGTAAGCCATGTAATCAACGGGGCACAGGTCATTGATAGCAACTACTTCAACATCCTTTGCGTTTTCAGCTTCAACAGTAGAACGGAATACGAAACGACCAATGCGGCCAAAACCGTTAATACCGATTTTAATTTTACCCATAATATTAAATAAATTAATTGGTTAGAAAATTTTATTCTAATTATAATTATGTATCTTTGCGAGCGTTTTAGGCGTTGGTGAATGCCCAAAACGCATTCCGACTGCAAAATTAATACATTTTTCAGTAAATACTGGTTAGGCAAGAATATTTTTTGAGGAAAGATTTCCCTAATTAATAAAGTTTAATAGTCGGTTGTGCTAAGATATTGTGCATGATAGTATTAATCGTAAAAAACATATACAAAAATGAGTGCTTTTTTTAAGGATTTCAAGGAGTTTGCAATGAAGGGCAACGTGGTCGACATGGCTGTCGGTGTGATTATAGGCGGTGCCTTTGGCAAGATAGTGACTTCGCTTGTGAGCGATGTGATTATGCCGCTGATAGGAATGGTGACTGGCGGTATCGACCTCACCGGGCTGAAGCTCACGGTGGGAAGTGCTAGCGTGGCTTATGGTGCTTTTCTGCAAAATGTGATTGATTTCCTGATTATAGCATTGTGCATCTTCTTGATGGTTAAGGGAATATCTAAAATATCACGCAAAAAGAAAGAAGAGGAACCTGTGGCTGCTGCCCCCGAACCCAGTGCCGAAGAAAAGCTGCTGACTGAAATACGCGACTTGCTCAAGCAGCAGCAAAATTAACAGCCTCGATTAAACCAACGGCCATTGGAGTGTGTCATAACACCAAAATTTAAAACAATTGAATTATGAGAAACGTATACAACCGCATAATACTTTTAATGGTGGCGTTGATGGCCTCCGTGACGTTGAGCTCCTGTTTCGATCCGCACGACGATCCGTTTGGCCCTGATGTCTCTCCTGTGGTGGGATATTGGACCGCATCATATGGTGCCGATCCGCGAAGCACCTATGACCTTACTGAGTTTGAGATTGACCAGTGGGCTTTCTTCTCCGATGGCACGGGCTATACCAGCTATTACAACTCGTTCCACCAGTGGGTGAGCTACCGATTCTTCTGGGACGAGATTGCACAGGGAGTGATTCAGCTGCGTTATGAAGATGGCACCAGGGAGGTGCGATACTATTCGTTTGACCGTTACAACTACCTGATGCTCAGCACCACTCCAAGCTTCAGCTATTATTACGGCTACAGGTCGGGCCGCTGATGCCCCATAGGGCATAAAAAAGCTCCGCGATGCTATGTGCCGCGCTTTTCCGAAACGGTGTTTCGGCAAGAGTGCGGCACATGGCGTTTTGGGGGGCTGTGGCTCAATGTTTTTGCTATAGCTGTTGGTCAATTGATGGGGCAATGCTATATTTGCATTGAAAAAAAGCAATAGGAAATGTGGGAATTGTATGCTTTGTTGTCGGCGCTGTTTGCCGCTCTGACGGCCATTTTTGCCAAAATAGGCGTCATGGACATAAATTCTGACTTGGCGACTGCAATACGCACCACCATAATTCTGGCAATAACTTGGGGCATAGTACTCGTGGGGCACCATGTGGGTGAATTGCGATCGATTGGGCGCTACACATGGGTGTTTCTTGTGCTGTCGGGCATCGCCACCGGCCTGTCGTGGCTGTTCTATTTCAAGGCTTTGCAACTTGGCGATGTGTCGAGGGTGGCCCCTGTCGACAAGCTCAGTGTGGTCATCACCATAATCCTGTCGTTCTTTCTGCTTCGTGAACCGGTCACGCCGCGGGTGATAGTGGGCGCATTGCTCATCACATGTGGCAGCATTGTAATGCTGGTGAGGTGATGAGGGTGGTGGCCTGTTTCTCCTAAGGGGCTAACGGTTATTCTTTTATTTGATTGAAGAAAATGGCTGCATTGGTCGATGCCAGTGCGGTGAGGGCCTCAATGCTTGTGCCTAATGTCTCGGCGCAGGCTTGTGCCACCTGCGTGATGCTGCAAGGGGCATCATCGGTTTCAATGAGCAGCCTGTCGGTGGGTGTGGCCAGCAGCGAAGCCGCGTTGAAGCGGAACCCGTAGCTCACATACATTCCTGCCTCTATCAAGGGGCGCAACACGCGTTCGTTGCCTCTGAATCCGTGAATCATGCAGCGTGTGTGCCGTGCGCCGTGGGTCTCTTTCCACAGCTTGATCACTTGCTGTGAAGAGCGCACGCAATGCACCACAATTGGTTTGCCGATGGCTGCGGCAATGTCGATGTGGGCTCTCATGAGCTGCTCTTGCATGTCGAGCGGAGCTCCGTGCAGGGAGTCGAGTCCGGTTTCGCCAATAGCCACCACTTGATGGTGGCCAGCGCAATGCTCAAGCTGCGATAGCCTGTGGCCTATGGCGCTGTCGGCTGATGTCCACGGATGCACGCCCACAGAGTAGAGCAGCCCTGGCTGTGGGTTGAAATCGGCAGGGTCGACGTTGATTACTGCTTGTGTGGCACTGCTGCGATGTGTGTGTGAGTCGATGATGGTCATGGCACAGGGTCGTAGCCGCTTCCGCCCCACGGGTTGCACCGCGCTATGCGCTTTATGGCAAGCCACAGTCCCTTGATGGGGCCGTGCTTGACTATGGCTTCTATCGCATACTGGCTGCATGTGGGGGTGAACCTGCACACCGGTGGGAACAGCGGCGAGATGCACCGCTGGTAGATGCGTATGGGCAGTATCAGCAACCGTCCTGCCGCAACGCCCACGCTATGCATTATCTTGCGCTTGTTCATTGGTGGTGGGTGTGCCGTCGGTGGCGGCTGTGATGGCTTCGGCTACTTTGACGAGGGCCTCTTGCATGCGCTCGTTGATTTTGGTGTAGGGGGCCGGTGTTGAGTCGAGATAGATAAAGGCCACATCGGCATGCAGTCCACGGCTTTCGAGTGGTGGAATAATAAGGCCTCGGTTTAGGCGATAGGATTCACGTATGCGGCGGCGCATAAGCACGCGTTTCACGGCACGGCGCACGCGCTTCTTGGGGATGGTGATCATAAACCGCACGGCAGGCGATTGCTCGCTCAGCGGCTTGGCATTCTCAATATAGACCACTCGCAGCGGATAGACAATAAACGAATGGCCGCTCGCAAACATGCGACTCACGGCTGCCGTGCTGCACAGTTTTTCGGCCTTGTAGAGCTTGTTGCCTGTGATGGTGAATTTGTTGTGAGTATTGTCCATTCCTGTAATCCGTTGTGTGTGGGGTGTGCACCGGGTGAGGGCGCCGCTTGGCCTTATGTGCCGCATGAAAAGGCGGCTTGCGGCCAATGTGACCACTAAATTACTAAAAAAATGGAGCAACTTTGCCAGTTGCCCCATAAAAATATCTTTTTAAGCTGTGGCGGCCACACTGGCCATTGTCACGGCTGTGGTCAGTTCTTGCTTTGCTCTTTGGCCAGATATTGGTCGATGGCGGCTGCCATCGATGGTGCCTGTGGCGATATTGTCACATCGAGACGCAGGCCTGAATTCTTGATTTCCTCAATGGTCTTTGCTCCCATCCCGCCAATGGCAATGTCGCCTTGCTCAAAGTTGGGGAAACTTTCCTTGAGCGACTTTATACCGGCAGGGGTGAAGAAGATGAGCATGTCGTAGTCGAGCTTCTCGTCGGGGGCAAACTTGTTGCTCACGGTGCGGAACATCACAGCCTCGGTGCAGTTGAGGCCGCGTGCCTCAATCACCTCTTGCTTGTTGTCGTGCACATCACTGATAGGGAACAGGAACTTCTCTTTGTTGTATTTGTCGAGCAGCGGCAGCAGGTCTTGAATCTTGTTGGTCTCGCCGTAGAATATCTTGCGCTTGCGGTACACGATATACTTTTGCAGGTAATGGGCCACGGTCTCGCTCACGCAGAAGTATTTCATCGTGTCGGGGACTTCGAAGCGGAGCTCTTTGCAGAGTCTGAAATAGTGGTCAATTGCTGTGCGGGCTGTGAATATCACGGCGGTGTGGTCGCTAATCGACACTTTTGATTGGCGAAACTCTTTCGACGTAAGGCCCTCAATCTTGATGAATGGGCGGAACACTACCTCCACGCCATACTTTGCTTCAAGATCGAAATATGGAGATTTTTCAGATGTTGGCTTTGGCTGTGAAACCAAAATTTTTTTAATCTTCACTCTGTAATAAAGTTTTTACGACTGTAATATTTCACACATTTTTATTGTGCCTGTCAGCATTACAATAGGTGGCACAATTTCAACGCTGCAAAGGTACAAAATAAAATAGAGACAATCCCGAAAATCGTGGAAAAAAATCCTAAAGCCTTTACTAATAAACACTATACGGGAACATGCATAGAGCACCGCGGCTATTGTGACCGTGGTGTCTATGATGGCCGGATATACCATAGTGACCACTACCACTGGCAATAGGGCGAGGCCTAAAAGCGACTGGGTGGCATTGAAGCCTCTTACCCACAGCTTGGCCGACATGCGGTCGCCGAACACATATCCGAGTAGGGAATATCCTGCCAGCTGCGTCAGAAAGAAGCACACGGCGGCCGCCGTGAGTGCAAGCACGTAGGTCCACACATGGCTGTGCATCACTGCCGCCAGTTGGGGCATGTGTGATGTAATGCCGTAGAACATCAGCAGTCCTTCTGAGATGCATGTGTTGGCCACAAGGGCGCTCATGATGGCGGTGTCGTTGACGGTGTGGTCGTCAAAGAGGTTTTCGCGCCGCTTGATGGAGAATATGTTGTGTGCAAAATTCTCAAGATATTTGTATCCCGAGTGATAGGCTATTGCTATGAAAAACAGTGCGGCAAGCAGCAGGGCCATCGATCCGGTGTCGTGCAGCGGCGAGTTGTTGTAGTTGTGTGCGGCGCCGTCGGCCGGTGTCTGCACCGTAGGATAGGCATACATGCTGGGCACTACGGTATCGGTCGTCACCGAGTCGGGAAACCCGTTGAGGTAGTGCGGCGTGAATGCCTTGGCGGCGGGAACCGTGTCGTGGCGGGTCGTGTCGGCCGCTGCGACCGGCTGTGGCTGCAGGTGCTTGTGTGCTGCTGTTGTTATGTGGTGGCTAGGCATATTGGTGCTGTGTGCTGGCGTTTGTGTTGTTAGTATTTCGACTCAACGGCAACTGGTCCGGCGGCCAAGCCTTGCTTCAAGAGTTCTATTGCCTCTTGTGGCGTGTTGGCCACGTGCCACAGTGTTCTGTGGCTTGATTTCATGAATCCCATCGAAGCGGCTTGTTCCACTTGGGCGATAAGCGGGTCGTAGTAGTTGGCCGTGTTGAGCACCACAAGCGGCTTGCTTGTGATGATGCCCAGTTGCAGCCAAGTGAACACTTCCATCAGCTCCTCAAGTGTGCCACAGCCTCCAGGCAGTGCCACAAAGCCCGATGCCAAGTGTGCCATGGTGCTTTTGCGCTCGTGCATGTCGGTGGTGACGATGGTGTCCGACAGGCGTTTGTAGGCCCAGCCGTTGTCGACCATAAACTGCGGAATCACGCCTGTGGCCCGACCTCCGCCGTCAAGTGTGCCGTCGGTCACTGCGCGCATCAGCCCATTGGCTCCTGCGCCGTTGATGCACTCCCAGCCTTCGGCCGCCATGAGCTCACCAAGCTGGCGGGCGTCGGCCATGAATTTGCCGTCGATGCGGTCGCTGGAGGCGCCGTAGACGCATATTTTCACCTGTTTGCTTTTGTCTTCTTCCATAGCCCTATGCACTTTGCGGTTGCAAAGTTACGGCTTTTTGGCGTAATCGTTGTGTTGTTGGCCCTACTATGGATGCAAAAAAGCGGCAAGAGCCGCCATCCGTTGCGTTACGCCGGTGTGGGGCTCTTGCCGTGATATTTATGTGATGGGGGTATGTGTGCTGGTCAGCGCACCTCCTTGTCGGCTTTTCGTGTGCCGTCGGTGTAGGTGGTCACTTTCACGTTTATGCCGCTGAATGGCGTTGTCGAGGCCATGCCCGCCATGTTGTAGTATTTTACGCTGGCCACTTGCTTGCCTGCCACGTTGCTGTCGATGCTTGTGGGTGTGATGTCGAGCTCGTTGTCGAGGGTGATGGTGGCGCTGTAGTAGAGGCCGCGGTCGACTGTGCCAGTGGTGCGGAGCAAGCCGAAGTAGCCCAGGTTGATAACCTTTTTGCCGTCGATGGTACCTGTGGTGTTGGGCTCATTGGCGCGCACCACGTTTTCCGAACCCACAATCGATGGGTCGAGTGCTACGGCTGTGTAGGTCTGGCGGGCGTTTTTGCGATACACCACCTCGTTGCTGCTCACGGTGCAGGAGCTGCCATTGAGGTCGAGCACGAGGCATGCGCCCATTTCGTCGAAGTTATACACGGTCAATCGGTTGCCGTTTTGCTCGGCATAGGCGGGAATCTCCAGCACCTCGCCCTTGGCATAGGTGTAGTTGTAGTTGTCGTTGGAGAGCCGGCCCAGCTTCACGGTGGCGTTTGACTTGACGAGGCGGGTGTTGATGTCTTTGGCATACACCACACCGTTGTTGTTGGTGAAGTCGGTGCGCATCAGGTTCCATGGGCCGAATGTGATTTCGGCTTCGCTGGCTGTGCCGTTCATGAGGGCCGTGTAGATTTCTGATGGCTTCTTTTCTTTGTCGGCGGCGGGCACAATCATCAGGTATTCATAGGTGTCATCGTCCATGCCACACATTTGTGGAGCCATAGTGAGGGTGCCATTGTCCCAGTTAACGTTGGCCTTGAGGTTTACAAGGCCCGACGGTTCGGCGATGTTGATGGTTGTGGTCTTGTCGTCGGAGGCATAGGTCACAGTGGTTTTGCCCACAGTGGGGTAGTTGATTGAGTCACCTATGAGGTCGATGCGGATGTTGTACTTTGCCAGTTCGGCTGCTGTGGGGGCTGCTGCGGTTGCCGTTGCAGCCATTGTCATTACTGCTAATGAGAGTAGACAGTTCTTCATAATTTAATAAAATGTGTTTGTGTTAAGTAAGTTATTGTTGGTGAAAAAATATTGAGTCGTTTTGTTGGTTATGTGCGCCCGGTGGCGCAAGTGTGTTCACAAAGGTATGAAAAATAATAAACAATGACAACATCCCACAAGAAATGATGGGGCATTTCCTGTGGGCTGCTAGTGGTGTGTGGTTTGTCTTGTACTGTGGGCACAAGTTGCGACTATGGGTTGCGCACTTGACCGTTGCCGCTGATCACATATTTGTAGGTTGTGATTTCAGGCAGGCCCATGGGACCGCGTGCGTGCAGCTTTTGTGTGCTGATGCCTATTTCGGCACCGAAACCAAACTGGCCGCCGTCGGTGAATGAAGTGGGCAGGTTGGTGTAGACGCAGGCGGCATCTACCTCATGCGAGAAGCGGTGGCAGGCATCGGCGTCTTCGGCGATGATGCTCTCGCTGTGGCGCGACGAGTATCGACTGATGTGGTCAAGGGCCTCGTCGATGCCGCCCACCACGCGCACCGACATGGCATAGTCTCTCCATTCACGGCCCCAGCATTCATCATCGGCCTTGTGCAGCAATGGGTAGTGGCCGTCAAGAGCCTCAAATGCCTCGGGGCAGGCATATATCACCACGTTTTTTGTGGCCAAAGGCTCCACAAGGGTCTGAAGGTCGGCCAGGCGGCTGCGGTCCACAAGCAGGCAGTCGAGGGCATTGCACACGCTCACGCGGCGCGTCTTGGCGTTGAGCACAATGTCGCGCCCTTTTTCCATGTTGCCGCTTTGGTGGAAATAGGCGTGGCAGATTCCTGCTCCCGTTTCGATTACCGGCACGCGCGAGTTGCAGCGCACAAAGTCTATGAGCTTGCGGCCGCCTCGCGGGATTATAAGGTCGACCTGTCCCACAGCGCCCATCAGTTCGGCTGCGGCCTCGTGGGTGGCCGGCAGCAGTGTGGCCACGGCTGTGCTGAGTCCTTCTTGCTCAAGCACGCGGTGGATGAGTGCCGCGATGGCGAGATTTGACTCCAACGCGTCTTTGCCGCCTTTCATCACCACGGCACTGCCGGCCTTGAGGCATAGAGAAAACACGTCGAAAGTGACGTTGGGCCGGGCCTCATAAATCACGCCTATCACGCCAAATGGCACACTCACCTTGGTTATGGTCATGCCGTTGGGGCGTGTCCATTGGCCAAGTGTGCGGCCAAGTGGTGATGGCAGTGCGGCCACGCTGCGCAGTGCATCGGCGATTTCGGCGATGCGCTCTGGGGTGAGCTTCAGGCGGTCGTAGTTAGGGTCTGACGGGTCTTTTTTTGCAAGGTCGCAGGCGTTGGCCTCAAGAATCTCGCTTTGGGCAGCCAGGGTGGCGTCGGCCAAATGTCGAAGCACCGCATTGATGCGGTCTTCGTTGAGCAAGTTTAGTTGGCGCGCCCCTTCGCGCGCTTGCTGGAATATGTTCATAGTGCAAAATGTGATTTTAGTCGATATACAAGTAGTCGTAGTGGATGAGCGGACGTGCGCCCTGTTGTCCGGCCAGTGCGCGAGCCTTGGTTGAGTCGCAAGCCACTCGGCCATAGGCCACCACGTTGCCGTCGGGGGCGATGACGCGCACAATGTCATCGCGCACAAAGTCGCCGTTGACGGCTGTCACGCCCACGGGCAGCACGCTTGTGGCTCGCTCGCTGTTGAGCAGGGCTTGGCATGCTCCGGCATTGATGTGGATTTCGCCCTTTGCAAAGCCTTCGCTGTGGGCTATCCACTTCTTGAGGCTCGACACCGGCTTGCTGCCTGGTGTGAACAGGGTGTAGGGCACCGCGCGGTTGCCGGTGGCCACATTCCACAATATCCCGTCGCGCCGGCCGTTGGCAATGGCCACTGTGATTCCCTCGCCTGCCACTTTGCGCGCAATGCCGTATTTTGTGGCCATACCGCCCCGCCCGAAGCTCGACTTGCTGCGCTGAATGAAATTGGTGTCGGCCAGGCGTCGACGTGTGTCGATCGTGGCAATCACTTGCGATGCGGAATCTGACGGGTTGCCGTCATACACGCCGTCGACGTTGCTCAGTATCACAAGTGCCTGCGCTCCCATCATCGAGGCCACCAGGCCCGACAGCTCATCGTTGTCGGTAAACATCAGCTCTGTGACCGAAATGGTGTCGTTCTCGTTGACGATGGGCAGCACGCCGTGGTCGAGCATCACTTCCATGCAATGCTTTTGGTTGAGGTAGTGGTCGCGGGTGGCAAGACTGGCCTTGGTGGTGAGCACTTGGCCGCAGGTTATGCCGTGGTCGGTGAAAAAGTCGCAATACCGTCTCATGAGCTGGGCCTGGCCCACTGCCGAGTAGAGCTGGCGTGCCGAAACGGCGTCGAGCTGTTGCGGTTGGAGTTTCTCTCTGAGCAAGCCGCGACCGCAAGCCATGGCGCCGCTCGATACCAATATCACCTCTACGCCGCTCTGCCGCAACTGCACCACCTGGTCGACTATCGCGCTCATGCGGGTGATGTCGAGGGTGCCATTGGGGCGGGTAAGCACGTTGCTTCCTATCTTCACTGTGATGCGGCTCCAAAGCGGGCGGCACGTGGTGTTGCTGTTGTCGGTCATAGTCTTGGCTGATTTGGTTGCTAAACGGATGCAAATTTACGACTTTTTCGTGTAAGGCTTGCGCTGGCTGGTTGCATAAAGCATTCCCATGCCAGGAAATGTGTGACTGTGACGTGCAGCGACGGGTTCAGGTGTTGTGCGGTATAGGTGCATAAAAACAATGGATGGATGCCATTTTTGCGGCACCCATCCACTAAATAGGGTTATTATACTTTAATCGTAAGCGGGATTAGGCCGGTTGTGGGGCAATGGTTCCCGCTATATGCGTGCGTATGTGCTTGCTTATTGCTGGTCGCTGTCCCACCATATATTGATGGTCCACATGTCTTTTTCATTCCACCAGTTGCCGTTTGCCGTGTTGGCTCCGGGCACCTTTTCGCCAATGGCATTAAGGTTGTCGGTGTTGTAGTTATACTCGTGCGACGATACACGCCAGCGGCGCGGATACTTGCCCAATGGCACTGCGAGCTGGGCATTGCTGTTCACGTAGTATTCAGCGGGTATGTTCCAGTTCATGAACACCTCTGGGTTGTAGTCGTAGCGGCGCATGTCGTTCATCAGCTCCACAGAATACATCATGGCGATGTGCTTCTGGGTCATGATTTTGCCAATAGTGAGGTCGCTGGCTGTGCCAAGGGCTGTGTTGCAGTAGTTGTCGATGTCGCTCTGGCTCATCACCTGGAATGCGGGGCAAGCAGCAAGGTCTTTGCTCTTGTTCGACCACTTTTGGAGTGTTTGGTTCATAAGCTCCATGTTGGCCTTCACGCCTTCCTTGTAGCACTCATAGGCTTTGGCTTTGTTGCCCTGACGGAAATAAACCTCAGCGCGGATGAAGCACACCTCATGATATGTGCCCAGGTAAGTGGGCGCGTCACTGCGTGTGAAGAAGCAGCCAGTGGTGCGTGACAGCTCGTTGCCTGTGCCACCGCTCTTGCCGTCTTTGAAGTAGAACTGACCGTCGTAGCTTTCATAACGGGTAGAAGAAGACTCTTGGTCAACATACACGGTGTCGCCTGCGCGAGTCTTGCTGTCGCAATAGAAATGACCTTCTTTTGAATCCCAAGAAGTGAAGTATGGGCCGCCTGACAGGCGTATAGTCTTGTTGCTGACCATGTCCACACCCACTGTGCGGCGCCACTTGCCGTCGTCGCTCCACTTGATTTTCATTCCGTCGATGTCGGTAGGAGAGTCAACGCCCTTCTGACTACGTGCCCAAGGCAGAATGCAGTTGGCACGGGGGTCTTCAATGCCTTTGCCGTCAAAGTTGGTGAGGCGGTCAAACACTGTGCGGGTGAGCAGATAGCCGCCATTCGAGCCGATTACTGAATGAAGCGGGTTCCAGTCGAGAGGCTCGCTCCAGCCCAGCACATCGCGGTCGGTGCCGCCGGCATCCTCATGGGCCATAATCATATTGTCGCTGTTGCTCTGTTCAGCCTTGTCGAGGCATGCAAGAATCTCGTTGGCATCCCACTTGAGGTTGGTGTAAGAGCCTTCGCCCTTCTTCATGAGCTTGTTGAGCTGACGGGCCTTAAGCAGGTAGCCCCACTTAATCCACTTGTTCACATCGCCATTGGCCCAAGAGTCGTTGGCCGAAAGAGCTTTGGCTCCGGCACTTTGGGTCATCTGCAGATACTCAAGACCCTTGTCGATGTCTTGCAAAGCCAGCTCAAACATTTCCTTACCGGTATTATAGGTGGGGGTCACGTTAGAGCCAAGGGCGTCGCTATAAGGAAGCTCGCCATGAAGGTCGTTCATGAGTATCATGCCATAAGCGCGAATCAGGTAGGCGGCTCCAAGATAATGGTATGCTCCTGCCTTTTCGGCACTTTCCATAAAGTCTTTGAGGTTGCAGGCAGCGCCCACAAACCACCACTGGTAGCAAGTGGTTGAACGCCACTCTGTCATTTCCCACTGGCAGAATTTGCCGGTGTTGCCGGTGCGGCCGTTGGTGGTGCCAATGCCACACTGGAATGAAGCGGGCTGTGTGGCAAACTGATAGGCACTGTTGGTGTAGAACTGAATGTGTGCGAGGCGCTTGTCGTAGCTTGCGGCCTCATTGGTGGGGGTATTTGGATCTTCGTTCACATCGAGCCAGTCGTTGCACGATGTCAGACCCAGGCCAAGCACGGCCAAAGCTCCCGCCGCTGTGATATATTTTGTGAATTTCATATTGAGAAATGTGTCAAGTAGTGAGTAATTAGAATGTCAAATTAACACCGAATGCGAAACTTGCAGTAGAGGGCACACCGCAGTAGTCAAAGCCTACCGATGATGAGCCACCCACGCCAGCGCCCGATGCTGCTGCCTCGGGATCACCGTCATAGTTGGTGAAGAGGAGCAGATTGGTTGCAGTGGCCGAGATTTGAGCGCGCTTGATGCATTTTGTCTTTGCAAGGAACGACTTGGGCACATCGTAGCTGAGCGAGATTGTGCGCAGACGAAGGCTGTTCACCTTGGTGAGGTAGTTTGAAGTCTCGTTGGCATAAGCACCGGTATAGTAGTTCTTGATGATGTTGTAGCCCAGAGTGCGCTGTGCACCGAAGTCATACACCTTGTTGGGCTCCCACTCATAGTGGCGAGTCTCATACACGGGAGCATCCTTTGTGCCCACGTTTTCAACACCGTCGATAACGAGGGTCTGGTTGCGCACGTCGGCCGAGAACTGGCTTGTACCGGCGTTTGTCATAGCGTATTTTGTGCCGTTGAACACAGAGCCACCCACGCGGAACTCCCACAGCATGTTGAATGTGAAATTCTTGTAGCGCAGTGTGTTGTTCCATCCACCGGTGAACTTAGGCTCACGGTTGCCCACTTCATAAGTGGTGCCGTCGGTGAGAGGCATGCCGGTTTTGTCGAGCACGAGTTTGCCGCGCATACTCTCGTCGGAATATGTGTCGGGTACTCGCTGCAACTTGGTACCTGCGATTGCCATGAAGTCGCCGCCAGAGAACGAGGCTGCCTTTGCCGAGCCATATTGAACGTCGGTCACATACATGATGTCCATACCTTTCATGAGGCCGTCAAGTGTACCGCGGTTTCCGGCCATGTTGATGCCGGTTTCCCAAGTGAAGTCTTTGGTCTCGATAGGAGTGCCGCTAATGCTGAGCTCCATACCCTTGTTGTAGACATTACCTGCATTGAATGAGCAGAAAATGTAACCGGTTGACTGCGGGCCACGGGGCGACAGAATCTGGTTGTAGGAGTTGTTGGTATAGTAAGCGTAGTCAAATTTCAAGCGGTTGTGGAACATGCGGAGTTCCAGACCGATTTCGGCCGACTCTGTCATCTCAGGCTTCAGATACGGATTGCCGCGAGTCCAGCTGTTGCCCAGCGACACGTTGCTACCAAGATAGGTGTGAACTGCCCAAAGGGCTGTTGCGGTCTCGTAGGGGTCGGTGTCTTTACCCACCTTAGCCCAGCTTGCACGGATTTTACCGAAGGTGATGGGGCTGTCGGCGTCGATAACGCCTGCACGCTGCAGGAATTCAGTGAACACAACTGCTCCACTCACCGAAGGATAGAAGTAAGAACGATTCTCCTTAGGCAGGGTTGAGGTCCAGTCGTTGCGGCCAGTAACTGTGAGGAACAATGTGTTGCGCCAGTCGGCACGGAACTCGCCGTACACACCCACCAGGCGTTTGCGATATGTTCTGTATTCAAATTTCTTGTGGTCGCTCGACACATTGTCGTAGCTATAGAATTCGGGCGTTTGCAGCTGCCATGCCATGCGATAGTCGCGCTTGGTGGTGGTGTTGTCGGTCGAAAGACCGCCCAGCAGGTTGAAGCTGAAGTCGCCAAAACTCTTGTTGAAGTTGGTCATCACATTGTTGTTGAGGTACTCATATTGAGTGCGGTTGTCACTCATCATACCATCTTGCCAGTCGTTACGCACCACTCCACCGGGGCCCATGCGCTTGGTGTTGTCGGTAGTGTAGCTGTCGATGCCCATGCGGTAAGATATCCACCACCAGTCGGTGAGGTCGGCACGCACGTTGAAGCTGCCTGTGAATCGCACGGTCTTATCCTTGATGTTGTTGTTGTGGATAATCCAGTATGGGTTGTCGCTTTCTTCCCATGGATTCAGGCGCTCGCCAAACATGCGGTAGCGTGTGCCGTCGTCATTGAGGAAGTGCTTCATGTCGTCGGTTGTGCCGAAGCAGTAGAGACGGTTCAAAGCGCCATCACCGCTTGAGCCATAGAGGCCGCCCGATGTAAGGGTCTTGGTGGTGCGTGCTTGCGAATATGCCACGTTGGCTCCAAAAGTGAGCATTTTCCATTTTTGCTCGCCATTGAAGCGGAAGGTAGTCTTGGTGTAGCTTGTGGATGGTACCACGCCGTCTTGGTCGTAGAATGATCCCGACAGGTAGAAGTTACCGGTTTTTGTACCTCCTGCTATGCTCAGGTTGGTGTCCCAAACGCCGCCGTTCTGGAAGAAGCTGTCAATGTTGTTGTAGATTTGATCGCCTTCCTTGTACTTATCACCCCATGAGCTGTAAGAGAAGTCGTTATAGGCAGTCTCTTTATATTGGCCGTCTTCATAGAGGTCTTCCATGTAGCCACGGCGGTATTGGGTCTGTGCTTTAGGCACGTTGCGCACCCAAGATGTGATGTAGCGTGCGCTGAGGTTGATCTCCACAGAGCCTTCCTTACCTTTCTTGGTGGTGATGAGCACCACGCCGTTGGCTGCGCGTGAGCCATAGAGTGCCGATGCTGCCGGTCCCTTAAGCACCGACATCGAGGCTATATCCTCGGGGTTGATATCCATCACGCGGTTGCTTGTGGTGGTAGAGGAGTTTGTGGAGCCATCGAATGCGGAATTGCCGCCCACCGACGATGAGTTGTCGTAGATGATGCCGTCGACCACAAACAGGGGTTGGTTGTCACGAGTCTCTGAACCAGAAGTGGCACCACGCAAGATAATCTGTGTGCCCGAACCTGCGGCACCCGACGACTGCGTGATGTTCACACCAGCTATCTTACCCGACAGGGAGTTGATGGCATTGGTGCTCTTGTTTTGCATGAGTTCCTCTGCGTTGATTTCATCGATGGCATAGCCAAGAGATTTTTTGTCTTTCTTGATGCCGAGGGCGGTAACCACCACCTCGTCGAGGCTTTGGCTGCCGTCGTTCATGGTAACTTCGATCGTAGATCCTGTCACCTTCACTTCTTGGGGTTTTGCCCCGATGTAGGAAATCACCAGTGTGCTGCCGGGAGCGGCGTTCACCGAGAACTTTCCGTCGATGTCGGTGGCGGTGCCGTGCTTGGTGCCTTTAACCATAATGGTAGCGCCAATCAGAGGCTCGCCCTTGGAGTCTTTGACGACTCCGGTAACTTTGTTGCTCTGCGCAACTGCCGTGAAACCGATGTTGTCGAGACTTGTCATCCCGATAGGTGCTCCACATGCAAGTGTCAGCGCGGCCAACAATACACATTGTCTTTTCATACGCACATGAATTAATTGGTTGGTGTTACGTTTTTTTTGTTTATAGGTTTTATATTTGGTGCCTGGCCTTTCGATGGAGCCTGTTGCGCTTCACGGGGGTATGGAGTGCAACAGGCGGTCTGCGTTAAGGTTTGGCGTTTTATCTATTCGAGTTTGATTAGCGTTCCTTAATTGGTTTTCACAAAGAAAAACGTTTTTTCTGTCTTTTCAAAATAATTTTCACTTTTTCGGCAACAAAAGTTAAACTTTTTTATCTTTTGTGTTGCACAACATATAACATGCTATAAAACAGAATTGTATAGCATAACAAAAAAGGCAGGTAGAGCCGATTTTGCTCTACCTGCCATATTGGTCAGGCATCTCACCCTATAAGGGATGGAATGATGTCGTTAGCCGATTAATAGGCTGTGAAGTTGCTCACCTTCAAAGGAACTGTTGCCGACGAGAGGTTACCTGCAGCCACGTGATGATAAATGCGGCCGATGTACAGTGTCCAGTAGTCGGTGAATGTAGCTGTTGCACCGTTAGAGTTGGTGTAGGTGAGTTGTCCCTTCGACTCGCCAGTGGTGGCGTCGATGCGCAGAATGGTGTTGTAACGGGTCTGGTAGCCAGAGCTGTTAAACACGGTCTTCTTCACAGTGGGAGTGAAATAGCTTGTAGCCTCGCCGAAAGCAACCGGGGTGCCTATAGGCTCATACTCCTTGGTAGAGTCGTTGCGGAAAGCATACTGAATCTTATCCTTCATAGGAGTGCCGTCGGCCTCATACACGAAGTTGTAGAGACGCATACCGCACTTGTCGGCAGTAGCTGCTGTGCCGGGGAATGTGGGGAAATCAGGAGTTTCCACCACCTTGGGAGCAGCGTTGGTGTCGTAGACAAAAACAATGTAGCGCTTGCCAGCCTCAAGGCCGGTGACTTGGTTGCTGTAGACTGTGGCAGAAGCCTTGTCTTTGAGCTGGATTGAGAGCGTGCCGGCGTCTACTGTGTAGTAGCGCGAAGTGCTGCCGCTGGGGATGAAGTTGTAGGTTGCAAGGAATGTGGAACCGTTGTTGCCATACTCCGTGCCGTTGAGGCCTACATAGTAGATGTAGTTGGCCGCGATGTTGCGCACGGGTGCCACATATGCTATTTGGACGAATGCTTTCGTCGTAGTGTCCACTTTAGTCATCTGGTAGGTCACGTCCTTGTCGGAGCACGATGCCACCAATGCAACAAGCAGGCACAATGTTAAATATTTAATATATTTCATTGTATTCACTTTTTAATGGTTGAATATGATTTATTTGGGCATATCGCCAGGATATGCAAACCAAGGAATTGAGCACTGATAGTCGTTGGCGGTGCCGCTGATGGGCTTCAGAACCTCCAGGTTGTTGCGGTTCCACATATACTCAGAGTTGTAGCGTGGACGGATGCGGAAGCAGGGTGAGCCATTGTTGTCATCGTTGTAAGCGGTGCGGCGGTTCTGCACGTTGGCCGGCATCAGGTAGAAGCCCTTGTAGACCTTAGATGCATCGTCGTCGCTCTTCATTGTGATGGTGCTCTTGTCCCAGCCGTCGCCGAATGAAGGATATTCGCCGGTGTATTTGATGTCGTACATATACTTGCGCTGGTCAACCCAAACCTCGCTTGCGCCCCAAGGATAGAGGGCGATGAACTTCTGCATCATGATGTGAGAGAGCGAGAAGTCGGCGAGAGAAAGACCTGCCACGTAAGGACCGTTGAGATATTCCTGGGCAATCTGGTTGAAGGTGGATGCTGTCACCTTGTCGCCCTGATGGTAGTTCACGCCCGAAATGTTGACCACCTTGCCTGCCACGATGTAGCTTGCGGTGAATTCCATATCGGCTGCGAGGGCCTTCTTCCAAGTCTCGAATGCGTCGGCCTTGCTGCCATACTTGTATTGCACCTCAGCGAGGTCAAACATCAGCTCAGAGTAAGTGGTGAGGATGTAGGGAGCATCGTTGTGGTAGAGCCAGCGGCCGTCGCCGTCTTTGGTATCGGTGGCTTTCTCGTTACGGCCGTAGAGCGACGGAGCTGTGCCGATGGGGCCAGATGCGCTGGTGAAGCCGCTGCCCACATAGTAGAGGCTGCGCAGTGTTTCCTTGTCGCTGATAGTGGCAAGGCTGTTGCTGTCGGTAGTGCCGAGCTTGAGCAGACGGCGCGGGTCGAAGTGGCCTGCCTCGGCTGTGGTGTCGCTGGTGATTTGCTTAGCAGCGAGCAGATAGGGATAGTGAGCCAGATTGTGAGTGCTGTCGGCATCGCGCACCTTGTCGCCGTTGGCGTCATATTGCGGGATTGTACCGGTGAAGAGTTGCACTGCATAGTCGTGCTGGAAGTAGCTGTAGCTCAAGTTGCCGCGATACACGCCCCAGAAGTTGTTGTAGGCGCTTTGAGCGGCAGTTGCGCCACCACCCTCGATCGAGACTGCGGCATTGTCGCTGTTGCTGGTGAACGAGTGGTTCACTGCGTCGATGAAGTCGTTGTAATACTTCTCCTTGAAATCGGCCTTGCAAGAGAGCGATGCAAGGTTGCGTGCAATCACAGCATAGGCAAACTTAATCCACTTCTGCTTGTCGCCCTTGTAGATATAGTCGTTGTTGGTGATGCGGTTGCCATAGTTGGTCTCGTCTTCCATCTCAAGATACTCGATAGCCTGCTTGGCCCATGCGCGCACTTGGGGATAGATGTCTTCCTGATAGTCGTAGTGGTGCGATGTGAGACCGCTCACGAAAGCTTCCTTCATAGGAGCCTCGCCGTTCATCTTGGTGAGGAGGTCCCATGAGTAGGCCTTCATGGCCAGACCCATACCTGCGAGAGTCCAGTTCTTGGCAGCAACACTCTGGTTGATCATGTTCTCCAAGTTCATACCCTGGCTCCAGTAAACCATGCGCCACACCTGGCCACCGGCATCGCTACCCTTGCTGTAGAAGTGGCTGGCAAAAGTTGTGTAGCTCGAGGTACCCATCATCTGAGTGAGTGGGCCAAGGGCGCGGATATCGTAATAAATCTCGTTGTAAGCAGCTTCAATACCTGCGAGGTAGAGGTAGCCGTCAACGTAGTCGGGAGCATCGGTGTTCTTGTTCACGTCGAGGTAGTCGTTGCAACTGGTTGCACCTACCGAAAGCAGAACTGCCGAAGCTATTCCATATAATAATGATTTTGTTTTCATCTTTAGTGTTTTCTTTTAGAAAAAGTTAGTGATTAGAAAGTCACGCTCAGACCGCAAGAGTAGGTGCGTGGGTTGGGCAGTGACCAGCAGTCGTAACCTTCACCGCCAGTACCGCCTGCGGCAGCCGACATTGTGTTACCGGCCACGTCGATACCAGTGTAGTTGGTGATGGTGAACAAGTCGTTGCCCGACACATAGATGCTTGCATTTTGCACAGCGCCGCCGGTTACGCGGGTGAGCCATGCCTTAGGCACGCTGTAAGAGAGACGAAGCTCCTGGCAGCGGATGTAGTTGATCTTGTGCTGTACCCAGTCCTCATCGCCGCCGCTGTAGAGGGCCTTGCTCATGTCAACTGCGATGGTGTTGATTGTTGGGTTTTCTGAGTTCTGCTTGCCGTCGTAGAGCACACCGTCGAACACGTATGTGCCTGATTCACGCAGGCTCACAGATTGAGTGCTCAAGCCGTTGCCCATCATAGAGCGCATGGTGGCGTTGACCACATCGGCGTGGTAGCGGCCCTGGAACATAGCGCTCAGGCGGAAGTTCTTGTAAGAGAGGCTGGTGGTGATACCGAAGCGCAGCTTAGGCTCACGGTTACCGAGGATGCTCCACTCAGAGCTTACGCGAGGCAGACCGGTAGTGGGGTCGATAAGCACCTGGCCCTTGTCGTTGCGCTCGTAGGCGCGGCCGGTAACGGTGGTGATGGGGCTGTTGAGCATCACACCATTGCGGATGTTACCTGAGTTCCAAGTATAGGCATTGTAGTATTCGGTGAGGTTCTCGGGGAGTTCCACAACCTTGCTGCCGGTGTGCGAGAGGTTCACGCCCACATTCCAGCGGAAGTCGTTGTTGCGGATCACGTCGACGTCAACGTGGCCTTCCCAGCCCCATGTGTTGAACGTACCCACGTTCATGTTGTTGAGCACGAAGCCAGTGGCGTAGCTCATACGGAAGCCGGTCACAATCTGGTCGGCGCAGTGAGTGCGGAACATTGTGAAGTCGGCATTGACGCGGTCGTTCCAGAAGCGTCCTTCGAGACCGATTTCGTAGCTGGTGGTCATCTCAGGCTTGAGGCTCTTGTTGGGGCCGGTGAAGCCATACTTGTAACCGCCGCCGGTGAGGCCGGTGGGCTCGAGTTCGGGGTCGATTGAGAGGGCGGGAGCGTCCTTACCTACTTGGGCGATGGCGCCACGGAGTTTCAGGTAGTTGAGCCAGCTCAGGTTCTTGAGGCCTTTGAGCTCGGTGAACACGAATGAACCCTCCACTGCGGGATAGAAATATGAGCGGTTGTCGACGGGAAGAGTCGACGACCAGTCGTTACGGAAACGGAAGGTGACGAAGGCCATGTTGTTGTAGCCAAACTCAGCCTGTCCCGAGATAGCCTGGATGCGGCGCTTGGTTGAGCGCTTCTTGCTCACCACGGTCGACTCCGTACAGTTGTTGATTGAGTAGAAGTCAATCACCTTGAAGTTGCTACCGTAGCTGGCGAGGCTTGTCACGCCTGTCTCGCTCTGGTGGTAACCCACCTGGATGCCGAAGTTGAACTTGTCGTTGAAGAACGAGTTGTTGTAGCCGGCGAGGATGTTGAGCGTCGGATCGTTGGTGTTGTATTTTGCGATGTTGTATGTACCGCCGTTCTTCGAGTCGTCAACGTTCTGGTTGGCGCTGGTGTAGTAGGGGTGTGTACCCGACTCATACGACGATGTGCTCACGTCCCAACCGAGTTGAGCACGGATGTAGGTGTGCTCGATGGGGGTGATGTTGAGCGAGAACGCGCTGATGATGCGGTCGGTAACGTCGTAGTTGAGGTTCTTGTACAGAGCGAAGAGCGGGTTGAGCAGGTCGGTATCGGTGTAGTAGTCCGGGTAGCGCATGTGTGAGCCGTCGGCTGCCATGTAGTTGGCCATGTTGTCCATGTTGGGCCAGCTGTATGACTTGGCGATAGGACCGTAAGAGCCACGCAGGGCCTTGTGGTTCTTTTGGTTCACATACTGCATGCTGCCTTCAAACTTGAGCCACTTGGTGAGCTCGGCACGTCCGGCAATCGAGATGTTGGTACGCTTCAGGTCGGTGGTCTTGATCACACCGCTTTGGTCGATGTAACCAGCCGAACCGCGGATCGACATCTTGTCGTTACCTGCCTCGAGCGACACGTTGTGCTTCTGCAGGAAACCGGTTTGGAGCACTGAAGAGGCGTTGTCGTAGTAGGGCTGTGTGCCGTCGTACTTGGCGCCGAAGTGGCTAGTGTAGTAATAGTTGGTGGTTCCGTAAGCACCATTGCCATACACGTTCTGCACCTTAGGCCAGCCGTAAGCCTTCGACCACGACAGCTGGTTGCTGTAGGTGACGCGGGCACGGCCAGAGTGACCCTTCTTGGTGGTGATGATGATGGCACCGTTGCTGGCGTCGCTACCATAGAGGGCTGCGGCTGCGGCACCCTTGAGCACTGTCATGCTCTCGATGTCTTCGGGGTTGAAGTCGTTACCGCGCGAAGAGTAGTCGGTAGAGCGCACGCTCAAGCCGGTGCTGCTGTCGTCGGTAGCGAAACCCTCGGTGGGGTTGAATGAAGAGTTGTTCATGGGCACACCGTCGACCACATAGAGCGGCTGGTTGTTACCCGACAGAGAAGTGGCGCTGCGGAGCACTACCGAAGTAGATGCACCCGGGGCACCGCCTGAGCTTGTTACGGTCATACCCGACACACGGCCCTGGAGGGCTGAGATGAAGTCGGTACGTCCCGATTCTGTGATATCTACGGCCTTGATGTTCTGAGCCGATGAACCCACGGCTCTTGCCACACGCTTCATACCGAACTCGGCGGTGATCACCACCTCGCCCAGCTGATTGCTGTTTGTCTCCAAGGTCACGTTAGCGCCTTTGGCGGCGCTCACTTCTAGAGGTTTGTAGCCCACATAAGTGAATACCAGTGTGGCATTCTTCGGGGCTTTCACTGAATAGCGGCCGTCGAGGTCGGTCACTGTTCCCTGGTTGGTGCCTTTAACTTTAACGGTCACGCCAATGAGCGGCTCGCCGTTAGAGTCTTTAACGACACCTGTCACTTTGCTGTCTTGCGCGGCAGCCGTGAAGCCCACATTGTCCAGACTTGAGAATCCGGCGGGAGCACCACATGCAATGGCCAACGCAGCCAGCAATACACATTGCTTTTTCATACGCACATGTTGTTTAGTACAAGTTATTTATAGGTTTATATAATAAAAAAGTTATTATATGCGACAAACGGGTGCCTCGTCTTACTGGCATCCTTAGGCAGAGAGCATGTTTTAGAGAGGGGAATACACACGCTACCCGCCTCAAATAAGCCAATAGAGAAAAAGTCAGATGCAAATAAAGTGAATATTGCTTAAAACGGCAAATAAAATTAAAAAAAAACGCCACAAATCTGGAGTTTTCGGGCTTTTTGATGGTGCCTGGAGGGGAAATGCCTGTGCCAATGGCCTCGAGAAGCCTCATGGCAGCCCCAAGAGTTGCGTGTGTTTTCACATTCTTTTATCATTGGCCAACTATGCAGAAGCATAGTCAATAATAGGCTAATTATGGTAGTGTTATATGTTTTTCAGCATGTTTTTGGTGCGGATGACTAACCGTTTTCGGTGTTAACAGATGTGAACCGAAAAGAAAGTTTCAAAATGTTTGGAAAATTAAAATAAATATGGTTTCTTTGTGTGTTGTTTCTAGCGATTGACCACATATATTAATGCATGACCTCCATTCCCCCAGATGGACTAAACCGCACAATCTAGCAAAACGACAATAACAAACGGCCCTTCATTAGGCAAAATTATTAACATAAATACAACTAAAAACAATTATCACGCTTATGAAGAAACAGTTAGCTTTTTTAGGAGCACTTTTTCTGACTTGTGGCATGGGTGGCACATATGCTTATGCATCCCCAGCGCCTCAGGAGGTGTCGGCATCGGCCGGCATCGTTAAGGGTATTGTGGTCGACGATAAGGGCGAGCCCATTATCGGAGCCAGTATCCAAGAGATAGGAACCACGCGTGGCACCGTCACCGACATTGACGGAAAATTCTCGCTCAAGACCAGCGCCAACGCCCGTCTGCAAGTGAGCTATGTGGGCTATAAAGGCCAAACAGTGAAAGCCGCCAACGGCATGACGATAACCCTGAAGGAAGACAATGCACTGCTCGACGAAGTGGTGGTTGTGGGCTACGGCCAGCAGAAGAAGGTGAACCTCACCGGTGCCGTGTCGACAGTCGACCTGGGCAAAACCATGCAAGGACGCCCCGAGCAAGACGTGACCAAGGCACTGCAGGGTGCTGTGCCGGGCCTCACCATCCTCAACTCGAGTGGTGATATCAACTCTGAGCCCTCTATTTCAATCCGCGGCTTGGGTACTCTGAGCAACAGCCAGACCAGTAGCCCGCTCATCGTTGTCGACGGCGTGCCTGTCGACGACCTCTCGATGGTCAACAGCAGCGACATCGCAAGCATCAGCGTGCTCAAAGACGCTGCCTCATCGTCAATCTACGGTACTCGTGCCGCATTCGGTGTGATTCTCATCACCACCAAGCAAGGTAAGAAGGGCGACAAGGTGACCGTGAGCTACAACAACAACTTCGCATGGGACAACTCGACCTATCTGCCCGATTTCCCCGACGTGCCCACCCAGCTGCAAGCTGCTATAACAGCTAAGAAGCGCGAGGGTAGCGACGCTGTGGAGCTCTTCGGTATGTATTTCGACAAACTGTTGCCTTATGCCCAGAAGTGGAAAGAGCAGAATGGCGGCAAGAAGCTGAAATATGGCGAAATGCGCCCCTATGTCGACGAAAACAATGTGGGTGACTACCGCTTCGACGGCAATCAGCCACTTTATTATGCCGACTATGACATCCAGGATATCTGGTATCAGAAGGCAGCTCCGTCGCAGAGCCACAACGTGTCGGTTCAAGGCTCAAGCGGCCGCACCACATTCTACACTTCGTTCAACTACGACTCGAAGGAAGACATCATGAAGTTCAACCCCGGCCAGCGTAAGAAATACAGCGCCAATGCCAACCTGCAGACCGACATCACCGACTGGCTGACAGTGGGCACCCGCATCAACTACACCCGCCGTCACTTCTCGCGTGCCGATACATGGAACAACATGTACCAGTATCTGTGGCGCTGGGGATCATTCTTCATCCCCTCGGGCACAATCAACGGCAACGACTTCCGCGTAATTGCCATGCAGAAGCAGGCAACCCGCAAGGTGGTGGTTAGAGACCAACTCCGCCTGAATGCATACTTGAAGGCCAACATCACCAAAGACCTCACCTTCAACGCCGATTTCACATACGAGGTTCAGAACATGAACAGCAAGTCGGCCGACCACTCTGTGTATGGTATGAACTGGAGCGGTGTGAACCCCACCTATATCGTGAGCTCGTCGAGCACCGATACTTGGCGCGACAACAGCAAGCGCAACCTTTGGACCGCCAACGCCTACTTGAACTACAACAAGACGTTCAATGAAGCACACACACTGGGTGTGATGGTAGGTATCAACGGCGAGAACATGGACTATGACTATTTCTACGCACAGCGTCCCGAGCTTTATGCCGAGACAATGCCTGAGCTCAACCTCACATACGGCGACGAGAAGAAGTGGGCCATCACTTCAAGCACTCAAGACCGCGCATCGGCAGGTTACTTCGGACGTATCAACTACGACTATAAAGGCATCTACCTGCTCGAGCTCAACGGCCGATACGACGGTTCGTCTCGTTTCCCCGAAGGCAACAAGTGGGCATTCTTCCCCTCGTTCTCTGTGGGCTACCGCTTCAGCCAGGAAGCTTACTGGGACAAGCTGCGCGACATCGTTGACAACGGTAAGCTGCGCGTCTCTTACGGTGAAATCGGTAACGAGGCCGTGGGCGACTGGATGTTCCTTTCTAAGATTGCAACCGTGGGCAAGAGCGACGTACACTGGCTCAACAGCTCTAACGGCAAGGTCACTGAGCTCGATATGCCCACATGGGTATCATCGACCCTCACATGGGAGCGCATCCGCACCACCGACGTGGGTCTTGACCTGGGCTTCCTCAACGACCAAATCACTGTGGGCTTCGACTGGTTCCAGCGCGACACTCGCGACATGCTTGCCCCTGGCACAGCAGTTGCTCCTAGCGTAGGCGCCACATCTCCCTACACCAATGCAGGCTCGCTCCGTTCACGCGGATGGGAACTCAACCTCAACCTGCGCCGCCAGTTCAACAAAGACCTGAGCGCATATATCAACTTCAGCATCGGCGATGCCACTGCTAAGATTATGAAGTGGACATCGGGCAGCAAGCTGATTGGCCACCCCAACGACACTCAATATGCCTATGAAGGCCAGACTTGGGGCGATATCTGGGGCTTTGAGACAGATCGCTACTTCACTGAAGACGACTTCGACGGTCCTATCATCACTAAGACCAGCAGCGGCTATGTGCTGACAGGCTGGAACTACAAATCAGGTGTGGCTGACCAGACCGGCATCCAGACCAACTCGTTCATCTACGGTCCTGGCGACATCAAGTTCAAGGATCTCGACGGCGATGGCAAGATTACTGGCGGAAAAGGCACCCTTGAAGACCACGGCGACCTCAAGGTGATTGGTAACACCACACCGCGCTATGAATACAGCTTCCACATTGGCGGTACTTACAAGGGCTTCGACCTCGACCTCTTCTTCCAGGGCGTGGGCAAGCGCGACATGTGGACACTCTCTTCAATGGTATTCCCCGAAATGCGTGCAGCCGACTTGGCTATCTATTCAAATCAGACCAAGTACAACGAGTTTGAGTACACCATCGATCAGACTACCGGCGCATTCACTGTGACCAAGAACACTATCAGCCAAGGCAACGACTTCCCCGTGCTCTTCCCCGGCAACGACGAAAGCGGCAACGTGGTGGGCCTTGCAGGCGAAGGCGGCCGATACAACTATTATCCCCAGAGCAAATATCTGGTCGACATGTCGTATCTGCGTCTGAAGAACATCACCCTCGGTTACACACTGCCCCAGGCACTTACCAAGAAGGTTTACATCCAGAAGCTTCGCGTCTATGCAAGCGTCAACAACCTCTGCCTGCTCCACAAGGGTAGCGGTGACCTCCCGATTGATCCTGAAATGAATGCCGGACAAGGCTCACTCTCTTACGGTACTTGGGGACGTACTTACCCCATCACCCGCAGCTGGTCGTGTGGCCTTCAGGTAACTTTCTAACATTATCTTAACTTCCAAAAAAAGACATACAGAAATGAAAAAGACAATAATATTATCATTGGCTGTAGCTGCGATGGCACTAACAAGCTGTAACGACATGCTTGACAAGACGCCGCGCGATACCCCGGTCAACTCTCCGGAATTCTGGAACAACAGCAGTCTGGTATCGAGCTACTGCAACAAATTCTATGAAGACTACAGTGGCTACGGCACAGGCGGTGGCGGCGGCTGGTACTACTTCAAGTCGCTTTCCGACGACCAGGCACGCGGCACATTCGAGAACTGGACTTACACATCTGTTCCCCAGTCGTCAAGCTACTGGTCAGGCGCATTCGAGGAAATACGCCGCGCCAATTATGCAATCAACTACCTGCCTGCATCATCATTGAGCAACAAGGCCTCCTATCTGGCGATTGCCCGTCTCAACCGCGCTTGGCAGTACTATCAGCTCGTGCGCATGTATGGCGATGTGCAGTGGTTCAACACTGTGGTTCTCGATCCGTCGAGCGAAGAGGCCAAGAAGCCACGCACCGACCGCGATGTGGTCATGGACAGCGTGCTCGCCGACCTCGACTATGCTATTGCAAACTTGAGCTCAAGCAGCGACAAGAACACGTTCACAAAGGCTATGGCAACTGCCATGAAGAGCGACGTTTGCCTCTTTGAGGGTACTTATTGCAAATACCGCACTCAAGCCGACAACGGCAAGGCAGCCGACCTCACTCGCGCCAACAAGTATCTCAACGAGAGCCTCAAGGCCTCTGAGTCGATCATGGGCATGGGCTATGCTCTCGAGAGCAAATACGGCACCATCTATAACTCTACCGACCTGAGCGGCAGCAAGGAAATCATCTTCTACCGCAACTATGAGAAAGATGTGCAGCACCACTCAACTCTCGACTACACCACATCTTCTACTCAGCAGTATGGTATCACAAGAGACGCCGTAGAGTCGTTCCTCTTCACCGATGGCAAGCCGCTGTCTACCACATCGCTCAACACGAGCGACAAGCCTAAGATGGTGGTTCGCGTCGATGGCTCAAGCCGCGACACTGTGTTCACTATCAACGACATGCTCAGCGTGCGCGACAAGCGCCTTGGCGTTCTGCTCGACTCTGTGCTCTGCTTCAAGGGCTACGGTTGGCGTCGTGGCTACAGCAACAGCGACCCATTGATGACCTCGTCTACAGCCTACAACATCGGCAAGTATGACACCCCGAATTGCGAATTCTACTATCGTGGCAACACTGGCACCAACTATACCGATGCTCCTCTCTACTGGCTGGCTGTGATTTACCTCAACTATGCCGAGGCAAAGGCTGAGCTTGGCACTATCACCCAAGACGACCTCAACGCATCTATCAACAAGCTGATGGCGCGTGCCGGTCTGCCCGACCTCACCACCACTCCCGAGGCCGATCCTAAGAACAACCACAACGTGAGCAGCCTCATTTGGGAAATCCGCCGCTGCCGCCGTTGCGAGCTTATGACCGACAACTGGTATCGCTATTGGGACCTCATCCGCTGGCACCAGCTCGACAAGCTCGACTCAAGCGTTTATCCCGCCATCATGGAGGGTGCTAACCTGAGCGATGTGCCCAATCTTGATGCCAACATCACTTTGAGCACCGCAGGCTATATGAGAGCAGTGACCACAGCAGTGCGCACCTACGACAAGAAGTACTACTTCTTCCCCGTGCCCACCGATGAAATCCAGGCTAGCGGTTGCTCGCAGAATGCCGGATGGTAATGAAAGCACTGGCCAGCGCAACTATCTGCCATTGGCAGAATAGTTAAGGCCATTAATCCATAATTGATAGAAGGCGCCACTCCTAAAAAGGGGGTGGCGCTTTTTTGGGTTTAATGCGTCGCTTGAGATGCTTTGGCTCCGTGCCAGCCCTGTCGGCACGGCTCATGATGTCAATCACAATCAAGCTGTTTTTTTGTCAACGATATCAGTGCGCCATTAAAATTCATTGCTGCTGAGCTTTGTGCTATTTGAAATTCAGTGAGAGATAGCCAAAAAGGGCAGTGGCGAATTGCAATTTGTGTGCTTTTTTGATAAATTTGCGCCAATTATCAATCAAACTATAATAGTTTATGAAGAAAATCTACGTTTTTTTATCATTAGCAGCAATGCTAAGCACTACGCTTGCGGCAAAGACCGCGAGCCCGTTTAGCGATGCGGCAGCCGTAAAGCCATGCAAGGCAATAGATGCCCAAATAGGCATGCGGTCGGCCATAACAACCGACAGGCAAGCCACACTAGGCATGCCTCAACGCGTGGTCAAGGCCAATGCCAAGGCAAAGGCAAAACGGGTGGCCAAAGCTGTTTCGGCATCCGACTTAAAGAGTCCGAGCCTCCAGTTTGACTACACCACAGGTACTCCAGCCGCATTCAAGCGCTCAGTGCCCGTGAGTTTCAGCATCACCGGCACCACCATCGAGATTAAGGGCTTTGGCGGTTATGGCAAAAGCGCCACTGGCACCGTCGATCTCGCCACTGGCGAGGTGCGCTTCGAGCGCCAGTCGGTGTATGAGAGTGCCACTTATGGCAACTGCGACATTGTGAAAGTGAACCCCGGCTACGCCTCAATCGACACCACCGGCGTGATTACCGGTCAAATCACAGGCAGCACGCTCACCCTCGACTCGTGGACGGTCTACATCACAAGCGGTAAATACCAAGGCTATATACTCGACGGCGTGCGCGTACGCTCCGACTTCAAGCCGGCCAACACCACGATGAGCATGACAGTGGTCGACACCCTGGGTGCAAAGCAGACGCTTGCCTATCCTGTGGTGGTTGAGCAAGAGGCCACCAATCGGCTTGCCGTGTATAACTTTGCCGGTACGGGTAAAAAGACGGTTGTGAATCTCAACGGAGACTCCACATTGGCGATCAAGCCGCAGGTGATTCTCGAGTCGAGCAACCTTAAGTATAAGTGCTACCCCTACGACCCCACTGCAAAAGTATACTACACCTATAAGCCCATCAAGGGTAGTGCCAAAGGTGGCAAACTCACATGGGGTGACTGGATTGCAAATTCCACCGACGGCAAATATTATGCCTTTATCAGCGCCGGCGCAACTGTGGAGTTGCCGTTCAAGCCCACATTCCCCGCTGCCCGCGCTACTGCCGGATTCAAGGGTAGTGGTACTGAGGCCGATCCCTATCTGATTGAAACCGCGGCCGACCTCCTTGCTCTTTCCGACAGCGTGAACTTCGAGACCGATATTGATGCGGTGAAGCATTTCGGCTCAAAATATGCCGGTGTTTATTTCAAGCAAACGGCAGCTATCAACCTCAATGGTTATTTGTTCCCGCCCATTGGCGGTTGCGACGACCGCATCCGCTTCGGCGGTGTCTACGATGGTAACAACAAAGCCATCAGCAACCTCACCGTAGAGTCAACGGTCGATGGCTATGCAGGCCTTTTCGGTGCTGTCGACACCACTGGCGTGCTTAAAAACGTGCGTCTCACCAATCCGGTGGTCAACTCTGGATACTACTATACCGGTACGCTTGTGGGCTACACCGCAGGCTCTATCGAGAATGTAACCGTCACCGGCGGTAAGGTGGTGGGTAACTTCTGCACCGGCGGCGTAGGTGGCTTTGTGGGAACGGCTACCAACGTGTCGTTCACTGGAGCCGTGACAGGCAACAGCCAGACCGGCGGTGTGTTTGGCGTGAGCCGATCGCCGCTGACCAAACTCAGTGCAACAGCCACCACCGTGACCAGCACTGCTACCGAATACACCACCTCGGTAGGCGGTGTGGTAGGCTTTTTGGGCAACCAGCGCGGCGGCGAAATCACCGACAGCTATTTTGCCGGCAATGTGGTGGTTCAGTATCCGGGCGTGATGGCCGGATGCATCCTTGGTGTGAGCACCGAGGCTCCCGTGCGCCGCTGCTTCGCAGTGGGTCAGGTGAGCACCACCTCGGCCTCAATAGGCCGCACCTCGGCCGGTGGTATCGTGGGCGGTGTGCAGGCTTGTGAGATTACCGACTGCTACTTCTCGGGCGAGAGCATCATCAACGGTCCGCAGACGGGCGGACTTGTGGGCTACAACGTGAACATCGGCAACATCGAAGGCCATGCCGACCACTCGGTGTTCAGCCGTTGCTATGTGGCTGGCCTCATAAAGAACACATCGACCGATGCACAGTCACCGTTTGTGGGTAAGTATGACTCGCAGACGGGCGGCAGCGCCCCCGTGATCACCAACTGCTACTACGACGGACAGCTCATCGTTGCCAATGCCAAACTCACCAGTGCCGCACTCCCCACCAGCACCATGGTGAACGGTCAACCGCTCGACAGCACATTCAGTGCCGATGTGTGGAACTTCACCAAGGGCCTCTATCCCCGCCTGAAAGGTATTGACACCAATGCCAGCGCCTACGTTTCGGCCGCGGCGGCAGTGTTCTCGACCGAAGAGCAGAACGTTGACAATGTGGCCGAGGACTTCTCGGGTGCCGTGCAGAACAGCGTGAAATGGAAAGTGGCCATGGACGGAGCACTGGCCGACGATGGCCACGGTCTCAGCGTAGATGCCACCGGCCTGTTCCACCTCAACGGCTCATTCTCTTCCGATACGATTTATGCCGTAAGCGGAACGGTGCAGAAATACCTCTTCTTGCGATGCGCTCCCAAAAGCCGCTTCAAAGGCGATGGTACTGCCGAGAGCCCCTATCTGATTGAGACTAAGGCCGACCTCATCGACCTCAGCAAAGCCACAGTCGACAACCAGCTGTCGTTCAGTGGCTCATATTTCCTTATCACAGCCGATATTGATGTTGAGAAAGACCAAGAGTTCAAGGGAATAGGTATCAAGGGCAGTTCAAAGGCCAACTATGCCTTCGGCGGTGTGCTCGATGGCGGAAACCACACAATTCACAACGTGCGCCTCATCAGTTGCACCCTCAACGATAAAGGCGCAGTGGAGACTAAGGAGAACAATTCAGGATTTGTCAACAACCTTAAGGTTGGTGGCGTGGTGAAGAACCTGAGAATGGCAGCCGACTGCTACTTTGAGGGCTATTCTCACACAGCGGCCTTCGTGGGCCACAACTATGGCGGCGACGTGATCAACTGCCGCAACTACGCTCCGGTCATCAGCCATTCCGGCACCGTGGCCGGCATCGTGGGCTACCATAACGCAGGTCTCATCAAAGACTGCTACAACTCAGGCCACATCATTGCCGGCTATATGTATGCCGGCGGTATAACCACATCGAGCCGAGGCACCATTGAGAATTGCCAGAATGACGGTGTGGTGGAGTGCAAGCTCATCAACACCAACTACCAGGCCAACCGCCTCCATTCGGCTGGCGGTATATGCCACACCAGCTTCGGCAAGATGAAAAATGTGCTCAACACCGGCCGCGTGAGCGCTCCCAAGTACACCGGCGGCATCATGGCATGGTATAACCTCAAGGCTGTCGACACAATGGCCGAGGCTGCGGTCAACTTGGGCATTCTTGAAATCGATCCCACTATCGACCCCACCACTGTGGGCAACATTGTGGGCAAACTTTATTACAAAGGCAGCACAAGCAACTGCTATTACGACGCTCAGCTTTCGCAGCACAAGGCTTGCCACGGCACAGCATATGCCGGAACCAATGCAGTCAGCACCGCACAACTCACAAGCGGCCAGCCGCTTGAGGGCCTCGACACAGCCTACTGGAGCTTTGGCGAGGGCCGTTACCCGATGCTGCGCACATTTGCCGACGAGCCTGGGGCACAGGCTGCCGCAGTGAGCGTGATTTACTTTGCCGACAACCACCGCAGCGATTCAATCAAGTGCGATGCCAAGCTTGCCAAAGCTGATGGGCTGACGTGGAGCACCGGGGCAGGCACTGCCTTCCAAATCAAAGACGATGTGCTGTGGATGGATCCAGCCGATAATCTGGCCGATACCGTGGTGGCAGAGTGCAATGGCTTTGTGAAGCGCATACCGGTTGTGGCAATTCCCGACCATCTTGAGGCTCCCACTATTAGCGTCAAGGACGGAACGTCGACCATAGTGTTTGGCAACGCGGTGGAAGGCGTGACTTTCTACTACACTACCGATGGCAGCGATCCCTCATCCGAAAGCAACAGCACCGATGGCGAGGTTGTGCTTCCGGCTGGCAGTTACACGATTAAAGCCATTGCTGCCAAGCACAACTATTACACATCGGCTGTGGCTACCGAGCAAGTGGCTGTTACGGCCGTGGCCGACGTCGTGGCTGGCAAGACCGTGCTCACTCGCAGCTATGTGACTGCATCGGGCGTGGTAAGCCCCGTGCCTGTCGAAGGCTTGAACATAGTGGTCACCACCTACACCGACGGCTCTCGCACAACCGAAAAGCGATTGATGCACGCCGACTGATGGTTTTGACTCCCGCATATTTATAATCGAGAGGCCGCAACCCAGCCACAGAAAGTGGCAGTTGCGGCCTCTTGATATATGATGGAGCTTTCGGCCCCGACAACAAAAGCCGCCTGAAACTGCGATGAGGCAGTGACAGGCGGCTTTTGTTATGCTGGAACGGTGTGTGCCGATTTTATTTCTGCTCGGCAGCCTCGCGGAATCGCTTGGCTTGTTCTGCTATGAGCTCGGTGTCTTCGAAATAATTGATGCGCATGGCTTTGCGCACCTCCGACAGTGTCTGTGCAGCCACTTTGCGGGCTTCTTCGGTGCCCTTGCGCAGCACCTCATACACGGCAGGCACGTCTTTTTCAAATTCCTTGCGGCGCTGGCGTATGGGCTCAAGCGCTTCCTGCATTACGGCAGTGAGGAATTTCTTCACCTTCACGTCGCCAAGGCCGCCACGGCGGTAGTGTGCCTTGACTTCCTCGAGGTTGTTGTATTCGGGCCAGTATTTGGCAAAGTGCTCATCGCGGCAGAAGGCATCGAGATAAATAAACACGCAGTTGCCCTCGGTCTTGCCTGGGTCTTGCACACGCAGGTGATCTGGGTCGGTATACATGGTTTTCACCTTTTTGGCCACCTCCTCGGCCGAGTCGCTGAGGTAGATGCAGTTGCCGAGCGACTTGCTCATTTTAGCCTTGCCGTCGGTGCCGGGCAGGCGCATGCAAGCGGCGTTGTCGGGGAGCAAAATCTCCGGCTCTACTAAAGTAGGGCCGTAGATGCCGTTGAATCGGCGCACAATCTCGCGGGTCTGCTCAATCATGGGCTCTTGGTCCTCACCCGCTGGCACGGTAGTGGCCTTGAAGGCCGTGATATCGCTGGCCTGGCTGATGGGATAGGTGAAGAATCCCACAGGGATGCTGGTCTCGAAGTTGCGCATCTGAATCTCTGTCTTGACGGTGGGATTGCGCTGAAGCCTCGACACAGTCACAAGATTCATATAGTAGAATGCCAACTCGCACAATTCAGGCACCTGCGACTGGATGAAGATGTTGCTCTTTGCGGGGTCGAGGCCGCAAGCCAGGTAGTCGAGAGCCACCTCTATGATGTTTTGGCGTATCTTGTCAGGGTTGTCGGCATTGTCGGTCAGCGCTTGAGCGTCGGCAATCATAATGAATATTTTGTCGAATTGGCCGGTGTTTTGCAGCTCCACGCGTCGGCGCAGAGAACCCACATAGTGGCCTATGTGCAGGCGTCCGGTAGGGCGGTCGCCAGTGAGAATGATTTTACCCATTTGATGATTATTTATGTTGTGTAAATTTCAATTTTACTTATTAAAATGCAAAAATACTGATTTTTCTACAAAAAGATGCCCAATGGCTGCAATATCACAGCCAAAAATCGCTTTGGTGGCTTTTGCCGGCTCTATGCACTTTGCGCCCCTCTCTTTTTGGGGGGGGGACGTGACTTTACGGTCCGGCAGAGTGGCGAGCTGTGGCAAAAAGCTGAATGAGTGGCATAAAATAACAATGCCGTAATGGAAGTGTTACGTTGAAATTTAGTAATTTTGCGGCATCTTAGCGCATCTGTTGCGCTGTGGTTTTTTTAACATGATGGGTAACAACACTTACTACAACGAAGAGGAACTGAAGCAGACTGTGCACCAGCTGGCCCGCGATATCAATGCCCGCGGAATGTGCCACATGCGGTTCGGGCGTGAGCCATTGCCACGCCAGGGTCTCATAAAGGAGGCTGTGATGCTGTGCCGTGAGTTGCTGTTCCCTGGATTTTTCGGCGATACCGATGTCAATAGCTTCAATTTGGAATATCAGTTGGGGTTGCGTTGCGAGCGCCTGAAGTCGCTGCTTGAAAATCAGATTACAGCAGGGTTTGCCATAGGGGAGTGTTCGGCCGATGCCACAAAGCTTACCGGCCTGCGCCAGCGTGCCGTTGAAATCACTGCCGGCTTCATTGCCAAGCTGCCACAGCTGCGCAGCTTGCTGCACACCGATGTTGAGGCCATCTATGAGGGCGATCCGGCAGCGGTGAGCCACGAGGAGGTGATTTACTGTTATCCGTCAATAAAAGCCATCATCAACTATCGCATTGCCCACGAGCTGCTGCTTGCCGGTGTGCCGGTGATACCGCGCATGATAAGCGAGCAGGCCCACAGTGAGACCGGTATCGACATCCATCCAGGTGCAAGCATAGGCAACCATTTCGCCATCGACCACGGCACGGGTGTGGTGATTGGGGCAACGGCAATCATAGGCAACCATGTGAAGATATACCAGGGTGTGACACTTGGCGCACGGTCGTTCCGCACCGACAGCGACGGACGTCTGGTCAAGGGAGTGCCGCGTCATCCCATCATAGGGAACAATGTGGTGATTTACAGTAATGCCACCATTCTTGGCCGTGTCACCATAGGCGACAATGCCGTGATAGGCGGCAACATTTGGGTCACAACCGATGTGGCCCGCGGAGAGAAGCTAATTCAAGCAAAAGCAAATAATATAGTAAGACTGAAAAACGATGAGTGAGAAATTTGAAATGGTCGCCAAGACGTTTCAGGGACTCGAGGGCGTGCTCTGCGACGAGCTTAAGGCCTTGGGTGCCGACGAGGTGACTGAGGGACGGCGCATGGTGTCGTTCAAGGGCGACAAGGAAATGATGTACCGTGCCAACTTCTGCCTGCGCACTGCATTGCGGGTGTTGAAGCCGATTTATAAATTCAAGTCGAGCGATGCCGATGACCTGTATGACCATGTGAAGGCCTTCGACTGGGAATCGATTATGAACGTCGACAGCACTTTCTCGATCGATGCCACCGTGTTCAGCGACAGCTTCAGGCATTCGCGTTTCGTCACCTATCGCGTGAAAGATGCCATAGTTGACTATTTCAACGAGAAGTGCGGCAAGCGCCCGTCGATACGTCTCAATTCACCCGATTTCAGATTCAATGTGCACATTAGCGACCACGATGTGACGCTGTCGCTCGATTCGTCGGGTGAGCCGCTTTACAAGCGTGGCTGGCGCGAGGCTCAGACCGATGCTCCCATCAACGAGGTGCTGGCGGCTGGCATAATCAAGCTGAGCGGCTGGGATGGCAAGAGCAATTTTGTGGATCCCATGTGTGGCTCGGGCACATTTCTCGTTGAGGCTGCCTTGATTGCGGCCAACATCAATCCCGGTGTGTTCCGTTCCGATTTCGCATTTCAGCATTGGGCCGACTACGACAGCGACCTTTATGAGACAATATACAACGACGACAGTGGCGAGCGCGACTTTGAATTCAAGATTTTTGGCTCCGACGTTTCTCACAAGGCAATAGCTATTGCCCGTGCCAATGTGAAAAGCGCAGGTGTGGCAAAATATGTTGAAATTGAGCAGAAGCCCATACAGGACTACGACTCGCTGCCGGCCGAGGGCAAAGGTGTGCTCATCACCAATCCACCCTATGGCGAGCGTCTCAAGCTTGACGATATTGAGAACTTGTATGCCACGCTGGGCGAGAAGCTGAAGCGCGTGTTCCGTGGCTATGAGGCCTGGGTGATAGCAAGCGATGAGGAGCTGATTGACCAGATAGGGTTGAAGGCTTCGGTGAAATATCCGCTCTACAATGGCGAAATCCCGTGCGAGCTACGCGAGTATGTGATTTTCGATGGTGCTTATAACGACTTGCGCCGGGCCGGAGGCACGATTAAGAATGAGGGATTCCGTCGCAGCGAAGACAAGCGCGGGGCGTATAAAAAACGCCGTGACGATCGTGACCGTGACGACCGCCGTCCGTTTAAGCGCGACTTCCGCCGCGATGATGACAATCGTGACGGCGATGATCGTCGTCGCCCGTTTAAGCGTGGATTCCGTCGCGATGATGATGACCGTAATGGTGCAGGTCGCCGTCCGTTCAAGCGCGATTTCCGCCGCAAAGATGACGATCGTCCGGCAGCAGGTTCATTCCGCACTTCGAAGCCCTACGGTGAACGAGGCCGCGACGAGGAGGGCAATCCGCAGGACGATGCTTTCTGGCACTCGCGCGAGTTTGCCAAGAAAATGCTTCGTGGCCGCAAGCCATCGCTGGGCGTTGAAAATGAGCGTCCCATAGTGCATGGCCGCCGCAACGGATGGAAGCGTCGCGAACTAAACGACGGCTTCGACAACAATAATGAAAACAAGACTAATAACGACAATAACTCAAACAATGATGGAGAGCAATAAGAAAATCAACATATTGCTGCTGGGCTCGGGTGGCCGCGAGTGTGCAATAGCTTGGAAATTGAGTCAAAGTGAGTTGCTGGGCAAGCTTTACATAGCTCCCGGTAATGCGGGAACGGGCCTCTATGGCGAGAATCTCGATGTGAAGCCGCTTGATTTTGAGGCTGTTGCTGAAGCTGTGGTTGCACATGATGTGGATATGCTCGTGGTGGGTAATGAAGACCCGCTTGTGGCAGGCATAACCGATTATTTCAAGAGCCGTGCCGACTTGAGCCATGTGCGTGTGATTGGTCCGTCGAAGCTTGGTGCCCAGTTAGAGGGCAGCAAGGATTTTGCCAAAGGGTTTATGGAGCGCAACGGCATACCCACTGCAAAATATTTCAGTGTCACTGCCGACAACATTGAAGACGGCTACCGGTTCCTTGAGGCTCAAAAGCCGCCTTACGTGCTCAAGGCCGATGGCCTGGCCGCCGGTAAGGGTGTGCTTATTGTTGACACGCTTGACGAGGCCAAGAGTGAGCTGCGCCAAATGCTCGGGGGCATGTTTGGCAAGTCGTCGGCAACGGTGGTGATTGAGCAATTTCTGAAAGGCATAGAGTGCTCGGTGTTTGTGCTCACCGATGGCACAAGCTATTGCCTGTTGCCCGTGGCTAAGGACTATAAGCGCATTGGCGAGAACGAACAGGGTCTCAACACTGGCGGCATGGGTTCGGTCTCTCCCGTGAGTTTTGCCGACGACACCTTTATGGAAAAGGTGCGTGAACGCATTATCGAACCTACCGTAAAGGGGCTGCAGACTGAGAATCTGCCCTATTGCGGATTTATTTTCTTTGGCCTCATCAATGTGGATGGCGACCCATATGTGATTGAATACAATGTGCGTATGGGCGACCCCGAAACCGAGTCGGTGATGCCTCGCCTGGGCAACGATTTGGTTGAGCTGCTGCTTGCCGCAGCCGATGGCCGCCTTAACGAAACGTCAATCAGCATAGATCCCCGTTATGCCGTTACGGTGATGATGGTGAGCGGAGGGTATCCCGAAAAATATGAGAAGGGCAAAGTGATTACTGGTCTCGACAGCGTTGAGGGCAGTGTAGTGTTCCATGCTGGCACAGCCCGTGACCAGCAAGGACGCATAGTCACTTCGGGCGGTCGTGTGCTTGCTGTCACCAGCTACGGTAACACTAAGCAAGAGGCTCTCGACCAATCGTTTGCCAATATAGCAAAAATAGATTTCGATAAAAAATATTTCCGCCGCGACATAGGCTTCGACCTCCAGTAGCCCGTGATTCCCGTGGCCAATAATGGCTGTGCCGCAGTTATTGTGACTGTGTGGCACTGGATGGGTGTAGCCAACACAAAACACCATAATGCCGAATGAGCATAAGGGAAGACCATATCAATGAGTTTTTTAATGGCCGCAAGTTCTTGACGGTCATGGTGGTTGCTTATTTGTTGCTTACCGCATGGGCGGCAATGAGTGGCAAAATAATAATATCGCACGCCGGTGGCGGTACTTTTTTTCCATCGCCAGAGGCGTTGATAACCGACCGCATGGCTTCGTGGGCCGTTAATTCGGTGTGCACGCTGGCTATTGGGGCATTGCTCATAACGCTGAACCGCATGTTTAATTTTGTCAGGGCCTACACGGTGTCTTATGCATCGGTGTTTTTGTTGCTGCAGTTGGGCAATCCCATGGCAAGTGTGCAGTTCTATGTGGGCACGGCCTTGTGTCTTGTGCTCGTGGGCGCGTCGTTTGTGCTCATGTCGGAATACCAAAACAAGCAGCATTCGCAGCGTAGCGTGTTCATTGCGTTTGCTCTCATCTCGTTTTGCTGCATGTTCCACTACTCGTTCTTCTTCCTGACACCGGTGATGCTCATCGGGTTTATGCAGATGCGAGCCATGAACTTTCGCGGCTTGATAGCTATGTTGCTTGGCTTGCTCACCCCCTATTGGATTGCCATAGGGCTGGGATTGGTCAATCCTGCCAATTTTGTGCTGCCGCATCTTTCCACTATCTTCACTGTGGTTGCAAGCGAGGCGCTGCCTCACGTCGATGTGGCTACCGCAGCCATCGTGGCGGTGCTCACGGTGGTGCTCACGGCCATCAATATGTTCACCACCTACAACTATCGCTTGCAGATTCGCATGTATAATGCGTTTTTTGCGGTGCTCGCGGTGCTTGCCATCCTTGCGATGTGTGTCGACTATAACCACATAGCCACATATGTGCCTGTGCTCAACCTTTGCCTTGCCATTCAGGTGGCCCACACGTTTACCATATCCACGGCATTGCGCCGCTATTTGCTCGTGGTGATACTGCTTGTGGGTGCCGGAGCGGGCTATGTGATGCAACTGCTTTGATTGCCGGACGCAGACGCTGCGCCTTTCGGTATTATTTGCCAATTAAAACAACGTTATATCCCTTTGCTCAGTAAAATGCTGAAAATAATTGTAGAAAACCACATACCGTTTATCAAGGGCCGGCTTGAGCCGTGGGCCGATGTGGAATATCTTGAACCTGCTGACTTTACGCCCGATACTGTGCGCGATGCCGATGCGATTATTGTGCGCACTCGCACTCGGTGCAGCCAAGCCTTGCTCGAGGGCAGTCGCGTGGGCTTTGTGGGAACTGCCACCATAGGCACCGACCACATCGACCTCGCATATTGCGCTTCGCATGGAATATCAGTGGCCAATGCGCCCGGGTGTAATGCACCGGCCGTGGCGCAATGGGTGCTGTCGATTGTGGGGCATTGGATGCGTGTCCGTGGAATCGCTGATTCGCACAAGTTCACGCTTGGCGTGGTTGGCGTGGGGCATGTGGGGTCTATCGTGGCTCGGTGGGCGCGTGAGCTTGGCTTGAATGTGCTGTTGTGCGACCCTCCGAGAGCCGATGCCGAAGGCTCCGAGGGCTTCTGCTCTTATGGCCGGCTTGTGTCGCAAAGCAATGTGATCACTTACCATGTGCCGCTCACTACCCGTGGCCCTTATGCAACCCGACACTTGTGCGACGAACAAATGCTTGAGCGCGCTGAGTGCTGTGGGCTGATAATGAATGCCTCGCGCGGACGCGTGTGCGACAACTCCTTGCTTGAGCACTGGAGCGGTGATGTGGCCATTGATTGCTGGGAAAACGAGCCTGACATCAACATCGGACTTTTGAATAGGGCCTTTGTGGCTACTCCGCACATAGCGGGTTACTCTGTTGAAGGCAAGATGCGAGGCACGGCAATGGTTATAAAAGCATTGAACGCCCACTTTGGAATCAATGCCGAGGCTCCTGTGGTTGATGTCCCATCTGAGGGGGCTCGCGATGTGACATTCAGTTCGGTGATGGCCAGCTACAATCCGCTAATCGATACCGAACGCTTGCGCCAGTCGCCAGCAACGTTTGAGTCTCAGCGTCAAAACTACGACCTTAGGCACGAGGTGCGCTGATGCCGCGGTTTCACGTAAGCTGCCGTTTATGCAACGGTGCCCGTCGATATTAGTCCCTTTTTTATAAATCATTGACTTTTTAGGCAAAAAACCATAAATTTCACATTATTAATATGTGCCGTTATGGTTTTTTGTCTAATTTTGCACCCGATTTTAGAGTTACAGCCCTTTTTGCGGCTATTCTTCACCTATTTTAGGTGGTAAGAGTCGTCAGCGCCGGGGGTGTGGCTGAGTATAACAATAAGAAAACAGACGCTATTTATATTATGCCAGCTGAGAATTTAGTGATAGTAGAGTCTCCTGCCAAGGCCAAAACCATACAGAAGTTTTTGGGTAAGGACTACAAGGTGATGTCGAGCTATGGTCATATCCGTGATTTGCACAAGAAAGATTTCAGTATTGATATCAATGATGGCTATAAGCCTATTTATGAAATCCCGGCCGACAAGAAACCGCTGGTGGCCGACTTGAAGAAAGCGGCAAAGGAGGCAACTACGGTGTGGCTCGCGAGTGATGAGGACCGTGAGGGAGAGGCTATAGCCTGGCATTTGTATGAAGTGCTCGGACTGAAACCTGAGAACACACGCCGCATAGTGTTCCACGAAATCACCAAGCCGGCTATTCTCAAGGCAATTGAAAATCCGCGCACCATCGATGTTAATCTTGTAGATGCACAGCAAGCTCGCCGTGTGCTCGACCGCATAGTGGGATTTGAGCTCTCGCCTGTGCTGTGGAAGAAGATAAAGCCGGCTTTATCGGCCGGACGCGTGCAAAGTGTGGCAGTGCGTCTCATTGCCGACCGCGAGAAGGAAATACGCAATTTCAAGAGCGAGGAATATTACCGCATCACAAGCACCATGCAGCCGCAGGGGTGCCCGTCGGCTGTGGCCGCCGAGCTCAACAAGCGTCTGGCCACGCACGACGAGGCTGTGACTTTGCTTGAAGCTTGCCGCACGGCGCAGTTTAGTGTGACTGATGTCTCGGTGCGACCTCTCAAGAAATCTCCTGCGCCCCCATTCACCACATCTACCCTGCAACAGGAAGCCTCACGCAAGCTCGGGTTCTCGGTGGCGCAGACCATGCGTGTGGCGCAGGCTCTCTACGAGGCCGGACACATAACATACATGCGTACCGACTCGGTCAATCTCTCGAATCTGGCTCTGGGCACAATAAGCAAGGAAATAACGGAAAACATAGGCGAGGCCTACTTGAAGGTGCGTCGCTACCACACCACGAGCAAAGGTGCGCAGGAAGCCCACGAGGCAATCCGCCCCACGTTTATCTCAAACCATGAGATAACGGGCACTGCACAGGAAAAGAAGCTGTATAACCTCATCTGGAAGCGCACGATTGCATCGCAGATGACTGATGCTCAGGTGGAAAAGACCACTGTAGACATTGCCATAAGCAATCGCGATGAGCATTTCGTGGCATCGGGCGAGGTTATTAAGTTCGACGGTTTTTTGCGGGTGTATATGGAATCGACCGACGACGAGGCAGCATCGTCATCGGTGGGACACTCACTGCCTCCTATGTCGGTGGGCATGGCCATGACGGCAACTGGCATTGAGGCGACTCAGCGCTACACTCAGCAGCCGCCGCGCTACACCGAGGCATCGCTCGTGCGCAAGCTTGAGGAGCTGGGCATAGGCCGTCCGTCGACCTATGCGCCCACAATCTCTACCATCCAGGCGCGCGACTATGTGGTGAAGGGTGAGAGCCGTGGCGAGGAACGCAAATACGAGGTTATCACCCTCGAAGCCGACGGTTCGGTGAAAACAACTGTAAACACCGAGATGTCGGGTGCCGAAAAAGGCAAACTCATACCCACCGACGTGGGTATGGTGGTCAACGACTTCTTGCTCGAGTATTTCCCATCGATCATGGATTACAATTTCACGGCGCGTGTTGAGAGTGAATTCGACGACATCGCTGAGGGTAAGCAGGTTTGGAATCAGGAAATAGACCGCTTCTATAAGAGTTTTCACCCCGACATTGAGAAGGTTTCGGCCTTGCGCCTTGAGCACAAGGTGGGTGAGCGCGTGCTTGGCACCGACCCCAAAACCGGCCGTGTGGTGGCTGTGAAAATAGGCCGTTTTGGCCCTCTTGTGCAGCTTGGAGGTACCGATGAGGACGAGAAACCGCGGTTTGCGTCGCTTCAGAAGGGGCAGAGCATTGCCTCACTGACTCTCGACGATGCGCTGAAACTGTTTGACTTGCCGCGCACGCTCGGCGAGTTTGAGGGGAGCGATGTGACTGTGGCTGTGGGGCGTTTCGGGCCTTATGTGAAGCATGCGGGAAAATTCGTTTCCATCCCCAAGACGCTTAATCCCGAAAGCATAACACTCGATGAGGCTTGTGACCTGATTGTGAGCAAGCGCAACGCCGAGGCTCAGCGGGTGATAGCCACATTTGACGAAGAACCTGACCTTCAGGTGCTCAACGGCCGCTATGGCCCATATATCAGCTATCAGAAGAAAAACTTCAAGATACCGAAGGACAAGGATGCGTCGGCCCTCACTTTAGACGACTGCCGGGCAATTGTGGCAGACGAGGCCAATGCTTCCAAGCGCTCTGCGCGGCGTTCTACGCGTGCGGCCGCAACCGACGCTAAGAAGACTGCCAAGAAGCCTGCGGCCAAAAAGAAGACTGTGGCTAAAAAGGCTGCTGTGGCCAAGTGACGGCCCTGTCACAATGACGACTACACCGCACCGGGATGCTTTCAACGGCATTCCGGTGCGTGCTTTTTGTCACATGGTGTGTCGAGAGTGGTGCTCTTGCCGTTCTTCAGTGGCTTGCCAGTGCTGTTGATTTGCACTATTTTTGTGTTATCAAAAAGATGAAACAAGAAAGTGTCTGGAGTGAGGGAGGGTTAGCCTCTCTTATCACAGACAACAAACCAATAATAGCACAATGAATGAACCATTGCTCAGTCAACTGTATCTAAAGGATACGGCTTTCCAAAACCTAATGCAGGAGCGCATCTATAATGTGCTGCTCATTGCCTCTACCTACGACGCCTTCATGATGGAGGAGGACGGGCGCGTTGAGGAGCAGATTTATTTTGAATATGTGTCGCTCAACCTGAGCTCTCCGCCTCGTGTGACGCGTGTGAGCGACTATGAGTCGGCGTGGCGTACTTTGGCCGAAAAACATTACGACATAATCATCGCCATGCCGGGTGTAGATGTCTCTGAAACGTTTTCGTCGGCTAAGGAAATAAAGAAGGTTTACCCCGAAACCCCCATTGTGGTGCTCACTCCGTTTTCGCGCGAAGTGTCGAGGCGGCTTGCCAACGAGGATTTCAGCGGTGTTGACTATGTGTTCAGTTGGCTTGGCAATGTCGACTTGCTTGTGGCGATAATCAAGTTGCTTGAAGACAAGCTGAATGCCGAGAACGACATTATGGGCGTGGGCATTCAAATGATTCTTCTTGTTGAGGACTCGGTGCGTTTCTATTCGTCAATATTGCCCACGCTATACAAGTTCATCCTTCGCCAGTCGCAGATTTTCTCTACCGAGGCTCTTAATGCCCACGAGGCAATGCTGCGCATGCGTGGTCGCCCTAAGGTGATGCTTGCCCGTGACTATGAGGAGGCCAAGCAGCTCTACGACCACTATCGCGAACACATATTGGGCGTGATAAGCGACGTGTCGTTTAAGCATGAGGGTGTCAAGGACAAGCAGGCCGGCTTGACTCTGGCTCGCTATCTGAGGTCTTGCGACCCCTATCTGCCCATTATCATTGAGTCGAGCGATGCCGAGAACCGGGAGCGGGTCAAGGATTTCGGCGGCACTTTTCTCGACAAGAACTCAAAGAAACTGCCGGTCGACTTGGGCCAAGCCATAATGGATCACTTCGGCTTTGGCGATTTCATAATCCGTAACCCTGAGACTGGGAGCGAAATCATGCGCATCACTAATCTCAAGGAACTTCAGAACCACATATTCGACATCCCCGCTGAGTCGCTGCTGTTTCATGCGTGCAAAAACGACATCTCGCGATGGCTTTATTCGCGGGCTTTGTTCCCGATAGCGCAGGTGGTGAAGATGCACCGCTTTCGCGACATCAATGAGGCTCCGGCGGTGCGGCAGTTGTTTTTCGACCTCATTGTCAAGTATCGCAAGATGAAAAACCGTGGTGTGGTGGCCGAATTCAAGCGTGAGCGTTTCGACCGTTACAGCAATTTCGCCCGAATCGGCCAGGGGTCGCTTGGCGGCAAGGGACGCGGCTTGGCTTTCATCGACAGCATCATAAAGCACAATCCTGTGTGTGATAATTTCGAGGGTGTGTCGGTGCACATCCCGCACACGGTGGTGTTGTGTACCGATATTTTCGATGAGTTTATGGAGGCCAACGACCTCTATCCGTTGGCGTTGAGCAACTTGCCCGATACCGAGATCCTCAAGCATTTCCTTGCCGCAAAGTTGCCCGCCAGGCTCGACGACGACTTGCTTGCCATCTATGATGTGATTGGCGGACCGCTTGCGGTGCGAAGCTCCAGCTTGCTCGAAGATAGCCACTACCAGCCTTTTGCCGGGGTGTATGCTACCTATATGATACCACACTTGCCCGACCGCACTGCCATGCTGCGCCTCATTTGTAATGCCGTCAAGGCGGTCTATGCTTCGGTGTTCTATGCCGAGAGCAAGGCGTATATGGTGGCCACGAGCAATGTGATTGACCAGGAAAAGATGGCCGTCATAATTCAGGAGGTGGCTGGTGAGCAGCATGGCAACTATTTCTATCCGTCGTTTGCTGGTGTGGGGCGGTCGCTCAACTACTATCCGATTGAGGGGGAGGACCCTCGTGGCGGAATTGCTGAGGTGGCTGTGGGCTTGGGCAAATATATTGTCGACGGGGGCATGTCGCTGCGTTTCTCGCCTCGCCGCCCACGAAAGGTGTTGCAGACCAGTACGCTTGAATTGGCTTTGCGCGACACTCAGTCGTCGTTTTATGCGCTCAACACTCATGATGTGGCCACCGATTTCACAATCGATGAGGGTTTCGACATCTCGCGATTGTCGGTTCAGGATGCGGCTCGCGAAGGGTATCTTAAGTATATGGTGTCGACCTACGATTTCCGCAACGGCACCATCGTTGACAATGATCTCGGCCCGGGTCGCAAGTTGGTCACTTTTGCCAATGTGCTCAAGCAGAATGTGTATCCGCTTGCCAAAATCGTTGACTTCATGCTCACCACCGGACAAAAACTCATGGGTCGGCCCGTGGAAATTGAGTTTGCCGGGGTTATAAACCCTGACCGTTCCAATCCCGACAACAAGGGAGACTTGTGCTGGCTGCAAATCAGGCCAATCGTCGACCGCAAGGAAATGCTTGATGAGGATGTGATGCAGGTTCCGGCCGATCAGATGCTCATTTGCAGCCATAACGCCCTGGGCCATGGTGTGATGGACAATATTAGCAGTGTGGTGCTTGTGAAGCCAGAATGTTTTTCGATGGCCAACAATCCGGCTGTGGCCGAGACTGTGGCAAAGATAAATGCCGATTTTGTTGACCGTGGCGAGAATTATATCCTGGCTGGCGTGGGGCGTTGGGGTTCGAGCGACCCGGCACTGGGCGTTCCGGTGAAATGGGCTTCGATATCAGCTGCAAGGGTTATAGTCGAGATGTCAATGCCAGGAGCGCGAATTGAACCAAGCCAGGGAACTCACTTCTTTCAGAATCTCACTTCATTTGGCGTTGGATATTTCACCGTGGGCTGTCCTGGCGATGGCAGCGTGTTTGATGTCGACTTTCTGCAGGCGTGTCAGGCGGTTTATGACGACGACTTTGTGCGCATAGTGCATTTTGAGCATCCGCTCACTGTTGCCATCAATGGGCAAAAGGGCATGGGAGTGGTGTTGAAGCCTCATGTGGGGTAGCCACGTTTACTATTATATTAAGGTATGGTTGTGCGCTATGCGATTGCGCCAATGGCCTGTGCCGTGCTCTAGTCACAGTTAAGTAGTGAGAATATTTTGCTGTGAAAAAACTTTTTTCATGTGTCATGAGATGCTTTTTGCCGGTTTACGTGTTTTTGTGATTACGGCACGTTTGGGGCATAAAAAGGCTGGGTTGGGATGTCGGCGGATCTTGGCTGCGTTTTTTTTTGAAAAATTTTTTCGTGCATCAACGTGCTGATTGTTAATTTGATATTGCGGTTTGGGGTGTGGCTTGGCGAAAAAATGCTCGTAAATGATTTTGCTGTTTCGGAAATTTGACCTAACTTTGCATCCGCAAACGAAAAAATGAGACGCCCTCCGACGTTAGAGAATGTCAAAAAAGAGTGCTTCTCGAAAAAAAATCAAAAAAAGTTTTGCAGTTTCAAAAGTTTGCAGTAACTTTGCAACACTTTCGGCTCGCGAAATGACTGAGATGAATCTCAGGTTGATTTTTTAGAATTTCGTTAGCCAAACATAGTTCTTTGAAATATTTGCGATGAGGAAAAATTGACAAATGCAAGAGAGACAAGG
>CAVDUV010000022.1:0-47934 GCA_963612465.1 Bacteroidaceae bacterium | reverse complement strand
GTGGAGCGCATCGCCCTCGTGGGTGGCGGACACATCAACGGCGCCTTCCTTGCCGTTGGCCTCTTAGACGAGGTGAGCGTGATGATAGGTCCCGGCATCGACGGTCGCAAGGGCATGGCCGCCGTGTTCGATGGGATAGATGATCCGAACCGTCCTGCCACATTGCTCCAGTTGCAATCGGTAGAGCGTATGGGCGACACCGTTTGGATGAAATACAAAGTATAAGGTTCCGTAAAAGGAACCCGTATCATGAAATATTGCTCAAATGAACAGAACAAAACGAATCCTTTGGCTGCTTTTGCTTGTTTGCATAACGATGGTGGCCAAGGCGCAAATCAAAGGAATGTGCGCCAAGGAGCCAATGCAAGCCGATGGAATCGTGCGGTTGTCAAGAATCGAAGTCTATCCCGAATATCTCAATGAATATATGGAGTATGCCAAGGAGGTGGGGGAGGTTTCACTCAGAACAGAGCCAGGGGTGCTTACCATGTATGCCATGCAGGAGAAAGACAATCCCAATGTGGTCACTATTCTTGAAACATATTCCAGCCAAGCGGCATACAACCACCACATCGCTTCCAGCCACTTTCAGCATTACAAACAAGGTACGCTGAAAATGATGAAGAGCCTGGAACTGACCGACCAAACTCCACTGAACACGAAGAATGTAATCAAGAACTTTATGGAATAAAAATAAATCGAAAATGAAAAGAATTATGTCAATCATTGCAGTGTCAGTCGCTGCAGTCACGTCTTTGATGGCGTGTGGCAAGAAGGCTTCTGCTGAAGCCGCAGTTTCTAATCAAGATGCAGCTCCTAAGGTGCTTGTGGCTTATTTCTCGGCCACAGGCACCACGAAAGCTGCTGCAGAGAAGGTTGCCAATGCCACTGGCGCGGAAATCTTCGAGATTAAGCCCACCGAGGCTTATTCGGCAGCCGACCTCGACTGGACCGAGAAAACCTCGCGTTGCTGTCGTGAGAACGACGACCCGAAGTCGCGCCCAGCCTTTGAGAAGAGCAAGGAGTCGCTCGATGGCTACGACCTCGTTTTCCTCGGCTTTCCCAACTGGTGGAACGGTGCCCCACGCATAATCAACACGTTTATGGATACTTATCAGTTGAAGGGCAAGCGCGTAGTGATGTTCATGACCTCGGGCGGTAGCGGCATCGAGAACTCCGAAAGAGTCTTCAAGAAGGCTTACCCCGATGTAAAATGGGAAGCCGGAAAACTGCTCAACGGTATGTCGGATGACGAAATCGCCGACTGGGCAAAAGGGTATTTGAAGTAACAGTAATAAAAGGAACACAATGGAATATATTACGTTAAACAATGGGGTCAAGATGCCCCAGATGGGTTACGGAGTTTTTCAAGTAACTCCAGAAGAATGTGAACGTTGCGTGCTCGATGCCATCAGCGTGGGCTACCGACTGATTGACACTGCACAGGCTTACCACAACGAAGAAGGTGTGGGCGAAGCCATACAAAAGTGCGGCGTGCCACGCGAAGAACTCTTCATCGTGACAAAAATATGGATTTCAAATGCCGGTGAGGAAAAGGCTTATGCTTCCATCTTGGGAAGCTTGAAGAAATTGAAGTCCGACTACATCGACTTGTTGCTCATCCATCAACCTTTCGGCGACTACTACGGCACTTACCGTGCCATGGAGCGTGCCTATCGTGAGGGCAAGGTAAGAGCCATAGGTGTGAGCAACTTCTATCCCGACCGTTTCATCGACCTTCAGGCTCATGTGCAGATAAAGCCAGCCGTCAACCAAGTGGAGACGCACGTGTTCAATCAGCAGACAGTAGCGCAGCAGTATATGGAGAAATACGGTTGCCACATAATGGCGTGGGGGCCTTTTGCCGAAGGGCGCAACGATTTCTTCAAGAACCCTGTGTTGCAGGGGATTGGTCAGTCACACGGCAAGACACTCGCACAGACGGCTCTCCGCTATCTGCTTCAGCGCGGTGTAATCATCATCCCGAAGAGCACCCACAAGGAGCGTATGCAAGAGAATATTAATGTATTCGACTTTGAGCTCTCGGCAGAAGAGATGAAACGCATCGAGGCTCTCGACACCAAGCACAGTCTGTTCTTCTCCCATTATGAACCATCCATGGTTGAGCAGTTCATGCAGTGGGAAAAATCGCTGTGACCCATGACAGATGTTCTGTCAACACCAAAACAGCTCTGCCATCCGACCCCCTATGTGAGCCAGATGGCAGAGCTTTCAATTTCATGCACTATATATTTCAGTCAGTCGAGCAATATGTTATTTTACGGTTGAGGGCGTGCTGATTGATTAAATCAAGCGGAGGACCTTTCACAGTTTCCCGTTACAATAACTCATTTCTTCCAACTCGCACCAGCCTGCATCCTTAATTTCCCTCAGGAACAGCCTGGCGCACATTTCGGCATCGTCACCGGCACGGTGGTGCTTGCCTTCGGGGATGCCGAACTGGTCGCAGAGGTAGGCGAGAGAGTTACAGCCGAAGTCGTAGTTGTGTCGGGATGCGCGGAGGGAGCAGTAATAGTCCACCTCGGGCTTGTCAAGGCCATAGAGCTCCAACGACTTGCGGATGCAGGAAATGTCGAATGCGGCATTGTGGGCAACCAGCACGGGCGTTTCGTCAAGATACTCCATTATTTCTGCCCACACCTCGGGAAACTCCGGTGCATGGGCGGTATCTTGGGGCTGGATGCCGTGTATCTGTATGTTAAAATAGGAATACGCATTGTCCTCGGGGCGCACGAGCCATGATTTGGTCTCCATCACCTTTCCGTCTTTTACCACGCAGATGCCGGCCTCGCAGATTGAGGCGCGTTTGCCTGTGGCAGTCTCAAAGTCTATTGCTACAAAGTTCAGTCCTTTCATTTGTGTGTTCATGTATGATGTTTGTTGTGATTTGGGGCTTGGTTGTGTGTGCCATAATGGCCGTTTTCGGTGCTTCGGCACTATTTCGGTGTCATTGCTTCTTCGCTATCCAGTCGGTTGGCGACATTCCGGTCTTGCGCTTGAATGCGCGGTACAGGTTCACACGGCTTGCAAAGCCAGTCTCCAAGGCGAGCGCGTCTAGCGTGTGTTGCTTGAGCCATCCTTCATCTATCAGTTTCACGGCCTCGTTCACCCTATATTCGTTTATGTAGGTCTTGAAGTTCACTCCCTGGCAATGGTTGATGGCCATCGATACCACGCGATGGCTCTTTCCGCAAAGGGCAGCAACGTTGGCAATCGACAGGTCTGGCTTTTTGTACAGTTCCTTTCCGCTGACCAGTTTTTCTATTTGAACCATAAGCATCTGGTCGTCTTCGGTCGTGATGTTTTCAATAGCGTTGCCTGGCGTCACATCGGCCGTCACGTCGGCTGTTTCCAGCAGAGGTGTCTCAATTTTGGGAAACACATGCACGTAGTTCATAAACCGTATGGCAAACACTGAGTAATATACCACAGCCGTGAACATAAACAGCAACTGCGTGAGTGGCGTTATTAGCCAAGCAAACAGCAAGGCGGCAATTCCTATTGCCGATGCGCTGTAGAAAGCCACCGGAACCCATTGCAACCGCTTGCGCTCATCGTCGGAGAAATAGTTGTCCATGCGCTGGTGGTAACACTTGTAGTAGCGCCTAAAGAGCACAATGTAGCGTGCCATGAGCATAATGTACCAAAATGAAAACGCATAGAACACCAGGGCGCGTTTAGCCGGTGGGCAGAATGCAAACACGGCGAATGCTGCGGCTATGCATGTGGCCACGGTCAGTGTCTCGCGGCATGCAGTGCGCTTGGTGAGAAAATTGATGTTGAGCAGTGCTATTAGCGAGAACGTGAACAGAAAGGCCTGCGTGGCTCCAATGGCTATGACTATCATGCTGTTGAGCAAGTCGCTGGCGAGTGGCTCGCGATACATGGCTTCACAGATGAGTGCCAGGCAATAAACCAGAAACGTTGTGCCCATAACCTTTCGCGCAAAGACGTAATTCTTCAACTCTTCTTTCTTTGGTACGTAAAGAAAGAAGAGGCATAGGCTGAATGCAAGCATCATTCCGGGAATGATGTATGCCGCTATAAGGTTGTAAAGAAACGTGAACATAGAACGCGGCTTTCTTCGGGTGAATGTTAATACAAAAATAGCAAAATAACGATAAACCGCAAAAGGTGGGTTGCAAAAAACTCCCCAGTGCGATTCTCGGTGCCCTGTTCTCGTTACCACTGTAAAAATTAGCACAGTGGAGTGGCGTCTCATATATGTGAACGAGAGGCGCGCCGAGAACTTTGCTGCTCTCGGGCACGCCTCTCACTAAATCGACGGGCCTTGATTATTTCTTGAAAAATCTGTTGAAAAGCCCTTGGAATCCAGCTCCATGGCGAGCCTCATCCTTGGCCATCTCATGCACGGTGTCGTGAATGGCGTCGAGATCCATCTCCTTGGCCTTGCGGGCTATTTCCATTTTGCCTGCGCATGCGCCTTCTTCGGCCAGCATGCGTTTCTCCACATTTGTCTTTGTGTCCCACACCACCTCGCCGAGCAATTCGGCAAATTTGGCGGCATGTTCTGCCTCTTCAAGTGCATAACGCTTGAAGGCCTCTGCAATTTCGGGATATCCCTCACGGTCGGCCTGGCGGCTCATGGCTAAGTACATACCCACTTCGGTGCATTCACCCATAAAGTGGTCTTTGAGTCCTTGAAGCACAAATTTGCCGTCTTCGGTGTCGGGAATGTCGTTGGCCACGCCAAGCACATGCTCGGTCGCAAAGTTTAGTCCTTTGTTTTCCTCTACCAGCTTGAACTTGCTGCCTGGAACTTTGCATTGTGGACATCTCTCTGGCGGTGTGTCGCCCTCATGCACGTAGCCGCACACAGGGCATACCCATTTCTTAGTCATAATCGATGGTTTTAAATTTATAAATGGTGTTAGCTTATCTCGATAACAAAGATACTAAATTAACCCAAAACGGCAATACCTCCGATGCATTAAAAAAGAAGAAGAGCCCGGTGCAATACCAGGCTCTTCCTTAAAGCGTTATGTTATTATCCTAAGATAATATTATTTAGCGCGGTTGATAGTCACGGCACGGTCAAGTGATGCGCACTTAGCACCAAAGTTGGTGAGGTTGCCATCGTTGATCTGAGCGTCGAGACGGCTACCGTCAACGCCATTGGCGATGAGGGCTTTCTTCACGCCAGCAACACGGTCCTTACGGAGCTTAGTGTTGATCTTGTCGCTACCAGTGTAGTTGTCGGCCCAACCAGTGAGCACGTAGTTGCTGTCCTCGTTCTTCATAACTTCAGATACAGCGTTCACAACTTTCTTCTGTACGCCAGTGATGTAAGACTTGCCGATAGGATAGTAGATTGTGGCCAGAGGACCTTCTACGACCTTCTGCTCAACCGGTTTCTTGTTGAGGCAGTCGCGGAGCTGCTGCTCGAGGTCGGCAATCTTGTCGTTAGCTGCTTGCAGACGGGCTACGAGAGCGTCGCCTTCAGCATCGGTGTACTTGTAAGTGGGGCATACGGGAACTGTGGGAGCCTTCCAGTCGGTCTTGTTGAATTTGTAAGACAGACCGAGGAGAACTGAAGGATATTCAATCCAAGTTCTTTCGCCGAAGCCGTCAACATGCTCCTGAAGCTCGTCGAAACGAAGGTCGAGCAGGATGTTAACGTGCTTGCTCACTGCAAATGTGTTGAGCAGACCAGCGCGAGCGCTGAAGTTACGAGAGTGGTCAGCGTTGGGTGAGTATTTCCAATCACCTCTGCCTTGGTCAGCTCTCTCATATACCCAGTGCACACCCATACCGGCATATACAATTGCGTTGTACACGCGGCCGGGACGGTAGCCACACCACCAGTTGGTAACGTTCAACATCACGTCGCCGAAGCCACCGATGTTGTTGAACTGCTGAGGCTGATAACCTTCAACGGCAGTGCCGTTTGCGCGATAGCCGAGTGCTGATGAGTTCACAGCAACACCCTTCATTTGGTTGATCTCAGCGCCGAGACGAACACCCAGCAGGGGAGAGAACCATTTGCCTACAGCCAAGTTGGCTTTCCAGCCAATACGTTTGCCAAAGTCCTGTTTTGCGTCGAATTTCGACATCATGACACCAGCACCGCCTTCAGCTTCAATGAACCAATTGTCCTGGAAACGGTTGAAAAGGTAGCCTTGAGCAGGATCTTCAACATAAGTAACCTCCTGTGCGCTAGCAACAGAAGATCCCATGAACATAGCACATGCAAGTGCTAAGAATGTAATCTTTTTCATAGACTTACGTTTTTTGAACTATTTGTGTTAAACAATAAATTTATATTCTTTACCAAAATATTGTGCAAATATAGACCTTTTTTTTGAAAAGTGGGAATTTAACGTTAAAAAAATGTGTTTTTTACTTTGAAAAATCATTAAATTCACTTAACCACATAGCCCTCTATTTCATTGGCAATGTTTCTGGGGGTGAAACCGAATTCTTCCTCAAGCACTTTGTAGGGGGCTGATGCTCCAAAATGGTCAAGGCCATATATCTTGCCGGTGGGAATCACGCGGAGCAAGGTAGAGGGCAGGCCTGCTGTGAGGCCAAACACCGGAGCCTTCTCCGACGGTATCACTTCTGCGCGGTATTCATCGCTTTGGTTGAGGTATAGCCCAATCGACGGCATCGACACCACTTGGGCTTTCAATCCCTTTTCCTCTTTAATGATTTTAGCGGCATCGATCAGTGTCGACACTTCCGAACCGTTGCCCACAAGCACCACGTCGGGATTCTCTTCCTTAATAACAATGTAGCCGCCACGTTGAGCTCCCAAAGCCTCTTGGTAGCGTTGCTCATAGGTGTCGCACACTTGCGAGTGGATGTCGTTGACCGTTTGGCGCGAAAGGATAAGCGCTGTCGGGGTCTCGGTGTTTTCCATCGCCATTTTCCATGCCACTGATGTCTCTGCGCTGTCGGCGGGGCGAATCACGAGCATGCTGTTTTTCCCGCTATGGTTTTTCAACTCTTCGAGTAGTCTTATTTGTGCCTCCTGTTCCACAGGTTCGTGGGTGGGGCCGTCTTCACCTACACGGAATGCATCGTGCGACCACACGAACTTCACCGGCAGCTCCATTAGGGCCGACAGGCGGATGGCTGGTTTCATGTAGTCGGAGAACACGAAGAATGTGGCGCAGGCGGCTTGCGTTCCGCCATGCAGCACTATGCCGTTCATTATCGATGTCATTGCCAGCTCCGAAACGCCGGCGTGCAGGAATGCGCCTTTAAAGTCGTGGTGAGCAAATGCTCCCACTTTCTTAAGGAATGCGTCGGTCTTGTCGCTGTTTGCAAGGTCGGCCGACGACACAATCATGTTGCCCACCTTCTCGCCAAGCACCGAAAGCACGTCGGCCGAGGCCGAGCGGGTGGCTAGGTTGGGCTTGTGCTCTATCGATGCATAGTCCACATCCACCGGTTTCCCGTCGATGAATTCTTGCAACTTTTGTGCAAGCTCTGGGTTGGCATTTTGCCATTCGGCGATGCGTTCTTTGCGTTGGGCCACTATTTTGCGAAGCTCTTCAGCTCGTTGTTGGTAAAGCTCGGCCACTTCGGGGAACACCGCCCATGGGTCGTCCATGTTGCCGCCCAGGTTCTCTACGGTCTTTTCGTAGCTTGCTCCCGATTTGCTCAACGGCTGGCCGTGGGTGCTGCATTGGCCCTCAAAGTTCTTGCCGTCGGCTGTGACGCAGCCACGTCCCATGATGGTGTGCCCTATGATGAGTGTGGGGCGCTGTGTCTCGGCTTGTGCCATCTCAATGGCATCGGCAATGGCAAGCGGGTCGCTGCCGTTCACCTCAATCACGTTCCAGTTCCAAGCCTTGTATTTCATTGCAGTGTTCTCGTTGCTCACTTCGTTGCAGTCGGTCGAGAGCTGCACTTCGTTGCTGTCGTAGAACATTATGAGGTTGCTCAGTCCCAGGTGTCCGGCTATGCGGGCAGCCTCTTGCGAAATTCCTTCCTGAACGCTTCCGTCGCTTATGAATGCATACGTCTTGTGGGCAAGCACCTCACTGAAGTGTGTGGCAAAGAACCGCTCTGCTATGGCACAGCCCACTGCCATTGCCTGGCCTTGGCCCAGCGGGCCCGATGTGTTCTCTATGCCGTGCGCGGGGTCAAGTTCCGGATGGCCGGGCGTGATGCTGCCCAGGCTACGGAATGCCTTGATGTCGTCGAGGGTGTATTTACCGCTCAGAAACAATATGCTATAAAGCATGGGCGACATGTGTCCGGGGTCAAGGAAAAACCTGTCGCGAACAAACCACTTGGGGTCGTCAGGGTCGTTTATAAGATAACTTGTGTATAATACATTGGTGAAATCAGCTCCGCCCATGGCGCCTCCAGGGTGTCCCGACTTTGCTTTTTCTACCATTGATGCAGCCAATATGCGTACGTTGTTGGCCGCTCTATTCATCAATCGTTCATTAATCATAAAACCGACGGTGTTACGTTTTTGTGTTAACTGTTACGAAATTACTCATTTTTTCCATCTCCCACAAATAAAAAGCACTTTTATTCCACTTTGCTGCCGTGTGTGGCGGCTCTTGGAGCATTAGTTCTCCAGTGGCTGGCTGAAAACAGCTTTAATGTGCCCCGGCCAAGCCGTGAAGGCTCGGTGTCGTGATTTTGTGGAAGTCTCATCGCAGCGGCTGTTGGGCGCGTCTCATTGCGCTGCGCCGATGCGCTTGGTGAGTCGGAGCACGTTTTTGTCTCCTGCTCTGTTGTAGACCACGCCATCCATTATCTTTTTCATGATGAATACGCCAAGTCCGCCTATTGTGCGCTCCTCGAGCGGCAGTGTCACGTCGGCGTCTTCTTTTTGAGTGGGGTCAAATTCCTTTCCGTTGTCGGTGATGGTGAATTCCAGCTCAGATCCCATGATGCGTGCCGTGATGTCGATGTTTCCGTCCACGCCTTTGTCGTAGGCATACATCACCACGTTGACCACGGCTTCTTCCATAGCTAGGTTTAGGCTCTCACAAGTGCCCTTGTCAATGCCTGCGCGGTTACATGTATCGTCGACAAACTCCTTGAGTTTGTGCAATTCGCTCACCCTGTTGGTTATGCGAAGCCGTTGTGGGTTGCTGCCGTTGGGTAATTTAATGCACAGCATGGTCAAGTCGTCGCTCTGCTTGGCTCCGTTCACGTGTTGTGCCACGGCTTGGTCAACGCATTCAATGATCTTGCTGGCAGTCATTCCTGTGGTGTGTGCGAGGGTTTCGGTCAGCCGGGCATTGCCAAACAAACGGTTTTCGCTGTCTTCGGCCTCGGTCACGCCGTCGGTGTAGGTGAATATGGTTTTTCCTTTCACGCTGTCGCATTCTTGGTCGGCAAATTGCTTGCCGCCAAATATGCCCATGGCCAGATTGTTGTATACTGGAAGTTCGGTCACGCCGTTGCCGTCGATAATCAAGGGTGGGGTGTGTCCGGCGTTGCAATATGTCATGTGCCCGCTCGTCAGGTCAATCATGCCCACAAACATGGTCACAAACATGTTGCTGTCGTTGTTGTCGGCTAGAGTGTCGTTAATGCCCGATATTATTTGGCTCGGGGTGAGCTCGTTGCGTGCCAGGCTTCTGAACATGCCCATGGTATTTGCCATCACCAATGCCGCAGGCACGCCCTTGCCACTCACGTCGGCTATCACAAAATACAGCTTGTCGCCTATGGTCATGTAGTCGTAGAGGTCGCCGCCAATCTCTTTTGCCGGCCGCAGAATGGCACACACGTCCATGCCGTCGTGCTCAGGCAGGTTTTTGCGTATTATGCTCTGCTGAATGTCGTGGGCGGCGCGTAGCTCGCTGTTGATTTTAGCTTCGAGAGCGGTTCTCGACTTCAACTCTTCGATGTGCTTTGTGAGTGATGCCCGCATATTGGCAAACGACTGGTAGAGTTGGCCCATCTCGTCGGTTCGCCTCATTTTGATTCCCGTGTCGGCAAAATCGCCGCTGGCAATTTTCTCGGCGGCTTTGGCAAGCTCGGTCAGAGGCTTCACGTTGCGTTTTATCAGCCAAATGCTGAACACGAGCAGTATTGTCAGCCCGGTGAGGATTACTATGTTGATCATCCTCGTGAGCGACGAGTATTCCTGTAGCAGGTCTTGCTCTAAGCATGATACAGTCACTATCCATCCCGTTTTCTTAAGTCGCTTGTAATACACATAATAGTTGCTGCCGTCCACTTTCATCTTTACTATCCCTGAAGCTTTTTGGCCTATTGAGCCCAAAAACTTTGTCGAGCCGTTGCCTGTCAGGCTGTCGATACTCTTTAACAGGTACTTCTTGTTGGGATGTGATATTATGGTTCCGTCGGCTGCTATCAGTGATATCAACCAGTTGTAGGGAGCGTTTGGATCGGTTATCAAATCGGAAAACCACTGTATGGGCATGTCTATTGACAGCACTCCTACGGCCTTGTTGCGTGATTTTATAGGCAGGCAGTAAGTAATCACGGGCTCACTCTTGGCATTGCTGTCGGCTTGAATGGTGTGTGGGTCGGTCCATATCGGCTCGCCGAGCTCAATTGCTCTTTTGAACCAAGGGGTGTCGATGTTGCTCGAGTCGGCGCTTTGAGTTATTGCGTTGAGCCCATCGGCCGACTTGTGACTGTATATGAATGGAATGTCATTGCCGTATCCGGGCACAAACTCTATGGCACAGCCATAAGCCTCAGGCGTCAGTTGCAGAAATTCACGCTCTTCTCTCGCTAATGCGGCCGTGTCGTTGTGGCTCTTTATTATGTCCCATGTGTTTTCATAGGTGTTGATTGCAATTTCCGACATTGCAATCTTTATTTTGCTGGTCACGATTTTAAGTTTGTCGGAGGCGTGCTCGTCGGTGTCGCGAATCAGTGTCTCGCTTGTGAATGCACCTATGATTCCGTTTGAGGCCAGCAGCACAATTGCGGCAAATGTCACAATTTGTAGGCTGAGCTTTGTTGCAAACGATTTCTTTATGGTGTTGAATATGTGCATAGCCAATTTTCTGTGCAGTGTTGATGTTACTGTTTTGCAAATATAATCCTTTTATGGCTAATTCAAATTATTCATCGTGGCAAAAAAACGGTTGCGCATCCCCGGCCTATGCGGTGTCCGTGGCATCCGGCCGTGAAAACCAAGGAAGCCCCTGTGCACATGGCGTGCGCAGAGGCTTCACTTAGAGTTGCAAAAAAATGTTTTTTGCAGCTATGATTTTTTGAGCAATATTATTCTGCTATCTTGTCTTTTGAATAGCGGCTGCCCACTAGAGCATAGAACAGCAGGTAGGCCAGCATGGCTGCAACCATCCAATAGCTGACGATGTAGCTGTCGAATGCGTCGGCTATCTTGACCTGGATGAGCGGGAGAATGCCTCCGCCGCACACCATTACCATAAACAGACCCGATGCCACGTGTGTGTATTTGCCAAGGCCTGAAACCGACAGGTTGAAGATGGCGCCCCACATCACTGATGTGCAAAGACCGCACAGCACAAACAATGCCACCGAAAGGGGCACTTGCGACATGGTGAAGCAAATGCCGTCAGAGTTTTCGAAGCCAGGCATCTGCACCAGGATGTCCTTGGGCAGCATAATGGCTGCAACCACAAGCACGATTGCTATTGTTGATACCGAGGCGAGCATCGTGCGGCTCGATACTTTAGCGCCAATTACACCACCGATGAGGCGGCCGCAAAGCATGAGCAGCCAGTAAACACCCACAATTGCACCGGCAATGTCGAAGCCCAGATCGAGGCCGCTGAGGTCTCCCGGGTCAATGTCTTGGCCGATGTATTGCATGAGCATGTTGGGAATACCCACTTCAATACCCACATACATGAAGATAGCGAGAATACCAAGCACAAAGTGGTGATACTTGAAAGCGCCAAGTGTGTTGATCTTGTCTTGCTCCTTGCCAAGTTCGGGCGATTCGGGAAGTTTCGAGAAATAAAGCACAAGGAAGGCCACGAAGAAGATGCCCATAGCCATGTAGAATACCGGGTTGGCAGTCGAAATCTTATCGGCCGAATCACCAATCAGGTAACCCACAACCACAGGGGCGAGGGTGGCGCCGATAGAGTTGCATGAGCCGCCAAACTGAACCAACTGGTTGCCCTGGTTCTCGTCTTTGCCGAGGCCGTTGAGCATGGGGTTTACCACTGTGTTGAGCATACACATTGAGAAGCCCGATACAAACGAGCCAATCAAGTAGATGACCACGTTGTTGGCAATGCCCGACATGAATGTGATGAGCACACCCACGAAGCCCACTGTCACGGCCGAGAGAGCTGTTATGCGGTAGCCGTATTTGTTGAGAAGAAGGCCCGCGGGATAACCCATTACTGCATAGGCAATGAAGTTGGCAAAATTGCCGATTTGTGACATGAGGGCGTTGTCACCCGACATGCTTTGAATTACGGTGCCGAGTGGATTCTGGTAACCGGTCACGAATGCGATCATAAAAAAGAGCGCAAACATGATGGCAATGGCCAGCACGTTACTTGAACTTTGTTTTTGTTCCATTTCCTTTTATTGTTTTTAGGTTTGTCCAAAGGCTGTTCGGCTCTGGTCGTCAGGATGTGCATCGGCAAGTGTGGTGCTCATTCTTAAAGCATTGCTTTGCAGTCTATTGGGTGAATAATTAATTATAGTTATGTCAATACTTTTTTAGTTTCAGCCTTAATAGCCTCAGTAGCGCCGCGGCCCGAATATTGATGTGCCTATGCGCACTATTGTGGCTCCGTGGTCAACGGCGATGCGCCAGTCGTGGCTCATGCCCATGCTCAAGTGGGCAAACTGCTCTTGCCCTGCAAAGGCTTCGTCGCGCAATTGCTCGAAGGTGCGTCTTGTCAGGGCAAACTCTTTTGCCACCTGGTCCACGTTGTCGGTATTGGTCGCCATAGTCATCACGCCGCATATTCTCACGCCGCCCACATCACCGAGGAGGCCGTTGTCGGCAGCCTCGATAATCTCTTGTGGCGTGAATCCGCTTTTTGTCTCTTCCTGCGCCACATGCAGTTGCAGCAGCACGTCAACCGTGCGCCCTATGCGCATGGCCTCTTTGCCCACAAGTTGCAGCAGCTTCACGCTGTCGATGCTTTGAATCATCGACACGTGTGGCATGATGCTGCGCACCTTGTTGGTTTGCAGGTGCCCGATAAAATGCCATTTCACATCGTGGGGCATCTGCTTGGCTTTTGCCTCAAGCTCTTGTGCGCGGTTCTCGCCAAATGCCGTCTGGCCCGCGGCGTATGCCTCCCCGAGTTCTTCCAGCGGATGAAACTTCGATACGGCCACCAGCGTCACATCGCTTGGCAGTTGCTGTTTTATTGCTGCTATGTTTTCGGCTATTTTGCCCATTGTCTTATTCTGCCTTTCCGACCTCGTCTTGTGCCTTGTTCAAGGCGTCTTTTTTGGCTCTGCGGTCGGCCAGGGTCTCGCCAAGGTCGGCCTGGAGCACATCCATCAGCGGGGTTTCTGTGATAGAGACTATTTCGTAGTCAAACATGACGCCTTTCATCCCCTCGAGGAACGTGTCGAGGGCTTCCTTGAATTCAGCGGCCTGCACCAGTGCAAACGACCCTGTCTTTTTCTCGGCACCTGATTTTTCGTCGATGGTTATCATGTTGATTTTTACCTTAAACCATCGGTCGCCGCCTTCGCTATAGAACACATCGTCGTAGCGCACCTTTTTTACCGCCGTTACCGAGAACTCGCCTTTCACAAAGGGTTGTATCTCCTCGGTGATGCGGGCTTCGGCCTCGGTAAACGATAGTGCGTCGACCAAATAAGGCTCTGTCACTGCTTTAGGGGCTCCTGTACTGAGGTCGATAGTGTCATATTTAACTTTTGTCTCAAACCATTGTGGCATAATTCAGTTCTGTTTTTTTTGTTCGTTTTTTGTAAAATGCTTGTTTGTCGCCTCTTTAATTGCCGAGGCTTTTGTTTTCCCATTCACAGGCAGCCGCCTGAGTAGGTGCAAAGTTACTCAAAAAGTTTTGTTTAACGCTTTTGAGTAGCTCATTTTTTAATTGAGCAATTTTTGTTTTGCTGCGTCATATTCAGCCACCATTTGTGCAATGGCATCGCCGGCTGTCTGCACTTCCGTTCCTTTGAGCAGACCGGCCACTTGGCCTATCTCCAGCTCTCCGTTTTCAACGTCGCCGTTGAAGATGCCGAGCTTAGCCTTGCCGCGGCCCACAATCTCACGCAGCTCATCGGCCGATGCTCCTGAGTCTTCGGCCGCTTCCACTGCTTCGCGGAACGAGTTTTTAACCAGTCGGGTGGGGGCCAGTTTCTTGAGCAGTAGCTTGGTGTCGCCCTCATTTAGATTGAGGCACAGTTGCTTGAATTCGTCGCTTGCCGAGCTTTCGGCCGTCAGCGCAAATCGTGTGCCCACCTGCACGCCTTCGGCACCCAGGGCTTCCACGGCGAGAATCGCTTCGCCTGTGGCTATGCCTCCGGCTGCAATAAGGGGCAGGGTGGTGGCGCGGCGCACTGCCGGAATCAGGCACATTGTGGTGGTTTCTTCGCGTCCGTTGTGGCCACCGGCCTCAAATCCCTCGGCTACCACGGCATCAACTCCGGCGTCCTCGCACTTGCGGGCAAATGTCGACGACGACACCACGTGAGCCACTGTCACTCCGTGCTCGTGGAGCCATCCGGTCCATTTCTTAGGACTGCCAGCCGATGTGAACACCACTTTAACGCCGTGCTTGACTATGATGTCCATCACTTTCTCTATCTCGGGATACATTAGAGGCACGTTCACGCCAAACGGCTTGCTTGTGGCTGCCTTGCACTTCACGATGTGCTCTTCAAGGGTTTCGGGGTGCATCGACCCTGCTCCTATAAGGCCCAGGCCGCCTGCATTGCTCACTGCGGAGGCGAGACGCCAACCGCTGCACCAAACCATTCCTCCGGCCACTATCGGAAGCTCTATGCCGAACAGGCGTGTGATTCTGCTGTCTGTCATTGTTGTAGTGTGTCTTTAATTTGTTTTGTGTTTCATCTTAATAGGCCGCTTTTTGCATGGGCTGGCCCGCGGCGTGGCCAATTGCCGTGTGTAAAATTAATAAATCATTTCTAATTGCAAAGCATTTGCACGGCATTGATTTGATTCCTACCTTTGCGTGACAGTTTTTTTATCGTTTTTTTGCAATGAGTGATTTTTTTAAGACGCTGAAAGCTCCGTCGGAGGGCCTTTTCAAGGAAAAAATGAGCAAATTCCTTTCGTTTGCAGTGCCTGTGGCTTCGGCCGAAGAGGCTAGGGCTGTAATAAAATCCACTCAAAACAAATACCACGATGCCCGGCATTGCTGCTGGGCCTATATGATAGGCACCGACCGCTCTGAATATCTGTCGAGCGACAATGGTGAGCCTTCGGGCACGGCCGGTAAGCCCATTCTCGGCCAAATAAACTCATTCGAGCTGACTAATGTGGTGATATGTGTGGTGAGGTATTTTGGGGGTATAAAGCTCGGCACTTCTGGCCTGATAGCGGCCTATCGGCAGGCTGCTCGTGAGGCTATCGAGGCCGGCGAAATCCTTGAGTGCCATGAGCAGGCAAGGCTGTCGTTCAGTTTCCCTTATTTGGCAATGAACGATGTTATGAAACTTGTGAAGAGCGCCGATGTGCGCATTATCGACCAGCAGTTCGACAACGTGTGCCTGATGACGCTTGAGTTCGATGCCGACAATTTGGAGGGGCTGAAGTCGCGCATATCTTCCATTTCGGGAACCTCAGTGCTTTGACTGGTCGGCGGCTGGTTGGCGTGGCGTGAACACAAACCGCGCCTTGCAATGGCTCTCGCCATCCACGTCGATGCTCATTTTGCAGTCGCTCAGGTCGTGGTCGTCGATGCTCACGGTTGCGCTGTCGCCATAATGTGTCTCTTTCAAGAAAGCTATTTCCATTCGTTTCAGCATGTTGTCATCATAGGTCAGCATCGTGAACTGGTTCATCAGCAGTTCGATGTATCGCACTGTGTTCACATGCCGGTTGAAGTCGCAGTCCACATACCGGAAAGCATATTCGGCCTTGCGCCTCTGTTCCACTTGGCGAATGCGCACTGGCTGCGCAATGGTGCATCGGCGGTCGCTCACGTTTTCGTTGATGTAGCTCAGTTGCGATATGTCCACACCCTGGCGCGTGCTGAAGTCGATGGCCATCCACACAGTCCGGGCCTCGCCCACAATTTGTCCGTGCTCATCGGTGAAGGCCACGTTGCGTTGCGAGAAAAATCTGTTGTAGCCTTCAATCCATGTGGTCACGGTGTAGCTTTCGTTGATGCGCGGGTAGCGCTTCATCTCTACTGTCACCCTCGACAGCACCCAGCCCTCGTTGCGCTTTATAAGTTGGGCGTATCCCACACCCCAGGCGTTGGCGTGCAGGGTTGATATCTCAATCACCCGCTCCACAATCAGTGGGAGTGGCATTTCGCCTTGGGCGTTGCATTCGGCAGCCGTCAGGAAGTATGTGCGGCTGAATTCCTTGATGTGCTTGTCTTCTTCCATCTTTTTCAGTGCGTAATGCTATTTGGCTCCGGTCATTTTTTTCAATTCGGCTGTGTTGCTGTGGCGCTTGCCGTTGAGCCCGCTAAGGTATTTGTTTTCGCTTGTGGGTGGCATCTTTGCGGCATTGTTGAAGTTCTCGGGAGCAGTGATTCGGGTAAACACCACGCGTTGCACCCTTGTGCGTGGGCAGGTGGCTATGCTGTAGCCAAGCTCTTTGTTGTTCTTTCCCGGCCCGTTGCTGCTCCAGTAGCGAATGTCGCCGTTGGTGTCATAGCCAAGGAACACCACACTGTGGCCGCGTTCCTGATCATCGTCTTTCACGTCATTGCATCCGATTATTGCGCCGCTGTCGCTGCCGTTGGTCTCGTTGCGGTTCCAGAATATTTTCATGAAGTCGCCCGGCACGGCTTGGCTCCACACGGGGTCGGCGCACCATTCGGCATCGGTCATGTAGCGCTCCTTGCTGTTTTCTTTGTTGCGCTCGCTCTTTGCACCGCGGTAGGCCGTGATGCTGTAGCCGGCTTTCAGCTCATGCACAAGCACAGCCACTCCGGGCCCGTTGGCATTGGCTCGTCCCCAAAAGCCGAAACCGTCGTCTTGCCATAAGCCCTTGTCGTTGATGTAATCTACGATGCCCACATAGGGCTTCATGTTGATCCATGCGGCTCTCGATATTTTCCCTTCGGTGTCCCACATCAGCAGGGCCTTGATGAGCACGGCATAGGTGGCGCTGGAGCAGAACGATGGCTGGGCTTTCATAGGATTGAAATCTGGCCGGTTGTCCACAAGCCTCATCTTGTAGGCCTCGTTCAGGGCCTGCATGGTGGTCTTGGGGAAATCCTTGTTGGGGCGTCCGCCTGTGTAGTATCCGCCGTGCTTGGGAAAGGAGTCGATTGCCTCAACAATGCATTTCTGCCACTGCTCGTTGACGTTGCTGCGTTTGGCGGCCATGCCGTCGGTGGCCATTAGTGCTATGGCCAAGGCTATCATTATGTGTAGTTTAATTCGTTTCATTTAATCTCTGTCTTTATGTGGGTGTGGTGATATTACCGCCTCAAAGTTACTAATTAATCCCCAACTGCCGCATCGGCTTCACATTCTTTCACCCATTGGCTGTGGCATTTCTTGTTGATGGTCTTTGCTTTTATGAAGCTGTTTTTGCACGGCAGCATTTCTGTGCCTGGTGTTGGAATTTTCCCGGCGTTTATGTTTCGGTTGATTTTTGAATATGACGGCAATTTGCATTAACTTTGCAAATTACTCGTCTAGACGAGTGCTTTTTTTGACACGCAACAGAAAACTTATAAATATGTTTAATTTCTTTCATCGCAAGCGTGAGGCTGTGAAACTGTTTTATCACACAGATGTTCATAGCCACATCCTTCCGGGAGTTGACCACGGCTCGCAAGACGTGCAGCAGTCTATAGAGATGTTGCAGGCCGAGCTTGATATGGGAATCGACCGTGTGATGTGCACCTCGCACGTCACTGCCGAAACTTTCGAAAACACAATTGAATCGCTGTCGGCCGCAGGCTCTGTGCTGCAGGCGGCTGTCGACGAGGCTCAGTTGCCCGTTGAGATTCATGCTTCGGCCGAATATAGGCTCGATGAATACTGGAACAAAGAATATGCTGCTGGCCATGTGCTCCCCATGCCTGGGAATTATGTGCTGGTTGAGAATTCATTCATCCAGGAGCTTATTGAAATCGACGATATGATGTTCGACCTTCAGGTCAAGGGCTACAAACCCATTTTGGCGCATCCTGAGCGATATCCTTACTACTACCACCGTCATGAGCGTTATCAGAAACTGCACGGTGCCGGTGTGAAATTCCAGGTCAACATTCTGTCGCTCGCCGGCTATTTTGGCGGAGGGGCCCGTGAGGCAGCTGTGTGGCTTATCAACAACAATCTCGTGGATATGCTTGGCAGCGACATGCACCACATGGAGCATGCCAGGGTAATAGCTGATTATCTGTCAACTAAGGATTGGCGCAAGCTTAGCCAGAAACTCGAGCCACGCATCATCAACGACCTTGTAAGATAGCTCTTTCCACCCCCGTCTTGCACGGGAATATGCAAAAAAGCAATCGCACACCCATGACCTTAATTGGTTGAGGTGTGCGATTGCTTTTTTTGTAGCGTGGTGGGCGTCAGTGTGTGGCCTTGAAACTGAAAGGTATCTCCTTGCCGCCTGTGCTGGTGGTGAAGCTGCCCTCATACACTTGACCGTCGCATTGTCCCACAAGTGTTCCGGCAAGCTCCTCTCCTTTATAGATTGAAACCGTGAGAGTGCCGTCGCCGGTTGCCAGTCCAAGGAGCTTCATCGGGATTCCGGGCTTGCCTTTCATTACAAACCGTGCCGAGCCTTTCACATTTTGTGGGTCGGCAATGTTGAGGTGGAGCAAGCATTCTTGTTGCCCTATCATTCCGCTCATGGCAATGGTGGTGCTGGTCTGCGTCCGGCTTTGCTGCTTTGCGCCCGTCTGTGGCTGCTGGGTGTCGATGTTGATGTCGCCCATGAAAGCGCGCTCCAGACTGTCCATCATGGCAAGCTGCTGGTCGCTTTGCTGCATCAGCACTTGAAATATTGAGTCAACGTCGGCACGTCCTGTTGCATCGATAGGGATAGATTGTGTGCTCACGGTGCGCTTAATTGTCACCTTGGTGTTCTCTTTCAGATACATTACAATGAAAATGAGCAATATGATGGCAACGGCTGCTCCCGCAGCAGCAACAGCCCACCCGAAGTGTTTGCGTGGCGGCTTGGGTGGGGGTGTGCCTTGTGGCTTGTCTACTTGTGGCGTAGCGCTTTGCACACAGGGGATGGCCGGCGGTTCTTGACTGCTGGCCGATGTAGGTGGCACTGGCGGAGGGGTTGCTTTTTGCCCTTTTTCGGCATCAATGGGCGCAAACGGAGTGGGTTGGCCGCAATTGGGGCAGAACTTCACCCCATCGGGCATCACCCGTCCGCAGTTGTTGCATATCCGTATCACTTGGCAATGCGTTTTTTAATGAATTCAACAATCAGGTCGGCGGTCTCTTGAGCGCCGAAAAGCGAAGAGTCAATCGATAGGTCGTAGCTTTGAGCATCGCCCCATTTCTTGTCGGTGTAGAAGTTGTAGTATTCGGCTCTTAGCTTGTTCTTCTTTTCGGCCATTGCTTCAGCCTCTTTAGCGTCTTTGCAGTCGCCGCGTTGGATGATGCGCTCAATACGGGCCTGCATCGAGGCGTGCAGGAACACGCTCACCACTTTGCAGTGGTTGCGCAGGATGTAGTCGGCTGTGCGGCCCACAATCACGCATGGCCCGCGGTCGGCAAGGCTGCGCATCACGTTGCTTTGTGCCTTGTAGATGCTGTCGTCGCTTAGTGGACTGTCGCCTATGAAATAGGCTCCGCTGTTGTATCCGGTGTTGAACGACCATAGGCTCGAGAAAAACGAGGGGGTACGCTCGTCGGCGGCCTCAAAGAAGTCGGCGTTGACTCCGCTCGATTTTGCGGCCTCGGTCAGCAGCTCTTTGTCGTAGTAGTCAATTCCGAGGCTCTGTGCAATCAGTTTGCCTATTTCGCGTCCGCCGCTGCCAAACTGCCGGCCAACGGTCACCACATATGTTGCATTGTTAGTTTTGCTGTTGTCTGCCATAATGTCTTATTTTGTGTTGTGATTGTAGTATGTCTTTTTTTGATGTTTCTCTCTTTCTTCTGCTTCGTCGGCACTTGCTGTTGCCGTTATGGCTCAAGGTTGGTGTGGCGCCCGTCTACCACCGCCCTTGTCACCTTGTAGGCCCCGTTGGTCCAGTCGCACTTCACGGCCGTGTTGCGCACTATCGGACGCTGCTTCACCACTTTAAGCGCATGCGAGAAGCAGATGGTGGGGCCTGCGTCTTCCACGGCCTGGTCGATTGTGGGGGCCGTGAGGGGGGTAGTGGTAAGCACGAAGTTTATGCCGCCAATCTTTATCACGCCGGCGTATTGCATGCTTGAACTTAGTTTTATCACGTCGCCGCTGTTAACTTCAAATCCCGTTGGGTAGCCACCGCGCATGTCCACCGTCAGCAGCAGTGTGTTATACTCCTTTTCGGCTTGTGCAATGGCCTTGAGCTTATCGATTGCGGCTGTCACCACTTTCATTCCGGCAACTTCTTCGCTTATGCTCAGTTGCTTCAATCTTAACCCGCTTGTGGGGTTGAGCATAAACTCGTTGTCGGCAATGTGGTTTCCTGTAGTGTCGATGGTTGCGGCTTTGCTAGCTTCGCTCTCAAGTGTTATGAGCGGTATGCTCACGTATTCTTCACCCGGCTCGCCGGCTTGGGCCGATGTGTTGCTGTTCAGCAGGTCCTCGCCATCGAGGATATAGGTGGTCACATTTAGCTTGCTGCCGTCCCATGTGGCATGCATCGTGGTGTGTTGCTTGGGCAGCACCTCGGCCACGAATTCATACACACGCTCAAATCGTGTGTTGCCGCCGGCATTTTTCACATATTTTTTCAGGAAGTCGGCATTGTCGGGATTCATGAGCACCACAAAGTGTGCCCTTCCCACTTGAATGTCGCCAAATATCATGCGTCGCGACAATTCGTTGCCTTTGAGTATGTCGCTGTCGTAGACGTCTACTCTTATCTGTCCCGACTGGTCTTCTGCGGGGCGTGCCACCAGCGCATACACATAGTGCTCGGCTCCATTGTCGTCAATCTCCTTCAGCTTTTCGTTGAGTGCCGCGCCAAATCCGTTAAGGGCGGCATCGGTGCTTATTTTCACCTTTTTTATCTCGAGATAGTCGGTCTTGCTGGGAAGCGTGAACCCGTCAGTCTTCACCACCTGCAGCGGAAGCACCACAGTGCCGCGTGTGGCGGCTTGGACGCTTTGCAACATTGCTGTGAGGGTGACAAATATGGCTATCGCTTTTTTCATAACAGTATCGTTGTCGTTTATTTTTACGACTAAATTACTGCTTTTGTGTGATTTTTTTTGCATCTTTGTATTAAAAAATGTGTGGCTGTTAAATCGGTCTCTCAGCTGTTTCGGCCACTTGTGAGTGATAATTGTGTTTTTGAATCTGTTATATTGACACTAAATGAATAAAATTCAAATGATTATGGCTTCTGCAGTGACTTTGGCTGCCGCTTCTTGCGCCACATCGGGGCAAAGTGCTCAATGCGATGTGTTTCAGACGCGCAGCGGAAAGTCGGTGACTTTTAATTTCATAAAGCACGGCAGTCTTGAAATCCTGTATGACTCGCTGCACATTCAGGTTGATCCGGTGTCGAAACTGCCGCCCGAAACCGACTATTCCAAATTCAGTAAGGCCGACTTGATTCTCATAACCCATGAGCACTACGACCATTATGACGAGGCTGCAATCGACACGTTGAGCCAAAAGTCAACTGTGGTGGTGCTCAACGGACGCTGTGCGGCAATGTTGCGCCGTGGTATTTCGCTCGACAATGGCAACAGCGTGCAGTTGCGAAGCGACATAACGGTAGATGCCGTTCCGGCCTACAACACAACTCCCGCCCACACCAAGTTTCATCCCAAGGGCCGCGACAATGGGTATGTGCTCACTCTCGACGGCTTCCGCATTTATATCGCCGGTGACACTGAAGACATTCCCGAGCTCAAAAACCTGCGCAACATAGATGTGGCTTTCCTGCCGTGTAACCAGCCCTACACGATGACGCTCGACCAGTTTGCGAATGCGGTGAAGATGTTTTCACCTCATGTGGTGTATCCCTATCACTACAACGACACGCAGGTGGGACGTCTGCCATCGATGCTCAAGGGCTATGATGTGCGCATCCGCCCCATGAAGTGATTCCTTTCAAATCAGGCATTATAAAGCAAGCGCCCTGGCCAATGTGGCTGGGGCGCTTGCTTTATGTGCGTGTGGCTGTGAAGCCCTTGTTTATCCGAAATTGTCGAAGTGTATCGACTCGGGATCAACGCCGAGCGAGTCGAGCATGTTTTCCACGCTTTTGCTCATCATGGCTGGTCCACACATGTAGTATTCGCAGTCTTCAGGAGCCTCGTGGTCTTTGAGGTATGTGTCGTAGAGCACTTGGTGCACAAATCCGGCGGTGTATTTCACGCCTTGAGCGTCGGCCTCGGGGTCGGGACGGTCAAGGGCAAGGTGGAACGTGAAATTCGGGAACTCTTTCTCAAGCTCAAGAAAATCATTGAGATAGAACACTTCGCTCAGCGACCGTGCTCCATAGAAATACGACATTTTGCGGTCGGTGGTGTGCAGCGTCTTGGTCATGTGCATTATCTGGGCACGCAGTGGAGCCATGCCGGCGCCGCCGCCAATCCATATCATTTCTTTCTTGCTGTCGAAAATGGGGTGGAAATCCCCGTAAGGGCCGCTCATAATCACTTTGTCGCCCGGCTTGAGTGTGAAAATGTAGCTCGATGATATGCCGGGCATCACATCCTGGAATCCAACTTGCGGTTTCGGCTTGAATGGCGGGGTGGCAATGCGCACGGTGAGCATGAAGCGGTCGCCCTCGGCTGGATAGTTGGCCATTGAGTAGGCTCGCACGGTGGGCTCGGTGTTTTTGCACTTCAGCGTGAACAGGCCGAACTTTTCCCACATGGGCAGGTATTTCTCGCCAATTGATGCCTTGTCGATGTCTACGTTGTAGTCCATCTCATACTCCGGGATGCGGATTTGGGCATACGATCCGGGAATGAAGTCCATGTGCTCGCCTTCGGGCAATGCCACAATCAGCTCCTTGATAAACGACGACACGTTGTTGTTGCTCACCACGGTGCACTCATATTCCTTTACCGAGAGAACCGAGTCGGGAACTTGTATCTTCAGGTTGTCCTTGACCTTCACTTGGCAGCCTAAGCGCCAGTGAGCCTGTTGCTCCTTGCGTGAGAAATGCACCGTTTCGGTGGGCAGAATCTCGCCTCCGCCTTCAAGCACCTGCACGCGGCACTGTCCGCAACTGCCTTTGCCGCCGCATGCGCTGCTCAGCATCACTCCGTGGTCGTGCAGCGTGTTGAGGAGCGAAGAGCCCGTCTCGGCGTCTAATTCCTTTTTCCCGTCGTTGATGTTGATGCGCACTTTGCCGCTGGCCACCAGATAGTGGCGCGCCACAAGCAGGACTACAACAAACAGCAGGGTTATGACTAAGAACACTGTTGCACTTGTCAGTATGGTCAAGTTTGTAGTATCTAGTAGTGTCATTTTCTTGTCATAGTTTTATGCCCAGGAAACTCATGAATGCGATTCCCATAAGGCCGGTAATAATAAATGTGATGCCTATTCCTTTCAGTGGAGCGGGAACGTTGCTGTAGGCCAGCTTCTCGCGTATGGCTGCAAGGCCCACGATTGCCAGCAGCCATCCGATGCCCGATCCGGCGCCGTAGACGGCAGCTGTGAAGCACGAGCCCAAGTCGCGCTGCTGCATAAACATTGCACCGCCCAATATGGCGCAGTTCACTGCAATCAGTGGCAGGAATATGCCGAGCGAGTTGTAGAGGGTGGGCGAGAATTTCTCGACGGCCATCTCCACAAGTTGGGTCATAGAGGCGATTACGGCAATAAACATTATCAGACCGAGAAAACTGAGGTCAACGTCTTTCAGTGCGGGGCTCAGCCACTGCATGGCTCCGGCTTGCAGCACGTATTTGTCGAGCAGGTAGTTGATGGGCAATGTCACCACAAGCATAAAGGTGACTGCCACACCGAGGCCGAATGCTGTCGACACTTTTTTCGATACCGCCAAAAATGAGCACATGCCCAAAAAGTAGGCGAATATCATGTTGTCGATGAATATCGACTTCACAAATAGATTCAAATCTTCCATTTTGATTTACTCATTATATTGGTGGTTAGTCTTTCTCTTGCAAATCCTTGTTGCGGGAGCGGTGAAACCATATGATGCACGCTACGGCTATAAGGGCCATAGGCGGCTGTATCATAAGGCCGTTGTTCATATATCCCGCGTCGTACACGCATTGCGGTATCACTTGCACGCCCAGCAGTGTGCCTGAGCCCAGCAACTCGCGCACAAATGCCACAATTGCCAGGATCACGGTATAGCCAAGTCCGTTGCCAATGCCGTCGAGAAACGACGGCCACGGCTTGTTGCTCAGTGCAAATGCCTCGAGGCGTCCCATAAGGATGCAGTTTGTTATAATCAGGCCTATGAACACCGATAGCTGCTTGCTCACGTTGTAGTCAAATGCAATGAGGAATTGCTGCACCATAATGACAAGTGCGGCTACAACCACGAGTTGCACGATGATTCTGATTGTCGACGGGATGGTCTTGCGCATCATTGATATTATCACGTTGCTGAAGGCAAGCACCACTGTCACTGATATTCCCATAACCAATGCGGGCTCAAGTTTGGCCGTGACTGCCAGAGTGGAGCATATTCCCAGAATCTGCACCAGCACGGGGTTGTCCCTTGAGATGGGATTAAACAATACTTGTTTGTTTTTATTTGATGCCATTTCTTTGCTTTTGTTGTGGTTTATTTATTTGAGCCTTGTAGCTTCTTGAAAAATCCGTCATAGCTTGCCATGCTGTTTTTGAGCATCGATTGCACTCCGCGGCTGGTAATGGTGCCGCCAGTGATGGCGTTCACATAGTCTTCGCCATCGGTTGGCTTTTGGCCGGCTTTCATTACGCCTATCGACTTGAACTGGCCGTCCTTGTATAGCTCTTTGCCCTTAAACTGCTCTTGGAATGGCTTGCTGCCTATTTCGGCACCCAGTCCGGGTGTCTCGCCCTCGTGCGAGAAGTAGGCTCCATACACTGTGCTGCCGTCGGCGTCAACGGCCACATAGCCCCATATCGGTCCCCACAATCCTGCTCCGTATACCGGAATAATGTATTTCATTGTCCCGTCGCTGGTCTTGCATTTGAATACCGGCAGCTTTTGGTCGGCTTTGGCGAGTTTTGAGTTTTGCTTCATGTCCACGTTGAAGGCCACGTCTTTTGTCGAGTCGGTGATTTCACCGTTTTGATCAACAAGGTAGTCGGCCACTATAAACTTGTAGTAGGTGTCTTCCACCTCATCATCGCTGGGCGATGTCACGTGCACGGCACTCAGTATTTGCTGCCGCTTGTCGTTGGCAATGTTTCGCTCTTGCCTTGGCTTGAGGGCCATATACACGAATGCGAGCAAGGTTCCCACCACCACAACCATAATGGCGGAATATACTATTTGGTATGTATTGCTGTTCTTGTTCATTTTCTATGCCTCCTTTGATTGTTTGTTGCCGTTGCGTGTGCGGTTGAGGCGGCGCCTTATGTTGGCCGACACCACACAATGGTCGATTAGCGGGGCGAATGCGTTCATCAGCAGCACGGCAAGCATGGCTCCTTCGGGATAGCCGCCGTTATACACGCGTATGAGGATGGCAAACACGCCCACAAGAAATCCGTAGATGTATTGGCCCGTGCGGGTGCGCGCTCCTGTCACCGGATCGGTTGCCATAAACACGCCTGCAAACGCGAAGCCGCCAAGGCAAAGCTGATCCACAGGATTGAGCATCGAAGCCGGGTAGGTGACACACGGGAAGCAGTGGGCAAGTGTGCTCATTGCCAGGCCTCCCACAAACACTGATGCCATTACTCTCCACGAGGCAATGCCGGTAAGCAGCAGCACTGCGGCACCTATGAGAATGCACAGTGTCGACGTCTCGCCTGGCGAGCCGGGTATGAAACCGAGAAACGCGTCAAGCGTGCTGATGGGCTCTCCCGTAACTCCGGTAAGTGCTATGGAGTCGCCGGTAGTGGTGGCCACTTGGCCGAGCGGAGTGGCTCCGGTGAACGTGTCGGCCAACTGGCCGCCGCCGAAGCCGAATATGGCGTCGGTTTTCACAAATGCCGCGTCACCGCTCATTTTCGACGGGTATGCGAAAAACAGGAATGCGCGGGTCACAAGTGCCACATTGAATATGTTCATACCTGTGCCGCCAAACACCTCCTTGGCAAATATCACTGCAAAGGCGGTGGCCACTGCCACCATCCACAGCGGTGTGTTGATGGGCACAATCATAGGTATCAGTATGCCCGACACCAAAAAACCCTCTTGAATCTCCTTGTGGTGTATTTGGGCCGATATGAACTCGATTCCCAGTCCCACCACATAGCTCACCACTATCACCGGGAGCATCGACAGGAATCCGTAGGCCCACATTGTGGTCCACTTGGCATTTGGCTCGCCAATGGCGAGGAAATGCTGAAGGCCCACGTTGTACATGCCAAACAGCAACGCCGGCACCAAAGCCACTATCACCATTATCATGGTGCGCTTCATGTCGTTGGCGTCATGGATGTTTACGCCGGTGCGCGATGTGGTGTTTGGGGTGAACAGAAATGTCTCAAAGCCGTCGTAGACCGATTCCAGCTTGGCCAGCTTGCCGCCTGGTTGGAACTGTGGCTTTATTTTGTCCAAAAGTCTTCTTAAAGCTTTCACCTTATCTTTATTGTTTGAATGTTTGTTTCATGTTTTGTTGGGATGGCTGTTCTCTTTGTGCTCAGCACATCTCCTTGCGCATTCGGTCAAGTCCGTCGCGCACTATTTGCTGCAACTCCAGTTTTGATGTGTCGGCATATTCGGCCAGGGCAAAGTCTTCGGGGGCCACCTCGTAGATGCCCAGTTGCTCCATCTTGTCGATGTCGAAGGCGATGATCGACTTTATCAGGAATTCGGCATATATGTCCATCGGCAGCATGCGGTCGTATTCACCGCAAAGCACTATTGCACGTTTTCCGCCTTTAAGTCTTGCGTCGAGCTCGGCCGGCTTTTTGTTGCGTCGCAGCAGCCAGCCGGTGAAGTCGCGGTAGATGCTGAACTTGTTGGGGTTGAGCGATGCCCATCCCATGAATTCATCCTTTTGGGCCACTTCGGGGATTACTGTCACTTGCCTGTAGGGCGCACGCAGATATCCGTCGATGCCCACGGCTTGTCCGGTCAGCACGTTGCCGCTTATCACGCGGGGCTCGATTCCGTCGCGGCTCTTTATGTTGCCATCCACCAGCGAGCTCATGTCGCAGCCTATAACGGCTTTCACATATCGTGGCTCGGCCACTTCCGATCCGGTTACCGCCACGGTGGTGTCGTAGTTCATCTCGCTTGTCGCAAACAGGTGGCCTATGCGTGCCACGGTCACGATGTCGAGTGTCCACACGATGTCGCCTTTGTTCACAGGGCTCACGTTGGCTACCTGTATGCCTGCGTTGCCTGCCGGGTGCGGGCCGTCGAACTCGGTTATGATTGCGCTGCTCACGTCAGGCGCATCGCCTTTTCGGCAGCCGAGGTGCACATTGCCGTTGGTGAGCTTGGCAAGCACGTCTATTCCTTTCTGAATGTAGCCGGTGTCGTCTCCGGCCACTTTAGTCAGCGATGGAGCAAGCGGAGCAGAGTCGAAGCAGGTGACGAAAATGTCGCGTGGGAGCTCGTCGGGCGATGGCACCACGTCGTAGGGGCGCTGCCTTATCATTGCCCATAGCCCTGAGTCGAGTAGAGTCTCGATAGGGTTGCTCATGCTCACTTTAAACTTCTTGCTTTCGTCTTGACTGTCGGGCTCAATCACTATGGCCAGAATTTTCCTGCGCTCTCCGCGCACAATCTTTGCCACAGTGCCGCTCACGGGCGATGTCACTTTTATGGCCTCGTTGTCCTTGTCGTGAAACAAAGCCTCGCCGGCAATCACATGGCTTCCCTCTGCCTTCTCGAGGCGAGGGATTATGCCGTGAAAGTCATCGGGGACTATGGCATACGCCTTGCTCTTGGCTTTGACTGTAGGCCCGTCGGGTGCGATGCCGCCGGCAAGGTTCAAGTCATATCCCTTTTTTAGCTTTATTGTTGCCATTATCTTGTTTTAATTTGGTATAAACCTTGTTTATATATATTTGTTGCAAAGATAATGATTTTTCTTGTAACGGGCTGCGTGTTTTCCGCCTTGTGGGCATTGCGGCACTATCAATTCCGGCACTCGGGGGCCATGTCGCGTGTCTATGGCCCTCTGCTGGTGGCTCGCATGGCAGTTTTGCGCAATAATTAAATAACTGAAAAAATAAGGCGGTTAGGCTGAAAAATCGTTGCTCCATCTTGTTTTATAAAAATAAAAGTGATACTTTTGCGTAGTTTTTTCGTGGCAAAAAAGTGCTGTTGACGCAAGTCGAGGCATGTTTTTCCGTGAAGTGGTGCGTGTGTAATGCATTATGCTCAAGCAACTGAAGCGTGTGTGGCATCGTTTCTGCAAGGATGCGATGTGGTTCCGAAAAAAGCTCCTGATAGTGCTTCGCCATGCACTCAACAGCCAGGTATGAGTCATTTGCACAGCATAAACTGAATTTGAAATAAATTTAATTTTACAACTAATTAATTTATCAATTTTTTTAAACAAATTTTTAATTTAAATTATGGAAGCTCAAAAGCCAAACACCCAACAGGCTAAACCTGTTGCTCCACAGACAAAGAAAGCTGACAACAAAACCGTTAGCAGCAATGTAGGTGGTATTAAGAACGCATCAATTGTGATTCTTATCTGCTTTGTAATCGCAGTTCTTTTCTTCATCTTCGTCCTCGGTGACGGTTCACACTTCAAGGATGGCAACAACGCCAATGGCCCTCTTGACATCCTCGGTACAATCTACAAGGGTGGTGTGATCGTGCCTATCCTGCACACTCTCTTCCTCACTGTGATTGTTCTTTCTGTTGAGCGTTGGATCGCCCTCGGTAAGGCTAAGGGTGCCGGCAACACTGCCAAGTTCGTGTCTGAAATCAAGGCCGCTCTTGCTAAGAACGAAATCGCAAAGGCTGAAGACCTCTGCCGCAAGCAGCACGGTACTGTAGGCGCTGTCGTTTACGCTACTCTCGTTAAGTACAAAGAAATGGACAAGAACGAGATCCTCTCTAAGGAGCAGAAACTCACTTCTATCCAGCAACAACTCGAAGAGGCTACCGCTCTTGAGATGCCTTCTCTGCAACAGAACCTGCCTATCTGCGCAACTCTGACCACTCTCGGTACTCTTATCGGTCTTCTCGGTACTGTGATCGGTATGATCAAGTCATTCCAGGCTCTTTCTGCTTCTGGTGCTCCTGACTCAACTGAGCTGTCAACCGGTATCTCTGAGGCTCTTGTGAACACTGCATTCGGTATCTTGACTGCAGCTTGCGCCCTGATTTCTTATAACTTCTACAGCAACAAGATCGATAACCTCACTTACGCAATCGACGAGGTTGGTTTCTCTATCGTTTCTACTTTCGCTGCAACTCACTAATTTTAACTTGTAGTGATTCACTAAGTTAAATTGTTGCAACAAATAAATTAATTATAAATTTATTAGAGTTTAGAAACAATGGGAAAAGTCAAAATTAAAAGAAAAGACACGCGCATCGACATGACGGCGATGAGCGACGTTACCGTTCTTTTGCTGACTTTCTTCATGTTGACATCAACTTTCCTTCAGAAGGAGCCTGTGACCGTAATCACTCCTCCCTCTGTAAGTGAGGAAAAAGTGCCTGATGAGAAACTGATGTCAGTCCTCGTCAGCACCGACGGTAAGGTGTTCATTGCACTCACTGGTACAAAGGACTCTACTCTCAAGAGCGAGACTTTCCGTGCCGATGTGCTCAAAAATGCAGTTGGTTTCTACAACCAAATGTATACCACACCTATCAACCTCACTCAGAAAGATATTGATGCTTTCTCTAAGATTGGCACTTTCGGAGTACCTTTGGCCTCCATTAAAAAGTGGCTTGAATTGCCTACCGACGAGCGCGACGCAGCTCTGAAGACCGCGGGCATCCCAATCAACAAGAATGAAGATCCTGACAGACCAAATGAATTCCAAATCTGGATTAAGGCGGTTTATGCAGCGATGGACGCTAACGGCATTGGCTCTGACATGGATACCGGTACAGGTATCGCTATCAAGGCCGACCAAACTACACCTTATGAAAAGGTAGAAATTGTTATGGATAATCTCCAGACAATGAAGCACAATAAGTTCAGCTTAATGACAGCATTAAAGAAGGAGGAATAATAAACTATGGCAAAGAAAGATATAAGTCGCCAAAAAAAGTTTGATACTCGTATCGACTTTACGCCAATGGTTGATATGAACATGCTTCTGATCACATTCTTTATGCTGTGTACCACAATGATCAAGTCGCAGACTCTTCAAATCAGCCTGCCGACCAATGAAAAAGTTGAACAGCAAGATCAGAACAAAGTAAAGCAGTCGGAAGCTGTGACCATCATCATCGATGGCAAGCTCACTCGCGACAGCCTCTCGCTTGCGCAAGACGGCATGCTCTACTACTACGATGGTAAGCCCGACGTTGAAAACAACAACATGAAGCAAATCAAGTTTGGTGTCGGTGAGGGAACGATTCGTCAAATCCTCATGGAACGCAACACTGAAGTGCTCAAGGAAATCAACGCCAAAAAGGCTCTTTGGAAAGAAGGCAAACTCACCGACGAGCAGTACCAGGAAGAAGCCAAGAAGATTCGTAACAACGACGACCTCAAGCGTCCCGTTGTCATGATCAAGGCTACTGCCAACGCCAGCTATTCTGACGTGGTCAACGTGCTCGACGAAATGCAGATCAACAACATCAGCCGCTACCAGATTGAGCGCATGAATCACACCGATTCTGTGATGATGATGAAACTGCAGGGCAAGCCTATCAATTGAATTGGTGAATGATTCTATAGATTTAAGAATTAATTAAAAGATTAAGTATTATGCCAAAAGATGTAGATCTTTCATCAAAAGAATGGTGCGACCTCGTATTTGAGGGCAAAAACAAAGACTTCGGTGCCTATCAGTTGCGCACCAACTCTGTAAAGCGCCACAACAAGGCTGTGATATATACCCTTATTGGTCTCGTTATTATTGGTGCTGCAATCTTCTCTACTCTGAAGATCCAGCAGATAATAGCTGAGCGCCAGCTCAAGGACGCAGCCGAGCAGGAAAATGTGACTGTTGACCTCACTCCTAAGGAACAGCCTAAGGAAGAGCAGCAGCAGAAACTTGAAGAAGAGAAACCCGAAATCAAGAAAGAGGAAGTTCTCCAGTCGGTTAAGGTGACTGAGCTCAACATCGTCGAAGACAACCAGGTCAAGAAAGAAGATGAGATTAAGTCGCAAGATGAACTGAAGAACGAGGATAAGGCTTTCGGTCAGCAGAACAACGACGAAGGTGTTACTGACCGTAACCTGACCAAGACTCTGAAGAATGAAGTAGTGGTTGAGGAAGTTAAACCGGTTGAGAAGAAAGTGGAGAAGGAAGAAGTCTTCCGTTCTGTAGAGCAGATGCCTACTTTCCCCGGCGGTGATGTTGCCCTCATGAAATACTTGAACTCTCACCTCCAGTATCCTACTATGGCTCAGGAGAACGGTGTTCAAGGTACTGTAATCGTGCAATTCGTCGTTACCAAGACTGGTGCGGTGGGTGAAGCGAAGGTTGCTCGCTCTGTCGATCGCGACCTCGACAAGGAAGCTGTTCGCCTCTGCAAATCGCTGCCTAAGTTCGTCCCCGGCCGTCAAAATGGTCAACCCGTATCTGTATGGTACACTCTTCCTGTTAAGTTCAAGCTCCAGCAATAGTAAATCGCACAGATTATTATTAATCTAAATATCAGCCACCAGAATTATTCTGGTGGCTTTTTTCATTTCAGTTGTTTGGGTGGATTTCGATGTGGCAATAATCTAACCGCGTTTTCCCAAGCATGAAGAATAATTGCTGTCTCTGTCAGCATTCCATCCTTTCGGCGTATTGTTAACGGTTTGCGTTAAGCAACTTGTTTTGCACTCTTTAGGCGCTTATTCTCACCGTTGTGGAAACGAAGTCCCGAAAAATTGCTAATTTTGCACCATGCCGGCAAGAATGATGTGTGTCTTGCCTTTGAATCAAATAAATGCATGCTTATGCCTATATGTAATAAATGTGGCTGTCAAATTCAGCCCACCGATCGTTTTTGTCCCAATTGCGGCACACCAGTAGCCCAACCAGTGCAAAACCCCGCTCCGCAGCAAGCAAGCGGCCAGCAGTGGCAATCGCAGCCTTATGCGCCAGTCGCTCAAGCTTCGTCTAAAAGCTCAATCAACTGGAAGGTTGTGGGCGTTGTTGTGGCAATCGTGGCAGTCGTGGCCGGCTCTGCTTACTATTTTATCAGTAAGAGCAACAGTGAGCAGCGATTGTGGGAACAGTGCCGCACTTCTACCGATGCGGCCGACTTTGAGGCATATATCAATGATTATCCCGACGGCGACCACATTGCCGATGTGAAAACCATGTATAAGAACCTTAAGGCTGATAATGAGCTGTGGGACAAAACCAACGGCTCGACCGATGCTGCTGCATTCCGTAACTATCTCAGCGCATTCCCTCAGGGCGTGCATGTGCAAGAGGCTAAGCTGATGCTCGATGATGCCGTGTGGAACGATGCTTTCAACCGCAATTCGGCTGATGCTTTGTTGGCCTACTTGCAGGAGTTCCCCAATGGCAAGCATTATCAGGATGCGCAAAGTGCCTATAACAAGATACAGTCTACGGTGATGACCACTCAAGACCAGGAGAACGTGCGTGCCGCAGTCGAGCAGTTTCTCTCGGGCATAGAGGCGTTTGATGCACAGGCAATGGCCGACGCTTGCACTCCATCGGTCAATTTCATGGGAAAGCGCTCTACGGTGGCCGATTTGCGCAAGTATATTGATGCCTACCGTAATTCTGATATTCACTCAATCTCATTTTCTAGTTTGAACATCCAGACGCAAAAGTCGGCTGATGCCAGTGGTAATGCCCAATTCAAGGTGTCGTTCACAGTCGATCGCCGTTTCGAGCGCGATGATGTGGAGAAGGAAGAAGTCTTCCGTTCTGTAGAGCAGATGCCTACTTTCCCCGGCGGTGATGTTGCCCTCATGAAATACTTGAACTCTCACCTCCAGTATCCTACTATGGCTCAGGAGAACGGTGTTCAAGGTACTGTAATCGTGCAATTCGTCGTTACCAAGACTGGTGCGGTGGGTGAAGCGAAGGTTGCTCGCTCTGTCGATCGCGACCTCGACAAGGAAGCTGTTCGCCTCTGCAAATCGCTGCCTAAGTTCGTCCCCGGCCGTCAAAATGGTCAACCCGTATCTGTATGGTACACTCTTCCTGTTAAGTTCAAGCTCCAGCAATAGTAAATCGCACAGATTATTATTAATCTAAATATCAGCCACCAGAATTATTCTGGTGGCTTTTTTCATTTCAGTTGTTTGGGTGGATTTCGATGTGGCAATAATCTAACCGCGTTTTCCCAAGCATGAAGAATAATTGCTGTCTCTGTCAGCATTCCATCCTTTCGGCGTATTGTTAACGGTTTGCGTTAAGCAACTTGTTTTGCACTCTTTAGGCGCTTATTCTCACCGTTGTGGAAACGAAGTCCCGAAAAATTGCTAATTTTGCACCATGCCGGCAAGAATGATGTGTGTCTTGCCTTTGAATCAAATAAATGCATGCTTATGCCTATATGTAATAAATGTGGCTGTCAAATTCAGCCCACCGATCGTTTTTGTCCCAATTGCGGCACACCAGTAGCCCAACCAGTGCAAAACCCCGCTCCGCAGCAAGCAAGCGGCCAGCAGTGGCAATCGCAGCCTTATGCGCCAGTCGCTCAAGCTTCGTCTAAAAGCTCAATCAACTGGAAGGTTGTGGGCGTTGTTGTGGCAATCGTGGCAGTCGTGGCCGGCTCTGCTTACTATTTTATCAGTAAGAGCAACAGTGAGCAGCGATTGTGGGAACAGTGCCGCACTTCTACCGATGCGGCCGACTTTGAGGCATATATCAATGATTATCCCGACGGCGACCACATTGCCGATGTGAAAACCATGTATAAGAACCTTAAGGCTGATAATGAGCTGTGGGACAAAACCAACGGCTCGACCGATGCTGCTGCATTCCGTAACTATCTCAGCGCATTCCCTCAGGGCGTGCATGTGCAAGAGGCTAAGCTGATGCTCGATGATGCCGTGTGGAACGATGCTTTCAACCGCAATTCGGCTGATGCTTTGTTGGCCTACTTGCAGGAGTTCCCCAATGGCAAGCATTATCAGGATGCGCAAAGTGCCTATAACAAGATACAGTCTACGGTGATGACCACTCAAGACCAGGAGAACGTGCGTGCCGCAGTCGAGCAGTTTCTCTCGGGCATAGAGGCGTTTGATGCACAGGCAATGGCCGACGCTTGCACTCCATCGGTCAATTTCATGGGAAAGCGCTCTACGGTGGCCGATTTGCGCAAGTATATTGATGCCTACCGTAATTCTGATATTCACTCAATCTCATTTTCTAGTTTGAACATCCAGACGCAAAAGTCGGCTGATGCCAGTGGTAATGCCCAATTCAAGGTGTCGTTCACAGTCGATCGCCGTTTCGAGCGCGATGATGTGGAGAAAGGCACGCTTTCCACTTTGCAAGGCACAGCAGTGCTTGATCAGAATTGCCGCATCACTGCAATCAGTTTCAGCAAGACTGCCGAATATTGATTTGCCCTTTCGCTAGGGGGGCGGCTTAGCGCAGTCACCACCAGTGCTACTATGTGCATAGTTTGCTGGGCTTAGTGCGTTTTTTCGTTCAGTTAACTTTTTATAATTAACTGTGGTTTGATGAAACGATTGACAAAATTTTGCTAACTTTACATGAAATATGCGGGAAAATGATTAATTTCGTGCGTATTTGTTAAACCAGGCGGTAAATTAACTGTCTGAATGTGAAAATTAAGAATTAAAGCAACAAAAAATATATGGCAATGAAAATCACGGGTGAGGGAATATTGAAGGCGTTGCGCCTGTTCTTTGGCTCATTCATGGTAATTGTGTATTTGGGAATGGCTGTGCTGTTTGCTGTCAACTTTTTCCATTTCGACAACACCCCTCTATGGACTATGGCCCGATGGATATTTGCCTTGATTTTAGGTGCGTATGGCATCTATCGCGGTTATCGCCACATAAAAGGCGTGGATTACTATCGCGCAGGACGCAAGTCTTGACACGCATCTGCGCAAGACCTTGTTTTAACTTAGAAATCAATTTGTGCTGATTTGTCAACCTTTATGTTGAATGTTTTCCTATACTGAAATGCGTAAATTCAATCACATATTATTTTCGGCTGTGGCCGTGGCTGCGTTGGCATTTGCCGCAACGTCGTGCAACAACAATAAGCCCACCAACACAAGCACCAAAGGCATTGCAAAGGTGTATTGCGACGAGTCTTTCCAAAACGTCATGGATCAGGAAGTGGAGGTGTTTGAATACAGCTATCGCGAAGCCAGCATACTGACTCGTTACATGAGTGAGAGTGCTGCGCTCGATTCCCTGCTCCATAAAAAGGTTGACTTGATTGTCACTTCGCGCGACTTGACCGACAAGCAGCGTGAGATTCTAAAAAATCAAGGCCGGGCCTATCGCTCGCGCAAGATTGCTGTCGACGGCGTGGCTATTATTGTCAACAAGGCCAACGACATCGATGAGCTGTCGCTCGACGACCTCAAGGACATATTCATGGGTAAGGTCACAAAATGGGGTAAGGTGTCGCCGTCAAAAACGCTGAAAAACGAAGACATAAAAATAGTGTTCGACGGCAACGGCTCGGGCATTCTTCACTATATGAAAGACAAGTTTGCCGGAGGCAAGGATTTCCCGGTTCAATACTATGCGCAGAAGAGCACCGACGACGTGTTTAAGGCCGTGCAAAGCTATAAAAACGCCATTGGCTTCATCGGTGTCAGCTGGATTGCAGCCGACTTGAAATCAAATGAGGTGCCCCTCAGCCAAAAGGTCAAGAAGTTGAGAAGCAACTCCGACGATGTGACCGCCATCGACTTTACCGACAAAATCAAGGTGATGCCCGTCAGAGGCGACGACCAGTTTAAGGGCGTGAAGCCATATCAGGCCTATCTTAACGACGGCTCTTATCCGCTGTTCCGCGTGATTTGGGCTATTGATGCCGCAGCAGGCGGAACCCTTGACCATGGGTTCTACAGCTTCCTTACCGGCGTAATAGGGCAGAAGATTATACTCCACACCGGTGTGCTGCCGGCCGCTGAGCCCGTCAGGGTAGTGGAGGCAGTGAAATGATGGCTCATTGCTAAAAAAAAGACCAATTCAGAAAAATAAAAAATAACTAACTCATTTAAATTTATAGAAATGAATATCAAGCTTTTATTGGCTTCCGCAATTCTCATGGGAGCTTCCGCCACCAGCTTTGCCCAAGGCTACAAGGACGGCATAGAATTTTATAAAATCGGGCAGCTCGACAATGCCAAGGAATTGCTCGACCGCAATCTTAACGACGCGTCGACCAACAAGAGCGAGGCTTACTACTACCTTGGCCAGGTGGCTTTCGACAAAGGCAACTATTCTGAAGCCAAATCATACTACGACAAGGGCGTTACAGCCAATGCCTCATATCCCTATAACTATGTGGGTAAGGCAGCCGTGGCTTTGAAAAACGGCAATGCTTCAGAGGCCGAAGACCTGTTTAAGGAGGCCCGCAAATATTCTAAGAAAGATGCTAAGCTCGAGACTGCCATTGCTCGTGCATATTATGAAACCGACACTATCAAATATGCAAAGAACATCGAGAAATGCATTAAGTCGGCACGCAAATACAATGCCAAAGACCCCGACTCTTACATCTATGAGGGCGATACTGAGGCAGCTCGCAAAAACTGGGGCGATGCAGCAGGCCAATACGAGCTTGCACTGACCTATGACCCCGACAACATTGAGGCTTATGTGAAGTTTGCCAACACATACTTCAACGTAAACCCCACAATGGCAATCGAGAAACTCGAGGAGCTGCTTAAGAAGCAGCCTAATTCGGCCCTCGTTCAGCGTCAGCTTGCTGAGAAGTACTATAGCGACAACCTCGGTGGCAAGGCCGCAGCCCAGTATGGCGAGTATATCAAGAACCCTAACCACTTTACCCAAGATGAGCTCCGCTATGCTCAGCTGCTCTTTGGTGCAGGCCGTTATGAGGAGTGCCTCGATGTGACCTCTCGTCTTGGCGACAAGACCGGTGCAAGCGACAATCAGGAATTCTTCTCGAAGCGTCTGAAGCTCTATAGCCTTGTTTCTCTCAAGCGTTGGGCCGAGGCTGTGGAGACTGGTAAGGATTTCTTTGCAACTCAGGTGACTGCATCTAACCCGTTCCAAGCCAACGACTATATCAACTATGCCAAGGCTCTCCAGCAGAACGGAAACTCGCAGGAAGCAGTGGAGGCTTATGACACAGCGCTCAAGCTCGATCCCAAGAATACCGACCTCATGCGCGGCTTGGCCGACTCGTATGCCGATGTGAAGGATTTCGACAACGCCATCAAGTATCAGAAGATGCTTGTTGAGAGTGGTGCTGGCACAGCAAACGACACTTTCTATCTGTCGCTTTACTACTTCAACAAGGCTCTTACCGCAACCGACAAGGCTGCGAAGGACGAGGCTATGACCACAAGCAAGAAATATCTGGAGGAAGTGGATGCCAAGGTGCCCGGCAACGTGCAGATTGTGAACCAAAAGCTTCGTGTGGCCAAATACTACGACCCCGAGACAAAAAACGGTGCTGCTGTTAATGCATGCAACGAGTTGATTAAGCTCCTCGATGCCAAGGAGGATAAGAGCAGCTATGACCGCTACTACGTGAGCGCATACAACTACCTCTCGAACTACTACATGAACAAGGGCGAGAAGGAAACAGCAAAGAGCTATTATCAGAAGTGGCTTGACCACGATCCTAGCAACCAGGCACTTGCCAAGTATATCGAAGGATTGAAATAACACACATTTCATTGGCAGCAATCCCGATGGGAAACATCTGCTGCCCGAAATGACCCATAATGTAACAGTTGGGGGGATTGGTGAGCTAATCACCTATCCCTCCAACTGATTTTTTTTTGTGCATGCTTGGCAAATACATTGCTGCCGAACCGTGAAAAATCAGTAAATTTGTAACTTAAAGTTTCTTATTCCCGGTTGATTTATGTACGACTATATATCAGGGCATATCGCAGAGTTGACTCCGGCTTTTGCCGTTATTGACAATCAAGGCATTGGCTATATGCTCAACATTTCACTCACCACCTACAACGCTCTTTCGGCTGCCGGCCAGGGTGGAGCAGCTAAATTGTATTCCTACGAGGCAATCCGTGAGGATGCCCATTTGTTGTATGGATTCAGCACCAAGCATGAGCGTGAGCTGTTCTTGCTGCTGATAAGTGTGTCGGGGGTCGGGCCAAACACTGCCAGGGTAATCCTGTCATCGCTCTCGCCACAGGAATTGGAACTAACAATCTCGGGCGAAAACGTCGCAATGCTTAAAGCTGTCAAGGGAATCGGTGCAAAAACGGCCCAACGCATAATTGTTGACCTCAAAGACAAAATAAAAGCAGTGGATGATACGTTAATTGATAACAAGGGTTTAGTGTCGGGCGACGTCTACGACGAAGCGCTTGCGGCTCTGGTGATGTTGGGATTCTCCCGCCAGTTGTCGCAGAAGGCATTGAAGAAGCTTTTCACCGCTGAGCCATCAATTACCGCCGAAAATGCCATTAAAAAGGCATTGAAGATGATGTGATGCCACGGCGTGAATCTCCCTTGGCTTTTTTTGAATGAATGATGACTGCATTGGCAGTCATCTCGTGTGCACTCATGCGTCCCATTCACATTATTCAATCAGTTAACAGTAATTGATGTTGAAACAAAATAGAAAAAACTCCATATTGCTCATTGTGGTGTTGGCGGCCTTGATATCGTTCTCGGCAGTCAACGCTCCTGCCATTGCTCAATATTTCCAGTCGCAGCTCACTCCGCCGCCACCACCGCCCACCGATTCCGGTCAGGCCGCAGCCAAGGGTCGCAGCGACTCCATCCCTGTGCGCTTTCAAGTGCGTCCCACTGTTCCGCAGACCTACGACGACTTAAAGCAGGGCGAGTATGCAGCCGACTTGAAGACACCGTCAAACATTACCACGAGCGCTGAATATGACTACGAGACCGGGTGCTATGTGATTCACACCAAGGTGGGCGACAACGACATTGTTACCCCTTTCTTGCTTTCGCCTGCTGAATACAACGACATGGCTCTGCGCGAGTCGATGATAGCTTACTATCGTGAAAAGAATGCCGAGACGGCCGAGGCGAAGAAAAACGACCCGTTCAACTTCCTTGACATGAAGTTTGGTCTTGGGCCGCTTGAGTCGGTCTTTGGCCCTGGCGGTGTGCAGCTTAAGACGCAGGGATCGGTTCAAATCAATATGGGTGTCAAAAGCAACAAAACCGACAATCCGGCTCTCTCGGTTGCTGCCCGCCGAAAAACTTATTTCAGCTTCGACCAGAAAATTCAGGCCACTATTGCCGCATCGGTAGGCGACAAGATGAAGTTCAACATGACTTACAATACCGATGCAACTTTTGATTTCGATACCAAGAACTTGAAACTTGCCTATGAGGGCAAGGAAGACGAAATCATAAAAAACATCGAGGCCGGTAACGTGAGCATGACCACCGGGTCATCGCTCATCAAGGGTAGTGCGGCTCTGTTTGGTCTTAAGGCCAAATTGCAGTTTGGCAAACTCACGGCCACTGCCCTGGTGTCGCAGCAAAATTCCGAATCTCAGACGGTGAGCACCAAAGGTGGCTCACAAACCACCTCGTTCTATGTCACAGCCGACAAGTATGACCAGAACCGGCACTTCTTCCTGTCGCATTTCTTCCGCGACAACTATGACCAATGGACTGCTAAGTTGCCGCTCGTGTCATCGGGCGTCAACATCACGCGCATCGAGGTGTGGGTGACCAATAAGCGTGGCAATTTCGACCAGTCGCGCAATATTATGGCGTTTATGGATGTGGCCGAGAACAAGAACATAGCCAATTCGCACTGGATTGCCGACCCTATTTCTGATAATCCGTCTAACTCGTCAAACAACCTGCTGACCGAAATCAAGGAATCATACCCCGACGCACGCTACATCAGTCAGGCAACCACTGCCCTTGCTCCGCTTCAAGCTTATGACATTGAGGGTGGTCGTGATTACGAGAAGGTGGAGAGCGCGCGACTGCTGGCTTCGTCGGAATACACGCTAAACGCCTCGCTTGGCTATCTGTCGCTGAAGTCGTCGCTAAACGCCGACGAAGTGCTGGGTGTGGCCTATCAGTATACCTATAAGGGCAAAACCTATCAAGTGGGTGAGTTCTCGGGCGATGTGTCGGCAACCGACCAGTCGCTTTACGTGAAAATGCTCAAGGGCACCACGGCATCTCCACGCCTGCCCATGTGGAAGCTGATGATGAAAAACGTGTATTCACTGGGTGCCTATCAAATTCAGAAGAATAACTTTAAGCTCAATATCAAGTATTTGAGCGACACAAGCGGTACTGAGCTTAGCTATATCTCGGCTGGCAACATTGCCGGGAAACCGCTCTTGCAGGTTATGAACCTCGACCGCCTCGATGCCAACAACCAGTCGAATAGCGACGGCCGCTTCGACTACATCGACGGCTACACGGTCAATTCCTCTACGGGTCGCGTCATCTTTCCCGTTGTCGAACCGTTTGGCTCTCACCTCAAGAAGCAAATAGGCAACGATGCCGTGGCGGCCAACTACGTCTATCAGGAACTGTACGACTCCACCCTCACGGTGGCCCGCCAGTATCAAGATAAGAACAAGTTTGTGCTTGAAGGTGAATATCAGGCATCGTCGGGCAATGTGATCAGACTCAATGCCATGAACGTGCCGCGAGGATCGGTTGTCGTGACGGCCGGAGGCGTGACTCTTACCGAGAACAGCGACTATACTGTAGATTACAGTATGGGAACGGTCACCATCACCAACCAAAGCATTATCGATGCCGGAACGAGCATCAATGTCTCGCTTGAGAATCAGTCCACTTACAGCACTCAGCGCAAGACTTTGCTGGGCCTTGACCTCGACTATGCCTTTAATAAGAATTTCCACATAGGGGCCACAGTGATGCATTATGGCGAGAAGGCCCTGACCGAGAAGGTGGCAATCGGCGATGAGTTGGTCAACAACACCATTTGGGGTACCAACATCTCCTATAACACCAACTTCATGTGGCTCACCAACTTGCTCAACAAGATTCCCACGGTCAACGCCACAGCACCGTCATCACTCAGTTTCAAGGGTGAGTTTGCTCAACTCATTCCGCACAAGTCGCGCACGGGCTCCAATGCGGGCAGTTCCTATATCGATGATTTTGAGTCGACTCAATCTGGTATCGACCTGCGCTCGCCTTACTCATGGTTCTTGGCTTCAACCCCCTATGACGCAAGTGCCAATGCTCTCTTCCCCGAAGCAGCCCTTTCCAACGACATCACCTATGGTAAAAATCGCGCACGTTTGGCTTGGTACTACATCGACCGCATGTTCACGCAGCGCAATTCGTCGTATGTGCCGGGCTACATTAAAAACGACCTTGACCAGTTGTCGAACCCCTATGTACGCGAGATCCCGTATAGCGAGGTGTTCCCGGGCCGAGAACTCAATTACGGTGAGTCGTCGACCATACAGACTCTCAACCTGTCGTTCTACCCCAAAGAGCGTGGCCCGTATAACCTTGATGCGTCGAACATCGACCAAAACGGTAACCTCCTGAATCCCGAAAAGCGATGGGGTGGTGTGATGCGCAGGCTCGACAACACCAACTTTGAGCAGTCTAACATCGAATACATTCAGTTTTGGATGATGGATCCATTCCTTGACCCTGACCTTAACAATCAGGACGGTGGTGACCTCTACTTCAATTTGGGTGAGGTGAGCGAGGATATCCTCAAGGATGGTCTCAAGTCTTATGAGAACGGTTTGCCAATCAATGGCGACACCACATATATTAAAAAAACGGTTTGGGGCAAGGTGTCGACGCAGACGTCACTCTCCTATGCGTTCGACAACACTTCGGGCTCGCGCGTCTTGCAGGATGTGGGTCTTAACGGATTGAGCACAGAAGAGGAGAAAACCTATCCCACCTATGCCGAGTTTTTGCAGAATCTGCGTCGTGTGTTGCCGTCGTCTACTATCGAGGCCATGGAGCAAGACCAGTTCTCGCCGTTCAACGACCCCTCTGGCGATCGCTACCATTTCTATCGTGGTTATGACTTCGACGAGCAGAAACTGTCGATTCTTGAACGCTATAAGCACTACAATGGCACCAACGGCAACTCGCTCTCGGCCGAGGATGCTACCGACGGACTCTACCAGTCGGCGCGAAGCGTGCCCGATGTTGAGGATATCAACCAAGACAATACACTTAATGAATATGAGCGCTATTTCCAGTATAAGGTGTCAATCCGCCCATCTGATTTTGTGGTGGGCAAGAACTATATAATCGACAAGAAAACCACTAAAGTAACCACGCGCAACAATAAGGAGCAAGAGGTGACTTGGTATCAATTCAACATTCCGCTCCGCGAATATGAGAAAAAGGTGGGCTCAATAACCGATTTCTCGACCATACGCTTCATGCGCATGTTTATGACCGGCTTCAAGGAAACCACTCACTTGCGTTTTGCAACGCTAGAACTCGTGCGTGGCGAATGGCGCAACTATGACTACAATCTGAACTTGCGCGGTGATTCTCCGGCCAACGGAAGCATCAACATCACGTCGGTCAACATTGAGGAGAATTCAGGCCGTGAACCGGTCAACTATGTGCTCCCCCCGGGCGTGAGCCGCGTTGTCGATTCAGGCCAATCGCAAATCACCCAGCTCAATGAGCAGTCGATGCAGATGAAGGTTGAGGGCCTGCAGGCGGGCGACGCTCGTGGCGTGTACCGCAACACGAGTCTCGACTTGCGCACCTATAAGCGGTTGCAGATGTTTATCCACAACGAGGCTTTCGTTGACAACACCACAAATCTGCAAAACGGCGACGTGTCGGTGTTTGTGCGTCTGGGTTCTGATGTCAAGAACAACTATTACGAATACGAGATTCCTCTCACAGTCACACCTGCTGGCAAATACAGCAACAACAGCACAAGCGACCGCTACAAGGTGTGGCCTGAGGACAATATGCTCGACTGCTCGCTCGACGTGTTCACCAACGTCAAGAAAAACCGCAATGCGCAGAAGATGGCTGGCGAGCCGGGTGTGGGCTATAATTCCCGCTTCACCGAGCAAGACCCGTCGCACCCCAACGACCGCGTAACTGTGATTGGTAACCCGTCGCTTAGCGATGTGCGCGTGATGATGATAGGTGTGCGCAACAATTCAAGCACCACCAAGGATTTTGTGGTGTGGACCGATGAGCTTCGCGTCACCGACTTCGACCAGCAGGGTGGTTGGGCAGCCAAGGCCAATCTCAACCTCAACATGAGCGACATTGCCACCGTCAATGTGGGCATGCATAAGGAAACCGTGGGCTTTGGCTCTGTGGACCAAAGTCTCAATGAGCGCCGAAACGATGCCTACGACCAGTATAATGTGGCTGTTCAAGTCGACCTGGGACGCTTCCTCCCCGAGAAGGTCAAGCTCAAGGCTCCGGTATATTACTCTTATAGCAACGAAAAAACCACGCCGAAATACAACCCTCTCGACCAGGATGTGCTGCTCAAAGATGCCGTGGATGCCTGCGACACCAAGGCGCAGCGCGACTCGATCAACGATTATGCCGTCACTAACCGCACGGTGAAAAGCTTCAGCCTGTCGGGCTTCAAGTTCGATGTTAAGAGCAAGAATCCTATGCCTTGGGATCCTGCCAACTTCACCATCAGCTATTCGTTTAACAAGCAACACACATCCGACCCCGACAACGTCTACGAGAACACCAACGACTACCGTGGCAGTTTCCAGTATAGCTGGACTCCATATTCAAAGCCATTCACGCCGTTCAAGAAACTCATCAGCAGCAAGAACAAGCACATGAAGTTTTTCCGCGAATGGGAATTCCATTGGTTGCCGTCAAACATCGCATTCAACACCAATATCTCACGATACTACTATGAGCAACAGACTCGCAGCACGAGTGATGCCGATGTTCAGTTGCCTGTGTCGGTAAGCAAAAACTTCTTGTGGGACCGCCAGTTCTCGCTGTCGTGGAATTTCACCAAGTCGTTCAACGTCACTTTCAACAGCAACACCACTGCACATATCGAGGAACCGATAGGTCAGGTCAACAAGAAACTGTTCCCCGACCGCTACCGCGATTGGCGCGACACTGTGTGGCGCAGCATAAAGAACTTGGGCACTCCATGGAGCTATAACCAGACGTTCAATGCCACCTACAAGGCGCCGTTTAGCAACATCACGGCACTCAACTTCATATCGGCAAATGCCACCTACAACGCCACCTATAACTGGGATCGCGGTACGGTGGTCGATGGCGTGTCGTCGGGCAACACTGTGGCCAATCAAGCCTCGTTTAACACCGATGGCCGCATCAACATGGAGCAACTTTACAACAAGATTCCGTATTTGCGTGATGTCAACAAGCGCTTCTCCAGCACTGGCCGCATTCAGCAACGCATGAACCGTGTCAAGAAGTTTAACCGCACATATAAGTTGAGTCCCGACTCGTCGCTCATTATCAAGCATAACTTGAATGTGAAGAACGTGAAGGTGGTGGCAACCACTACCGATGGCAAGCGATTCCCAATCAAGTTTAAGGTGAAGGACAACAACAATATCGAGATACTCACGCGCGGCGATAAGAACGTGAAGTTTGAAATCATAGAACTGGTGAAAGACAACAAGAACTTCTGGACCGAGGCCGCACAATATGCAACCCGCTTTGCAATGATGGTGCGAAATGTGACGGTGCGCTGGCGCTACACGCGGTCGCTGTCGTTGCCACAGTTTATTCCCGATGTTGGCGACATCTTCGGTCAGACTACGCACTACGATGTGATGGCACCTGGTCTTGATTTCGCTTTCGGCTTTACCGACGACTCATATATCAAGAAGGCAAAAGACCGCGGCTGGCTGCTCAATGATGAGACCATGACCTCGCCTGCGCTCTACTCAAAGACCAATGAGTTCCATGCCGAGCTGCAGCTTGAACCCATACGCGGGCTCAAAATCACGTTGACCGGAAACCGCACCGACAACCGCACCAATCAGGTGCAATTCATGTACGACGACATGAACACCATTTATTCCGGTAGCTATACCAAGACCCACATTGCCTTGGCAACGGCTCTGCGGGGTGTGAGCAGCAGCAACGGCTATCACAGCGATGCCTTCGACAAGTTCTTGGCCAACATCCCCGTGGTGGCTGCCCGCTTGCAGTCGCGTTACGAGGGGCTTAACTATCCGTCATCGGGATTCCTCGCCGGAACCGTTTATGCCGGCAAGCCCTTTGATGCCTCTAATGGCGGAATCAACACCATGAGCAGCGATGTCATGATTCCAGCTTTCCTGGCTGCTTATTCTGGCAAGAGTGCCAACAAGGTGACGCTTAATCCGTTCCCGGGAATAAGCCAGATTCTGCCTAACTGGCGCATGACTTACGACGGCTTGATGAAGGTGCCGTTCTTCACCAAATACTTTAAGAGTTTCACCCTCACGCACGCCTATCAATGCACGTATTCAGTGGGCTCGTTCTCATCGTTCAGTGATTGGGTAACCATTGGGCAGGGACTTGGATTTACGCAAGACGCCTTGACCAACAACCCTATTCCGTCGTCGCCCTACAACATTTCAAGTGTGACCATCACCGAAAAGTTTGCTCCGCTCTTGGGTTTCAATGCTACATTGAAAAACAATCTTACGATGAATGCCGAGTATCGCGACAGTCGCACGCTTTCGCTCAACGTGTCGGTAGGCCAGTTGGTTGAGGGTATTTCAAGGTCGTTTGTAGTGGGGGCTGGCTATACGATTGCCAACTTCAACACCATTCTTAAGATTAAGCGTAAGCAGCAGGGTGTGAGCAACGATCTCTCTCTCAATTTTGATTTCTCTTACACTAACAATACCGCTCTCATCCGCAAGATTGACGTCAACACCACTCAAGCCACAAGCGGCACCCGCACGCTTGGCATCAACTTCACCGCCAAATACGTGATGAGCAAGCGTGTCACGCTCGGTGCTTACTTTGATCATCAAGTCAACACCCCGTTGGTATCATCGAGCGCCTATCCCACCACCAACAGCAACTATGGCCTCTCGGTCAACGTCTCGCTTGCCAAGTAGCGCATATCCTATCACTGCTCACGTCATAGCTTTGCCTGTCTCCAGCTCGACGCAGGTACAAGCATAGCGGTAGTGCAGCGTTATCTCGGTCACAAGAATGTGGCGACAACTGAGGTTTACGCCAAGATTTCCGATGCACAGAAACGTGCTTCTATTGGCTGCATTACACTGAAGAAATAACAATCGCATGACTTTTCATTTGTAGAGGGCTGTTGGGAAAATAGTATTCCAGCAGTCTTTTTTCGTTTTGTTGGTTCTATTTGCTATTGCGGATAGAACCAATCCACAAAAATCGCCCCGATATCAGTTGATATTGAAAAGCAACTGCAAGTTTCTCATTCTTTCACCCTTACCTTTGCACCCGACAATCAGCGACAACTGACACTAACGAGCAGTTTTAAGTATGATTCAGAGTATGAACTCATAGTTGAATACTAATAAAGCGTAAAAGATTGGGTGTCAGAGGAAGTATATACTGATTTTACACGCTTCTGCATCTAACTTTGTGGAGAAAATAGAACGAACAATAATAAAACGAATAAAATAATGAGAGTAAACAAAACAACTTCAGATTGTACCATCTATGCTTTTACTGGTACTGCAATTCTCGCCATATCCCTTGTGGTGGCGATGTATGTAGGCAATGACTTTCACCAAAGTCTGTTTGTTGAGTCAATAACCTTTGCAGGAAGCAATATCCTCCTTTGGGCGATATTCCTTTCTATGGTCAACTGTCCCTATGAACTGCTGACCATTAAGAATAAAGGAGACAAGCAAGTCCTCATATCGAACGAAGACCAAAAATTATCAGAACAAACCTTACCACAAGCCGTGTCCATGATATATAGCCATGAGGATTATGCCAAGTGTATTGAAGCACAGGAGAAGGAGGCACAAGAGGAAAAGGACAAACGAATAAAAGCCGTGCTTGACTATACCACCGTACCATGTCAAGATTTCTGTATGAGGAAGATTTGAACAAGGTTATTGATGCCGTTAAGGAATGGAGCAATGACTGCAATTATAAGCCAATTCCAATAAACCGCTTTAAGGAGAAGATTGAAAACATACCACTTCGTCATTTCGTGTGGAACATCGCAGAACGTTTGGGTAAGCGAGAGTATACAATGGCAATGAGAATAGCTTTTATCAAGGCGTTATTTCCGAAACCATTTGAAGGCTTGGACTACAGCACATTGAAGAACCTCAAAGCACCATGCACCAATGATGTTATTCCGATAGACGAACATGTCAATAACAAATT
>CAVDUV010000021.1:0-53953 GCA_963612465.1 Bacteroidaceae bacterium | reverse complement strand
TCTTCCATCAAGAGTTTATCCCAGCTCGATGCATTTTGCAGGATTGAAAGTATTGCTCTCGCCATGACTTACATATCCCAGTTGGTTGGAAACACACTTGGTATTGCCTATCACCCTGTCAATATTCCGATGGGAGTGTCCGTATATCCAATAGTCGATGTTGCTATAGGCAATGAAATGTCCCATCTCTGCCGTGAACGCTCCGTTTATCGGGCTACCAATGAAATCAGGCGAAACCAACTCGTATGACGGAACATGATGAGTGGCTACGACAATGTGCTTGGCTTGACTTTCTGTAACACTTTTCTCAATAAAGGCACGGCATCTTTCATTCTCCGCATTAAATCGCTCGCTGTTTAGCACTACCCCATCCGCTTTGATGCGATAGAAGTCATTTACACTTCGCTCTGTGGCAAAGGCATTTTGCGGTTTTATATGCCCCCACAGCGTAGAAATGATAATGTCAGTCTCTTCTGGCAGATGGAGAACAGCATTATAGTAGCATGTGACATTCTTGCGGATTTCCATACTCCAGCCATCATGCAGTTGAGCCAAGTCGAAACCTTTGTAGAACTCATGATTGCCAGGCACCACTATTACCTGCTGGAAATGTTCCGATGCCCAGTCCCAAAACGGATGCCTTACGTAAGTGTCGTCACCGAGATAGCCAGTGTCACCAGCCAGCACCAAGATGTCGGCAATAGGGCGTATCGGAGCATGTTGCAAATAGAGTGTGTTCGCAGCAAATTCCAAGTGTAGGTCGGAGGCATATTGTATTTTGAGCATAAGTCTATAACATGGATTTTCGGAGTTGTTCTACTATTTGCTGACCCGTCACATTGCCAAGACCAGCGGACTTGATGAAATCGGCATTTGGAAGTTCCTGCATGACGGCCTCACAAAACTCTTGCACATCCTTTCTCAACGTTTCGGGCAACTCATATCTGCTTGCAGGGGTGAGCATGGCTGCAAGTCTCAGCACATCCTTCTTGTGCTTGGCAATATGCTTGCTGTCTACGGCTTCTCCATTGGCTTTTCTTTGCATCAAATCCAAGAATGCCTTACTCTTCAAGCAAATCAGACTTTCGATGTTGGCAATGTGAACGCCATCTTCAAGGGCACTATGCTCTATGGTGAAATGATAATAGTCATTGTCCATCAGAATAGCCGACAAACTCGACAGGTCTTCATCAACAGGGATGGGCGTGATACGAGCGTCCACCGGTATGTTCATCAACCCCAGATTACGAGAAAACAACTCCACTTGATAAGGGAAGTTAGCAGAAGCTGGCTTCATGAAGCGGAAATACTCATGTTTCGGCACAGCATTCTCGTTGATGCCTTTGTTTCGTTGCTCATAATTGCCAGACTTGACGAACTCCCAAAACTTTGCGGTGAATGCGGCCGACAAAGCTTCAACCACAAGGATAATGTCTATATCCTTGGTGGCACGTGGAGTTTGGGCGTACAAATCCTCATGGATTTCGCATGCCGTTCCACCGATTATTATATAGTTGTCTTCGAATCCTTTGAAGAACTCCTTAAATGTGTCTAATCCTCTAACCATTGCATTTCATCCATTAATCGTTCCAATTCTATTTGTACCCGCTCGTCCTTATCGTCCCTCATGGACAGATAGAGCGACAGTCTGTCAACCACGCCTGTGCTGCTAAGCATTTCGGGATTGTACTTCCAAACTTGTATCTCGTTTTCTCCGAAACGTCGGTCTAGTTCTACACCTAACGGCTTCAGATTTTTCTTGACTACGGCATAGCACCGACTATAGTCTTCGTTTATCATCGTGTAGGTAGAAAGGGCGTTTAGCCCACTCGTCATCTGATGTTCCAGTACAGCATCCGTATAGAACACCTGCTCTACAGGCGAGACAAGCACTGGCAATGCCTTATCCCAAAGGTCACGCCCCCTCAAGTCTATCTGGACAGTCTTGGTCTTCGTGCCGTCCATTGTTATCAAGTCTTTTGACACCAACCAACGCAGAGCTTTGTTGACCGTGCCGTAAGATACGGAAAAACGGTCGCTCAACTCATAGCTGCTGGATCCAGCAATGGATGCCACCTGTAAGTGATAGAGCAAGAGGAACTGGGCAAAAGGCGGAATGGTATCCTTCAAGTCTGCCCCGATCACCCTGTCGGGCTTTATTTCAAGCAAGAGCGAGGGCAGAAACATCTGGCTGCCGGGAATGACGAAATTTACTTTTTGCGCCACAAGCCTCACCTTATTATATGATGAGATACGAGGAGTAGTTAGTATCGCAACCATCCCCGTCTGTCTTACAACGATATCCAATAGTTTCTTCATCTGGGCAGGTGGGATGGCATCGCCATCGCTCATGCAAGCCATCAGAACTTGATGTCCCAAAATATAGCCTTCGTAAAACGTGAAGTTGGAAGATACGGACACGGGAATCTTGCCTTGCAAGTCCTTGCCTGTAGGCTTAAAAGCCACTTTCTCACCTAACACGCTGGTGAAGTAGTTGGCTACATCTTCTATGACATGTTTAACGTTGCACATAATATCATATTCAATATTACGTGCAAATATAGCCATATTATTTTAGATATCAATGAAACCGAGAAATAAAATAAGGATTTTTAAGAAAAGAGAATTGCTGGCGAAAAGAAAAAGTCCCCCACTCCACTTTACTTTATTCCTCTTACCTATATGCAGGGAATAAGCCAAAGTGAAACATAGGGGAAAGGAAAGCACGGCACCGCTTTTTCTTTTCGTCGGCACAATTTTCAAGATAAGTGCCCTACACCGTGTTTACGAAGGTTAAATACGTTAAATCTGCGCCTCGGAAACAATTGAGAAACAAGAGGAAATGAAACCTCTTACCGTTTAAGGCAATTTAGGCTGATACAGAAAGTGTTGAATATGCTGCATCGGGAAATAACAGCCATAAAGCAACTGTAACCAACTGTTGCTAGCCAACAAGAAGCCTCTGATTTTCAGGGGCTTTTCTTTTTTAACACTTCGCAGTCACTTTTTGGTATTGCCACATTAGTGTCCCGTTAAAATTGGGACACTAATTATCACTCCTCGAACCTCAACATCCCTGCAAGTTGCAAAAAGTAGTCGTTCGACCAGATGTCAAGTTCCTTTGGGTTGCGAACGAACGGCATCACGTCAGCCTTCACTTGGTTGATGTCGGCAGAGGCAAGACGGTCTTTGAGCTTTTCCAAAAAAACATCCTTGCTGATGTCTTCACCATTGAACTGCAAGGTGCGTTCTTTCAAGTGAGAAAAGTCTAAAGGTATGCCATGACGGATATACCAAATCGTACCAGTCGCGTCCCTTCACACGATTCTTCCACTGGCGGTAAACCAAGGCATGCATCTTTCCGGCAAAAAGACAGGAGGGCGTGAAGCAACGCACCATGAACGACTCCGGCATCAGCAATAGCTTCTGCTCGGTAGTGAACTTCAATGGCGGTTGTGTATCGACCTCTATCTTTATCTTGATGGACCTTTCCGTTTGGAATGTCACGTCATACACGTCGGTATTGTCTTTCAAAAACGCAGATTCCACCTTACCAAAGTTCTTCTTGTCCTTCTTCTTGATTTCCACCTCTCTGCCTACCACAGAAAACTCGTCTATGATAGGTTGGAAGTATTGGGTGAAATCGAAATCGGCAGAAGGAGCTATGAGCGAGAAGTCCATATCTTCAGAAAAACGCTGCAAGCCATAGAAAATGCGAAGGCATGTGCCGCCATAGAAGGCTGCCGCATCAAAAAAGCCACCATGATACAGTCCAGCAAGAATCACCTGCTGGTTTACCTCAAAGATGGCATTTCGCTGTTGCCCGGTGGTCGTCAAATCATAGGCCGACAACATTTGGTTGTATATTTCGTTGTTCATCTCTTCTTCAAGTATTTAATGATGGTCTGAATGGAAGTAGCTTTCTTGCCAACCGCTGCATATCGTTCGAATACAGAAACGTCCATATTGAGGAAATCGTCCATCTCCATCCGCAGGTCTTCACCGAGGAAATGTTCCACATCTTTCAGATAGCGCAGATTTACCTTGGACGAATTGGCGATGAGGTCGCACAGCGCCTTCTCAGGTGTCGCCATCAAGAAGGTATATGTCTGCTTATTAACTATGGTTACGCCCACAGGGAAGGCCTCACGGCTCATACAGGTATAGTCGAACCGCCCCAAGGGGGTGTCGAAGCGTCGGGTGTGCTTGATGGTCATTGACTGGGTGCTATAGACCGCCTCTGGAATAAGGCCGTAGTATCTCAGTGCCGACTGCATCGACACATACGAGGGAGCATACACGTGATTCGCTATCAACTCTGGCGAAAGCGGCATCCCTGTAACCGTTGGCGACACTACATAGAGTCCTCTCTTGATTCTCAGGAGAAGCCCGTTCCGCTCCAGACTGCGCACCTTGTGCCCTCCCGCCTTAATGTCGGGATAAATGGAAGCAAGTGTTGCCGTGCTCACCGGAATGTTGCCCAATGCCGCTAATTCGTTGTTCATAATGCAAAAGTAGTAATATTTCGCACAATAAAAGAATAATTAATTATTTTTCTGTTCTTGTAATAGCTTCGAAAAAAACTTCCGTAAGATTCGCAAGATTCACGGTCCTTTTTCTCTTTTATCCATTGCTATTTGGAGGAACCAACTTTTTAGTGTATTTTAGCTTAAATTTCATTCGTAGCCTCTGTACTGTGAGAAAAGCGGAAAGGTAAAATTCTATTTTTGGGACCTCCACTTGCAGAATCTGCAAATCTTTCCAAGGGCAGACAGTTCCATTATGTTAAGCACAATCATGAAAATCGCTACGAAAGAATTTCTCAAGTGATAGGGATTATAGCATGCTAATTAGCAAGTGAAATGAGAATTTTAAAGAAACAGATGGTGTGTGGTGAAGAGTTCATTGCTGCCAAAATCACAAATAAGTATCATTCCTTCAGATGTGCACGATTTACACATCTGAAGGAATATGCCGAGAACAAGAAATACGCAAGATGTGCCGTCAGACTTGATGATTTCACATCAAAACAAAGGGCTGTATTGACAATGGGCTGCCTACAACTATACTTGCAGCTATTACAACAAAGACCTGCATTATGCGCCAATCTCCATTGAGGCAGGAGTTAAAAGTGGATAAATCAATAAAATACAATTAAAGTCATCTTTACTAATGCTATATATTAGAATTGCTTTATATATATATCGTGCGCCCACATCATTATTGACATATCACCAATGATGATTCAGGTAAAGTAGATATCACAGAGACCATAACATTTGAACATTAAACGACAAACAATTTATGACTAATTTGGCAACATGGGCCTCGGCTGCAGTTATTATCATTGTCTTTCTGCTATATGGATGGGGAGAGATTAAGTTGTATCAAATCCAAAAAGCAATAAAGAATTTGCTTGGAAGCGATAATATCTTGGATTCCATAAAAGCAGAGTCCAAGACAACTGAGCTGGGAGAGAAATACCGTGAGACAATCAACATAGAATCAGAATACGGGATGAAGACAAACATCCCAGCATCGGAGTATTTCAATGACATCAGCATTTGCACATGCAACAAACTAAACTTACGAATACTTGATACTGCATCCGGCACGCTCGTTGGTTTAGGTCTTCTTGGCACATTCTTGGGCTTGACATTGGGAATTGAGGGCTTTGACAGCAGTGATGCAGAACGAATAAATGAAAGTATTCAAGGCTTATTGTCTGGTATGGGAACCGCCTTCTTTACATCATTGCTTGGCATGACGTTCTCTATCATATTCACTGTAGCAGACAAATGTCTGAGACACAACCTATACAAGCATGTATATGGCTTGACTGAGAAGTTGGACAGCTTGTATTTTATCGATGACATGGAACTTTCCAGCATGAATCAACAGAAGATTGCCAACCAGTTATATAATGCACTAAAGACCGATATGGAGCAACAAACAACGGAATTGGTGAATAAGCTCACATATCACAATGCTGAGGGACAGGATGTTTCGGTTGGCAATGCCATTCGTGAGATATTGACTGAAAACCAGGAACAGTCGAGGGCATTGAAATCATTCTCTACAGACTTGGCCCTCGAATTGAACAATGGTTTTGACGAAGTTCTCTCACGACAAATGCAGCAAAAAATTGTACCACTTATGGAAAGCGTCGATGCCACTACAAAGTCTGTTGTTGAGCACATCGACAAAATGGCCGATACTGTTTCGTCTCCTGCTACCGATATGATGCAGAATGTTGTGGATGAATTGAAGCAGAGTATGCAGTCGATGATCAACGAGTTCAGCACCGGTCTCTCTGGGTCTGCGACCTCTGAATTGGAGAATCTTGCCCATCAACTTGGCACTGCCGCTCAGGCCATGGCAGACTTCCCGAAGAACATGCAGAACATTTCTGCAACTTTGCAAGTTACCATTGATGAAGTTAAAAACGCTGTATCTGATATTTCCAATACTTCCGCCAATGCCAACTCTACTGCTATGCAGCAGATGCAAGAGCAAATCACCTTTGCTACAGGTGCAATAAGCAGCGCCATTGCCGAGGTCAAGGATGTCATGTCGGGCATATCACAATCGTCACAAGAACAGAGCAATCAAATGGTCAGCAAAATGGCAGATGCTGCAGAAAAGATGAGTAGATTTCTCAGCGAAACCACTTCCAATCTTTCCAAATCTGTTCAGCAATCAGTTAAGAGTATCACAGACGATGTCAACACCAAACAGGCTGAACTTATCTCCTTGCAGGAAGACACAACATCGCAGACAAAGAGACTGCTGGAAACATTCAACACAGGTCTTGACCGCCTAGAAAAGATGAACGAGTATATCTCCGGTACGATGAATATGTTCCAGCAAGCACAAGGGCAAATCACGGGTAGCACAGCCCATCTGCAAACAATCACAGGAGATATGAAACAGGCTACTCAGCTCTTCAACAAGAGCCAGAGTGACTACGCCGTCAAAATAGAAGCAATACAACGTAACAGCCAACATGGTATTGATTCAGTGGCAACGTTGTTGAAAAATTCCGGCGAGCTATCGGATGACTACGTAAAGAAGTTTGAGACCATTCGCCAAGGCCTGGGAAGCATCTTCCAACAGTTGCAATCAGGCTTAAAGGAATACAGCCGTACCGTCGAAGCAAGCACACGGCAGTATTTGGCGAACTTTAGCACTAGCCTGACAAACACAACAGATGCATTGTCGAGCACCATCCAACAGCAGAATGAAGTCGTCGAAATGCTGGTAGAGTCACTTAATGCCAAGAAGAAGCAATGAAGAAGAAGTCTAACATAGGTTATGATGGTAAGGAAGAGAATGTCTTTGCATTGTCAACGGGAGATTTGATGGCAGGTCTGCTGTTCATCTTTATCTTGCTGCTTATGGGTGCACTACTACAGGTGCAGGAAAAAGCAGAACAGGATGAAGAAGTGGTGCGCAGATATGACCAAACTAAGACCCAACTGTATATTGACCTGCAGGATGAGTTCAAAGAAGACTTGAAGGCATGGAGAGCGACCATCGACTCCAGCCTTTGTGTTCGTTTCCAAGAACCAGCCATGCTGTTTGACAATGACAAAGCCGTCTTGAAGCCACTGTTCAAAGATATCCTGAATGACTTTTTCCCACGATACATCAAAGTTCTTAACCGTCCTGAATACCGAGACAATATCGTTGAGATACGTATTGAGGGACATACTGACAGTAATGGCGGCTATTTTCACAACATGGAACTGTCACAAAACCGCACCCGCTCAGTGCTGGAGTATTGCTTTGGGCTGATGAGCAAAGAGCAAATAATTTGGGCAAAAGGTCTGATTACAGCCAACGGTTTGTCTTCTAGCCAACCGATTCTCGTACATGGCGTAGAAGATAAAGATCTGTCGAGACGTGTAGAGTTCCGCGTTAGGACAAATGCGGAGAAGCAGCTGGAAGAAATTGCAAACAAGAGATTCAATGTAAAGCCATGAGCGACATTTATAGCATTCTGAATATCAATTTGGGCTCTATCCAGGATTTTCACTTGTTGGCAAACCGTGTTGCTGACCACCAAATAGAGAAGGTTATCAACAAAAACATACGAACGCTGAAACAGATAGAAATGCGTATGTTCGTTGATAAAGGCCTGAATGTTGCTCAACAATCCATTGATGAGATTATCAGCAAGGTCATTCGCATGACCCCGTCTGGCGATACGTCAATGGACTATTGGACCATGAGGGAGCTGCGCATCGTTTCTTATTACCTGATGAAACTTCGTGATGACGATGCTTGCTATCGTTACGCACTTAACCTGCTTGACAAGAACTGGAAGAATATGTTCTTCAACGGATTGGCCTTCTATCTTCTCAACTCATGGCACAGCATTGAACCTGATTACAGGAATTTGACCAGCCAATTGCTGATGCGGAAGCTCAGCAATTATTCAGAATCAAACCGTAGATATAATTTATGGAAGAACAGAGCTAACCTGTTTGACAGCAATGGACCTGCTAGAATGGCTGCATTACTCAAAGCTAAAAACATGAGTATAGTGGAAGCTCCATCTCTACTTGGATTTAAGAATACAACTATCAAACAAGCATACTATTCAGATGTCATCGCGAAGTATGTGGAAGATAACCGTATTACCGACCGCGATAGCATTGAACAAGTGTTTGAACTGCATAATCTTGATAGAACAAAGAAACTGATATTCGCCTATCTAGTAGAATTTGAAGACCGTATCGGTGATGGCTTGCGCCGTGCCAAACTTTGTCGTTTTGCAAATACGCAATTAGGAGATGTGACATTAGCATCTTCGTGGGCCCCTTTTACTGGTGCAACTTGTTCAGATGCCCAAAGATTGAAAAGGGCTATGCAACTGGTGAACATGTGGTTTGCCCAGGAAATCATCGAATCATTCTTTGAAATCTGTGTCCAGGACAAGGACAGAAAAAGTTTCTGGCTTAACTACATAGATAAAATCCGTGGATTCAAAATAGTTGGTTCAACAGCTGTTAAACGCGCGCTGCAAAGTAATAGCAAGATAGGAAGTATGTTCTTTCGTCACTTCATTGAGACGAATTCCTACTCTTCTCAAACTTCGGCACTGGTTCTGTTCGTTAAGAACAAGATGATGGTAGAGTTCTCCGATACCGGAGCATTATATGTCTATAATCAAACGCATCCGATGGTCAAGACTGTGGTCAATCCCAAACATGGAATATCATCTACGAACGAGTTGAAGATAACAACCATGGATTGTCTTGTTGAAAGAGACTATTGGGGCAATTATTCTATCTATAATGATCAAGGTAAATTACACCACCGAGGCGATTGGCAGGGCCGTTTAAGTTCATGGATTAATGAAAAACTTCTATCCACAAACAATGAAAGTGAGTTGCTCCTGAGCAAACGACAAGACGACGTGTTCAAAGCAACGCCATTGCCGGCAGAAAGCTTCAAACCTATGACTGCTACTCCTGTGAAAGCTGAAATAGCAAAGAGACAAGAGAAGGTTGTTAAAAAGAAAGAATACTCATTTACTCTGAAGACTGAGCCAGCAAAGTTCATGTATAAGATGGCGAGCAAAGTGCTCTACCGTGGAGTCCGTGTAGTCGCCAATTCAAAGGGGTTTTACCTATTATTAGGAAAGGACCACTACGAGCTTATTAAGCCATTTGCCCCGGGACAAACACCCATAGGAAGCATTTGGATTAAGAATGCCTCTATGATGGGCTGGCTTGAGATTGTCCATAACTACTATGGCACAAATAGGTCTATAGGCTTCATAAGAATAACAAACGATGAAGTGATCTTTAAAGAGGAACTGTATGTAGCTGCTAAAACGAAATATAAATTGTACTGATATGCTGAGACTGAATTATAACGATATAGGATTAGTATTCTCCGTCAATGTGGATGGACATGACATACATTTCCGTGAATGGGGTGCTACTGATGACTGCATCTATTATCAGCCCCTTTCTGCCCTTGTGGATAATGGTCAAGCTATATTCTACAATAGTGAGTGTACTGTACCCTACGAGAACCTATATCTGCTTGACAATGACGAGAGAGCGATTCTTGGCATACCAGAACCTTACGACAAAGCCATGAGACTGCATGGTGAAGGTATACTCAATAGACAAGACTTCAAATTTAAGATAGAGTTCCTGACTCATATCCCTGACGGTGACTTACTTGTTTGCGAAAGATGTGGTAATATTGTTATCACTAAGGACAAGAAACACATGTTGTCAGAAGCTCAATACGAGTTGGTCAATCGTGTCGAGGAATTCAATGCTGTGCCAGAGGAGCAAAAGACAACAGACTTTAATCTCCGTCAGTTCTCCGGCATTAAAACCCTTGCCATTCAAGCTGGATGTGAGTTGGACAGCTACCTCCAAAACGAAAATGTATATGTGCCTGAGCGTATCAAAATAGAAATAGGCCGCGATGAAGAAGGCTTTACGGTGGATCCTGGTATTGACATAGAAGAGAACGACAAGTTCCGACAGACCTTCGACCGAATGCGAAAGGTACAGGGCGTTTATCCAGTTCAACGTGAAAATGGTGAACGGGTTCGTATTGTACTCAATCCTGAACAGAAAGAGAACCTAAACCATATAAAGAGCGGCGGCAGGCACAAGACACGTGAGGAGTTAAAGACCATGGTGGAGCATCCAACAGAGTACTTTGACCCAGATGTCTTTGACCTTTCTGCCCTATATAGCGATCGTGTGATAGAGATTGGCGTCTATAAACCTAAGTTCTATCCATTTGTCTGCCCATATCGGTCGTGTTGGATTGCTGGTGCCACTATTGAGACGCCTCAGAATGGCACGGCCAAACTGACGATTTACAGTGAGGAGGAGCTTCAGAAATTCATCCAGGCTATCAGTGAGGCTGAAGACAAGAAGATTGGCATTGTAGAATACGATGATGCACAGATTGACATTGACGATGCCCGATTCCTTGCTGAAACAGCAGAAAAACAGTTGCGCAATCCCAAACGACCTGTTGAGGTAGATGAAAATCAAAAAGGTGACAGTCGAAAAGTGCTTATTATCAAGGAGAATGCGGAAGACACAGAGTTTTCGGTCAAAGAGGGAGTGATTGAACGAGGTGACAAATACACCTTGTTTAAAGATCCTTACCTGCATGAAAACGTCCAATTAAAGTCGCACCAGGAAGAAGGTGTGGCATGGTTGCAGCATCTGTATAAAAGCAAGGCAAGTGGTTGCCTGATGGCAGATGACATGGGACTTGGAAAGACTTTGCAGATACTCTACCTCATTGATTGGCATAGCCGTAAATATCAAAAACACAAGCCCTATCTGATTGTTGCGCCTGTATCTCTTTTGGAAAACTGGGAGAACGAATATAACCGTTTCTTTATGGCTCCGCGACTTTGCATCACTCGTTTGACTTCCAAGAACGTACCCCGTCAGTTTGATAAAACTGCTGTGGAAAAAATGCAGAAGATGGACATTGTCCTGACAAATTATGAGTCGCTGCGTATTGCCCAGCTCAACTTCTGTGCAGTAGATTTCGATATAGTGGCTCTGGATGAAGCCCAAAAGATAAAGTCGCCGGGTACACTCGTGACCAATGCAGCCAAAGCTTTAAAAGGCAGGTTCAAAATAGCCATGACTGGTACGCCGGTAGAGAATTCCCTGCTTGATCTATGGTGTATCATGGACTTCTGTGTGCCCGGACTGCTTGGAAATGCCAAAGCATTCGCAGCACTGTACCAAAATCCATTGAAGAAAGAAGATACTGACATTGTGGCGCTCGGCAATGAGATTCACGACAAGTTGGGAATCTACTTCATGCGCAGGTTGAAGAAAGATGCCGCTAAGGACTTGCCTCAAAAGATAGAGCTAAAGCAACAGCAAGAAATGCCGGACGTGCAATCAAGCACCTATAGACGTGTCGTGAATGAATATGTTTCAGGTGCTCAGCCTAATATGTTACTGACGATTATGGATATACGAGAGGTGTGCGAACATCCTTATCTCTATGATTCCTCGTTGGCACAACACGACTTGAAAGAACTGATTGATTCATCGGCCAGACTTCAAGCAACAACAGCCTTTTTGGATAGAATCAAAGCCAAAAATGAGAAAGTCATCATCTTTGCAGAACGTAAGGAAACACAGAAAATGTTGTGGCGCATCTGTCACGAACGTTATGGAATAGAAGCAAAAATCATTAATGGTGATACGCCGTCTATAGTAACAAGACGGACAACCAATAAACAATCCCGACAAGCTAGCATCGACGAGTTTCAATCGATTACCGGCTTCAATGTTATTATCATGTCGCCCGTAGCGGCCGGCATGGGACTTAATGTAACAGCAGCTAATCACGTTATCCATTACAGCCGTCACTGGAATCCGGCCAAAGAGAACCAGGCTACAGATCGAGCTTACCGTATCGGTCAAGAGAAGGATGTATTTGTATATTATCCCATGGCTATCAGCAAAGATTTCAAGTCGTTTGACGAAACCCTCGATGAGCTACTGTCGCGCAAGACTTCATTAGCTACTTCCACTATCTTCCCAACAGAACGTGTGGAGGTGAGACAAGAAGAACTTGGTCAAATGTTATTTGGCGCATAACAGTGGATTATTGTTGTTCATCATTTCCCGTAACGATCTCGCACCACGTGGGATTGGGGCGGTTATGAGCGAGAGCAAGAATCAATCTTTTGATATTGTCCGACAATACAGCCAACAGCCCGCTACTACTTGTACGGATGGGGTGTATGGGGGCAATAGAATCATCATTTATAACCGAATATTGCTGTCCGCTAAAAACTCAAAAGAACAAAAAACACCCTGCCAGAAGCCTTGTAAAATGGGACTTCGGGTACACTAGCAGTTTGTAAGAAACACATCATACAACAGTCTTTATGCGTAATTACTAGGGCTGTGCGCCTCACACTGCATTGCAACACAATTCTTTCATTTAAGAATGACGTGAACACATAGCCATCCATCCCTTACCACATATTTCACTTAAATTCAAGCATTGCAAGGGATACGGGCTTGGTCTTGTTATGCTGAACAGACTTCAACGTCGCATTCCTTTCTATTGGGGCGTTTTGGGGCATAAAACGGCTAACGGGGGAGCAGGAAGATTAGCGTTTCTGGGGGTTGGGCAAGAAGCCGGCGATTACGCCCATCAGCGGCAGGAATGCGCTGACGCGGAAAACGAACGCAATGCTGGTGCGGTCGGCAAGCCATCCGAAGAAGGCCGAGCCCAAGCCGCCGAGCCCGAACATCAACCCGAAGAAAATGCCGGCTATCAGTCCCACCTTGTCGGGCATCAAGTCGGTGGCATAGACCACAATCGACGAGAATGCCGAGGCGATGATAAGCCCCGAGAGGAATGTGCAGACAATAGTCCACGCAAAATTGGCAAACGGCATGGCCAGGGCAAATGGTGCGGAGCCAAGTATTGAGAACCATATCACATACTTGCGTCCGAACTTGTCACCCAACATTCCGCCAGCCACAGTGCCGATGGCAAAAGCGGCCAGAAACACGAATAGGCAGATTTGGGAAGCCTGGACTGAAATGCCAAACTTGTCGATCAAAAAGAAAGTGAAATAGCTGGTGATGCAGGCCGTGTAGAAATATTTGGAGAACACCAGCAGGATGAGGATGGCAAGGGCCACATGCTTGGCCCGGCGCGAAATATTGTGATTGAGATGCGGCTGCGCCTGCGGATGGTTCACCACATAAGCCAGCCGGGCCTTATACCAAGCGCCGAGCCTGATCATGATGACGGCGGCCGCCAATGCTGCCAGCGCAAACCAAGAGATGGCGTGCTGCCCGAAAGGCAATATTATGAGGGCTGCCAGCAACGGGCCGACGGCCGAGCCTCCATTGCCGCCGACTTGGAATATCGACTGGGCTAGACTCTTCTTGCCTCCCGAGGCAAGCTGCGCCACACGCGATGCAGTGGGGTGAAACACCGAAGACCCAAGGCCCACCACACTCACGGCCAAAAGGATGAGCATATAGTTCTCGGCAAAAGCGAGCAGCAGCAACCCGGCCAGAGTGAAACACATGCCCACCGACAAGGCATAGGGCCGCGGATGCCTGTCGGCATAGAGCCCCGTGAAAGGTTGCAGAATCGACGACGTCATTTGAAACGCCAAAGTGATGATGCCTATTTGGGCAAACGAGAATCCGAACTTTTCCTTCACAATGGGGTAAATCGACGGAATGATTGACTGTATCATGTCGTTGAGAAAATGTGAGATGCTGCAAATAATGAGCATGGAATACACAGTGCCCTCAACCATCGACTGGTTGCCCTTGACAACCCGGCTTATTGACTTATAGTTCATTTCAATTTATTCTTAACTTCATTTATGGCTATCGCCATTGAGTCCGGCGGCCAAACCGGCGTAATGGCGGCGATTGGGCTTACCGTTGAAAGTGCGCTCAATGCGGTCGACGCGCTCATATTGTGCCGGCACCTTGTGGGCTGGCAACACCCGCTTCAAGGCCATGGCTATCGAGCGGGAATCAAACTCGTGGCCACTATTGACCACGACAAGCAGCCTCAACACCGGTCCAAGCACACGGTGACAGGTCTGGACGCAAATGCAGTCGGCCACGGCCGGCAGCGCCATGGCATAATTCTCAACCTCGGCCGGATCGACCTTGTAGCCGCCAACGTTGATCACATCGTCGACACGGCCATCAATCCGAAGTCGGCCATCAGAGTCAAAGTGTCCCTTATCGGCCGTGTGCAGCACATTGCCACGCAAGACCGATGCCGTGAGCTCAGAGTCGCCCAGATAGCCCGACATCAAAGTGTCGCCACCACAGGCCACGCATCCGTCAGCATCGATCGAGAGCGACGAGTGGCGCATTGCATGACCCACACAACCGGCAATGCAGTTTCCGCTACCGTTGAAGTTGTGAGTGGCCACAATGCCCGTTTCGGTCGAGGCATAAGTGTTATAGAGGCGTGCCAACGGCAAAGCGGCACACAATGCCTGCATGTCGGAGAGCGAAATGGGAGCGGCGCCAGTCTCAATCAGCTCTATTTTGCCATTGCTGGCCGAAAGCCGGGATGCGGCAAAAGCCAGCAGCATGCGAATGCTTGCCGGAACGAGGAAAGTGCCCACCGTGCCCTCAGCCTCATCAACCGTGCGGAAAAACGCGTTGAGGTCTTTCATGCCATCGAGAATGACAATTGTCCCTCCAGTGACAATCACCGGATACACCTTCGACAGACTGCCAATGTGGTTCAACGGGCCCGAAATCAAAAAAGTGAGCCCGCTGTGATAGCCTTGCGCAGCGATAAGGTTGTGGGCATTGGCCATGATTGCCCTATGGCTCACCACCACCCCCTTAGGGCGTCCCACAGAGCCTGTGGTGAACAGCACATCGGCCGCATCTCCCGGCACGCTGGAGTGTGCAGCCCTGCGGCACAACTCATCGAATTGCCCCTGCGGCATGTCATGCTCAAGCGGCATAGCCACTTTGCCTGCAAGATGAATGGCAAAATAGGTGATGAGAAAGTCCACATCATGCGAGGCACGAAACGGCACTATGCGTCCGGCCGACGATTCCAGCACAGAGGCTTTGCGGCACACACAGTCCCACAGGTGGCCATAGGTGCAGGAGTGGGCACCACAGCGCACAGCAACCCTGTCGGGAGTGTGCTGCGCATGCTGTTGCAGATAGTCTTCAATCCGTGTCATGGCTGGGCTTAGCGAGGCTATTTCTGCAGTTTGCGCTCAACAAGCGCCACGATACTGTCGAGCGACTTGAAGTTGCGCGGAGTGACGTCGGTTGAGTCGAGCGAGATTTTGTACTCGTCGGAAAGCAGCATCAAAATGGTGGTTATGCCAAGCGAGTCAAGCTCATTGAAAAGGAAGTCGGAATCGAAGTCGACCATTGGCAGAGCTTCTTCGAGAATTTGTCGTATATGTTCTTTCATTGTCAATTAAAACGTTTTCTTATTTAAACAAGCGCGGGAGAAAATCAACGAGATAGCGGCGCCAGTTATTCCAAGTGTGGCCACCGTCGGTCTCGTTATACACATAGTTGTATTTGGCTCCATCGAGCTTTTCGCGGAAATCATCGTTGAGTTTCTTCACAAAGTCATCCTTTCCCACGGCAATGTAGTAGAGCTTCAGCCCCGACGCAAACTGAGTTTTGAGTTTCTCGTCGAGTTGGCCATAGACATACATCTCACCACTCGAGAACCGATTGCTGAAGTTGTTAATCTTGCCGCCCACCGATGAGTTTTGCAGATTAGGCACCTTGCCTATTATCTTCTGCAAGCCATTAGCCACTTTGCCGAGGCGGTTGAGAGTGCCATCGTTCATGGCATTGGTGGTCTGGGCAGAGAACAGACCCACGTAGCCAAACGAGGAGGGATTGTTGGCCGAGATGAAGAGAGCGTGCAAACCACCAAGCGACAGTCCTGCTATCGCCCTGCCGCTTTGCTGTCGCACCGTGCGGTAGCGCTTGTCGACAAAAGCCACCACATCGGCGAGGAAAGAGTTTTCAAACCGTCCCATCATTGAATTCACATTGTGGGCTGTGGGCTCGCGGTTGAAATTGACATCGGCCCCAGGAGCGGCCTGCCAGTCGGCCAGTCCGTTAGGCATGACCACAATCATAGGTGAAACAGTGCCCTTGGCAATGAGGTTGTCGAGAATCTGGGCAGCCCTGCCAGCCTCAACCCAGGCGTTCTCATCTCCACCCGAGCCGTGCAGCAGATATAGCACAGGATAGCGGGCCGAGGAATTGTCGTCGTAAGTTGGCGGCGTGTAGACAGTCATCCGTCGATATTTCATTCCCTTCCACGACGACGGATACCACACCTTGGCCACAGTGCCGTGCCTCACGTCTTTCACCTTATAGTGCTCAGCTGTGCCACCGCCCACTATGAAGCAGTTGCTGTATTCATTCACGTCGCGCACGATATTAGTGTTGCACGGGTCAAGCACCCGCACACCATCGACCACAAAATTATAGACATACAGGTCGGGAGTCAGCACATTGCTTGTATAGCTCCAAGTGTCGCCTTTCTTCGTCATGTCGAGCGATTGTTTCTTGCCGAAAGTGCCAGCCTTAGTCTTCACCTGTTCCACCCGTGGCAGGAAACTGCCCTCAATTTTCACTTCCTTGGCATCAGGAGCCTCGATGGTGAAAGTGACAGTGCCGTTGGCATTGACCTTGGGCGTCATCCCGTCGGAGTCCTTAGCCTGGAGTGTGAATGCCCACGACACCCACACGGCCATAGTCATCAGAATAAAAAAGACGCGTTTGCTCATTCCGTTATTTCCTCCCATATTTTGAATAATTCATTTGTTTCACTCTTGCCACACAAAACCATGTTGGGCGCAATGCCGTCGGCACAATAGCGAATCAGTTCACGCTTTTCATCATCGGGCTCTGCCACAGCCACCACACAGTGAGGGTGCACCAAGGCATAAAGCAAGGCAAACTCACCGTGATCGCTGTTGAGCACCACTATGCGGCCACAATCGGCAGCACCGTCGATGCGGTCGGCATAATCGGCATTAAGTTTTAGACTCTTTTTCACTGCGGCATACACATCAGCCCCCTTGTAGCGGTAGCGGTCGAGCACCAAGTGATGATAGTAAGCCGCCGTCTGCCTCGATGTGGCCAATTCGTCATAACCTGTAGCCATGCTTTGCTCCACCAGTGCGGCGGTCTGCTCGGCATCTTCGCCAGCCACAAGAGGCAATGCGCGCACAGTCACAGTGCCAGGAAACAGCATAAAGCCCCCTTGCGGCATCACGTCGGAGAAGCCGTGCATCACCACCGGCACCACAGCAATATCAAGAGCAGCGGCAATGCGGACTGCCACAGCCGTGCCAGCAGCAGAATCGGCAATCAGAGCCAAGTTGCAGCCATGCGCCACCCTTTCGCGCAATGCATCGAGGTCGCGGTCGAAGTCTGTCGTAAGTGTTACAAACCCGGGGCACACGCCCGACTTGCCAGCTATACATAAGGCTTTATCGGTACCCACAAGCACTGTGTGCGGCCGCAGAGCCATAAGGGCAACGGCTTCAAGCCGTGACCGGCATGAGGCCACCATTATTACCGGATGGCGCAAGGCTTGGCCCGAGCCGTCTTCTATGTGGCATTTCACTCCGGGGATGTGGGTGATGGCAAATCGGCACTGGCTATAGGCCAAGCCGAGCAGACGTGTACCAGACACAACGCCACTACCCGACAGCGCACCCGCAACACGCAACACGGCATGCTGGCAACACCGCAACACCGACCACCATGCCATAACAGACACCGGCCTCAACGACACCGGCCTTATGCGATAGCTGCCTCGTGACGACGACACAAGAAACCGGAAAATGAGCGGCGGAAAAATGTAGGCCATGAGCACAACCGAGAACATGCCGGCTATGGTAACCTCGGCCAGCGAGTGAAGCGCCGGGTGACGGGCTACTATCAACGTGCCGATGCCTATAAACATTATCAAAGCCGATATGATTATGCTGTGCTTGTAGGAGGTCAGCATCTTGCGCCGGTAGGCATATTCATAGCTTGCCCCCTCGGTCATGAATATAGTATAGTCATCACCCTGACCGAAGATGAAAGTGGCCAGGATTATGTTGACTATGTTGAACTGAATGTCGAGCAGAGACATTATGCCCAAAATCCAAAGCCAACTCACGGCCATAGGCACAAACGACAGAGTGGCAAGCTCAATGCTGCCGAGCGACAGCCACAGGAAGAAGAACACAATGAAACCGCAGGCAAAGCCAATGTAGTTGAAATCGTTGCTCAGGTGATTGGCTATGGCACTGTTCATGCTAGCCACATCGAAGCTGTAGCAGTCGTTGGTGTCGAGACTACGCTCCACCTTGCCTACGGCATCGTCGGTCACCGACAGAATGTTGACCACATTATACTTGCGGCTGAGCGTGTCGGTGCTGATATTGGAGGCAAACACACGGTTCACCAGCGGCTTGAAATAGTCCAAGCCATGAGTGCCATAGTCATTGTCAAGAATCTTATAGAAATCATCGAACGAGTCGGCCGAGAAGCCTTCAGCGGCCGCATGCTCAGCCAGTTCAGCCTTGAGTCGGGCGGCATTGCGACACACAAACCCGTGCCACAAGGCAAGCCGGCGCTTTTGCTCGGCCTGGCTGCAAATAAACTGGTTGCAACCCGAATAAGCAACGATGCGATGCTGGCGTTTCAACTGCTCCAATTGCGGCTGCAGGCGGAGGCTCTTGTCGAGCGCGCCGTCGATGGTAGAGTCGGTGGATATGGCATACACCTTCTGCAATGCTCCCGTGGTGGTCATTGTGCGCTGAAAATACTCCATATCGGCTTTCTGCTCATCAGTCATATAGTTGATGTGCGCAATGTTGGAATCAAATTTCACATTGAGGCTGAAAAAGCCAAACACCAGAGTCAGCACCAGCACCGAAACCACAACAGCCGGCTTGTCATCGAGCGTCAAACCACTCACCCGGTCGAGGAATGTGGGCTTTGCGGCCTTGCCGGCACGAGTGATGTGCGGCAGATACAGCAGCACAAACACGATGGTGCCCACAAGCAAGAGCGAACTGAACAGACCAAGGTCGCGAAGCGCCACCGACTGCAACGGCACCAGCGTGAGAAATGCACCCACCGTGGTGATGTTGCCCACAAGCAGAGGCATCACTATCTCGCGTAGAGCCTTGCGACGGTTGGGCGTGTGCGACAAGTGGGCAATGAAATGGAGCGGATAATTGACAGCGATGCCAAGTATTACCGACGAAATGCCTATCACGATTACCGACACCCTGTCGTGCACCAGCGCCAGCCCACCCATGGCAAAGAGCCAGCCCCATGCAATAGATAGCACTATGAGAAGCAGATTGCGCCAGTTGCGGAAGCTCACAAGCAGCAAAAGCAAAATGAGTGCAACAGCAATGCCAACCGACAGCAGACTATCGGCCTTGATTTGGCTGGCATTGCCCACAGCTATTACTGGCCCGCCAATAATGCTGATGTCGACATTGCCGTAATGCGACGTGGCCTTTGTGGCACAAAGAGTGAGCATTTGTGTCAGTCTGGCATTGTGCTCGGTTTCGCTTGCCCCGTAAGGCGAGTCAATCACCACAATGGCCCTCTGCATATCGGGCGAGAAAATGTGGCCATCATACATCTCATATTTCAGTTCCGAGTCGTCGCGCTGCAACTTCTGCACCGTGGGAGTGAACAAGTTGAGAGGATCGCGCTGTATGTTGTCGGACAGCAGACTGCCCGTGGGGAACATCAGCATCTGCTTGTCGGTGGCAAGCTGTCCCTGGATGAAGCCCGGGGTGCTGAGCATGCTGTCGATGCGGGCATAGTCGGCATCGGAGAGGAAAAGCGGTATGTTATCGTAGACGAAGCCGGCGACCTCAGCCATCTGCTCCAAGTCGACCTGTGCCATTATGCTACCGGCCTCATGAGCCGTGTCGGCCTTGTGCACCTCGTCCACAAAGCGGTCCACACACTCGCACATCATATCGGGGTCGGCCTTCGACGAGTCGCGGTATTGAAACACCGCAAAAATCTTGTTGCCGCCCGATATGTCCTGATACACCTTCAGGGCATTCTGGTGGTTGCTGTCGACCGGAAGGAAATCAGCAATGTCTTCCTTGTAGTCCAAGCGCGACACAAGGAGGAGCATCACAGAAGTCAAAGCCACAAAGGAGAGGATGCGCCTTGCCCTGTGCGACTTCATATAATCGTATATCTTTAGAATGAATTCAGTCATTTCTCCATCATTTCATTTCTTGACAATGCATCACGCCAGCCCGGGTCACACCTTGATTTTGTTGCTCACGGGGTTGGCATATATGCCCAAATAAATATCGGTAAGACTTTCCACATTGCAAGTGTCGTAGCGTTCGAGCTGCTGAATGTGCCGCTTGAAGTCGGCTTTCTGCTGTGGCGTGTAGTGCTCGGCAAAGCGCGATGTGCCATGCTGCAGGTCGTGGGCAATGTAATTGTTGGGATATAGCCTGTAGGCCTCATTGATCTTTCTGTCGAGCATGCGGGCGATGGCCTTGTGATACTCGCTGCTGGTGAGACCGTCGTACTGCAATAAATCTTCGAGAGTGACAGGAGCACACAATTCGATATGCACCCTACCCTTGGGTTGCACTATGCCCGTGATAATGCTGTTCAAGTCCTCGCCGGGTTTCTTAGTGTATTTCGAGAACTGCGACTCATAGATTTCAAGCGTCTTCAGCACATCACACGGCTCCCACTCATAAGACACTGCCACCGGCACAATGTGCAGCTGCTCAATGGCGCGGATTTTATCGTCGGGGCACGACATGCAGAACATTTTGATGATACCCTGGTCGGTGGCATCGTTGCCGTCTTTTGTACGGCCGTTGCGCTGGGCAATCCACACGCTCTGCCGCTTGCAAGTGATGGCGTGGCGGATGTATTCCGACAGGTGAGTCGAAGCGCGGTAAAACTCCCTGATACTGCCACCCGGGCGTTCCACCTTAAACATCTTGTTGCACTTGCCTATGTCAACAATCAGCTGATTCATCATCAAGTTGGCCCCGAACGTTATCTCGGTGGTGTCGAATCCGTTGCTAATAAGGAAGTATTGCAGCAAACTTGAGTCGAGCATTATGTCTCTGTGGTTCGACACATAAAGATATTGCCTGTTGGGGTCCAGACGCTGCAAGCCCGAGCAAGAGAAGTCGGTGATGCTGTCGGCAATGATGCGTTCGTTGACACGGCACATGGCCTCAGCCTGAAACTGCCGCACGGTTTTATAACCCGCAACGCGCTGCCTCACCCGAGACACAGGTTCATCTGGATAAACATAAGCCGACAGAATGGGGAAAGACGGACTGGCGGCTATGCGGCCCATTGCCTCAGGAATCTCGTCCTCGTAATAGGGACGTATGTCATCAAATTTCGTATCCTTCATTATTCCAGTTAATTATGGCAACCCGAGAAAACCGGCAAGCTGCGCAACCATTTTATAAATTCGTCCTTCCATTGCCTGCACTCAGCCGTGCCCTTGCTGGCCGATGCACCAAACCCGTGCCCGCCTGTGCGATATTGGATATAGCGGTGCTGAACATGCTGTGCGGTGAGAGCCGAGTCAAGAAGCTCAGAGTTGTGGTATTTCACAATGGGATCATCCTGGCAGTTGACCAAAAACACCGGCGGACAGTCAATCGGCACATGCCTCTCAAGCGACAGCGAGTCGCGAAGCTTCATGTCGTTGACACGGTCGTCGCCGAGCAAAGCCCTGCGCGAGCGCTTATGCACACAAGGCTCCACCATGGTCACCACCGGATATATGGGGGCTATGAATGCCGGACGGTCGGTTGGCGGCAACAGTTCGCCGGCCGACATCACCAGATGCCCGCCAGCCGAGAAGCCCATTGCACCAACCTTCGCAGCATCCACGCCATAGTCAGCGGCATGCTGGCGAATCAGTGTCATGGCCTGCCTGATATCGCATAGGGCATCGGGGTAGCGGCGGCCGCGGAACAGCAGGCGATAGTGAGAGAAAAAAGCCCAGAATCCGGCTGCACGATAGCGCAACACAAACGCACTTATGCCGTTGCTCTGAAGCCACTTGCCCACGGCATCGCCCTCAGCATCCATATCGTGCCAAAAATAGCTGCCGCCCGGGCACACCACCACAGCCACATTACCCTGCCCGGTGGCCAAATATGGCGTCATCATCACCTTTTGGTTGCAATCGGTGCCCTGCCAAATGTTGATTTGAGCCGACAGCTTGAGCGCAAAGCCAACAAGCAAGGCAGCCAAAATCGCTATATGTCTCAGTTCTTGTCGCATTCGTTGATTCGGTTTATCACATAGTTATGGCCGAGAATAGCCTCAGCCGTGCTTATGGCCGTGAGCGGCACGCCGCAAAAGCCATGCAAATTGTTGTTCTGCCCCGTGAGCAAGAGATTGCGCACCTTGGTCACCACTGGCACCTGCGACAGGGCAATATTGTTGCAGTCTTTGCTGAAGCCGCACATTGCCCCCTCTTTCGACCCATAAAAGTCGCGTATGGTGAGCGGCGATGCCGAGTTGATGCGGTCGACGCAAGCCCGGAAACCGGGATGCATCTGCTCCACACGCTCAAGCAGGAGCTCCACGCAATGCTGTTTCCAGTCGTCGTAGGCACTGCCGCGACGTCCGGTCAGGGTGTCGGTCCACCGGCCAGCGGTCTCAAAGAGCATCGGAGCCGTGATTAATGCCTTGCTGACCCACTTGCCTTGATTGAGTTCGGGCGGAGTCATAAACAAGAATCCCAACGGCCACTGCTTGCCCGGCTCACCGAAATTCCAAATGTCGCCATACTCGGTCATGTAGTATTCGCTGTGGTTAATGTAGGGGAAACACCCCGGTTTCAGCTTAACGTAGACCGAAAATGCCGAATATGAGTTGGGTATGGAGTTGAGCCTGTCGCGATAGGCCTTTGTGAATGATTTCTCAGGCATCATGGCAAGCATGGTGCACGGATGAATGGCCGATATGTAGGTGTCGGCGCTATATTGCTTGCCACTGAGTGTGCGCACATAGTCCACATGGCGGTCATTAACCTCAATCCACTCTACCCCGTCGCCAGCGACAACAGTTCCTCCGGCATCTTTTATGACACCAGCGAGCAAGTCGGCAAAGTGGCTGCTACCATCGACAAAGCGGCTTGTTCCATTGATGTAAAGCACATTGATGATTGCGTGGACAAATGCCGGGGTCTGGTCGTGACGGCCGCTATAGAGCGGATTCATGTAGGCGATGACACTGCGCAGCCGTGGGTTGGACACATATTTGGCTATGAATTTATCGGCCGGGAGCAGGAAATCACCTGAACGCACATTGATGCCCGCCGATGACGGCCGCAAATTAAACAAGTCGCTGCTGTCGGTGATGCTGAAAATTGCATCCACATAAGCCTCAAGCTCACTGCGCGAATCGGGAAAATAAGATGCAAGCGACTCGATGTAGCCCTCACGCCCCTTGCCGATGCGATAAGTGTGCGCATCTTCGGCAAAGTAGAGGCAATCGGTGCAATCATCGTCAACATCACGCAATCTCACCTTGTCGAGAATGCCCAGATACCGGCATATGCGGTTTATGTTGCCCCCAGGCTGCATGCCGCCAATCACATGCATACCCGTGTCGAACGACTCGCCAAAACGGCGAAACGTCTGCAACCCGCCGCCTATTGTGGCATTTTTCTCAAGCACAGTGACCTTGAGCCCCTCCTTAGCCAGGATGGCTCCCGTGAAGAGGCCGCCAAGGCCTCCGCCTATTATCACTACCGTGGTGCTGGTCATTCGCAAGAATTCTTTATTTGTTCATAAATAGCAGAAGCCGAGAGAAACTCGCTGCAAGTGACTATTGCACCCACCAGCACACCAAGCATGCCGTGCGAGTTGATGTTCTGCCCCGTCAGGAAAAGGTTTGGCACACGGGTGCGATGCGGCACGCGGCATGCGGCGCCCTGTGTGATATCCTTAGCGTTGCCATACATCGATCCGCCTTCGGTTCCCGTGTAATCGAGATAGGTCAGCGGCGTGGATGTGTAGTAGTTATCGATATTGCTCCTGATGCCAGGAAAATGCTGTTCCACTGCATCGAGCAGCCGTTCGGCCTTAAGACGCTTGAATTCCTCATAGTCCTCGCCACGATGCCCCACTTTGGTGCCAGCCCAACGGGCAACATCGGCCATGTGCATATACGACAAGATGACGCCCGTGGAGGCAAACTGTTGCCCGCTGTGCTGGCAGAAGTGCATGTAGAGGAATCCCTTAGGCCAAGTGTCGGGCGTGTAGCGCTCACAGTTCCACGGAGTGTCGCCCTGATAGCCATAGTAATTATAGTTGAGATATGGCACAGTGTGTGCCTTAAACTGCAAGTACACCGAAAAGCCGCCCACCGTCTGCCTGATGCCATTAATGCGGTTTCTGAAAGCCGGACGGATGAGCTTGGTGTCGAGTAATTCGAGCGTGCGCTTGGGGTGAGCGTCCGATATCACATAGTCGCACTGAAGCAGCTCTCCGTCGGCCAGTTCCACACCCACGGCACGACTTTGGTCGCACACTATGCGACACACACGCCGCTTTGCCAGCACATCGCCTCCATACTTGCGTATTGTGGCCACGAGCGAGTGAGCCACCGTGTCGCTGCCCCCCACAAACCGGAATGCGCTCTGATTGTAGAAGTCCATTATGAACGCATGGGTTGAAAACGGAGTTTTCCCAGCCTCGGCAGCATATAGCGGAAGGTTTCCCACAAGCACCTTGGCAAGGGTGGGATCGGTGATCACGCTATTGACCACCTCATCGACCGACCGCAGCTGGTATTCGGTGTTGACGGCGGCATCTGATTCGGCATGCTTGAGCGAGTGAAGCGTAGATGCGTTGGATATGCGTTCTATCAAGTCGTAATACCGCTCAAGGTTTGCCCGCTGTGCCGGAAAATACTCTGCCATTTGATTAATGAATGCCTGCCGGCCATTGGCAAACTTGTAGAGCTTGCCACCAAGAGCGACCACATCGTAGCCCGACGGGTCGAGCCTGGACAGACGCACGTCGCCGTCAAGTTCAAGAAACCTCATGAGTTTCGACAACGTCTGCCCCTCGGCCGCACTGCCCACGAAGTGCATTCCGGTCTCAAACTTAGCCCCGCGCCGAGTGAAGCACTGCAAGCATCCACCCACCTGAGCCGACTGCTCAAGCACTGTGACGCGGTAACCGTTTTTCGCAAGAATCACGCCGCACGACAGTCCACCGAGGCCGCTTCCTATTATTATGACATGCTTGGCGTCAGACATACTGTTCTATTTTATTGGCTATTGACTGATATTTTTGAATGTAGCGACGGCGCATTTCCTTGGCCTGCGCTTTGGTGTCGCCCATGGCCTCAAGCTCCTCACGGCTTATAGGAGCCCCCACTTCGATATAGAAAATGCCGCGACGCAAGTGGTAGGTCTTCTTTGGCAATATCTTTCCAGGGCCATACAGGCACATAGGCACTATGTCGAGTCCCAACTGCTGAGCCAGGAAGAACGCACCTTGATGAAACCGCTGTATGCTGCAATCGCGCGAGCGCGTGCCCTCGGGAAACACTGCCACACTGTAGCCACGTGCCACAAGCGACCTGAGCTGAGGCATTATAGCATCGAGTCCGCCCGACACGGGCAGGTATTCGGCATTGCGAATCATAATCCCGTAGAACGGATTATGCCACACCCAGTCGTTGGTCAGGAACACGATCTTGGGCGTAAACACAAGTTGGCACATGAGGTCGAGGTGCGACTGGTGGTTGCAAATCACGATGTGAGGCACACCAAAGTCAACCCCCGGGTCAACCTTGCTGCAAAACTTAGTGCCCGGTATGCCATGGTGAATCATCACAATGCGCGAAGCGTGATAGATGATTTGATGCAGGCGCAAGCGCCTTTTCTCGGTCATCTTGAAGATGCGCACATAGACCGACACTACCGGAGTGATAATCGCCATCATGAAAAACAGGAAGAACACGAGCGAATAGACGGTGCGTACCACCGTCATTAATTTGCGGAACAGCCTCAATGGCAACCCGTAGACCACAGCAAGGCCACACAGCACCGTGTTGAGCACCGATATGCGGGCAAAATCGGCAGCCGGGCGGAAATGGCTGACGCGATCCTCTGGCTTTGGATAATAGACCCTGACAGGAATCTCGTCCAACTCCACGCCATGCCACGAGGCGAAAACCAAAAGTTCAAGTTCGGCCTCATAGCGCGACGTGAGCAACGACAGCCCATACAGTTTTCGAAGCGGATACAGGCGGTAGCCAGTCTGCGTGTCGGCAAGAGCGCGTCCCGTCTGCACCCAAAACCAAAAGTTGGAAAAACGGTTGGCGAAACAGCTTCCCTTGCTGCGCACCACGCCATCAAGGCAACGACTGCCCACAATGAGCGCCCCGGGATGCTCCTGGTTGGCTTTCAGAAACAGAGCAATGTCGTCGGGATAATGCTGGCCGTCGGCATCCAGAGTGATGGCATAGGCAAAGCCCATCTGCAATGCTTTTCTGAAGCCTGACCTCAGCGCATGCCCCTTGCCACGGTTTTTGCTATGGGTGACTATGGTTATTCCTTGAATGGATTGGAGAATGAGGCCGGTACCGTCGGTCGACCCATCGTCAACAACAATCACGTCGCAGCAACAGCGCAAAGTGTCGGCCACCACCTGGCCGATGGCGGCTGCATTGTTGTAGGTGGGGATGACAACGCATATACCCCTGGCACTCAACAACCTTTTCTGTTCTTGCAAATCATTTTTCTCCATGCGATTCACACACTATCGATGCCTTTGCCTTCAGTTCGCCGGCGGCAGTCACCGTTACTTGCGCCTTCACCGCGTGGCCATCGACCGTCACCTTAGTGAAATCGAAACACACATCGGTAGACTGCTCGGGCGACAACACCGAGAGAAACTTCACATTTTTTATCAATGTGATTTCGAGTTTGCGCCCGAGCAACTCCTCGAGCAGCTCTTTGGCAATCTGCACAATGCACACACCCGGCGTGATTGGCTCTCCCGGAAAGTGAGCCTTATAGATGAAGCACTCGGCATTAAGTTTCAAGCCGAACGAAGCGTGGCCCTCAGTAGCCACAGAGGCAATTGAATATAGGTTATTCTTCAGGAGCATCGTGATTGAGTGGAGATAGTCGATAACTAATGTTGTGGCGACTGTTGCGGTAAAAGCCATCGCCTTTTTCAAGATTTTCGTAGAGCAATACCAAATCACGACGCAAGACGCGCTTAATGTACCACTTATTGAGCATGCTGGCCACACTGAGCAGTTTGGCATTCTTGTCGCCTCGCTTGAATGTGAATTCCAGCGCCGATATGCCAAACTCATTGAAAAGGCAGCCCGTGACGGTGTCGTTCTGACACTTGACTACGCACACACCACTCAAATAAGCCTTAGGCATCTCAATCATGGCCGAATACCTTGATGTGACGGCAAGGCTGTCGGGCGGCAACTGCGCCCAAGCCACCAGGCACAGCACCAAAGCACTAACCGATGCTAAAAACCTTTGCATTTATCGATGTGTTAGTTTTTATATTCTTTAGTTCTATCACGGTTTTATCACCGTTTTTCTCAACAAGCTCAACCGTCGACACTGTAGACTGCTTGCGGTTGAAGTGAAGCACTATTTGCTTAAACATCTGCTTCATTTGCTTCTGTTGCGGGTAAAGCGTGGCCACATACTCGGTGGCGCTTGCCGTGATTGTCGACTTAAAGTCCTTGGTGTCGGTGAGACACTTGCCCACCACGCTGTTCATCATGATGCGTGCAATCTCGCCAAACAGTTTGCTCTGGTTGACATTTATCACATCGCTGCGCTTTCCCTTGCTTATGAGCACCTTGCCACCATTGATAACAAAAGTGTAGGCATAGGGCGAAGTATATTCCCAACGCAACTTGTTGGACTGCTGATAATACAGTTTTCCGCGCGACACCATTTTATCGTTAAGCAGCTTTATCTGCTTGGTCTGCACAAAATCGCACTGCATGCTCTTCAGCGCCGATGCTGCCGCATTGATTTGCCGCCTCACCTGGGCATCATTGACCTTTTGCTGAGCCGCCATGCCAACGGCAAGCAGGCAAAATGCAGCTATTAGTGTTATTACCCTTTTCATTTCCTATAATCGTTTTTTCCCTTTTTCATTTCATCTATTTTGCAATCAGGCAGCACCCGAGCATTATCAAGGCCACCCCACCCCATTTTGTGAGCGACACAGCCTCGTGGAAAAACAAGGCAGCCGCCAGCAAGCCAAACACATAACTGAGGCTAATCATGGGATAAGCCACACTGAGCGGATAATGCTTCACAATATACATCCACAAGACGCTTGCACTGCCAAACAGGATTCCGGTGAGCGCAAACTGCCAGTTCAGAAGCAGGCTGCACCAGAAGTCGCGAGTCCACCCGAACGGATGCATCTTAAGAAGCGCAAACTTCAGCGCTACCTGTCCGCCCGCCAAAAGAGCACTTTGCACTATGGCAAGAATCATCACCCTCCACATGACAGCACTATAGCTATGGAGTGAACCGCATGGCTGCAGTCGACTCCTATGTTTCGCATCAATTCAGAAAACAGCGGAGTGGTCTCATCATGACACCCTACAAGCACAGTCTTGCAGCGGCCACTGCGCAGCAGCAACTTGGCATCGAGCAAAGCCCAGACAAGCGACATAGACTCTTGCGTGTAGGTGATATTGTAGCCGTGGCACTGGGTCTTGATTGCAATGTTGCTACCTATGGTGTTGTGCGTACTCTGCATGAAGTAGGTGGGCTTGAGCGATTCTTCGCCCTCGGCCGTCATCTGCCGCAAGAGGTTCTCGCTATTTTCCACACACCCGTAGGCTGTGCCGGTCACAATGGCATCGGGCACCTGAATGCCCGCCGCCTCAAGCGCCTGCATCGACGACAACAACGACGACTTCATGAGCTTGCCCATGCGCCTGGCCTCCATTGGCTTGACATAGTTGCGGATTTCGGCAAGACAATCATCGGATGTGATTTCCACCCTGGCCAGCTGGCGTATGCTGTCGGCGGGTTTCAAGTCCACGTCAATGCCGTTATCAGCCGTAGGATGAGCCGAAATCACGATGGCACTGTCGTTGCCGCCAAAGCCGAAAGAGTTGCACAGTATGTGGTCGAGCCTAACTCCGGTGGCACCCATTGAGGGCACTATGCCATCGGGCATTGGTGACGCCCATCCGAGATTTGCCGGAACGAAGCTGTGGCGCATTGCCAGCAGGCATATCACGGCCTCGATGCCACCCGAAGCACTTGTGGTGTGGCCAGTGAACGACTTTGTGCTTGAAACGGGGGGCATGTTGTCGCCAAACACCCGCTTAAGTGCCACGCTTTCGCTTTGGTCATTGTTGGGAGTACCTGTGCCGTGGGCATTCACATAGCTCACGTCGGCAGGGGCAAGATGAGCCATTTCCAAAGCCTGCATCATGGCCCTGAAAGCCCCTTCGCCATCGGCCGACGATGCCGTCTGGTGAAAAGCGTCGCAGGCATTGCCGTAGCCGGTTATAAAGGCATGCGGCACCGCGTTTCGCTCCTTGGCAAGGCTTTCCGACTCCAGAACCACATAGGCTGCACCTTCGCCAAGATTCAATCCGGCACGAGTAGAGTCAAACGGGCGGCACTGCTCATGATCGAGAATCATAAGCGAGTTGAACCCGTTGAGGTGGAATTTAGACAGTGCCTCGGTTCCGCCAGCCACCACTATGTCGGCCTCGCCGGCCTTGATGAGCCGTGCACCGAGCATTATGGCATTGGCCGCCGAGGAGCATGCTGTGGAAATAGTGGCCACGTCGTCGAACAAGTTGAAATGGCTGACCATAAGCTTAGTGTTGCTGCCACAATCGTGCCACCGCAAGAAGTCGCAGTTGTCAAACCCATCGGGCCGGGCAAAATGCTGCTCGGTGATGTCCATGCCACCCACTGTGGTGCCCGATACCAGCACTATGCGCAAGCCCTTGCGCTTGCTCACACCGGCATCGTCAAGAGCCTGGCCAATGGCAAGCATGCCCATCAAGGCGGTGCGGCTCACCTCACAGGTCTCAGGAATGCCCAAGCGAGCCCTCATCTGGGCATTCGACAGTTGCACCTCGGCAACAGGAAGCTCACTGTGCACCGATTGAAGAAATTTCATTTCTCCAATGCCCGTTGACTTGCCAATGAGCGACTGAAGCACCTGATGCTTGTCGAGTCCTATGGCCGATACAATTCCCTCGCCAGTGACCGCTACGTTCATTTCTTGCGGTTCTTGTCGACATAGCCGGCTATCGAGGCTACGCTCTTGAATATCTCCTTGCCTTCGGCAGGATTTGCCAGCTTAATGCCGTATTTCTTTTCCAAAAGGACAATAAGTTCGAGGGCATCGATTGAGTCAAGCCCCAAGCCGTCGCCGAATAGGGCCTCATTGTCGTCGATATCATCGGGAGTCATCTCTTCCAGATTCAAAGCCTCTATTATTTCTTCTTTCAGCTCTTTTATCAGTTCTTCCATTGCCTTATAGTTTTTTTTACGTTTAGTTTCCTTATTAATTTTCCACTATGCTCAATTCAGCCTCATAGTGGCAAGCATCTTCATAGTCAAGCCACCCCGTGATGGCACTGGTGGTGGCCTCGTCGGCACCCGATGCCGACAGCACGCGGGCCATTACATCCCCATCCTTGCCGGGCAGCACATAGAGCGCCGTCTCACCCATATAACCGTTGCGGATGGCTATCTCGCCGGCAACGATGTTGGGCAACGTGTAGACGAAAGCCGACGGACTGGGGTAGCACTCAGCGTCGTTGTCAATCGATTTCAGATAAGTCCTGTCGGCCTGCACCGATGAAGTGCGGTTGAACAGCAGCACCGCACGATGGCCGGTGTCGCTGTGCCTGCCTTGAGCAGCCTCGGCCTTGAGCAGCAGTTCCGACGCCACAAAACCCAGGCGGCAAAGGGCATCCATCTTGTAGAATTTCGGGTAGTTGCCAATGAGGCTTTTATAGAGGCCCGTGAGAAAGTCGGTTCCCTCGGCCGACGGCGGCACATCGAGAGGATTCCCGTCGACCGTGACCATGCCGGGACGGACAACGACCGTGTGCCTCACGTGCCAATCCTTAAAGGCATGAGCCGTGGGCTGCCGCTTCGACACATAGAGGCAAGCATTGCATCCGCCAAACCCCGAAATAGTCTTCACGAAGCCGTGGCATGAGACATAGCTGTGACTGGGCGATATGCTGATTTTCCCCGACACGCCGAGTTCTTCGAATCCCTTGGTGCCCAACGCCAGTCCGTGGTCGGCCGCCTTGATGCTGATAATGGTCTCAAGAATGCCCGCCGCGCCCAAAGTGTGGCCAAAATAGCCCTTGACGGCATTGACGGGAATGGCCGATAGACCTGCTCGCTCAATGGCCACCGACTCCATTTGGTCGTTGAACAGCGTGGCGGTGCCGTGTGCATTGATAAACGAGATTTCACCCGCATCCACGCCCTTCAGGGTAGACTGCAATGCCGAATAAAGGCCTGATGCCGTTTTCGAGGGTGCGCTTATGTGATACGCGTCGTTTCTCACGCTTCCGGCCGTCAAGCACCACTTGCCGGCATCGGCATCCCGTGCCAAGACCATTGTGGCAGCGGCTTCACCCAGATTGAGTCCCGTGCGCTCCATGTCGAACGGGCGGCACGGCTCGGCCGACAACGCCTTAAGCGACTGAAACCCCGATATGATGAAACGGCCAGGGCTGTCGGCCCCACACACCACAGCATAGCGGCAACTGCGCTGTTGCAGCAGGCGCGAAGCCAGAATCAGAGCCGACACGCCAGATATGCAGGCATTGCTGACCACTATAGGTGTGGTGGTTATGCCCAAGCGGCGAGCTATCGTCACCGCCGAATCGCCCAACCACCGACAGTGGTCGGTGTGCCCTGTCATCTGCTCCACAGCTCCCTTGGTGGTCGACAATATGAAAACGACATCGCTGCCCGACGGATTGATGCCCGAAGCCTCAACAGCCTTGTGTGCCGAAGCCAGAGCAAGGCTCTCAAACCGAGACAAGCCACACTCAGAAAGCCGGCCGACAGTCGCGTCATCAACCAGCGAGGCGACAAAGGCCTGCGGCACGCCCGACGGGTGGGCGGCATGTGGGCGCAATCCGCTCTTGCCAGCCACCACAGCGGCATAATTGGCCTCAGACGTGAGTCCAAGCGATGATATTATATTGTCAGCTATAACGTAAGCCATTGCCTTATTAATTATTGCCACATCACACAAATATTGCCCTTATGCAGCAGGCCGGTATCAAACACCGAGCATTTTCCGTTTCCACTCCTGATAGAAAGGAGGATTGTCCCACACGAGCCGGTAGTCGGTGTCCATAAACACCTGAACCGAATGCCCTGTGGCAATCAGGCTCTCGTCGGCCGGATCGTGGATTTCATAGTCAAACACTATTTTGGCAGCCTCGGTGGGCCGGTAAATGATGTCGATGCGCGGACGCATACCATACCTGATGGGCTTCTTGTAGTGAAACGTGAGCTCGACAAGCGGCGCAAAGTAGCCGTTGCGCACGAAGCCCATGTAGTCGAGCCCGTATTGTGCGCCGAAGGCTTCCCTTGCATCCTCGAAATATAGCGGATAGGAGCCATGCCACACCACGTTCATCGAATCGACCTCGCTAAAGCGCACATCAAAATATTTTGAAGACTTGAGTTCTTTCATGCCTCACTCGTTTTTTCCCCTTACGGCAATCTTAATCTCGGTGTGCGCTATTTCGCGGCCGCGACATTGCACCGTGGCCTCGGCCAAAGTCATGCCGAACACCTCTTCCTTAACCTCAACATCGGTAGTAATCACATCACCCACCTGGGGGAGCGAAAGCACTGTGAAATTGCGCACAGCGCCTATAAACCCGATTTGAATGCCTTTTTTCAGCACATACTTGTTGACATATCCGATGCGGGCGGCACACGTCTGCGCTATGTTCTCAATCAAGCCCGATGCGCTGAGCCGCTCATCGTCGACAAATATGTTGCCGGCATCGATGAGAGTCTCGGTGACGGTGTGAACCATGTCGAAATGCACAAGCGCGCCTATCATCACAAACGGCTCCTGTTGCGGCAACAGTTTGTGTACATCGATTTGCCTGAGGAAATCGTCGGCAGGTTGTTGCGGATTATTCATGCCCAAAATTCATAAAAGTTATACCATTGAGTGGGATAGCGTCGCAGCATGCGCTCAAGCACACCGGCATACCCATCGACCAGTTGGCGCATCTGCTCGCGGCGCGGGGCTTGCTTGTCGTAGGCAAGCGGAGCGACATAGGCCGTGTAGCCTAGCGAAGATGTCTTCATCACATTTACCGCAATCACGTCGATGCCGCGCATGGTGGCCACCGAGAACGGGCCCATAGGGAAACTGGCTTCGGCACCCAGCAGTGTGGCGCGCAAAGTCTTTGTCGACCCCATCACCCTATCGGCCGGCATGCTCACAGTCTCGTGGTTGGAGAGGGCCTCGTTGACAGCAAACAGGTGGCTCATGTCGGGCAAAACGGGAATCATGCGAATGTTATTGCGTGAGAACTGCTCCTCGCGCCCTTGCATCACAGTAGCCTTTTCGGCTCCATAAACCAGAGCATTCAGCCTTTTTTCTTCGGCCACAAGCGAGTATCCGGCCACCTCATAGCACCCTATGTGGGAGCTTAGTTGCAAAAAGCCCTCGGGGCTATGCTCAAGACGGCTGAAATGGCTGTATCCCTCGACCGACACACTGAAGCGACGCCCGGCAAACATTGCAAAGCGATCTATCACCACCTGACTGAAAAGACAGTGGTTGACATAGGTGGCCCACATCGCACGCAGCCTTCCGTAGCCATGACGGCGGCGAAAGTAGTGGTAAGCCGTGGTGCGGCTCCGGTTAGTGACAAGGCACACCGGAACGACAAACACTGCCGCAAACAAATACAGCAGTCTCGGATCGGCAAAGCGCAATATGCTTATAAGCTGCCGGTGCATCCATGCACTGCCGAAAGTGGTGTTGGCCTTGATTCGCATTGTGTGGCGCGATGGTATTGATGCCGGCGGTTAGGCCACCTTGCTTTCTATGTAGTCGCAGAACTGGCTCAGAGTGGCCACACCCTGCATCTCCTCGGCCTTGATTTTGAAGCCGAAGTTTTTTTCCACGATAACCACAATGTCGACAAAGTCAAGGCTGTCGATGCCCAAATCATCTTTCAGTTTTGCCTCAGGGGCAATCTTTTCCTCGTCGATTTCCAAATCCTCGATGAGGAAGTTTCTCACTTTTTCTTCGATTTCTGTCCGTGTCATTTATTGTTTTTTGATTTTTATTTTTTCAGTTTCACTTCAAGTATTGTGTGTCCCTGCCCTATACCGTCGTGAATGGCAGTCACCTGCAGCCCAGCACGGCTTATCTGACGCATCAAATCGTCGGAGTGATACATCTTGCTATTGCCGTTGGCCATGACGGTGAAGTAGACGCTTGTCATGGTCAGGCACAGCGATGCCGGCTCATACTTCTGGCGGTCCCAGAAGGTCTCCATTATGTAAAGCGTGGTACTGGGGCGCATCACAAGTGCCGCTCGCGACAGGATGCCGTAAATCTCGTCCTCGCTGAAGCAATCGAGAAACTGACTCATCCAAATCGCATCCCACTCACCCTGTGGCAGACGAGCCTGAGGGTCGAGGATGTTGAGCGGGCACCCGTCGATTCTATCGCCGCCGGGCTTGCCTTTCACATTGTCGCGCATCATTCCTATCTGTCCGGGAAGGTCGACAATGGTAACCTTCACCTCGGGGCTATGCTCCACACACCTCAAGGCAAAGCGGCCTGTGTTGCCACCCACATCCATCAAAGAGTGCGTGGGCTTGCCAAACACAATTTCCAGGGCACTGTCAAAAGAGCGGTCGCTATAGAAATGGTCGAACCCAAACCAGCTTTTCTGCACTTGGGCATCGAGATGCGACAAGCCCTCATAGATTGTTGGCCAGTCGCCAAGGGTCTTAAGACCAGAGGGCTTGCCCTCAAGCAACGCCTCCTCAAGGTAGAACATGCCACGGTAGTTGACATCGTGGTTAAAGTCGACGTTGGCCCGAGTAGCCGGGTCGGTGAGCAAGAACCATCCCGTTTTGGAGATGGAAAACCTATCGGTATCAGGGTCGACAAGCACAGTGCCGGCACTGAGCGAAGCCTCAAGCAGAATCTTAAGGGCATACTCTGAGAGGCCGGTTTGCCGCTGCAACTCGGCAAGGGTGAGTCCGTTCAAGCTGTCGCGCAGCAAGTCAAGGATGCCAAATTTAACCATGAGCCTCGACACCTGGAATATGACAGGTGCCCAAGCTATGTATTCGGCTTGCCGCTGAGCTTCGCGAGCCGACAATCGTTCTTTGGTGTATCGGTCGCTTTCTGATTTGAACAGGTGCATTACAGGATGGGATTACTTCAGTTTGGCCACTTCCTTTGCCAGGCTCTTAAAGCATTTCACCATGCCGTCGGTAACTACAAAGTCGGCGCCACCGCTGCATTTGTCGACCTGCAGAGTGCACACTGCATTGCCCGAAGCCTTGTCGATGATTTTAATGGTGCCGGTAACATACACCTTGCACTGTCCCCACATTCCGGTAAACGAATCGTGGCGTTCCATATTGGTCACGGTAAACACCATATCATACTTAGCATTGTCGTTGCCAATCTTCAAGTTCGACGAATTGTCGTTGAACGTCGACACGAAAATTGCAGTTGTCTTGTTGACGCGGTCGTCATAGTCGCTACCGCACCAGGTCTTGAAGTCTTCCTTCACCTCCCAGCGGGCGTTTGAATAATCGATGGTGAGAGCTGCGGTAGCTTTCTCCTTAAGCACCGATTTGTCGCCTTCGACAACTTTCACTTTGCTTCCTGCCATGGCAGTAACAGCCACCAAGAGCATGCATACTGCAAAAAATAGTTTCTTTTTCATTTTTGTTTTATCGTTTTAAAAATCCATTATAGATGCTGATTGTGAGTTTGGGCTGACGATTTTAATGTAAAGGTCGTGATTCCTTTCGGTGAGCTCGGCATCGAAATCATATACCACATCGCCGGCGGGCACGTTGTTGATGACCGACGGGTCGACGTTTTGCTGGCGCACAGTCACATTACCGAAAGGAGTGTGCACCTCGGTGCTTCGGTTGGCCGAAGGGATGTTTTTAGCACCCTTCACCTTGATGGCAATCTTGCAGCCGCGCAAGCGCTTGAGACCGTTGGAATCGAAATCGGCAATCTCGCGCACAGTGGTCGGTGTGACAAAGGAAGTTGTTGCAACAGGCTGCAAAGCACCATTGTCGTCACACACGGCAATCACTGCCTTCAGTATGGTGAACGGAGAAGCGTTCTCGATGAAAATCTTATCCTTTATGTTCATCTCGCTGGGCACTATCTTATAGAACATGCCACGCATGCTGCTGTCGGGCAAAGCGTCTTGGGCCGATGCCATGACCGCCATTCCCATGAGCAAGCACAATGCAATTGCGAGTTTCTTCATAACCGTCAGTTTTTTTCTGTTTATATCTTCTTGATGACCAAAGCCGAATTGGTGCCACCAAAGCCGAAAGAGTTGCTCAAAACGACATCGAGATTCACATCAACCGTAGTGGCAGCAATGTTAAGCTTTTCAGAGTACTCATCGGGATTGTTGAAATTGATGTTGGGCGCCACAAAGCTGTGTTGCATCATCAGCGTGCTATACACAATCTCGGAAGCTCCTGCCATCCAGCACTCATGTCCCGTCATGCTCTTGGTTGATGATATCAAGGCATGCTTACCGCCAAACATGCGGTTGAGGGCGATAGCCTCATACATGTCGCCCTGATGCGTGCTTGTGGCATGGGCGTTGATGTAATCGACATCGTCGGGTCCAACGCCGGCGCACTTCAACGCGCGTTCCATGGCTATCACACTGCCTGCATCGCTCGGCTGGCTGATGCCGCCACCGTTGCTGCTGAAGCCGTAGCCCACCACCTCGGCAAGGATGTGTGCCCCGCGGGCCACAGCATGGTCATAGTCTTCGAGCACAATGGCCGCCGCTCCGCCGCTGGGGATGAGTCCGTCGCGGTCTTTGTCGAACGGGCGGCTTGCCTCCTCGGGGTGATCCATGCGCACCGAGAAAGCGCCCAGAGCATCGAACGACGCCATCGAATAATAGTTGGTCTCCTGAGCACCGCCACACAGCACCATGTCTTGCAGGCCTTGCTTTATCATCATGAAACCGAGCCCTATTGAGTGGCTGCCGCTGGCACAAGCCGAGCTGACGGTGAAATTGACACCACGCAAGTGGAAGATGGTGCTGAGGTTCATATTCACGGTCGAGTTCATCGACTGGAAGATAATGCCATAGCCGAGCATTGCCGAATCGTGCTTCTCGTCCATTATCTTCGATGCCTCGATTACCGGCTTGGCCGACGAATCGTTGCCGAAGATGCAGCCCACCTCGTTGTTGAGCAGATAATCATCGTCGACACCAGCCTGACTAAAAGCCTGGCAACTTGCCATATAGGCATACTTGGCTTCTTCCGACATGCCTGCCCGCGTGTGGCGGTCGAGCATCTGCTTGGTGATTACCGGCTCCTCCACGATGCCGGTGAGAGCCGACCGATAGCCATATTCCAGCCTCTCGGGTTGGATGCCTATGCCCGACTTTCCTGTATATAATGAGTTCTTTACGGTCTCAAGGTCGGTGCCTAAGCACGACCAGATACCCATACCTGTGATTACTACTCTTCTGCTCATCCTGTGTGTTGAAAATGAAAGTTTATGAATAAAGGCCGCCGTTGACGCTTATCACCTGCCCGGTGAGGTATCCGGCCTCGTCTGAAACGAGATAGCCCACTAGCGAGGCCACCTCCTCAGGCTTTCCAAACCGCCCAGCCGGCACCAGCTTCTTGAGCTCGTCGTGCGGCAGGTCCTTGGTCATGTCGGTCTCGATAAATCCGGGGGCCACGGCATTGACGGTCACATTGCGCGGAGCCACTTCCTGAGCCAAGGCCTTGGTGGCCCCTATGAGTGCAGCCTTGGCGGCACTGTAATTAACCTGACCCGGCATGCCCTTCAATCCCGAAAGCGACGACACGTTGATGATGCGGCCTCCGCGCTTGCGCGGCATCATGTGCTTGAGCAACCGCCTGGTGATATAAAAGAATCCGTTGAGATTAGTGTCGAGCACACTGTGCCATTCGTCGCCCGACATCATAAACATCACATTGTCGCGACGAATGCCGGCATTATTGACCAGCACCGATATCCATTCTTGCGGGTGTGCACTCTCCCATTTGTCGATTGCCTCTTCAATGGCGTGACTGTCCGACACATCAAACGGCAGCAACTCGGCATGACCGCCACTGGCCGTTATCTCATCGGCCACGGCTTGTGCTGCTGCGGCATTGCTAAGGTAGTTGATTATCACTGAATATCCATCAGAGGCCAGCCTCAACGCCACAGCTCTGCCTATGCCACGCGAGGCTCCTGTAACCAAAGCATACTTCATTACAAACAATAGTTTTTGGGGCTCCGAGCCGTTCAAAAAAAATATTTTTCAAAGTTAGCAATTAAAATTGTAATAACGCTTTTTTTACAGCTTTTTAAGCCTGCTGAAGGCACTGTCACATGATTTTCACCCGTGCTATGGTTATTGCAATCGACACTAAAAAAACGGAAAAGAGTCTTGCCGGCAGACGCGCTCAATGAACGCACCTGCCGGCAAGGCGTCTTTAAAAGTGCCAATCCGCAAAAGAGAGGCCTACTTGACTGCGGCACGGAAGCCCGAAGCGGCAATGGCAGCCACAACGGCCTGCGGGTCGAACGTCCCCTCGACCGATGCCGAGCCACTTGCCAAGTCGACCGTGACGGCAGTCACGCCATCAACGCTTTTCACTGCCTTTTCCACGCTTGCCTGGCAATGCGGGCACTTCATTCCTTTTACTTCAAATTCCATTTTGCTGTTATTTTAAGATGTTATTGTTATTCGTCATTCACTGCACACACAAGTCACAGACATCACAGCTTGGCAAACTTGAGGCGCAGACTGTTAAGCACCACGCTCACGCTGCTGAAAGCCATCAAGGCACTGCCCAGTGCCGGAGTGATCTGCACATTGGCCACCGGGGCTAAAACGCCAGCGGCCAAAGGAATGCACACTACATTGTAGACAAATGCCCAAAAGAGGTTTTGCTTTATGGTGCGCACAGTGCACGTGCTCAGTTTCACCGCCGAGGCTATTCGACGCAAGTCATCGCCCATCAGTGTGACCTGCGCAGCATCAATAGCCACATCGGTGCCGCCACCCATGGCTATGCTCACGTCGGCCGAGGCAAGCGCCTGACTGTCGTTGATGCCGTCGCCCACCATGGCCACATGGTGCCCGTCGGTCTGCAGACGGCGCACGCAGTCCTCCTTGTCTTGCGGCATCACTCCGCTGCGGTAATGAACTATGCCGGCAGTCTCAGCCCAGTAAGCCACCGCCGGCTCCTGGTCTCCGCTCATCATGGTCACATCGATGCCCATAGCCTGCAATTGGGCAACCGCCTCACGGGCATGCGGTTTGAGCCGCTCGCGATCGGCAATGGCAATGGAGTCAAGCGGGCGGGTGAAGTCGACATCGGGGTTAGGAGTGGTCAAGGTTCCGGTTTTGTCGATCACAAGCGAATCCACATTGTGCAAAGCCTCAAGCGCGGCAGCATCCTTGATGAGGATGCCGTTGCCGGCAGCCTTGCCCATACCCACCATGAGTGCAGTGGGAGTGGCAAGCCCCATGGCACACGGACAGGCGATGACAAGCACCGACACAGCCGACAGAATGGCCTGCGGCAGATGGCCGATGCCTCCAAACACAATCCACATGGCGAAAGTGAACACGGCTATGGCAAGCACAGCCGGGACAAAGACGAGAGCTATGCGGTCGACTATACGCTGCACCGGCGCTTTTGAGTCTTGAGCCCGACGCACCATTGAAATGATTTGGGCAAGCACCGTGGCCGAGCCCACCTGACGTGCCTCGAACTGCAAAGACCCACTGCGGCACACCGTTCCGGCAAGCACCTTTTGCCCCTGCACTTTCTGAAGCGGAGTGGGCTCGCCGCTTATCATGCTCTCGTCGACATATGCCTCACCACTGATAACGACGCCGTCGACAGGCACTTTGTCACCAGCCCGAAGCTCAACCACATCCTCGGCCACAAGCGACGACTGTGGCACAGTCGACACCGAGCCATCGGCCGCCACAAGGCGTGCAGTGGCTGGGGCAAGAGCCATAAGGTCGCGTATGGCTGTGGCTGTGCTGCCCTTGGCGCGCTCCTCGAGCACACGCCCTGTGAGCACAAATGTGATTATCATCACCACAGCATCATAATATGTGTGCCACTCTATGCCGTAGCGCCCCCAGTAAGCATCGCCCCAAAAGGTATTGAACACGCTGAGAAGCATCGAAATGCCCGTGCTGAGAGCCACAAGGGAATCCATGCCGGCCGAGCGATGACGCGCCTGCGACCATGCCGCCACATAGAACGCCCGTCCACAGTAGGCCATGCACACCGCGGCAAGCACCATGCGCACCACATCGGCACAATCGGGCCACGACTGAGGCCAAGCCATTCCTGCCGCCATCACTGCCACTGCTATTATCCAAGCCACAGCCATGCGGTGCAGCATGGCTGTGTAGCGACGGTGCTCTATGGCCTGCACATCTTCTCCGTCATCGATGACCAACCGGTATCCCATAGCATCGATCACAGACTTCATCTCGGCAGGAGAGGTCAATGCAGCGTCATAGACCACACGCGCAGTGCGGCTTGCCAGCGAGACCACGGCCTCGGCCACACCAGGCATTTGGGCCAGCGTCTGCTCCACAGCGGCAGAACACCCGGCACACATCATGCCCACCACAGGCATTGAACACTCTGAGAGTTTATTATGTTTCAATGGATTCTCGTTCATATTGCAAAGGTAGGCACACACTCGGCTACGGGCATTGCACAATTATGCTTTATTTGTTGCACAAAAAGCAAGTGCAACACGGAAAGCCACAACAGAAGGCACCCCCCACCAAAGCTATATCTTATCGAGCGGAAGACGCGGCTGGTGCGACTGCTGATATTGCGTGGGCGTGCACCCTGCCACCTGCTTAAACTGCCGCGATAGGTGGGCCACGCTCGAGTAGCCGGTGCGGTAGGCTATTTCGCTCACCGTGAGTTGGGCATACTCGAGCAACTCTTTCACATGCTCCACTTTCTGCGCTATGAAGAACTTTTCGATGGTGCGGCCTTCAAGCGCACTAAACACGGCACTTGCCTGCTTGTAATCAACAACCAGCTCCCGCTGAAGTTGTTGCGATATCTTTACCGGAATGCCATCATCGCGCCGGGCCAAGGCTATGAGTATGGTCTTGATATGCTCCACCAAAGTTTCATCGCTGTTGCGCAACAGCTCAAAGCCCTCGCGGCGGAGGCCGTCGTCCAGACGGCTAAGAGTGTCGGCGTCGAGGCCCGCGGGCACATCGGCCCAGCCCATGCCCACCGTGACATCGGCCACACCTAAACTGGCGAGCAGCGAGCGCACGCTTGCCACACACCTGTCGCACACCATGTTTTTGATGGATATCCTCATAACAAAGGCAAATTTACAACAATCTGCCCTATGATGCAAAATGCCGGCAGCGCGCCGAGCCGCACAAGCCTCACACTGGCATAGCCACCTGCTGGCGTTTTTCCGTAAATTATTTTAATATTAGACCTTGACAAGGCCGCAGGTTTTATAAGATAATGGAATTTGAGTAACTTTGCACAATTATTTGTAGCTGACTAAAAAAGACGCAATGATATCTGTTCAAGGATTGACGATGGAATTCAACAGCCAACTGCTGTTTGACGACATCAATTATGTGATTAACAAAAAAGACAAAATTGCCCTTGTGGGCAAGAACGGCGCCGGCAAGTCGACTATGCTGAAAATCATTGCCGGGCTGCAGGAGCCCACATCGGGCACCGTGTCGAAGCCCAAAGACCTCACCATAGGCTATCTGCCGCAGCAGATGACACTCACCGACGGAAACACCGTAAAAGCCGAGGTGGAAAAGGCATTCGACCACATAAAGGAACTTGAGAACAGCATTGCCACGGTAAACGCCGAAATTGCCGGCCGCACCGACTACGACAGCAGCGAATACCAAGACCTGCTCGACCACCTGAGCCACCTTACCGAGGTGCAGGCCATGTATCAGAGCGAAAACGCCGATGCCGAAATGGAACGCACACTCATGGGTCTGGGATTTGAGCGATCAGACTTTGACCGCCCCACAAGCGAGTTCAGCGGCGGATGGCGAATGCGCATCGAGATAGCGAAGCTGCTGCTCAGCCACCCCGACGTGCTGCTGCTCGATGAGCCCACCAACCACCTCGACATCGAGTCGATACAGTGGCTTGAGGGATTTCTAAAGAGCCACGCCAACGCACTGCTACTGGTGTCGCACGACAAGGCATTCATTGACAATGTGACCAACCGCACCATCGAGATTTCGGTGGGCAAGATATATGACTACAAGGTAAACTACTCGCACTTTGTGGAGCTGCGCAAAGAGCGCATCGAGCAGCAGCGTCATGCTTTCGACAACCAGCAAAAGCAGATTCACGACATCGAGGAGTTTATCGAGAAATTCCGCTACAAGCCCACTAAGGCCGTGCAGGTGCAAAGCCGCATAAAGCAGCTCGAAAAAATCAAGCGTATTGAGGTTGACGAGGTCGACAACTCGCACCTGCGCTTGAAATTCCCACCCGCCCCACGCTCGGGCGACTATCCTGTGATAGCCGACGGACTGGGCAAGACCTATGGCGAGCACAATGTGTTTCACGACGTGACATTCACCATCAAGCGTGGCGAGAAAGTGGCATTTGTGGGCAAAAACGGTGCCGGCAAGTCGACCCTGGTGAAATGCATAATGGGCGAGATTCCCTACGACGGCACACTAAAGATTGGCCACAACGTGAAGATAGGCTATTTTGCCCAAAACCAGGCCCAACTGCTCGACGGCGAGATTACCGTGCACGACACAATTGACAACGTGGCCGTGGGCGAGATTCGCAACCGCATCAACGACATTCTGGGTGCGTTCATGTTTGGCGGGCCGGCGTCGGAAAAGCGTGTGAAGGTGCTGTCGGGAGGCGAGAAGAGCCGCCTGGCCATGATCAGACTCCTGCTCGAGCCTGTGAACCTGCTCATCCTCGATGAGCCCACCAACCACCTCGATATGCGCACCAAGGACATTCTCAAAGACGCCATCAAAGCCTTCGACGGCACAGTGATAGTGGTGTCGCACGACCGCGATTTCCTTGATGGCCTTGTGGAAAAGGTGTATGAGTTTGGCGGAGGTGTGGTGAAAGAACACCTGTGCGGCATCTACGAGTTTCTTGAGAGCAAGCGCATGGAGTCGCTGCACGAACTTGAAGCCAATGATGCACCACGTGCGGTCAAGACTGCACAGCCCGAGGAGCCTGTCAAGGCTTCAAAAATGGAATATGCCGAGCAAAAGGAGCGCAACAGGCTCATCAAGCAAGCCGAGAAAAAACTGCGCACGCTTGAAGACCGCATCAACACCCTTGAGGCCGACATCAACGACATCGAGACCCAGCTTGCCAGCGGCGATGCCGGTGACGCTGGAGTTTACGAACGCCATGCCAAGCTCAACGCCGAGCTCGAGCAAACAATGCAGCAGTGGGAAGAAGCCGGCGAGCAGCTTGAGGCTCTGAGCAACGGCTAAGGCTGAAAAAAGTGGCTCATCGTTTTTTATACCGAACATCTATTTTAAGAATAAAAATTAATTTTTTGGACACTATGAACAAAGCAAATCGATTATTGCTGTCGGTGGCGATGATATCGTCGCTGGCCGCAAGCGCGGGCAACCTCGAAAAGGCTGTTGACCGCAGCAACCTCGACACAAGCGTGGCTCCTGGTGAGAATTTCTATCAGTATGCCTGCGGCGGATGGATGAAAGCCAATCCGCTCGACCCGCAGTATGCACGCTTCGGCACATTCGACCAATTGGCCGAAAACAACAAGGCCCAGCTCAAAGACCTCATAATGAACCTGGGCAACAACAATCCCCAAGGCAGCATTGCACAAAAGGTGAACGACATGTTCCGCCTCGGGCTCGACAGCGTGCGCCTCAACAGCGAAGCCGCCGCACCCATCAAGGCCGACTTGGCAAAAATAGCAAAGTGCACCCGAGCCGACTTGGCTACTTGCCTGGCCTGGCTGCACCGCGGCATTGCCTCGCCTTTCTTTGAGTCGACAGTGATGGCCGACCTCAAGAACTCGAGCGTGAACATGCTGTATCTGGCACAAGGCGGACTTGCACTGAGCGACCGTGACTATTACCTCGAGAAAGACGCCAACACGGTGAAAGTGCGCGAGGCTTATGCAAAATATGTGGAGCGTGTGCTCAAACTCGCCGGCTACAAGGGAGGCGATGCCAAAAAGGCCGCAGCCTCAGTGATGAAGATAGAGACCGCACTGGCACAGGCTGCCATGACGCGTGAGGAACAGCGCGACTACTCAAAGATGTATAACATCTACACCATAGCCCAGCTAAAGAGCGAGTATCCTGCCATTGACTGGGATGCCTACTTCAACGGCCTCAACCTCAAGAATGTGGACAAGGTGTGCGTGATGCAGCCCAAATCGCTGGCCAAGGTCAACGAGTTGGTATCTTCGCTCAAAGAAAAGGAGATACGCGACTACGTCACACTCAACTATGTGATGAGTGCCGCCAACTATCTGAGCGACGATTTCGTGGCCGCAAACTTCGACATGTTCTCAAAGGCATTGTCGGGCAAGAAAGTGATGCAGCCCCGCTGGAAGCGTTCGCTCGCCGTGCCCAACAATCTGCTGGGAGAGGCTGTGGGCGAGCTCTATGTGGCCAAGTACTTCCCGCCCGAATCGAAGAAAAAGATGCAAGATCTGGTAAACAACCTGCGCATAGCTCTGGGCGAGCACATTGCCGAGCTGTCGTGGATGAGCCCCACCACCAAGGTTAACGCCCTGGTGAAGCTCAACAGCTTTACCGTGAAAATAGGTTACCCCGACAAGTGGCGCGACTACAGCGCAATGACCATCGACAACAAGTTGCCATATTGGGACAATGTGAAGGGTGCTATGCAGTTTGAGGCCGACTACCAGTATTCGCAACTAGGCCAACCGGTTGACAAGAGCCGCTGGCAAATGACGCCTCAAACCGTGAACGCCTACTACGACCCGTCGACCAACGAGATTTGTTTCCCGGCCGGCATTCTGCAAGTTCCTTACTTCGACCCCAAAGCCGATGACGCAAGCAACTACGGTGCCATTGGCGTGGTGATTGGCCACGAGATGACTCACGGATTCGATGACCAAGGACGCAACTTCGACCAAAACGGCAATATGGTAGACTGGTGGACAAAGGAGGATGCCGACAAGTTTAAAGTGCTCGCCGGCAAACTGGCCGACCAATACAGCGCCGAAATCGTGGCCGACACCGTGCACGCCAACGGAAAGTTCACTCTGGGCGAGAACATCGCCGACCACGGAGGCCTGCGCGTTTCTTACAGCGCTTTCAAAAAGACCGATGAGGGCAAGAGCAACGAACCCATCGACGGATTCACTCCCGACCAGCGTTTCTTCCTGAGCTATGCCAATGTGTGGGCTGCCAACATCACCAAGGAGGAAATCTTGCGCCGCACAAAGGTTGACCCGCACTCGCTTGGCGTGAACCGCGTCAACGTGGCTGTGCGCAACCTGGAGCCGTTCTTTAACGCATTCGGCATCAAAGCCGGCGATAAGATGTATCGCCAGCCCGAAGACCGCGTGATCATCTGGTAAACCTGGCTGCATGTGCCGACGCGGCACATGCAATCAAATCATAGAAAGCGGGCTTGCTGCCAATTGAGCAGCAAGCCCGCTTTCCTTTACTTTTACAAATTAGCGTGCCCACGGATTGCCTAACGGCTATTCACATAGTCGACCACCATTGCCTCGACTGCGGCCACAGTGAAGAAGAGGCAAAAGCCAGAAAATGCAATGAGCGCCAAATCGATGACCGACCACCGAAGTGCCACGTTGATCAGGCAAAACGCATAATATGGCATCAACAGCACCGCGGTCACAAGGCCGGGCACATAGGTGCAGCACAACAGAGCCCACAAAATCCGGGCCAAGTTGCGCATGCACAATGCGCACATAGCAATAAGCATAGGCAAAATCAGGTCATAACCCACAAAGCACACTTCGGCCACTGCCACAATAAGAAACTCAACCGCAGCCAGCACCCAAAATTGTCTTGCAGTGAGCGATGTCATGGCACTAATCACCAAATCAGTGACTGGCACACGGCCGCAAGCATTCTCCCCGTGACGAATCACCCATTTTTCAAACGTGAGTCCGCGCTCCACAGCATTCAGCACAAATGCCACAGGGAGCAGCATATATATGATTTCTATATTCATTTACTATCTTCTCAAAAATCTTTCGGAACACATGGCTGGCTACGGAATCCAAAACCGCGTGATGCCCGTAACGGCACCGTTGGCTATCTGAATGCGGGTGTTGACAAACGAGAAGTTGCGCTTATAGTCTTTAAGACTTTTCACAAACTTCTCTTGACCAGTGCGGATGGTATCGGACGGATCGGTAGGATTTTCCCTACAATCGATTATTGTGAGCTTTGGCGAAATCGGCAGTGTGGCAGTGCCAACCTTGGTACACACCGGATGGTCGTCAAGTTCAACAGCGCGGTAGGTGTCGCCAGAAGCCTGCAACAGTGCGCCACCCTCGTCAATGTCACCATTTACGGCTATCGACTTGTCGGCGCGCTGAATCTTGGTCACGGCCGTGGGTGTGCCATTATACACAAGAGTATCGCCAATCTTCAGTTGGTCCACATCAGCAGCGCTGTAGGTGTCTTCGGAATATAGCTCAACCTTGAGCTTGCCTTCGGCCCAATCGAAATCGTCGGCTGTGAAACTTGCCGCCACAGTGGCATCGGTAATCCTGCCGGGGTCAATGCCCGACGGCAGCGGCTTTACAGTGATATGTTCGGCCTTTTGGCCCGACTCTTGTTTCTGCACACATCCACAAAGCAGCAGCACACTTGCCACTGCCATTAAATGCATTACTTTTTTCATAAGCTTTTTCATTTATCTTTTATGTGGCTTCTTGGAACTTTGGCCGCAAAGCTACGTTTTTACGGCCAAAGTTCCAAGAAGCCAGGCACAAATTTACGCTGAGAAGCCCCACCCCATTGCCACACATGCCACAGTGCTGGAAATGAAAAGCAGCCCATAAAAAAACCGTGAATGTTTAGTGCTTATTTGTTTGTGGGTAATATGTAGTTTGCGTAACTTTGCATCGCACTATTGTTTTTAGGCTATTTGAAGCGTAGCACTTGAAAATAGACCATTTATTTTACTGACATGACCGAGGGGTATCTTCTTTTTTTCACCGAAGGGTTGTGCTTGATGTTTTTTGGCATCATGTGCATCTTGTTCCTCTTCTTCTATGAAGGCAGGGTGAAAAAGCTCATGGTCGGCTGTATGATTTTTTGGGTGTGCCTTCATCTAAAGGAATTGTTTGTAATCACTAATTTTGATTTCACACTGATGTCGGTGGAGCGGGCACGCAAGTGCATCGATTCGCTGGCACTTCCCACTTGCGCTTTCGTGGCCCTCGAGCTCGTGCATCCCGGCTGGTATCGATGGTGGCGATGTCTGCTTCACTATTCGCTATTTGCCTTCTTCTGCTTCTTCTCATTGCTGTCACACAGCCTCACGGTGTTCTATATAATGCTGGTGTTTGTGCTGTGCTACGGCATAGGGCTGTCGCTTTACGGACTTATGCAAGTGCCCCGCTACGACAAACTCATCAAAGACAAATATTCATTTACTGAGCACTTGAGCCTTAGTTGGCTCTACTATGCGCTTGTGTTTTTCATCTCCATTTTGTTCATGTGGCTTTGTGCCTGCTTCAAGCTCGACTTGTGGGCCGACAGCATATTCCACATGTTGTCGATGGCTTTGTGGGCGATAATATGCTTCAACGTCTACTATCAAAAAGACCTCACCCCCGACGACATATCAGACTACGAGATGATTGACGACACCGGCAACACCGAGGCTGGTTCAGAACCCGATGTCAACGAGCCCAATGCGATAGACTTCGAAAAGAAGCTGCAGAAAAGCTTCATCGACACTAAGGTGTTTCTCAACCCGGCCCTGAAACTGACCGATGTGGCACGCATGCTTGGCACCAACCGAACCTACCTGAGCAACTACCTGAACAATGAGAAAAACACCACATTCTACGACTTTGTGAACGAATTGCGACTTCAACATGCATGCACGCTACTGCGCACCACCACACTCACACTCGACTTGGTGGGCGAACAGAGCGGGTTTAACTCGCTGAGCACCTTCCGCCGGGCATTTGTGAAGCAGCTGGGGCTCACGCCGCACGCCTACCGCATGCAGTCGCGTCAATAGCCCGATACTCTATCACAAGTCGCGCACCATGGTTTTGGGCCATAATTAACGTTGTGTTTTTTGCAATTGAAAATGAACAAATACGCCTCAATATTGCTAACTATTGTCGTGGCAATGCTCGTATCTTGCGGCAGAAGCCACGTGACTGCTCACCTCACCATGAGCGAGGTACAGGGCGACAACGCTCCTGCCGTGGAGATTGAGGTGACCGACTTAGACCTGACTGAGCAGAAAAGCTCCCAAGGGCTTGTGTCGGTGACGATACCTGTCACCCTGCGCCATAAAGCCTCGATGCCCACAGGCAAGCCAAGTGCCACCCCCACCTTGATGCTGGTCGATGCAAAAGGCACCCCACTGTGCTATGCAGTGCTCGACGATGAATGCCTGCCAAGGCTCATCGAATTCCTTAATGGGCCAAACGGAGCACAACAGCAATTCGCATTCACCGCAATGATGCGGCCCGATGACTTTGCCGCACTTGGCTCGGCAGTGGCCATGAGGCTTACGGGGTTCTCCTTCATCACCAGCCCTGACCGCTCGCTGGCTGAGCCCGACCGCGTATAAAAACCTTTGGCTTCGTGCGTTCCCCCAAAACAAGCCATCCGCGCCAAGAGACTCAAATGAATGAGCCATGTGGCACGGATGGCGATATTTCTTATTGAGGCTGCACAAAATGGCATTTGTGCGGCCATTTCAGCTACACATTAAATCGACAGGCGACGCAATGTGTTGAGCAGTTCGCGATCAATTGGCTTATCGTTCTTGATAGCCTTGGAGAACGGAACATACACTATCTCGTCGTTGGCATCGCCAATCATCACATTGCGCTGTCCCTCAAGCAGAGCGTCGACTGCCGCCGCACCCATGCGCGAGGCCAGAATGCGATCACTTGCCGTGGGTGAGCCGCCACGCTGCAGGTGGCCAAGGATGGTGACACGCACGTCGTATTGCGGATATTCCTTGCGCACGCGCTCGGCCAGGCCCATGGCACCGCCAGTGATGGGGCTTTCGGCCACAAGCACTATCGAAGAGTTCTTGCTTTTGCGGAAACCGTTTTGGATGAGTTCGGCCAACTGGTCGACCTCGGTAGAAATCTCGGGAATTATTGCGGCCTCGGCACCACTTGCTATTGCACCATTGAGGGCAAGGAAGCCGGCATTGCGGCCCATCACCTCGATGAAGAACAGGCGCTCGTGGCTGGTGGCCGTGTCGCGGATGCGGTCGACACACCACATGATGGTGTTGAGTGCAGTGTCGTAGCCAATGGTGTGGTCGGTGCCGTAAAGGTCGTTGTCGATAGTGCCAGGCAGACCAATGATGGGCACGTCGTATTCGCTGGCAAACTGGCGAGCGCCGCTGAGCGAGCCGTCACCGCCTATCACCACCAAAGCGTCTATACCCTCTTTCTTCATATTCTCGTAGGCACGCGCATGACCTTCGGGAGTAGGAAACTCCTTGCTGCGGGCCGTCTTCAGGATAGTGCCGCCCTGCTGGATGATATTCGACACATTCTGTGTCTTGAAGTCTACGATTTCATCATCGATGAGTCCTTTGTATCCGCGGTAGATTCCTTTTACCTTGAAGCCGCTGAATATTGCTGAACGGGTCACGGCACGGACTGCCGCATTCATGCCGGGAGCGTCACCACCCGACGTTAAAATGCCGATGCATTTGATTGCTGCCATAGTGTTTATTATATAAATCTTTTAATAGTTTCTGATTTTTCGGCTTTGTGCCGATTGCCTTGCAAAAATACTGAAATATTTCTGCAAGCGTGCAACATTTGTGGTAAATGTTTGTGAAACGGGCCATGAGAACCACTGGCCTATACCGACGGCGATGTGTCTATTTCACTGCGGTATAGATTGAGCACACGCCCATGGTGAGACGGCGACAAGAGCAACTGCCGAACCCCGTGGCACGCATTATCTCGAGCATCTTTTCGCCTTGAGGGGCTGCGGCTATGCTCAGCGGCAGATAGCGATAGGCACTGCGGTCGTGCGACTTGAGCCCACCTATGGCCGGGATAATGTGGAGCGCATATAAGTTGTAGAAGAAGCGGATAACCGGGTTGCGAGGCACCGACAGCTCAATCACGCACAATGTGCCGCCGGGCTTGAGCACACGCAACATTTCGCGGTAGCACTGTTCTATGTGCTCAAAGTTGCGAACACCGAATGCCACTGTTATCGCATCAAACGAATCGCTGGCAAAGTCGCTCATTTCGGCGCAATTGCCCTGCTTGAAACTAATCACGCCGTCGAGTCCCAATTTGGCTACTTTGCGCCGCGCCACATCGAGCATACCGGCTGTGAGATCAAAACCCACAATTGACTCGGGCGACAACTTGCGGCACAAGTCGATGGCAAAGTCACCGGTGCCGGTGGCCACATCGAGTATGCGCTGCGGACGCGCTTGGGCAATCATGCGCACAGCGGTGCGCCTCCACAGTTTGTCGATGCCAAGCGTCATGGCGTGGTTCATGAAGTCGTAGGCCGGAGCTATAGAGTTAAACATCTGCTCCACCTGTCCGGTCTTGTCTTGTTGCCCGTCATAGGGCTTTATCTTTTCGCTTTTGTAGTCCACAGTGATGTGTGTTTTGTGTGATTGGAAATAAAAAAGCGCAGGCACATCAAGCCGCATTAGCTTGTTGGCACCTGCGCTGTGTGGGGCGCGGCCATTAGGCCCACGCTGTTGTCTTATTTGCGCGAAGCAAGATAGGCTGCCACGTTTTTCTCAATGCGGGCAGCAATGTCACCGTCTTTTGTCGGCTCAAACTTGCTTCCGGTGATATCTTCATACAGCTCAATGTAGCGTGCTGCCACAGTCTCGCAATATTCATCGGTCATCTCGGGCATCTTCTGTCCGGGCTGACCCATGAAATCGTGTTCGATGAGCCATTGGCGCACAAACTCTTTCGACAGCTGCTTTTGAGCCTCGCCTTTCTCAAAGCGTTCCTCATAGCCTTGGGCATAGAAGTAGCGCGATGAGTCGGGGGTGTGAATCTCGTCCATCAAAATCACCTTGCCGTCACGCTTGCCAAACTCATATTTGGTGTCGACAAGAATAAGGCCCTTGCTTGCGGCAATCTCGGTGCCGCGGGCAAAGAGCGCACGGGTATAGGCCTCTACCTGCTTATAGTCTTCTTCGCTTACTATGCCCTGCTTGATGATTTCCTCGCGTGAGATGTTCTCGTCGTGGCCGCTCTCGGCCTTGGTGGTGGGGGTTATTATCGGCTCGGGGAACTTTTGGTTCTCGCGCATACCCTCGGGAAGCTTCACGCCACACAACTCACGGCATCCCTCGGCATAGGCGCGCCAAGCGCTGCCGGTGAGGTAACCACGGATAATCATCTCTACAGGGAAGCCCTCACACTTCACGCCCACAGTGACCATTGGGTCGGGGGTGGCAAGTTTCCAGTTTGGCACGATGTCGGCAGTGGCATCGAGGAATTGCGCTGCTATTTGATTGAGCACCTGTCCTTTCGACGGAATTCCCTTGGGCAGGATGTAGTCGAAAGCCGAGATGCGGTCGGTGGCAACCATAACCAGCAGGTCGTCGTTGATGTTATACACGTCACGGACTTTGCCGTGATACACGCTCTTTTGACCCTCAAAATGGAAGTCGGTGTGAGTTAATGTATTTGCCATTGTTGTTTAATGAATGAGTGAATTATAAGTTTTTTTGCAAATCGTTTTAGTCATTGGGGTTCTGAGGCGAGCGGCCGTCATCGTCGGCGTCAAGACCGGCTTTGGCAAGAGCGTCATGCTTCTCGTAAGCCTCCACAATGCGCTGCACGAGCTGATGGCGCACTATATCTTTCTTGCCAAACTCTATGCGTCCTATTCCCTTCACGTTGCGCAACACGCGCAATGCCTGCACCAGTCCCGAGGCAGTGCTGCGCGGCAAGTCAATCTGGGTGGTGTCGCCGGTTACTATCATCTTTGAGCCCATGCCCAGACGGGTGAGAAACATCTTAATTTGGTGTGTGGTGGTGTTCTGTGCCTCGTCGAGAACTATCACGGCATCGTTAAGCGTGCGGCCACGCATGAATGCCAGCGGAGCTATTTGAATCACATTGCCGTCCATGAGTTCCTTGAGCTTAGCCCCTGGAATCATGTCTTCGAGCGCGTCATAGAGCGGCTGCAGATAAGGATCAATCTTCTCCTTCATGTCGCCAGGCAAGAAACCGAGTTTTTCACCAGCTTCTACGGCTGGCCTCGAAAGGATAATCTTGCGCACCTCCTTGCTTTTCAGCGCACGCACGGCAAGAGCCACAGCCAAGTAGGTCTTTCCGGTTCCTGCGGGGCCTAGGGCAAATGTCAGGTCGTTTTCGGCAAAAGTCTTGACAAGCTGCTGCTGGTTGGGCGTGCGAGCCTTGATAGGCTTGCCGTTGACGCCAAACACTATCGCATCGTCCATCTTCAGAGCCTTGGGGGGTACACCATTGATGGTGTCGAGAATCACATCATCGGTGAGCTTGTTGTATTTGGCACAGTATTCTTCAAGTTTCTTCACGCTGCGCTCAAACCGCGCAGTCTCCTCATCGTCGCCTATCACGGTTATCACCGTACCACGCGCGGCCATCCGGAGTTTAGGAAACAAGTCGCGTATGAGTTGGATGTTGGCATTATTGACCCCATAGAACACTACCGGGTCTACTGAATCGATAATTACGTGACGTTCGATCATAGATTGCATTAATTACCTTTGTGCAAAGGTAGCACAAATAGCGTTCAGGGCGAAACTAATTCACACCTTTTTTATTTTTTGCGGCGGGGGTGTATAAAAAGAAAGAGGAGGGGCAGATTGCTCTGTCTCTCCTCTTAGGGGGCGGTTA
>CAVDUV010000020.1:0-54288 GCA_963612465.1 Bacteroidaceae bacterium | reverse complement strand
TTGTCAGCGGTGGATACGTAATGAAAGGCATCCGTCCATCCTTTTCTGAAATTTCACCTTTAATACGCTATGTCAATTCACATCTGTATGAGCAGGGAACACCCTCGTTGCAGCATACCGTTTCCCATAATCCATATCTCACGATGATAATTCGCGGCAAGATTAGCGTTGACATAAACTATTTTCATAAAACGAATTTTGCCATGTATGTTTTCGGGCAAATGTCAGCGACTAGCAACATTCTTGTGAATAAGCCCATGAATGTGGATGTGAATTATTGGAATATCAGAGCAAGTTATTCCGACAAGTTGGGAATCTATAGGTTTGCCTACAATGGAGAGATACATTATGACCAAACGAGAATTCCTTTTTTAAACAACTCTGGATTGTCAAACAAGCCAAGGTTTTCAGCGTCATTGGTCAATCAATTTGATGTCACGGGCAACCTGATGCTTTTCTGCAATTTAGACTTATCGTCCTCTTACACGTCGTTAGGCTCCAAATTCAGCGATGCGTATAATGTCACATTAGGGGCTTATGCCACATTTTTCAAGGATAAGCGGCTTACTGTAATTATTTCAGGAAACGATTTGCTGCGGAAAGCTATTCCAAACAATAGCAGTTACCATTACAATATAGAATCGGCCCGTACATTCCGTCCCGACAGCCGAAATTTGATGGTGTCATTGCGGTATAACATCAATAGTTATCGTGCATCGTTCAAGAAGAACAGTGCAAATACAGACGAGCATCTTCGTATAAAATGAAATGATTTGTATAATGCTCAAGCTATGCCGAAAAAATCACAATGCAAATGAATATTTGATAAGGAACTCACGTGGGCGTAACTGATAGACCGTGTGAGTTGTGTAATCAGGCTTTATAATTCTGCGTTCATAGGTGTCATTACCCATGATGTTGTTTATGCTGAGAGAAATTTCGCTGTCCTTTAACCGATAGGATATTGACATATCGGAAAAGAAATTGAACGATGCCGACTGGTCATTGCTATGGTAAAACTCATTCTTCCATTGCAGCACCCATTTCTTGGGAGTGACAAACACATCAATTGTATGGTTAAATGTGTTTGTACTTTGATTATAGGCGGCTAGATCACCAATCTGTACCCGTTTGCTCTCGGTGTGGAAAAGGTAAGACTTTTCTTCGACCGAAAACCAGTTGCAAGGACGATATGATAGGGAAACAGAAGCATTGACATTCCGGAAACGGTTAGCCACCGGACAATCCTCTAACAGAATATAGGCGTTGCTTTGACTGATATAGGCATTAAGCCCTACAGACAATTTCGATCCAAAGTTCTTTGTTAGTTTGGCACTTGTATGAACCATTTTGCTGGGTCGCTTGTGTGACGTAGCTATTGAGCTGTAAACGACCCCGTCTAATTGATGGGTATACAACCTGCTGTTTGGTGAATAGTTATATCCGGCGCGCAATGATGCAAACAAGCCATAACGTACATCCTTGAATGTGGCGTAAATACTGGCCATGTGCATTTTCTGAGTATAGAAACTGCCGTAACCACTTCGCCGCATTAAGTAGCTGGTAAACAAAGGCGTTTGACACAATTCCAGCCCCTCCTTTGTCTGTTCCGCATAAGAATAGGTAGCGGAAAAGTTCCAGTGCGCATTTGGCTTGTAAGTCATTGACAGGTATGGCTCAAATCCCAAACGTCGATGTTGGGCTTTGTCCAAAGTCTGCATAAGCAAAGTGAGAGGCAAACGAATGTTCCAACTGAACTTATCATTCTGGTTGTATAATCCGACATTCGCTTTTGTGGCGTTTTGAACATAACTCAAATTCAACTGACAATGGGTTTCCTCAACACGTTGCGTGAATCCTTCATTCCCGATACTGTATTGTGCATTGATCTTTCCAAGTGGATGACTGAAAGCGGTCGTAACGCCCCAAAATGCAATCTTTTGGTTTAGTTCTTGCAAGCTGTTGTTTGCAGTCAGCAACTCACTCGGCAAGTAATTGTAGGAGAAATAAGCACGACTGGTAAGATGCTTTCCGTTCTTCAGTTTGTTAATCATTTCCAACTCGTCGGATATCGTGCGCTTATGCGGCTTGACATATTGGTTTTGCTGCAGCGAATTGACGAGTGCGGTTCCTTTGCCGCGATCAAACGTGAGGTTTGCATTGAAATTATTGGTCAAAAAAAGCTTGTCGCTGTTCACACGGTAAAGCAATTCGCCACCGGCATAGTTCTTATGGGTTTTGGCTTGTGAATATTCTGCAACACGGTTGTCACTTGCAATGTCAGAATATTCGGTTACGATTTCCTCTTCTACATTGGTTTCATCAAACACACCGCTCAACTGAAAACGCAAATCGGCATCCTTGCCAGTCTTGAAAAGCCAGTTGGTTGCCACCATGTGTGTCTGATTCATTCGGGTACGTGATGAGTTAAGATCGGGAACATCCTGAGATATATTCTCCACAAATTCGGAAGCCTCTGGCATGCCGTACCCAAAGAACTTTCTCAGATTTACACCTTCTTTCAGTTCCGCTCCGCTATTGTTGAATTTATACAACGAAAAAGTCTGCAATCTCCGAGAAAAGAGCATGGAATTAAGCCGACTGTCGCACAGGAAATCGGCATTCTTCCGCAAACTGCTTCCGGCTCCCAAGTCAACCACGCCTTGCCAAACGTTTTTGGCATCATCGCGTAGCACAATGTTCAGCGCAGCCTGTTCTGAAAAGTCAAGACCGCGCAACGTCTTAACCGTCTGATGGTTTTCATACACTTGTACGGATTTCACCTTGTCTGCAGCAAGATTTTCTGAAACTTGTGCGTATTTAGCTCCCAGCATATCCATACCCTCGATGTAGAATTTGTTGATCCGTCGTCCCTGATACTCTATGGTGCCATCGTCATTCACCTGCAGGCCCGGCATTTTAGCAATGACATCGGCAATGCTTCGGTCCTGTTGCTGCTTGAATACATTTACGGGATAAGTCAACGTATCGCCACGTTGGGCAATGCGAGGTGCCTCAATTTTCACTTCTTTTAGATTATAGGACTTTTCTTCCAAGACAATGGTTTGTTCCGACATGAAGTGCCGCACACCTATGGTGTCTCTGGCATAGCCGAGCAAGTTGAACGTAAGAATCCCTGCTTTCTTTTCTGAGCACGACAATGCAAAATGTCCGTCGGCATCTGTGCGTGTAAATGCCAACGGCTTCATAATCGTACTGTCAAGCAAAACCACGGATACGCCTTCAAGTGGCGCATGCCGGCTGTCAACGACACGCCCCGTGAACGACTGAGCCGCAATTGTCGTATAAGCTATGAGAAAGGTGAACAATACAATCCATTTATTCATACTTGTCCATTAAGCAGGCATTAAAACTCCGCTGAGCCTTGGGCGGTTCGCTGTATCCGCTACCTTGCAGGCGGTTGGTGGTATTCCATTGGTCTTTCCAGTAATCGGTCAACAGTCGCTGAAACTTTTCCGGACTTAAACGCTCGTAACGATTGGGCTGAAAGCTAATGGTGGCTGTGCTCTGTAACTGTTCGATACCTGTGGCAATAAACGAAAACTCATTTTTGCTTTCAGCAGCTGCCAATATGAGGCCTGGCAGTCCTCCCATTTTCCACGGCCCGTTGTCAAAGGGCAAATCCAAAGTATACCATGCTGTCCAAGTGCGTCCCCTAAACTGGCTGACGGCTTTATAGCAGGTATAACCTATGATGAGCGTATCACCTTCCATCAGTTTCCATGAAAATGTTGGAATGGGTTCCTCGTAACAAAAGAAAAAATCATTGTGTAGACAATCTGTGTACGTGAGCAGGCCCTTTTGCGGAATGTGTTTGTAGACTTCATACTCGCGTCCTTTCTTCGAGCCAAACCAGTCTCCCAGAAATTGCAGGTAACTCATGGGATCGGGAGTAGCACTTCTTACGGAATCACGCTGACGCAGAAACGACTCAAACCGTTGGCTGTAAAATCGGGATGAGTGCTTTCCTATATCCAACAGATTAGTATCGTCGAAAGCATCTTTTTGCTCTTGTGTATATTTGTATGATGCGTGATACTGCACTCGCACATGAACGGTGTCAGTCAACTTTTGAGAAAATGCACATGTTGCAATTATGCAATACGCGAAGATACTGAATAATAGTTTCATAATTAAATAGTAATATCGCATAGTCACGTCGAGGGGCATGCTATGCACTATTTCACATTCAAACACAACGGTCGGGAATCGGCCGGCACTAAAGGGGACCACCAGCACGCCCGACGAGTGTGAAATTACAACAACTTAACTCAATATCCAAATTTTACTGCCAATTCTTGCGCCTTAGCCTCTCCTATTGCCAATGTGTAGAGTCATGGAGATGTGTGCTTTTTCATAAAAAAAGCATGCGGAGTGGATACCCATCGATGGTACCACTCCGCATAGATTTTATCGAGAGGATGGTTTAATTAGCTTCACATTCCTCAACAATGCTATTAAGCACCGCAGCCAATGCTGGTGACGCAGTGGGCAGCTCGGCCTCGACAATGGCCTTAATTTGTGCTGATGGCTCAACTTTCCCAAGTAAAATCAAGTTGAGCAACAGTCTGAATGCTACATAGCGCACTTGAGCCGACTCGCTATTGGCCAATTGCTTATAGAGGTCAACGGCATATGGCAATTTGCGTAACAGTCTGTGGCATAGCACGTCGGCAATTTCATTATTTTCCACGTTTCTGCACCACTCAACAGCAGTCTCGCTATTGAATTCGTTGGGAGGGCACAGCATAGGAGCAATCATGCGGCACTCTCGGTGGTCAACATCGTCCCATAGTTTAGAAGCCAAAGCCAAACTGCTCTCATAGTTGGCAGCCACTGCCATTACATCGGTCAACTGGCATCCCATAATGTAGCGGTGCGAATCGCCGTGTTTGCGAAGCGTGTCGGCCACTATACCATTGCGGTAGGCATAAAAATCTTTCTTGATTTGCTGAACGGTTTTGTCTAAGTCCATAATGATGGTTGTTTAAATGAATCGGGCCGAGCACACTCAAAAAAGAGATGGCAAGGCCCGACTCATAGATTTTATGCTGTAACTATAAATTACTTGGTGAGCGGAGAGTAGTCGCGAGAGTAGCGAAGCATTTGGTCAATATAGCCTTCGCCGTAGGCAACTTTCACATCAGTGATGTTGCCGCTCTTGTCCTTAACAACGGTGTAGACCGGATTGACAAAGCCCTTATAGGGGGCTATATCCAGATGCTTGTAGCGTGCAAGAACTTCGGTGTGAATTGCCGGATCTACCTTTACGCCGTAATTCTCCACAAGTTCGCGTCCTGCCTCATAATCTCCAGTTGACTTTATGCGTTGCACCTCGGCAAGCAGTTTGCCGAACAGCTCACGCAGCTTGGCATAATCGTTGATTTTAATGTAGGTCTTTCCATCGCGTTTTACGTATTCAATCACGTTGTCAGCCTTGCCCTTTTGGTAGCACCACTCTGAAATGAATTTACGGTTGCGCATATGCGATTCCTCAATGTCCTTGCCTGGCTCAATGCGTGTGAGCTGAGTCATCAGACCATTCATGATATACTTGTAGTATTCGGCCTTATATGTGTCGGGGCTTGTGAATATGCCAAGCTCCACAAGTTTGGGGTCGGCCAAATAGTAAAGGGCAAACAAATCGGCACGTCCCTCTTCGAGCGTTGACCCGTAAGCCTTAAGGGCGTCACCATCAACTCCAGGCAAGAGCTTGCCTGAGGCATGACCCAAGCATTCATGAAGGTCGGTGTGCAGTTTGTCGGCTATGGTGAGATACTTCTTCATTAGTTGCACCTCAGCGTTGCTGTAGGCAAACTCCTCGTTGAAGCCAGTTCCGTTGGCCACTTCGTCGTATGCATCGGTGATGTTTTCGAGTGTAACCGATTTTGAGCCGTGAGCGGCGCGAATCCAGTTGCTGTTTGGCAAGTTGATGCCGATAGGAGTTGAAGGATAGCTGTCGCCGGCCAGAATGGCGGCTGTTATCACCTTGGCACTTACGCCTTTCACATTTTCTTTCTTGAATCGGCTGTCGACCGGAGAATGGTCTTCAAACCACTGAGCGTTTTCGCTTATGAGTTGAGTGCGGTGTGAAGCATCCTTGTTCTTAAAGTTGACCATACCCTCCCATGAGCCTGTCATGCCCAACGGGTCGCCATAGCTTTCAATGAACCCGTTAATGAAATCGACAGTAGACTTTGTTTCTTCGGCCCACATGATTGAATAGTCGTCAAACGTCTTGAGCGAGCCGGTGGTGTAGAACTCGATAAGCTTGTCGATATAAGCCTTTTGAGCATCATTTTCAGCCACTGCACTTGCTTTTTTCAGCCAATACACGATTTTGGTGATTGCTTTGGAATACAGGCCACCCACTTTATAGGGCAGTTCCACTACCTTGCCATCCTTTTTCACCACTTTTGTGTTAAGGCCGTAGCTGATGGGTGACTTGTCGTTGACGTCTTTGATTGAATTGTAGTAGTCCTCAACCTCTTTTTGCGTAACGCCGTCATAGAGATTGTTGGCCGAAGTGAGAATAAGGTCTTGTCCGTCGGCTTGGTTCACTCTCTTGGCCATAAACGTAGGGTCGAAAATCACCTTGTCGATTACCTTAAGGAAATCATCAACGGTTTGTCCTTTGGCAAGGGGCAATTTTGCGGCAGGCAGTTTCTTGACTTGAGTGTCAAAGAAATTCTGCGAAAACTCAGGAGTGAATTTATCCATTGAATAGTGATGATGAATGCCGTTGGCAAACCACACTTGCTTCAGATATTTCAGAAATCCCTTGTAATCGGCCGATTCCTTGTCACCCTTGTAGTTCGTATAGATTTGTTCGAGAGTCTGTCGGATGGCAAGGTTGTATTTGCAATTTTGGTCAAACAAGATATCGCGGCCTTGCAAAGCAGCCTCCTGCAGGTAATATACCAGTGTCTTCTGCTTTAGAGTCAGGTCGTTGAACCCGGGCACTTGGTAGCGTAGCACTTGAATGTCGGCAAAGCGGTCGACATTGTAATTGAAATCATTGTTTTGGGCCTTGCCTGCTGAGGTTGAGGCGATGGCCAACAATGCTGTGGCAATTAACATTTTATTCATTGCTTATTAATTATTGAGTAGTTCGTTGTAAGTATTTTCTTGATTTACTCCACATAGAGCACTAGCCCTTTGAGGTACTCACCCTCGGGGTGATATATATTGATTGGGTGGTCGGCTGGCTGCGTGAGCTGATGAAGAATGCGCACCTTGCGACGCGACATTGCTGCTGCCGAGAAAACTGCCAGGCGGAACTGTTCTTTATTCACGGCCTGCGAACATGAGAACGTGAAAATGATGCCCCCGGGCTTTATCTTGTCAAATGCTTTGGCGTTGAGTTTGCGATAACCGATAAGGGCATTCTTCAGCGCGCTCTTGTGTTTTGCAAAAGCGGGCGGATCGAGAACAATCAGGTCGTAGTCGGTTGTCATCTCGTCGAGATACTTAAATGCATCTTGAGCAAAAGCCTGATGGCGGTCGTCGGCCGGGAAATTCAGCTCCACATTGTCGTTGGTGAGCTTTATTGCCTTTGCCGAGCTATCAACCGAATGCACAAGTTGTGCACCGCCACGCATTGCATAGAAAGAGAAGCCTCCGGTGTAGCAAAACATGTTGAGCACTTTGCGTCCCTTGGCGTATCGCTCAAGCAAACTGCGGTTTTCACGCTGGTCAACAAAGAATCCTGTCTTTTGCCCTTTAAGCCAATCCACATGAAACTTAAGGCCATTTTCCATAGCCACATCGGTGTCGTAGCCACCGATAATGTAGTCGTTTTGTGGGTCGAGTTGCGCCTTAAACGGCAGTGTGGTCTCGCTCTTGTAATACACATTCTTTACAATTTCACCAGGCAAGTGTGTGAGTGCCTGGGCAATGATGTTGCGGGCAAAATGCATGCCGGGCGAGTGTGCCTGCATCACGGCCGTAGAGCCATAAATGTCGACAACAAGACCGGGAAGGAAATCGCCTTCGCCATGAACAAGACGGAACGAATTGTTGTCGGTACGCATCAAATTCAGCGTTTTCCGCAATGCATAGGCTTGTGTGAGCCGTTCAATGAAGAATTCTTCATTAATCTCACTGTCGTCAAAGCAAAGCATACGCACTGCAATGCTGCCCACCTGATAGTGCCCATTGCCAATGAGCTTGCCGTCGTTGGCATAGACAGTGACGAGGTCGCCCTCGTCTACATTATCCATACGAGCTATTGCACCAGAAAACACCCACGGATGAAACCGCTGCAGTGATTCTTCTTTGCCGCGGCGCAAAATCACCGATTTATAAACCATAAATTTGCTTTATTTATGTGTGCTACTATAAAATGTTTTTTTCTGTCGTATAATGAGAATATAACGCATCGTTACTTGAAGAAGAAGCGGTAGATGTCGTTGCCGTTGGCAAAGACGAGCAACAGCAGCAGGAATATCATGCCGCCGGTAACAGCACGCTCCATAAACTTCTCGCTCGGTTTACGACCGGTTATTATCTCAATAATTAAGAACAACACATATCCGCCATCCAAAGCCGGGATGGGAAGGATGTTCATCACGGCTAGCATTACCGATATGAGTGCTGTGATTTCCCAAAAAGCCAGCCAGTTCCATTCACTCGGGAAAATGCTGCCAATTGCACCAAAACCACCAATGCTTTTGGCACCCTCGGGGGTAAACACAAGTTTAAGCTGCTTCACATAGTTCACTAGCTTCGACCATCCCATCTCAATGCCACGTGGGATTGACTGGAATATTGAGTATTGCTTTGTGACAGTCTTATAGACCTTTGTGGGGTCGGTAAGCATTATGCCCAACTTGCCGTCGCCATCAACTTGAGCATTGACCGTTGCCGTCTTGCCCTCACGCACATAGGTCACACAAGCCACTTTTCCTTTGTTTTTCTGCAAAGCCTCTGTGAAAAGGTCATAGCTTGGGGTTGACTCGCTGTTCACCGCTATTAGGCGGTCACCTTCTTTTAGGCCCGCAGTTTCGGCACCCATGTTGGCCTGAAGCTGTGAGATAACAACCGGGATGCGGTATGTCATAAATATTTGATTCTGCTCAGCATCTTTGTTGGCCGTGAATATATAGTTTGACGGTATGTTGATGTTGACTGTATCCTTATGGTTGCGCAGCACCTTCACCACCTTGGCCGTGAGCATTGCCTGCAGGTCCTCGGCATTGTAATACCCGAGTTGATGGTTATCGGCAAATAATGGAATATCGCCGTCCTGGAAACCGATTTTGTGGGCACTGTCGCAGAAAGCCATACCCTCGGTGGCATTGCGGAACGGGATGAACTGCTCTCCGTAGGTGAATACTATTCCTGAATAAATAACGATAGCAAGCAGAAAGTTGAACAGCACACCGCCCACCATGATGAGCAAGCGCTGCCATGCGGGCTTTGAGCGAAACTCCCACGGTTGTGCGGGCTGTTTCATCTGCTCGGTGTCCATCGACTCATCAATCATTCCGGCAATTTTGCAATATCCGCCAAGCGGAACCCATCCTATGCCATACTCGGTGTCGCGCCATGAAGAGCGAGTGCTGCCGTTGGGGCGCGGTTTGGGCTTGGGCTTGAATTTCACAAGTTCAAACCACGGGTTGAAAAACAAGTAGAACTTCTCTACCTTAACTCCGAAAATCCTAGAGAATATGTAGTGTCCTAACTCATGGACAAACACTAGCAGACCTAAAGAAAAAATCAGCTCAAATGCTTTAAGCCAAAAAGAACTCATTGCGTTTCGTAAAAAATTATTGTTTGATTAATGATTGGGCATAACGGCGCACCTCCTGGTTGATTTGCACATAATCGTCGTAGACGGGTGAGGCGACAAAGCTTGCCGCTGCCATTGATTTATTGATTATATCGTAGATTTCAGTGAATGATATGCGGTTGTGCAGGAATGCCGCCACGGCTATTTCGTTGGCTGCATTCATGGCACAAGCGGCCGTTCCTCCTTTCTCGGCTGCTTCGAATGCTGTGGTAAGCAAGGGAAACTTGTCAAAGTCAGGCTTTTCAAAAGTGAGGTTGGAATAATCAGATATCGACAGCTTTTTGCTGTTAGACGGCAGACGGTTGGGCAATCCCATTGCATATCGAATGGGCAGGTGCATATCGGGGAGGCCAAGTTGGGCCTTTACCGACCCATCGACAAATTCTACCATCGAGTGAACTATCGATTGCGGATGCACCACTATCTCTATGCGGTTGTGCGACACCCCGAAAAGCCATTTGGCTTCAATCATCTCAAATCCCTTATTCATCATTGTGGCCGAGTCGATGGTGATTTTCGCACCCATACTCCAATTGGGATGCCTCAACGCATCAGATGCCGTTGCTGTCGCCAAGGCATCTTTCGGCCACGTGCGAAACGGGCCTCCAGAAGCAGTGAGGATGAGTTTGGATATGCTTTGAGGATCTTCGCCCACGAGGCATTGGTAAAAAGCCCCGTGCTCTGAGTCGACCGGATATATCTTTGATTGCGAATGTGCGAGCAAACCGGTTATCAATTCACCTGCAACCACAAGCGTTTCCTTATTGGCAAGAGCAATGTCTTTTCCTGCTTTTATTGCATTGATTGTCGGTTCCAAGCCGCTATAGCCAACCATTGCAGTAACCACAATGTCAATATCGGCATCGGTGACCACTTCAGCTATCGCACGTGCGCCAGTGAGCACTGTGATATGCATTCCATCTAAAGCCGTACGCACTTTGTCGTAGAGGCTGGAATCAGCTATCACCACGTATTTTGGCCTATAGGCAATAGCTTGCTCAATCAGCAAGTCGGCACTCCTGTTGGCCACAAGTAGCCAAGCCTTAAAAAGGTGGGGGTATTCCGATATCACGTCAAGCGTTTGCCGCCCAATTGACCCGGTACTGCCAAGAATGGCTATGTTTTTTGTTCGTTGTTCCACAAAGTCGTAGTTTAGAGAGTACAAATTTAATACTCTTTTTGCGTATTGTGAAATCGCCAACCATAAATTATCTTAATGCATTCTGCGAAAGATTCCAATATGAAGCATCTCCCATTGCCCTACATCTAGCAATGGCAGGTCACAGAACCAGGCATGCCAAATCAGTTAGCGGACAAGTCAGACGAAGCCCCCCCCCGTCAGCCGTCAACGGTAACGATTTGTCCATCGTAGGCCAACTCGAATCCCGGAGGAAGCGTCTGCCCCACTTCGGAATGAAGCCCCATGTCGTGGCTGCAATGAATGAAAAGGGTGCGTTGTGGCGCTATGCGCCGAGCCACATCAATAGCCTCAGCCAGCGACAAGTGCGACAAGTGCGGCTTGATGCGCAACGCATTAATCACGAGCAGGGGTATTCCATGCAACGACTCTATTTGCTCATCAGAGATGGTTTTGCAGTCGGTGATATAGGCAAGTGGCCCTATACGATAGCCATAGATTGGCAACTTGTAGTGCATCACTGGAATGGGAACCACCTCGATGCCTTCGGCCATAAACGGGCTGTCGTTGATTTCGTGAATTTCAAAAGTGGGAACACCGGGATAAAGGTGTTTGGCAAAGCAATAAGGCATTCGCTTGTGCAGGTCATTGACCACATCGCCCTTGGCATATACAGGGAATTTGTGGTCGGATGAGCAGTAGGCCCGCAAATCGTCGATGCCGCCAATGTGGTCGTAGTGGAAATGCGTTATTAAAAGCGCATCTATCGCATCGTCAGAAGCCCGGAGCATTTGAGTGCGAAAATCGGGGCCGCAATCAATAAGCAACCTTTTCCCGCGATAGCGCACTATGGCCGACGCGCGCAAGCGTTTGTCGTGCGGGTCGGTTGACTTGCACACCTGACATTGGCACCTTATTTGTGGCACTCCAGTGGATGTGCCGGTGCCCAAGAATTCTATTTCAAGCATTTGTTTACCCTATTATATTCATCACACTGTGATTCAATCCCTAAAGCCTTTAAGCAGCCCATCAACAAAGTAAAGGTAAGAGCCACCGTCGTAATACCAATATTCGCGCATGCCCGACTGGTCGGGTACACGAGAAATTGTTTTGGGAGAACCCTTCGACAATGTGCATTCTTCCTTAGTCATATCAACAGCTACCCTGCCATTGATAATGCGTTCCCAGTTTTCAGCACTTATATCGGGATATGACTTGTGGATATCGGTGACAGAAAACAATGAATCGAAGCTGCGGTTACGCATAAACGCATCGCCAACCGCCATCCAGACGAATGCCGATTTTCCGTTGTCAATCGACGTGAAGGCCACTTTAAGCGGGAACACCTTATTACCTGGCAACACACTGTCAATCCTCACGGCAATAAATTTGCGGCCCGACACCATTTCCTCGCTCAACACATCATACCATATAGACGTTTTAATATATACTATCCTGCCAGCGAGCAGTTTTTGTGCATAAGCCACAAAATCATTGTCAATCAGGAACGGTATGGATGTCTTGGCATTGAAATCAGTGATTGTTTTACCCGACGGATAGACGAGCAGGTGATCGCCGTCATAGAACTGCACGTTGAGGATTTTCCGATTGTCAAGTAAGGTGGAGGTGGTGTATCCACGATATTCAAGCGACTTCCCCGCAAGTCTGAGCTTGGTAACGTCGTATTTCTCTGATGGTGAGAAAATCAACCTGATTTGATTGTCGGCAACAGTAAATGTTTTGCCCTCGCGCCAAGCCGGCAGTGAGTCGCAATAGGCAAGCAGACTGTCGTCAAGGCTTGTGTGGGTGGCATTTGAGTAAGCTTTGCGCACATCCTTTTCGGTTATCTGTTTTGTGCCTTCCACACCGGTAAAACATGACGTCAGAGTTGTAATCAGCACAACACTGATGCACAACACCCCCACTATCGATTGATTCAATTTAATTTTCATATAATCGCAATATGATTAATATTGACTGTTTTTTTGATTGCAACCGCCCAAACCGACAGTTTTAGGCCAAGGCCCTCAATCAATTTGTTTCTTTTTTTCTTATGCAAAGATAATGTGTTTACCATAGAAATCAAAGAAATGCCTGACCAACCGGAATGCGGGAGTCTTTGTTCTTGATTAGTCATGACAAGTGGCGATTTAATTTGATTAGACAGCAAAAATATTTAACTTTGTATTCTTATGATATATCCAGGCAATTTTGAGTCAAAAATAGGTTTTGACTCCATACGCAAAGAGGTGGAGCGTCGGTGCATCAGCTCGCTTGGCTCCTCATATTGTGCAAAAATGCGAATGTCGGCCAACCGAGCCGATGTGGAGTTGAAACTCAACCAGACAAACGAGTTTCTTACGATTCTGCAATCCAAGAAAGACTTTCCGGTGAGCTATTTCTTCGATATGCGGGTGCACCTCAAGGGGCTTATTGCTCCCGGCTCGTTTATCACGACAGAAAACCTATTTGACTTGCGTCGTTCACTATCCACTGTGGCCCAAATCGTCAATTTCTTTGCCGTAAGCGACGGCGAAGCGTCGCCCTACCCCTGCTTGTCGGATCTGGCTCATGAAATGATGCCATTTCGTGAACTTGCGACAGAGATAGACCGGATAATCGACAAATTCGGCAACATCAAAGACTCTGCATCGGCCCAACTTCGTGAATTGCGGCAACAGATCGCCTCGGCAACGTCGAGCATCAACGGGATAATGCGTCGCATCATAGCCAATGGTAAAAAGGATGGCTTCTTTGACAACGACACAGCTCCATCAGTGCGCGACGGACGCCTTGTGCTGCCCGTAGCACCAATGCATAAGCGCAAAGTGCGCGGCATTGTGCACGACGAGTCGGCCTCGGGCAAGACCATATTCATAGAACCCGAGGAAATCGTGGAAGCCAACAACCGCATTCGTGAGACCGAGGCTGAAATAAGGCGCGAGATTGTGCGCATTCTCACTGAAATCACCAATATGATTCGTCCGCACATTGATGAGCTAAATGCCACTTATTCAACACTTGGCCTATTCGATTTCATTAGAGCAAAAGCCATATTTGCCGCCGACATTGACGGGCAAATGCCCCACATAGAAAATCACCCCACAATAGAATGGTATCATGCTGTGCATCCGGTTTTATTGTTGTCGCTTAGGGAACAGGGTAAAGATGTGGTGCCACTCAACATAGAATTAAACCGGAAACAACGCATATTGGTGATTTCGGGCCCCAATGCAGGCGGCAAAAGCGTGTGCTTGAAAACCGTGGGTGCTGTACAATATATGATGCAGTGCGGTATGTTGCCGCCAGTATACAGCAACTCACACATGGGCTTGTTCAACAATATATTTATCGACATTGGCGACCAGCAATCGATTGAGGACGACCTGAGCACATACAGCTCACATCTTCAAAACATGAAGACGTTCCTGTCGCGTGGCAATGCGCAGACCTTGGTGCTGATTGACGAGTTCGGAAGCGGCACAGAGCCTCAAATTGGCGGAGCTATTGCGCAAGCCATTCTAGAGCAACTGAACGGGCATCGCTTGATGGGTGTAATCACAACCCACTATCAAAACCTGAAGCATTTGGCCGAAGACACCCCGGGGCTCGTAAATGGTGCTATGCTCTATGACCGACAACAGATGAAACCACTGTTTCAATTGTCAATAGGCTATCCCGGTAGCTCATTTGCCATCGAAATAGCCAGAAAAATTGGTCTGCCGTCAGATGTGATAAATAAGGCGTCAGAAATCGTCGGGTCAGACTACATCAATATGGACAAATACCTGCTCGACATTGTGCGTGACCGCCGATACTGGGAGAACAAGCGCCAGGAAGTGCATGCCAAGGAGAAAAAACTTGATGCGGCAATCAATGACTATAACACGCAAATCGACACGCTTAGCCGTGAGCATAAAAGCATTATCAACGAGGCTAAAAAAGAAGCCAAGGAAATTCTGAAGCAGAGCAACAGGGCCATTGAGCGAACCATAAAGGAAATCAAGGAAGTGCAAGCCGACAAGGAGCGCACAAAGGAAGCCCGCAGCAAGCTTGATGAATTCAATGCCCAATTAGGTGAGAGAAACAACCAGTCGCGCATTTTACAACAGTCAATCAAGCCCAAGCACACGGTGAAGCCGCCCCGCAAGCCGCAACCATCGACCTTGCCCACCGACAGTCCTATTGCCGTGGGAGACAATGTGGTGATGGAAAATTCGTCCACTGTAGGCAATGTGCTGAGCCTTGACGGGAAATGGGCTACTGTGGCCTTTGGGGCCATTAAGACCAAAGTGGACGTAAAGCGATTAAAGCGCACCATGCGCAAGGCCGAACGGCCCAAGGACGTCACTTTTATCAGCAAAAGCACAACCGATGAAATGCGGGCCCGCCAACTCAACTTCAAGCAAGAGATCGACGTACGTGGCATGCGGGCCGATGAGGCCCTGCAGGCAGTGACTTATTTTATCGACGATGCGATCCAGTTTAGCTCTAAACGCGTGCGCATTCTGCATGGCACTGGCACCGGAGCCTTGAGAGAAGCCATCAGGCAATATCTCAACACCGTAAACGGAGTAACGAGATATCACGATGAGCACGTGCAGCTTGGTGGAGCTGGCATCACTGTTGTTGAGTTGTCATAACCCTAGCCCCGCAAGTGACTAATCGCAGCACGTATTGCTCAAAGTGTCCAAATAGAAGTGCAATGAATTTGAGTAGTGCTATATTTTTTACTATTTTTGTTAAACTAAAAGACTTCAACGGGGTCTAACCCCTAAATATTTACCTACAGGCCTCTATTGTCACCTGTTTATTGCTCATTATGGCATCAACGACAATATTCACAGGCTTTATAAAACAGACGTTAAACCTCATAAGACACCTCGCATATGAAAACGTATCCGTTAACCCAATCCCAATTGGGCATTTTCATGGAATGGGCATCAAACCCATCATCAACACAATACAACCTACCAATTCATGTTGAGCTCGACTCAAACATAGATGTCGACCGCTTTGAGCAGGCACTTTTGACGGTTGCACAGGCACGTCCCATGATGAGGACGAGATTTGTGATGGCCAATGGCACACCTCGCCAGTACTCTGACGACAACATGAACTTTAAGGTGAAGCGCACACACATGACCGACAGTGAGGTGGAAGAATACAAGAACAATGGGTTCTGCACACCGTTTGACTTGCTTTCTGGCGAACAGCTGTGGCGGTTTGAAATTGTGGAGACGCCGTCGGGCCACATACATTTCTTTTGGGACTGCCACCACTCGGTGTCGGATGGAACCACAATCGTGAAATTCAAATCCGACGATTTGCCCAAGGCATATGTAGGAGCCCCACTCGACAAGCCAGACTACAGTGAATATGAATTTGCCGAAGAAGAGGTGCAGTCTTTCGGTACCGATGCATACAATAGGTCAAAGCAATATTACGCTGAAAAATTTGCCGATGCTAACTTGTTGACGTTTGCTCCACAGAATGTATCGCCTTGGGGCAGACTGATTCGCCGATCGGCTTTTTTACCGTGTAAAGAAGTTGATGATTGGAGTAAAGAGCACGGGGTTGCCAGCAACAACTTGTATATGGCAGCCGTTGGCTATGTGCTGTCCTGCTATTCGCATGAGCGGAAAATTGCCATATCAACGGTGAACCACGGACGCATCAACAAGAAAGTAGCCCACGTTTATGGCATGTTTGTGCGTTCAGCTCCAATCCTGTTTGACATTGATCCGCAAATTAAGGTCATCGACTATGTGAGCAGCACCCGCCGTGAGTTGATGAGCACTATCCGTTACGGAAATTACCCATTCAACCACTTTTGCAGCGACTTGCAGCAAAAAATGGGCGTTTCATTTGCCTTTCAAGGTGCCAGCATGCAAGAAGAACTTGTGATTGGCGATAACGAATATCGCATGAACCAATTGTCGAGAGGTAATATCTCAAACGACATTGTTATATGCATTTACCAAATACCATCGGGTGAATATGAGACCCGTGTGGAATGCAGTGATGCCCTTTACGACCCAGAATACATTGGCCAGTTGGCCAAGTGTGTCAACACCGTGGTTAGGCAAATGATGGCAGCTCCCGAAGCATCACTAGGCACGGTGTCGGTGGTTGACGTAGAGGAAACACAGCAACTAATCAAGCTCTCATCGGGAGAGAAACTTGAATACGATAAAAGCATTACCTGGATCGACAAATTCCTGCAACAAGCTGCGCAACAGCCCAATGCTGATGCTGTGATTGACTATCGCAGCAAACTGACCTACGAGCAGCTCAACAGTCAATCGGCCGCTCTTGCGAGCAAGCTCATAGATAATGGTGTGGTTCCAGGCGACTTTGTAGCAATATCATTGCCACGTGTCAAAGAATTCTTTGTGGCCGTATTGGCTGCACAACGTGCAGGATCAGCCTATGTGCCCATCGACATGAAGTATCCCGATGAGCGCAAGTTATATATGAAAGAGGATTCCGAGGCAAAACTGGTTATTGATGAAGATTTCATCAACGGGTGCGACCTCACCGCCAAGTGCGACCTCTCATTGAACAAAGCATCGGCTGATGGCATAGCATATATGATTTACACATCAGGCTCAACAGGGAAGCCCAAGGGAGTGCCTGTGAGCCATAGGGCAATCATGGCTTGTGCGGCATGGCGATTCCGTGATCATGACATAAAACCAGGTGACAACAACCTTCACCACCCGAGCTTCTCATTTGACGCCTCGACGTTAGAACTTTTTTATCCGCTGGCTGCAGGTGCTACAGTGCACATTGTGAGCGACGAGTTGCAAAAAGACATGGACGGCTTGGCTCGCTACATCAACGACCACCACATAGTGGGCACTGTGATGAGTACGGCCATAGGAATGGCATTGCTGAACCAGTACGATCTGAACCTAGGTCGCATTGAGCTCGGAGGCGAAAAATACCTGCCAGTCAAAAAATCGAAATCAAAAATAATCAATGGCTATGGGCCAACAGAATTCACCGTGTGCTCATCATATCATGTGGTGGACCAAGATAAAGACGTTGACGTTCCCATTGGCCGCCCGGTGCCCAACAGTTACTCGTTCATATGCGACAAGCAAGGCAATCTGCTACCTCAGGGCATTCCTGGCGAACTTTGCCTTGCCGGTGACCAAATTGCCGAAGGATATTGGAACAGGCCCGAGTTGACCGAAAAGGCATTTGTCCCTTGTCCGTTTATGCCTATCCGCATGTACCGCACAGGTGACCTTGCCCTATACAATGCCGATGGCGAACTTGAATTCCTGGGACGAATCGACAATCAAGTAAAACTACGCGGTTTCCGCATCGAGATGGGCGAAATTGAGAATCGCGCCAACTCTTTCGAGGGTATCGAGGCTGTGGCGGCTGAAGTAAAGACCGTTCACGGCAACCAGCATCTGGTGCTATATTATATGGCCAAATGCGAAATTAATGAGGCAGACCTTCGCCAATTCCTTGCCGAGGAGCTCACCGACTATATGGTGCCCACGGCATACGTGCAGCTCGACGTTATGCCCATGACCCCGAATGGCAAAGTCAACCGCAAAGCATTGCCTGACCCCGTTATAGAAGCCGGGGAAATCATTCTGCCAGAGACCGATGAGGAAAAGAATGTTTTTGAATTGGTAAAACAAATCCTGAACATTGATGAGTTTGGTGTGACCAACAATTTGGTTAGCCTTGGGCTCTCATCACTTGCAGCCATGCGCCTCACGGCCATTATTCAAAAAGAGATGAACGTGAGCATCAAAATGGGAGATGTGATGAAAGCGCCCACTGTGCGCGGCATAGTGGACCTGATAAGCGCAGCAGCCACATCCGATGAGACATCCCTCAAAGCCATGCCGGCAGTTGACTTCTACCCCATCACAGAAAGTCAGCGAGGCATATATGTGGATTGGGAAATGAACCGTGATTCCACCCAATACAATGTGCCGCAAGTGATTAGGCTAAAAGATGCTGACGTGGATATCCAGCGTATGGCAAATGCAGTGAAGAGTGTGATTGAAGCACATCCATATCTAAAATCGCACTTGGCGCAAAAAGACAATGATGTGGTGCTGCAACGGCGTGACAATGCCCCTTATGAGGTTGTGGTCACCACACTTACCGAAGAACCATCCATCGACTACTTTCAGCAGAAGGTGCGTCCATTCAACCTGCTTGCCGATGACTTGATAAGGGCCGAAATAGTAAAGACACCCCACAATGTGTATCTTATTACCGACGTGCACCACATAGTGTACGACGGCATGTCGGGAAACGTTTTCTTCAACGACATTTTCAATGCCTACAACGGCACAGAGCCAAGCACAGAGCCAATAACCGCATTCGATTACGCCATCTATGAAGACAACTTACTAAAAAGCAATGCCTACAATCAAGCTCAAGCGTTCTTCGATGGCATGGTGTCGGATGCATCGGCTATCTCATATCCCGATTCAACCACGCCCGACGGAGTGAAGTCGGCATCGGTTGATGTGTGCTTACCCAAAAGCGGAGTGGATGCGTTCTGCTCTACCCACGGAGTGACGGCGAGCAGTTACCTGCAAGCTGCATTTGCTTTAGTGCTGCATAGAATCACACGCGAGCAACGCCCACTGTTCCTCACGGTGTCGGCCGGACGCAGTGCCGACGTGAGATTGATGCGCAGTGTGGGTATGTTTGTCAAGACCCTGCCTGTGGCATTCAACATGAACGATGAAATGCCGGTATCCGACTTTGTGAAGGCGATGCACCAAATGCTGCTCGAAAGTTACGCCAATGACTTCTACCCTTACACCCATTTGGTGGAGCGACACGGATTGCATGCCGAAATGATGTTCTCATACCAAGGTGGCGTGCTTGAGCAGTCGTTGTCAGACAGCATTGAATTTCTGCCTCTGCACCTCGATGTAACCAAGTTCCCAATCGACATCACCACATTCCCCGACGGCACCGACTACCATATCACTATCGACTACAACGGCAACCGCTACAGCAAGGCCGACATGCTTGCCCTGGCCAATGCCATCAGCACTGCTGCCATCTACATGGCAACAGCTCAGAATGCTTCAGATGTACCACTGCTCTCGCCCGACAATGAGCGACTGATTGCAAAAGCCTCACAGGGACAAACTATGCCGGTTGACTCGAATGCAACATTCCCGGCCTTGTTTATCCGACAAGCAACACTGACGCCAAACAATGCAGCTGTTACCGACACCGACGGCACGTATAGCTATGCCGAGCTGAACCTGCTGACTGCATCATTGGCCGAACACATTGCCACCCTGGGCATAAATGCAGACAAGTCACCATTTATTGCCATTATGCTTGGCTACCAAAAGGAATTCTTAGTGGCAGCCATCGGCATTGAACGTGCAGGCTATGCCTACGTGCCACTTGACTACGACTACCCAAACGACCGTTTGCTCTACATGCTTGAAGACTCTGACAGTAGCGTAATGATCACTTCACACGCCATATTTGACGAGAAGAATAGCAATGGAGAATTCAACGGCTATGGCGGCAAGGTGCTGTTTGTCGATGATTTCATTGCTGGTTGCGACAAGCCGAAAGACTTATTGTTCGACCAAACCAGTCCCGACAAATTGGCTTATATGATCTATACCTCTGGCTCAACAGGCAAACCTAAAGGTGTGATGATTCCACAGTCGGCCAAGGCCAACTTTGTGCAATTCATAGCCCATGAATGGCGACACACCGAGAAGAGCCGCATTTTGTGTCACTCAAGCTTCTCGTTCGACGCTTCGATCGAAGACCTATACCCGGTGCTCACTGTGGGTGGCACTTTGTTCACCGTTCCGCAAGAGGCGCGTAAGGACATGGCATTGCTTCACAGCTTCATTATCAGTAACGGGATTACAGGCGGATGCTACACCACCCAATTGGGACAGATGTTGCTTCAGCTATATCCCGACCTCCCCGTTGACTACCTTGTGGTGGGCGGCGAGAAGATGACTGTTGCTCCCGAATGCCGTTGCCGCCTCATCAACACCTACGGTCCTACAGAGTTCACGGTAGATGCCACCTACTACGAGCTGACCCCTGGATGCAAATACCATAACATCCCCATAGGGCGCCCGCTTCACAATCTTGCGGCTTATGTGGCAGACCAAAGCGGCCACTTGTTGCCCGAAGGCATGGCTGGCGAGTTATGCATGGCTGGTCCGCAAATGGCAGCAGGCTATTGGCACAGGCCAGAGCTGACTGCCGAGAAATTCACTGAAATATGCATTGCAGGCCAACAGGTAAAAGTGTACCGCACCGGTGATCTCGTGAAGTATAATGCTGAGGGTGAAATTGAATACCTGGGGCGTATAGACAACCAAGTGAAACTGCGCGGTTTCCGCATTGAAATGGGCGAAATCGAAAGCCGTGCCGCTCAATTCAGCGGCATTAAGATGGCTGTTGCCGAAGTGAAGACTTTGAACAACAACGAGAGCCTGGTTCTGTATTACTCGGCTGACCGGAAAATTGAAGAGGATGAAATAAAAGCATTTTTGTCGGAATCACTAACCGACTACATGGTGCCAACCGTATATGTACAACTTGACGAAATGCCATTGACCCCCAATGGCAAAGTAAACCGCAAGGCACTGCCCCAGCCCACCATTACAGCAACGGCAACACAGTCGGCGTTTGTTGAGCCTGAGAGTGAAATGGAAAAAGCAATAGCTGAGGCATTCGCCAAGGTACTTGGCCAAGAGAAAATCAGCGCCAACGATGATTTCTTCACTCTTGGCGGCACATCAATCTCTGCGATTAAAGTGTTGGCCGCTCTGTCGATGAATGGCTACCAGGCATCATATAAGGACTTGTTTGCATACCAGACTCCGCGTCTGCTCGCAGCCTATTTGCAAGGAAAGATTGACGGTAGATCGTGCAATGAGCCTATTCAACCGCAAACGGTTGCCGACGGTGGCGCAGAAACCCGAAAGAAATCGGATTATGCCGAGATTCTCGAGGCAAACACCCTTGATGCCCTACGCAACGGTCAACGTCAGCCCATAGGAGATGTGCTGCTCACTGGAGCAACGGGATTCATGGGCATTCACATGCTTCGCGAGTTGCTTGAGAATGAAAGCGGCAAGGTGTATTGCCTGCTCAGAACAAGTGCAAAGATGGCCGTGGAAAGCCGATTGCGCACATTGCTGTTCTACTACTTCGACAACACTTACGAAGATTTGTTCAATAAGCGCATATTCATCATTGAAGGCGATGTCACCGACAAGAGCATCTTCGGCAAACTCGACGTGAAGGTAGACACGGTGATTAACTGTGCGGCAAATGTGAAACACTTCTCAGCCGGTGACGATATCGAAAAAGTGAACGTGGAAAGCGTGCGTAACCTCATTGACTGGTGTGTGGCACACAACACGCGTCTCATTCAAGTATCAACGGTGAGCGTGGCTGGCCAAAGCGTGGATGGTGTTCCTTCTCCCGACATTGTGCTCGATGAGCACATGCTTGACTTCGGTCAGTCGCTGGCCAACCAGTATGTTCATTCTAAATACGAGGCAGAGAAACTGGTGCTCGAAGCGATAAAGAATCGTGCACTCAGGGCTAAAATCATGCGTGTGGCCACTTTGGCTTCGCGCAACTCCGATGGTCTGTTCCAAATCAATTTCCGCACCAACGGATTTATGGGCCAGCTCAAGACGTTCGCAATTATGGGGTGTGTGCCATATGAAATGCTTGATTCCCCATGTGAGTTCTCACCCATCGACGAAGTGTGCCTCGCTGCACGGCTGCTTGCCACAACGCCCGACAACATGGTCGTGTTCCATGCCTGCAACAATCACACCCAGCCATTGGGCGACGTGCTTAAGGCAATGGAAAGCATCGGCATACACATTGAGCCGGTTGAATATGACGAATTTGAGCGCCGCATACGCGAAGTGATGATGGACGACAGCAAGTCGCAAGTGCTTCAGCCGTTGCTTGCTTATGTGGAGAACAGCGGTCACGTGGTTAAATACATACGCCAAGACAGCTCTTATACCACCCAAGTGCTTTATAGACTTGGCTACTGGTGGCCGCAAACGGCATCCGACTACGTGAAACGCTTCATAAAATCGATAGGCGACCTCGGATATTTCAACGATTTATAACTATGGCCGAATAAGGCCAAACTCACGAGCCGCCCCTTGAGTTAAGACCTAAGGGGCGGCTCGTTTATGATTTATGGACGGGTGGCCGCGTCTGTTGTGGTCCCGCGAGTGACCAGCGCTATTCAGCAGCATCTTGCCTTGATTCCATGCATTGCTTCTCTAATGCAAACAATTCGGCATTTTGCAAATCGATTTTGTTGGCCATGAACACCACATTGTCATAAGTCAAGCGCGGAGGATTATCGTGGTTAAGCATCGTCAGCATAAACACAATGCGATCCATACCAAGCAGTTGCTTAGCTACTTCGCGGTGTGCTCCGAGATACGATTTCACCTCGGGAGAAAAGTCAGATGAGGCAAAGCGGATACGCATTTTGTTGCGCAACATGGCTCTGTAGTTGTGCTTGCGGTAACAGCGATATGCCATCTCGTGAAAAAGCGACTTCATGCCCCACTCTACCGTTTCAAGCGTGGCGATCATACCATTTAGCGTGCGGTTTGGCACATCCTCGTGAATCCAGTCTTCCTTGCACTTATAGCGCAAGTCGTGCTCCACCTCGTGCCATCCTTCGGAAAACACAGTGCGTATTTGCACCTCAAACGTGTTGTCAATCTTATCGGCCAGGTCAGCCGGTAGGCTGCGCCTATAATCGTCGATATATTCAGCTGGTATGTTCTTTGTGATATTAAGTCGCCTTGGACAAAATGTCGATAGGTCGCATTCGTCAATCGACGACCTCACCACGTCACGACTTCCTAAGAACATCGACATTGTTTCCACATCGTCGGGAAAGTAAAGTATTATTCGAATACCTATGATGTCTTGAATTTTACCGCCGTTGGAAAAGAACTCATTGCCTTTTGCCTTGATTTTATGACGCAGCGAATCAGGATTCTTCACGCGAGAAAACAATCGGAACATCATGCCGCTGCGCTGCACACGCAGTGACAGTTCCGACTCAATTCTTGACGCTATTTCATCAATGTTCATAAATGTGTGTATGTAGTGCTTATTTTACTAGTAGAGTGTTTGTCTGTTTTTTGTAGCTGTCACATTCTTTGTAGGCTTTTGCACTGCGCAATAGCACATTGTGTTTTATATTGTCGCCGTAGAAGAACAGTTCCTGCAGGTGCAGGTTTCCTTTTGGGAAAAGCGATAGCAGTGGCTCAAGCGTGTATCGCTGAGGATCGATGCCGCTTACTATGAGCACATGATGCTGCTGATCAACGCTGACCGTGACATCGGTTTGCTTAGATTTAAGCACTATGGATGTGCCGTAAGGGAAACGAGTGTCATCGTCTTGGGGTGTGCTGCCGGCACTGAACAATATTGCTGGTTTGGATGATGTAGACCACGACACGGGGTTTATACAACCTATATTTCCACTGCATAGCAAAGGGGAAATGGCATCGGCCGATGTGACACTGTTGAAATTGATTGTTACACCGCATGAGGCCGAGTCGCTTGCCAGTTTAATATGGCTTTGGCTATGCCCGCATTGCTTCATCGTGTCGGTGGCGGTCACTCCATAACCTATCACATATGCAGCAATCAAACGATTGTAGGTGTTGTCGTCAATATGTTTAAGCACGGCTTTCACTAAATTTGCGCCTTGGCTGTAACCGGCAAGGATGAACCGCCTGCCGTGATTAAAGTGCTTCAAGTAATAGTCAAACGCCTCAATGGCATCGCTTTCTGCTATCTGAAGCGGCACGGCAGCCTGTGGGCCCTCTAGTGCCCCAAATGTGGCTTGGCGGTAATATGGCAAATAGAGGTTGGCATTGCTGGCAAATATACTGTCGGCAAGTATTGCCGACAGCTTCCAAGCCCTGCGATGCTCCGCTCGTTTGGGATCGGCATTAAACCGTTGCGTTCCAGCCTCATCAGTCCATGCTTGCACACATGTAGGCAACAGATAAAACACATCAGGACGCAACGCATCAGCCTTTTTTAGGCGTGTCTCGCCCTCATACCACAGTGAGCTATCAGCCCAATTGAGTGATGTGTAGCGTGCATTGCAGCCTTTTGCCTGACTTCGGGCATGCGGGCAACAACAAAGCCCAACTGCTGCAAACACAATAATCGATATAATAGTTTTGTTCATTACACAGATGATTTGCCCCGCCCTTTTTACTCACAACAGAATGCGCCCACCAAGTGATGGGATACAAGAACGGCGCTTGCGGCACAAGTCGTGAAAGGGTAGCTTTATTTTATCTAACAAAGATAAAATATAATTAGTCACATATCAAGAATCAACCGCACTTTCTGCCAATGGCCAAAAAAATTATTCACATTCCGGAACAATATTGATTTTACTGCTTGAGCTATTGTATTCTTGGTTCACCTGTATCTGTACGGGAATGCGTTCCTGCAGTTCCTCGACGTGACTGATGATGCCCACATGACGACCAGCTTTAACGTGGAGCGTGCGTAAGGTGTCGATAGCATTCTGCAACGGTTCACCGCTGAGCGTTCCAAAACCCTCATCAATAAAAAGAGTATCAACTGAGAGTGTCTGACCAATATCGCTTAGAGCTAATGCCAAAGACAGAGAGACGAGGAAACTTTCACCACCCGAGATGGTGTTGGCGGTGCGTGACACATATCCCTGATATGCATCTTCGACAGAAATGACAAATGTGCCAGGAGTGACTTTCAGCGTATAGCGGTCGGTCAACGTCTTCATGTAGCTATTGGCTGAGTGTATCAGGCTTGTCAGCACATAACTCTGAGCAATCTTGCGGAACTTATCGCCATTTCTATCACCGATAAGTTCGTTCATGCGCGACCATTTCTCGTAGTCGGCTTTCTTCTTGTCTGCATCTTCCATGAGTGCGCCAAGGCGTTTCTTGTTTCCCTTATCGGCCATGAGTTCCTGATTGACGGCCCCACGTTTCTCGCCAATTTTTTTCATCTGCGACTCGTAGTCGTCGATGCGCTTTTGCAAAGTATCTATAGTATCATTCTCGGTCAAATCTGGCTTTTGCTTCAGATGCTCTTCCTGCTGATGATTAGCATTCTGTAGAAGGGTCTGTTTGGCAACAACTTCGTCACGATAATTTTGTAGCTCTCCGTTTTTGCGCGATATATCATTGGCATCGTAAGCAGCAAGGCGTGTCAGTCGGTCAGTGCTCAATGACTCATGCTGCAAAAGGAATTCGTTTAGACTTTCATTATTTGTTCTGAATGCCTTCTCGGCATTATGCAACTGCGCGAGGGCCACATCTTCCCTTCTAGCGATGCTGTTGACTTTATCGAGAAGATTCACGGTCTTTGCAGCATCAACTTCTGTTGTATTCCAAGCAGGCATAGCATTCGTAATATTTGTTATCACAGTGGAAACATTATCGTAGGTGTCATTTGCCCTATCAAGATTAGCATTTAACTCCTGCCTTTTCTGTTTGGTAGTGTCGTACGCTTTTGCAGCAGATTGAAGAGATGCAGCAAATTCTCTTGGGGAAGCATTCCATTCAATTTCCCAAATACCCGAAGTTATCAGCTCTTTCGCTTTCTGTTCAGCTTTTGCTACCTCATCCTCTTTCGATTTAACTAACGTCTCTGCATTCGAGATGCGATTCTTGCATTCGCTCACGCGTCTCTCGGCATCCGTCGCCTTCTTTGCCAAGTCGTCTACCTCGGTACGTTTCTTATCCAAAGCTTTTCGCTCTTTCTTGGCCTGATTCTCCTTTGCCTCTCCCTCTTTAATCTTATCGTTAAGGCTTGTAAATTTGTTAATTGTAGAATCTTCGAGTTTGCTCAGAGCTGACAATGTATCGGAATCAAGGGACTCAATGCCACAAAGCTTACAAGCCTCCTTTGCCTTCTTCTCGGCTTCTGCTACCGACTTGTCATCATCAAATGCTTTCTTGTTTGTTTCATAAGCACCAGTCTCTGTTTTGATTTCAGCATCAAGTCTCATCTTTGCCTCAAACAAATCATTGTATGCTTTCTCAGCATCATTGTATGCTTTCTGGAGCTCACCAACAAGAGCCGAAAGTTCATCCTCATGTGGTAGCTCGTCCTTTATCTTCTGGCGGCAGACGGGGCATGTGTCTCCCACATGGAGTTTAAGACGCAGCGCAGATGCGAACTTATCAATGGTATCTTTTTGCTTATCAAGATCCTCTTTGCGAACATCCATCTTTATCTCTGCGTCACGGATAGGCGTCTCCATCTGCTTTGATTTTTCTGTTTTCACATCGATGGCGGCTTTCTGTTTATCTAAGCTCTTACGATTAGCCTCACGTTGGATCTTGGCTTCATCAAGCGTGTTAATGCGTTCTTTTGCTATCTTTATATTGCCTAGCAAATCCTTGACGCCATCCTTCTCTGTTCGCAATTCACTTAGTTTTAGAGCATTCACAGCTTTCTCTTGATCTCTCACTTTAACCTCTTCTCGATCAAAGGCCTCTTTTGCCAACTTGGCTTTGTTATTGGCCTCTTCGTAGGCCGGAGCCTGTTCATCATCCAGGAGTTTCTTTTCCTTTACTATCTCATCCCTGTTTTTCCCAATGGCATCACGACCGTCCGCAATAGCATTAAGATATCCAATTATAGTTTGTGCGTTATCATACACAGCGGCCTTGTCACGTTCTGCGGCAAGGAAGTTGTCAATCTCCTTAATTTCAGATTCCGTTTTGCTTATTTCGTTCTCGGCATACTTCTGCCCACCAAGTATATAATTAAACTCCTCCTGCAAACCGGCCAATACTTTCTCCTGCTGCTTTTGCTCCGTCTCTGCCTTTTGAGTCTCTGCCATCCACTTACGGGCATCGATTGTGGCATTCCAGTCATTCACGAGAGTTTCCTTTGTCTTGAAATCTTCGCTTTCGACGGCCTCATTAGCTTTTCGCAGTTCATCCTTAGCATCGGTCACGTTTTTTGCAAGGTCGTCGGCATTCTTCAGCCATTCGCGCTTAGCAACATCCTTGTCGCTTTGGGCTTTCAGCGCTTCATATTCCTTGCCAAACCCAACCAACGCCTCGTTTCTCTCAGCAATTTCCTCGTCACTGAGAGTTTGCACGCCTTCCACACATTGTTGAGCTTCTTGCCATTTCTGCTTCTTTTCTCCAGTCACGGCGTACACTTTTGCACCGATTTTGGAATAGACATCCACACCAGTAATCTTCTCTAAAATCTCGGCCTTCTCCTTATCCTCGCTGTTCAGGAAACGAGTGAACTCTCCTTGAGCCAACATGGTAGTACGGCAAAATTGTTTGAAGTCAAGACCAATGGCAGCACGCATCTCTGCCTTCACCTCATCATTCTTGATGATGGTAGTGTCCGTATCCTTATTCGTGAGTTGCCATTTTCTGGACTGCAGGTTGCCCGTCACCTTCTTTCCAGCACGAGCAACTGACCAAAAGGCTTCATAATGCACGCCGTTACTACCCGTAAAAGTAAGGGAGACGAATGCCTCACCGGTATTGCGACGCATCAACTGGCGTGGGTCCTTAAGCGTTATCTTGCCGTTTCCGTTCTTTATGTCACCTTGCATCTCAGTGCCATCCAGACGTGGCGTATTGGCATAGAGAGCCAGGCAGATTGCATCGAGAATGGTTGATTTGCCAGCGCCTGTCTTGCCTGTGATTAGGAAAACCTCACTGCCCGCCAACGGCTGAGCCTCAAAGTCTATGACTGCATCTTCAATTGATGCGATGTTGTGTATGATAAGCTTTTGAAATTTCATAATAATAGTCCTCCGTTATTAGTCTTTTCGTGAATCAGCATTCAACATGGTTAAAACCTCGTCGAAAAGTCCCCTCATCTCGTCATCGAATGCGATGCCCAGGTCTTCAGCATATCGCATGGCTATGTCAATAGGATCCTCTGATTGGAATTCCTGCACTGTAAGCACTTTCGCCTCAGACTTCTCTACTGACTTACGTTTTACATTGATGTGGCACAATCTGCAAGCTTTTCCTTGGGTTAGATTTATTGCCTCTTGTTTGGCCTCAACAGGCAGAAAATCGTCAATCTCTACATTCAATCGGATGTATGCTGGAATATCATCGGGATAGTCCTTTAGCAGTTTCTTTACTTCCTCCCATGTTGCCATTCCTTCTACAGGCAGCGTCACCAATGGATGGGGATTCTTTATCTCTATTTCCCGTACTTTAGGGCGTTCACCGTGTTTGGCAATTTCCACTATGCTTACAGAGTGAGCATAGTTTTCATCGAAGCTGATAGGAATTGGCGTACCGCTGTATCTTACATTGTGTTTGCCTGTATGCACAAACTGCTCATGATGAATGTGACCCAATGCCAAATAGTCATAGCCGCCACCTAACTGCTCAATATCGAGAGAGTCGATACCTCCCACCACATACTCTGTGCCACGGTCGTGTCCGGTGAAGTCACAGCCTTTAACGGTCGTGTGTGCCATCATCACCACAGGCAGATTGCCGGTATTTCGATCTGCCACTGCATCAAGCAACTGCTGAAAATATCCATTAGGGATATTCCTTTCGTGGGCATAGGGAACAGCTATGACGAACCCCTTTCCTGGCACATCTATGATGTGTGCTTCAAGATTCTCCTTCTCAAGCATGCCTATTGTATGCACATTCAGGGCCTTCCAGGGGAGACGGAATATCTCGTGCTTAGTGCCGCTGTCATGGTTGCCGGCAGTCACCACAATCACCATCTGTGGATTGGCTTCATGGATGCGCACCAAGGCGTCTGTCAACAAAGTCTGAACGGCTGCCGATGGTTGAGAGGTGTGATATACGTCGCCACAAAGGAGAAACGCATCAGGCTTCTCGTCTTTCACAAAGCTCTCTATCTGCTGGAGCATTGCCTTTTGTTCCTCAGTGCGGTCATAGTTGTAGAGGGTGTGACCAAGATGCCAGTCACTGGTATGAAGTATCTTCATTTTCTGTTTATGATTTTATTGTTTAAAGGTAATATCTCTGTTGACATTTAATGTCTCACCATTAATGCTGTCTTCATTCTTCTTCAAGAAGTCTGCCCATAATGTTTCCAGCATCCGTGTCTCGGCCTGTGACAGCAGGCGACCGCCCATAATCTGTTCTCTGGGTTCAGCCCAAAGTTTCAGACAGACATCTGGCTGGGGGATATTCTCTATTCTAATTCCTACGCAAACGCTCATGGCTATATATGATTTAATCGTTATTATTTTTTCTTTATTTGTTCATCAGCACTTTCCAGAAACTGATGGGTAGATACACGTTCTCTAGCCTTGCAGCCCTTCACCGTTTACACATTCCGCACCAAACTCTTTGTAGGCCATTCTAGAGGTGTCCTATCTGCACCGATTGCAAAAGCTATGTCTTTCATCACAAAAATACGCAAATTTATCCGAAAATACTATCAAAAGCATCAATTTGTTTGCGCGTGAGATTCCCACTTCTGAGACTTCTTGCCCCCGTTAAACAATGCACAACGTGCCGAGCATACCAAAAACAGAGCCGCATGCGTGAAATCACATGCGGCTCTGGTAAAAATTCCTTATTGATTATTGGTTAAAACCATTTCATGTAGGCGAAATCTTGACGATGAGGCAGATTTTCATTCCACGGATACACGCGGAATGCATAGCGGAACATTCCTGAATCATTAATATGGTCGTCAAGAGTGTAGGTGCAAACGTTGCCTTCCACCGACGACAACACGAATTGGCGTGTGCTGTGATACTTCAGCTCACCCTCAACATCACGATAAGCCACAAGCTCAACTTTAATGCTGTCGGTCAAGCCGGCGGTATCCACCTTTACAGTAGCATTGATTGGAGTGCCTTCCAAGGTGCCGTTCAGCAAGCTGTCAGACGTCTGTATGTCAAGGCAAGTAACATTGTCCCATTTCGACACCACATTCTCTTTCCAGGCCACAATCTCTTTTGCCAATGCATAGTCGTTGGCTTGCAATTTGGCAGTACGGGCACCTTCCTTGCTGTAGAAGCGGTCGTTATAGTCGCGTAGCATTCTCGACATTGTGTAGTTGGGGGCAATATGTGCAATTGAGTTCTTGATATACTGAACCCACTCAGGCGAGTAACCGCGAGAGTTCTTGGCAAAATACAGCGGAATGATTTCATTCTCAAGCATCGAGTAGATAGTGGCTGCATCAAGCTTGTCTTGTTGGCCCTGGTCGGTGTAAGTGCGCTTGTCGGTCAAAGCCCAACCTGCGCCTTCGCGATAACCCTCATACCACCATCCATCAAGTACCGAGAAATTGAGAACGCCATTCATTTCGGCTTTCTCGCCCGATGTGCCTGATGCCTCAAGTGGACGCGTGGGAGTGTTAAGCCAAATGTCAACGCCGGTCAGCAATCGTTTTGACACCGTCATGTCGTAATTCTCAAGGAATATAATCTTGCCGAGGAACTCCGGACGCTTCGAGATTTCCACAATTCTCTTAATTAAGTCCTTGCCTGCACCATCGGCCGGATGCGCCTTTCCTGCGAAGATGAATTGCACAGGGAACTGCTCGTTGTTAACAATCTTCGACAAACGGTCTAAATCGGTAAAGAGCAAATGAGCACGCTTATAGGTGGCAAAGCGACGTGCAAATCCTATTAACAACGCATTTGGATTGATTTTGTCAACAATCGACAATACGCGTGTGGGGTCGCCCTGGTTTTTCAGCCAACTTGCGCTGAAGTCCTTCTTAACAAATTTGATGAATTTGTTCTTCAGTTTCACACGCATAGCCCACACATCTTCATCAGGTGCGTTAAGGATCGGAGCCCAGGTCTTTTCATCTTCTTGATGCTCCATAAAGTCTTTTCCGAACAATTCAGAATAGTATTCTTTCCATTCCGATGCGGCCCATGTGGGCATGTGCACACCATTAGTCACATAACCCACATGTGACTCCTCGGGGGCAAATCCTTTCCACACGCCCTGGAACATTCTTCTGGAAACTTGACCATGAAGCCAGCTCACACCGTTGGATTCTTGTGTGGTGTTAAGGGCAAACACGCTCATGGAGAACTTCTCGTTTGTGTCGGGATTCTCTCGACCCATATTCATCAGGTCGCTCCACGAGATTCCCAACTTTGCCGGGAATTCGCCCATGTATTTGCCAAAGAGGCCCTCGTCGAAATAATCGTGGCCTGCGGGCACGGGGGTGTGCACAGTGTAGAGCGAAGATGCTCTTACCATCTCAAGAGCCACATTGAAATTAAGACCGTCTTCTTGCACATAGTCAACAAGGCGCTGCAGGTTGAGCAGTGCGGCATGGCCTTCGTTGCAATGATAGAGCTGGCTCTTTATTCCAAGTTTTTTAAGCATAAGCACACCGCCAATGCCGAGCAGATATTCCTGCTTGATGCGGTTTTCCCAGTCACCGCCATAAAGCTGGTGTGTGATGGGGCGGTCAAACTCGCTATTGAAGTCAATATCGGTGTCAAGCAGATACAATTTCACACGGCCCACATTGACTCTCCAGATATTGGCATAAATTATTCTGCCCGGATACGGCACTTCAAGTATCAGTTGCTTTCCGTTCTCGTCAAGCACGGGCTCAACCGGAATGCGGTTAAAGTTCTGAGCCTCATATTTTGCCACTTGATCGCCCTCGCCAGAGATTGATTGTGTGAAGTAACCGTAACGGTATAAGAAACCAACGGCCGTCATGTTGTAGCAACGGTCGCTTGCCTCCTTAATGTAGTCGCCTGCCAAAATACCAAGGCCGCCCGAATAAATTTTCAAAGCGCTGCACAGTCCATATTCCATGCTGAAATATGCAACAGAGGGGACGTCGGTGCGGGTCGGCTTGTTCACATAGTTCTTGAAATTATCATAGACGGTGTTGATGCGGCTCATCAGCTCTTTGTCTTCCAGAATCTCCTGCAAGCGCTCATTAGTGATTTTCTGAAGCATCAGCACGGGGTTCTCACCTGTCTCATGCCATAAATCCACATCTAAATCATGGAATAGGTTTTTCCCGTCACTGTTCCAAACCCACCAAATGTTTTTTGACAACTCGTCGAGTTTCTTTAATTTGTTTGGAAGCTCCGACTTTACGGTTATGCTTCTCCAAACAGGAGCATTTGTGTTGCTTACTTGTATTTTCATCTGTCGTAATTGAATGATTGTCGTTATTTAAATTATTTGCCGTCTCGTTGAGTGGCAAGCGTTAATGCTTGTGCATATGCAGTTTCATAATAAGCTATGAATTTATCCCATGTGGCCATTTTTGATGTGGCTTGTGAGGCTTTTGAGAGCTTTGCGCGCACAGTTGGAGCCAAACCATAGATTTGTTCAATGGATTCAGCCACGCCGGCGGCTGCTTCACAATAATTGGAGTCGGTTCTTTTTATTACCTTGGTCCCACACTTTTTATAGTCGTCACCAAAGTTTCCGATAATCCATTGTCCAAATCCCGAAAGGTTTGAAGTTACTGTAGGCACTCCAAAAGCGATGCTTTCCAGCGGTGTGTACCCCCAGGGCTCGTAGTAAGACGGGAATATTGTGAGGTCTAAGCCAACCAGCACATCGTAATAGCTCAGCCCTATTACACCGTCATCACCATTAAGGTATGACGGAACATATATCACTGTGAGTTTATCGTCGTTAGTGTTATTGAAGCCGAGCGAATTGATTCGGCAATATATGTTGTCCGACTCGGGGTTGTGTATGTTGTGGGTTATTACAGGACTTTGCAGTGCTCTGTTGGTTGCATTTTCAATGCTGTCCACAAGGTCTTTGCGAGGGCTATCGGTCCATCCGGGTACAAGCACGAAAGCCAATATCCGTTTGCCGTCAGCCGAGGCGTTGAGCTTGTTGCGCATTTGGTTAAGAGCATCAAGATACAAGTCAATGCCCTTGTTGCGATACTCGCTCCGACCCGAAGTGGCAATTATGAAAGTGTCGTCAGAAAACTCTATGCCAGTTAGAGCGGCGGCCACTTTAATTAGCCTTTCACGGGCAAGGGCGCGGGCGGGCTTGTATTTCACGCCCTTGGGCACAAACGTGGGCTCAAAGGCATTGGGGGTTACCAGTGGTTTCCGCTCAAGCAGTTGCTCACACTCACGTGCTGTTATCTCGCTCACTGTGGTGAATACATCAGCGGCATGCGCGGCCGCTTTCTCAAGCGAGTGCTTTGACTGCATATTAAGTTCTCCAGCCATTTGATCGCCATGATATCCTGCCATGTAATCATATAGCGGCTTCCCGTTGCAGCAAATGCTGCGGCCGATGCTTGTGGCGTGCGTCGTAAACACCGTTGCCACTTCAGGCAAATGAGATTTTATGTAGAGCAATCCCATTCCGGTGGTCCATTCATCAAAGTGAGCCACCACCTTATTTGCTTTCTTGTTCCACAGCAACACGCTCTCAATGACCAGAGCGGCACCGTAAGAAAACATGCACGACTCATCGTAGTCGCCATAGGCATGCAGCGAGTCTACTCTATACTCGTCCCACATGCATGTGTATAGTTCGTTTTTATATGGATATAGGCTGCGATAGTCAACCAATAAGGCAATTGGCTTGCCGGGAACATTCCAGCGCCCTACTCTGACATGCATCCCGGCAGGAAGCACGGCTTGTTGCAACCATTCAGTAAGAGGTGTTTTCGTTTCGATGAAAAAAGGCGATTCAGCTCCGTCGCGCCATAAATCAGGACCAATGAATATCACACGGTCTTTGTATTTTTTCTGTAGGGTTTTTGCCTTAGTTGACAACACAGCATATATTCCGCCAACCTTGTTACAAACTTCCCAACTTGTCTCAAACAATAAGTCAAGCATAAATATGTTTTTATCGTAAATTTTCAGATTGCAAAATTACAAAAAAAAATGGTACGACCACACCAAATACACTTTTATGCCCTGAATATTAGCATATATGACTTATTTCAATGGTTGTTTCGGCAATTGATTGCATTATATGTTGAACATCTGGCAAGCATAGCCGGAAAAACAAGACAAGGGGTGAGCAAAATACTTTCGCTCAAAAAAAGCACAGGCTACTACCAATATTGATGGCACGAGAAAAACCAAGCCCGCCTGCAAGCCTCATCAAATAAAAAAGAGACGAGCAAACGCCTTTTTGGGGTCGTTTGCCGTCTCTTCTTAGTCTGTTACAGCTTGTGTATTAGTCCTGGTCGGTTAAGTCGACTGCATAATACACCTTCTTGCCTGTTGGATAGATACCGGTGATGAACATGGCCTTGTCGTTGTCGGTGTCGCGCATTATCTGGCCATAGATGGCCTCAACGTCGTCGCGACTGTTCACACGAGCATTGTTGATGTCGGTGATGATGAAGCCGTTCTTGATGCCGGCGCTCTTGAATTTGCCGTCCTTGATGCCGCTGACCTTAACACCATTGCTTATACCCAAATCTTTCTTTTCCTGAGCAGAAAGCTCTTGGAATGCACATCCGAGCGAGAGCATATCGGTTGCTTTAGTGATTTTTGTGTTGCCTTGGTTGTTCTTCAGCATCACTTCGGCGCTCTTAAGCTTATTGTCGCGATAATATGAGATGCTGGCCTTGTCGCCCGGACGCAACTTGCTCATCTGCTCAAGCATCTGTGCACCGTTCTTCACATCGTGGCCGTTAAGTTTCACAATCACATCGCCTTCCTGCAAACCAGCCTCTTTAGCCGAGCTGCGGTCGTTCACTTTGGCCACATAAATGCCTTCGGTGGTTGCGGTGATGCCTTTCTCCTTTGCCTTGTCGGCATCAAGTTCTGTGAACTGGATGCCAAGCACTGCACGCTGAACCGAGCCATATTGCTTGATGTCGGTTACGATTTTCTTGACCACCGACGATGGGATGGCAAACGAATAGCCTGCATAACTTCCCGTTTGGGAATAGATCATGGTGTTGATGCCGATAAGGGCACCGTTGGTGTCGACAAGAGCGCCGCCGCTGTTGCCTGGGTTCACTGCGGCATCATGCTGGATAAACGATTCAATACCCATGTTGTTGCCCTTGTTCAGACCTCTGGCCTTTGCGCTCACAATACCGGCTGTAACCGTTGAATTAAGACCGAACGGATTGCCCACGGCAAGTACCCACTGCCCTACCTTCACATCATCAGAGTTGCCAAAGGCTATTGGCTTGAGATCCTTGGCTGTGATTTGAAGCAAAGCGATGTCGGTCGTTGGATCGGTGCCAATCACCTTTGCATTGAATTTGCGGTTGTCGTTAAGAGTAACCTCCAACTTCTCGGCGCCGTCAACCACGTGATTGTTGGTGACGATATAGCCGTCGGCCGAAATAATCACACCCGAGCCCAGACCCTTGGCTTGCGGTTCGGCTTCCTGCTGCTGTTTTTGCTGTTGCTGCCGACGCGATGAACCGTTGCCGCCATAGTTGGGGCCGAAAAAGAATTCAAATGGATCAAAGAATCCGTTGCCACCCTGGAACGTCTGTTGCTGTTTTGGGGTCACAAACGATTTGATGCTCACTACCGAGTTTACCGATGTCTCGGCCGCACCGGTCAAGTCGGGAGCTCCAATCGAAGCAGTGCGTGTGGCTGCTGTTTTTATAAAACCATTATCGGTTACCGATGCTTCCTGTGACGGTGTATATGAATCTTTGATTATCAAATCGGTCCCATGAGAGGCCAAAATGGTGGTGACAGAGCCAAGCATTGAGGCTCCCACCAATAAAATCGCTAATTTAGTGTTCTGTTTCATAATGTCGTTTGTTAAATTATTATCCGTTTAATAGTTTCAATCGTTAAAATTTAACTTTTGATTTCGATGCAAAAATACAGATTATCCACTCAATTGCAATACCCCCACACACTGATTTAATCTAATTTAATACGGAACTTAGGCTATTTTTATTTCTTTAAGGCATTTGGCTGTAAAAATGAGATTGACCGCGAAAAACGGCTCGGATATTAGGCAACAACTCAAGAGCGACTGATTCTAATAAGCCCTTGGAAACAGTCGCTCTATTCTTATCTGGATTCTCTACTGCTATTATATATCTCCCAGTGGACGTGTTGTCGTTATATCTAAGGAGTGTCTTAGCTTCATTGGAGATCTCTTAATAAACTCTATCACCTATTGTAATGGTTTGACCATATTCGTAGCTGAAGTGTCCAAAAATTAACGGGGGCTTACGCTTTGAAATGACGAGCAAAATGCGTAACTTTGTAGTATGATTTCAATAATTGAGCACATAGAATTCCTGATGACCAGCAACGATTGCGTGGTAATTCCCGGTTGGGGAGCACTTATAGCCCAGCATGAGAATGCCATTATCAATGCTGAAGCACACCGCATTTCTAAGCCACGACGTTGCATCAGCTTCAACGCATCTGTAAGCCACAACGACGGGTTGCTGGCTCAATCCATGGTCAAACGAGAGGGAGTTTCTTACGATGAAGCCATGAAGGAAATCGCCGCAAATGTGCAAATGCTTAGGCAAATTGCAGCTAGCGGCGTTGAAATCCCGTTTGGAAGCCTTGGATATTTCAATCTCAATGACGAGGGCAATATTGAATTCATACCTTTTTTCCGCAACAACTGCAACGATGCATATTTTGGGCTCAAATCACGTCTTGACATTAAAACAATAACCGAGCAAGAAGCCGACGTGGCAGCGACAGCCCGCCTACAACAAGCAGAGACGGGATCACACGACACACCGTCGTTGTCCACTCCGCAGACAAGCCTGTTCCGGAACTATATGCGCATTGCGGCATCATTTATTGTGCTGATAGCACTTTACTGCACACTGAGCACACCAATAGCAGTAGACATGACGCGCCAAAGCATGGCGTCAATCAGTGTGCCCGAAATCAAGAAGCAGCCCAAGCAAAACATCAAGGTGATTACAAAGCCAAAAACCACCGAAAAGGCAGAACTTGAACCAGAGGTGTCCAGCGATGAAAACAGCGGAAAATACTTCTTGATTATATCTACATTTAAAACCGAGGCACAAGCCAAGACGTTTGTCACGGCTCATGCCGACCTGAACGCCAAAATCAGAAAAAAGGGAAACACCTATCGTATCTACATCGACCGAAGCGACGACTATTGCAAATTGTCAAAAGAAATAGGGAATTTGCCGTCGGAGTACAAAGAGGCTTGGATCAGCGATTAATCTCAACAGCAATCTTTGCAACATCAGGTTTGTTGCCCATTGGGAATCATGTAGGCATCATAATGGCATAATAGCAAACCATGGCAGAAATTGAATTTTGCCCGCCAACATCAAAACAGTTTTCTACAATCCACTTCTTAATTTCCACCATGCTTTGCGCAGTGCCGCGACTTAAAGATAAGGTTTGTCTAAACCATTATAGCCGCCTAGAATCCAAGATATTACACAACCAACTACAATTAGTGTAATTTTCACTTTAGCATATTAATGAAATCGAGCACGTCATCGGTCATCGGGCTGATGATATTCCAGTTTGCCGTTGTCACGCAGCTCCATCAGTAGCTTACCGAGAACGTTGGCACCTGAAACACATTGCCCACCTGCTTAGCTCCCCAAAGCGGCTCACCGGTATGCTGACGGTTTTTTTTTGGGGGGGGTAGATGGGTTATTTGTGCTGCTGAAGCCACTGGGATATGGCGGTGGTGAACCGACGCCAGTATTGCTCCATCTTGTGTTCGCCCACACCATAGAGCGTGCCGAACTGCGCCTTGGTGGTGGGCTTTTCCCGCGACATGACGTTGAGCACCTTGTCGCTGAACACCATATACGGAGCTATTCCCTTTTCCTTGGCGATGTCATACCGCAATTGTTTCAAGACCTGGAACAGTTCCTCATCAATACCCGACACCGGCTCGGAATCAAACAAGACAGCTGGCTTGGCGGCCTTGGCGGTGCGTCCCTCATAATAGAATTTCGACAACATCACCGTTCGTCTGCCAAACAGCACATCGCGGCCATAATCGGTGATTTTAAGGTGATTGCCTTCGTTGTAAGCCACGTCAACAAGTCCCAGTTGCAGCATCTGCAACATGTAGCTGTTCCATTCGGCAAAGGAAAAGTTGCGCCCCACGCCAAACGTTTTCAGCGTGTCGTAGCCCGAGGCTGCGATTTCGGCCTTGCGCGATCCACGCAATATGTCGATTGCGGTGAGCACCCCTACCCTCTCATTTGTGCGGGCTACCGCACTCAAGGCCATCTGCACGATGGTGGTTCCGTCAATTCTGTCGGGTGGATTGTTACACACATCACAGTTGCCACAATCGTGGGCATACGGCTCGTTGAAATAATTCAGAAGGGCACGTCGGCGACACACACACGACTCTGAATATTGCTGCATCCGGCGGAGCTTGTCGACGTTGATTTGCGACTGCCCCGACTCGTTGGCAAATTTCATAAGCATTGTCATGTCGCCGAAAGAATAGAACATCAAAGCCTCTGCCGACATGCCATCGCGGCCTGCACGACCTATTTCCTGATAATAGCTTTCGATATTCTTGGGCATATTATAGTGTATGACCCAGCGCACATTACTCTTATCAATGCCCATGCCAAATGCCACTGTGGCGCAAATCACCTGCACATCATCGTTGATAAAAGCACGCTGCACCTCATTTTTCTCGGCAGTTGGCATTGCTGCATGAAAAGCCCTTGCGCTGAATCCAAGCCCCCTCAGCTTTTGGGCCAACGACTCAGTGGTTTTGCGGCTCATGCAATATATTATCCCGCTTTGCGAGTGGTGAGAACTTATGAAATTGGCTATGCGGTGAAGTTTCGTCTTTGCTGTCAATCCACTGACCACTTTCAGCGATATGTTGGGACGGTCGAACGATGTGACAAACATCTTGGCATCGGGAATCGCAAGCTGCTTGCGTATGTCGTCGCGAGTCAAACGGTCGGCGGTGGCCGTCAAAGCCATGATCGGCACACCGGGAAACCGACGACGAAGCACACTCAACTGAGTGTATTCGGGACGGAAATCATGCCCCCACTGAGAAATGCAATGCGCCTCGTCGATGGCAATAAGACTTATCGGCATAGCGTGCGACCATTGGTCGATTTCGCCTAAAAGCCGCTCGGGCGACATGTAAAGGAGCTTTATTCGGCCAGCGAATACGTTTTCCAAGACATCACGGTTATAAGTCTCAGTCTGTTGGCTGTTTACGGCAGCGGCAGGTATGCCATTTGCTCGCAAGGCATCCACTTGGTCGGTCATCAAGGCCAGCAGAGGCGACACCACTATCGTGCATCCATCGTTGAGCAGAGCCGGAATCTGGTAACACAGCGACTTGCCACCACCCGTGGGCATCAGCACCACTGCATCACCACCGCTTACCACATGGCTAATGACGGGATACTGGAGCGGCAAAAAATCATCGTATCCATAAAAGCGCTTGAGCACGCTCAATGCCTTTTTCCTTAACAACCTATCATCCATAACGTGGCATATGCGTCAAAAGGCATTCTTTTCTCCTTTGAAAACGTTGATAACGGTGAGCAATATTATCTTCATATCGAGCATAAAGTTCCAGTTCTCGGTATACCACACATCATATTCCACACGCTTCTCCATTTTCCAAAGTTGGTCGGTTTGTCCTCGGTAGCCATTGACCTGAGCCCACCCGGTGATTCCCGGCTTGATAGTGTGACGTACCATATACTGCTCAATCAAGGCACTGTAGGCCTCGGTATGCTTTATCATGTGTGGCCGCGGGCCCACGATTGACATGTCGCCCTTCCACACATTAAAAAATTGTGGCAACTCATCGATGCTGGTATGGCGCAAGAATTCGCCGAAACGAGTCGTGCGGGGATCATCTTTCGAGGCCTGCCGCGTGTCGCTTTCGCCATTGACGCGCATTGTGCGGAATTTATAGCAGTTAAACGGGTTGCCACGGTATCCGGTGCGTTGCTGCTTAAAAAACACAGGTCCGGGCGACGACAATTTGATTCCTATGGCCACAGGTATCAGCACTATAGGCGACAGTACAAGCACCACGCTCGACACAATGAAGTCGAACATGCGTTTGGCTATGCGGTTAAACGGGTTGCCTAACGGATATGGCCTGATTGAGAGGATGGGCACATTACCTATCGACTCTAGCTCAAAACGCCTGGTTATGTGCCGGCCAAACTGTGGCACATAGTAAAAATCAATAGCATTAGCCTCGGCAAGCTTGATAAGATGCGCCACAGCGTCGTCGTCGGTATCGGGTATGGCACAATACATCTCGTCGATGGTGTGTTGCTGCAGAAAATCGGCCAAGCCCGACAATGGGGCTATATACCCTTCTTGCTTGCGGGCCTGCGGATTGTCGTCGAAAAGGCCCATTACACGGTATCCATATCCCAAATCAGACTTCAGCTCATCAATTAACCTCATTCCCACATTTCCGCCGCCAATCACCACTATGCGCCTATAATTAAATCCCTTGCTACGATACCATTTAATCACCTTTCTTGCCAATATCCACCAAATTCCAAGACAACTGAAAAAGAGCAGATAGAATTTGAGGACTATGCGCCAAGTGGTGTTGCTGATATCGAGAAACGACAAGAGAGACAAGAAAATGGCCGCATGAATGGCCACTGTCTTCACAACCTTAAGCAAAACGCGGTCGGCATACACGACACGGCGGGCGTGTATGCTCGAGAAGATGTGCAGTATCGCCAAAAACGCCACATTGAGCATAAGCCACACCGAGCGTGAGAAGAAATCGTCGGTCACATGATTCCACAGACACGTAAATGCATATGTGGCATTAAGAATGACGAAATCCACTCCGGTGAAAATCCATCGTATAAACTGTCCGTATCTTCCCTTACTCTCCACTTACTGTTTTGCTGCTAATTGTGTATGGTCGCATCGGTTTCAGATATCATAAACTCTCCCATCGGGCCGGCAAAGCCTGCAGCAACGGGAGAGTGATGAGTGTATGTGTATTGCATCACCATGAAATGGCAAAGCAATCAAGCCTTATCGTCGATAACCTTAATCTTGTTCTCGAGCATGGCAATGTCTTCCTTAATCTTTTGAATCTTACGCTCCATTTCCTTTACAATGGAATTGCCAGCCTTGGAACGGGCAGAAAGGAATCCAAGATTGTTCTCATACGTCTTGAGCTCACTGCTCTTCTGTTCAAAAGTGCGCACAAGGCGTTCACGTTCGCGCTGCAGCTTGTCGCCTGAGCCCATTTTAGCTATCGAATTCTCAAAGTTTGCCATACGCGCACGTGTGGCTCTCATATCGAATTTCTCATAGGCTTTGTCTACAGCCTCACGATAGCGGGCATATATCTTGTCCTTTTCCTTGAAAGGCACGTGTCCAATCTCTTGCCACTTAGCCATCTGCTCACGCACTTGCTTGGCAGCTTCAGCCTGGTCGGCATTCTCGTCGGCAAGCAAAGCCTCAATAGCCGAAATCACATCGTTCTTGCTTTTGAGGTTGCTATGCTCAACGGCATGGGTGCTATTAGCTTTCTTCTTCTTCTCGTCGAAGAAATAATCGCAAGCGGCAATAAAACGCTTCCACACCGCATCGCTGTGCTTTTTCACGACGGGTCCCACGGTTTTCCACTCTTTCTGCAAGGCCACAAGTGCCTCAGAAGTAGCTTTCCAATCGGTAGAGTCTTTCAGAGCCTCGGCCTTTTCGCACAATTCAGTCTTTTTGGCTAAGTTGGCAGCAAGATCATCCTTCATTTTCTTGAAGAATTCAGTCTTTTGGCCAAAGAACTCATCGCACGACTTGCGGAAACGCGCAAACAATTCGGTGTTCACCTTTTTGGAGGCGAAGCCCACTTTTTTCCAATCTTCTTGCAGTGATATGATTTCCTTTGTGGCATCGTTCCAAGCCGCATAGGTCTTAAGCGCATCAATTTTTATAGCCTCAATCTTCTCACACAAGGCAGTCTTGGCATCGGCATTAGCTTTCTCGGCCTGCTTGCGCTCTTCAAAGAATTGCTGATACTTTTTGTTGACAACAGATGAGGCATTCTTAAAGCGAGCCCATAGGCCTTCACGCAAATCCTTGGCCACCGGGCCAGTCTCACGCCATGTGGCATGCAGCTCCTGCAGTTTCTTGAATGCTTCTACAATGCTGCTTTCGTCATCCAATGCCTCAGCCGAAGCACAAAGCTGTTGCTTGATTTCCAGATTTTTTTTGAAATCATAGTCACGCAGCTCCTTATTCATTTTCAGCAAGTCATAGAAGCGTTCTACGGCATTCTGATACTCCTTCCACAAGTCTGTTTCATTAGTGGCGGGAACATCACCTATTGCCTTAAAGTCTTGCTGAAGCTGTTGGACGTGGGCAAACTGCTTGTTTATATTGTCGGCATCGTTGCTGATAGCCGTTATTTCTTCGATGATTTTGCGTTTTTTCTCTAGGTTCTCGGCCTTGATGGCATCTTGCTCGGCATTGTAGGCCGCACGCTTTTCCTTGAGCGATTGCAGGATTTCCTTTACGCGGTTTTCCTCAGCGTCGTCCTTAACGGCAAATGCCGCTTCCTCGTTGCCAGCAGCCAAGAACGCGGCTTTCTCTTTTGCCACTTCGTCCTTGCGGATGACAAAAAAGGCGGCTTTGATTTGAGGCACCTCCTCTTTCACATTTTCAATCGGCTGGTCGAGCAATTTCTCAAGAGCCCCAACAAGTTCCGACTTCGTCATAGAGGTGTAGTCAACTGATGTCGGCTCATCTGCTGCAGTCGCATTAGATTCATCTACTGCCAAAGAAGCGGTCGCTGCGGCCACTTCAGGCTTATTTTCAACACATTCGGCTGCGGCTTCGGCAGCTTCATTTCCCAAGGTTACTTCCTTTTCGAGAATCTCTTTCGATTCAGACATTTCTCGCGATTCCATATTATTCTGTTTTTAAAGCTGACCATCTGCATTGCGACACAACGGCCGCCAGCAAATAGCCTGCACATTTAAATTCAAAAATACACATTTTTTCATATTTCAGAAAATTATCAGTGCATTTTTTTCGTTTTTCGCCCTAAAAAAGGAACTAATGAAACATTTTACGGGTAATTGGGTTTCGAAATCTTTATTATTGTTGGTGCATATAGCCTAAGCGAATCATGCATCTGGGCCATAATAAAGCGTGGTACAGTTTTCGGGACGCAGCACTTGTTGTGCCGCATGAAGAATGTCGTCGGGCGTGAGCGACCGGTAGAGCTCTATATCTTGATTCATTTCAGCTACCGACGAGCACAATTCATATTCGCACATCTTTACGGCCTTTTGAGCATATGCGATGTTGTCGAACAAGAAGGTTGACGCATACTTATTGGCACACTTTGCCACCTCGCGCTCAGTTACTCCGCCATCCAGCAAAGAGACAATTTCACGGTCGATGGCTTCGGAAGCCTGTTCCCATTCCACGTCCGGACTGAGCCGCCCCTTGATATAGAAAAGCCCTGGGTCGTATAGACCCGACACCGAGGCATCAATATCGATAAACAAACCGCTATTCATAAGCACATTACGATATAGCCGTGACGACTTCCCGTTAGACAGCACATCGCTAAGCATATCGCATGCACGATATCCCGCATCGTTGCGGCCACACATGTGATAAGCCTTTAAAATCATATTGTGCGGAACGTCTTTGCACGCCTTAACGAGACGTGGCGACGACTGGACAGGCTCCTGCGGCAACGAGCGTTTCACCGTAGGCCGTGGGAGAATATCTCCAAACCACTTTTCGGCCAACTTAACTGCTACATCAAATCTCACATTGCCCGACACAGCCAGCACCAACCGATCAACTGAATAATGCGACTCAAAAAAGCGTCTGACGTCGGCCGATGTTGCTTTTTCTATGTCATCGGTTGCAAGGCCTATTGTGGGCCATCGGTATGGGTGCACGGTATAGGCTGAGCCATGAACCAGATGTAGAATATCGCCATAGGGCTGATTCAAACAGCGTTGCTTAAATTCCTCTATGACCACACTTTTCTGAAGGGCCACGCTCTCATCGTCGAGGCTCAGGCTGAGCAAACGGTCGCTTTCAAGCCAAAATGCGGTTTCAACATTATGTGCAGGGAGCACATCGTAATAGTTTGTGACATCGCAACTTGTCCATGCATTGCTGCTACCTCCTGCCTTCTGCAACGGGCCGTCGTAAGACGGTGCGTTGAGCGAACCCGTAAACATCAAATGTTCCATCAAGTGAGCCAACCCCGTCATGCTGGGATTCTCATCCCGAGAACCCACATCATACAGCAGATTAAGCGCAACCATACGCGTCGAAGCATCGTAATGGTGCAGCAACCTTAATCCATTAGGGAGTTTGTACGACTCTACCTTAATCATTTGCCGTGCCTTAGAGTATTACTGATTAAGAACGCGTGCTTTGATTATGCGCACGTCGTTCACCGGACGATCGTTCTTGCCCGTGGTCACATTTTGGATTTTGTCGACCACGTCCATGCCTTCAACCACTTCGCCAAACACCGTGTATGCCCCATCGAGATGGGGAGTGCCGCCCACGGTGGTATAGGCAGTGCGTTGCTCAGGTGTGAAGCTGAACGGCTGTTGAGCATAAGTGGCCTCGGTGTTTGCTATAAGGGTGTCTTGCAATTCCTTCAGGCCAATGCTGTCTTTTTTATGGCGCAAAATCATTATTTTTTTACGGTTTTCGCCGACCAACTTATTGAATATCTCATTCTTTTTCATGTCGGCCAAACGCTCTTCCATCTGTTGGAGCTGTTGAGGCGAATACACGTTGCCTGTCACTATATAGAATTGCGATCCGCTGCTCCTGCGTTCCGGGTTAACCTCATCGCCAGTGCGTGCTGCTGCAAGCGCACCACGCTTGTGGAAATACTCGGGATATACGATTTCGGCAGGCACAGTGTAGCCCGGGTCACCTGCACCAAGCAGTGAATCGGCAGTGGCGTTCTTGGAATTGCCATCGCCCGTCTGTACCATAAAATCCTTTATCACACGGTGGAAAAGGACTCCATCGTAATAACCATCCTTCACCAGCTTAATGAAATTGTCGCGGTGCTGTGGCGTCTTGTCATAAAGAGCCACCACCACATTTCCTAAAGAGGTTTCCAATTCAACCTTCACGCAGTTGTTCAATTTATCGTCGTTTGATGCCATGCGACTGTTTTGCCCCGACATTGAGCACGACAATGCCCAAATAATCGTGGCCAGCACCCAAGCACAGCGGTTTATAAAAGTCATGATTATGTTTTTGTTTTTTTGATGGGCGGAGTTACATCCCCACGGGATATAGGCGCTTGTAGATGCGGCGGAAATTATCGTCTTTTGCGCTGAGCTCCTCGGCATGCTCTTTGTAGTCGGCACCCCAAATTGAAGCAATGAGGTCGCCAAGATACACATGCTCACGGTCTTTATCGATGGCTGTTTTAACAAGACGGCTAACCTGCTCGGCATATTTTGAAGCATTTATGGCATTGAGGTAACGAGCCGTGCTGACCACAAACTGCCCAGTCTTGTCAACGGCTATTATCCTGTCAACCAACTCAGGCATTATGCTGTCGCTTGAACCAATATTGTTGACAATATACTCATAGGTCAATAAGCCATTGGGATCTTTTTCTAATTTCTTCTTCAAAGCTTCGTCCATAATTCAAATACTCTATTCTTATATAAACATCTAAATTTCTACATATATCATTTCCAAATGACGTAACAAAGGTAATAAAATTTATTGTCACACTGTGAAAATCTGTAATTAATTAGCAAATATATTAGATACAAACAAGCGGCTTGGCCACTTTTAACGCAACCAAGCCGCTGAATGTCAATCAAATTGACAAAATGATTATTTATTTAACATTTTAAACGTCCTTTTCTTCAAGACCATAGTGCTTCTTCTTGTCGAGCAACAACAGCAACACAGCCACAAAAACAGCCGCCACGCCGAATCCGGTGAACACCCACATGGCGTTGGTGAAATCGGAGTGTCCGTCGACCATACTGCTTTGGAGCACATTGCCAATGAGTATTGGCACCATTGTGAGACCAATGTTCTGAATCCAGAAAATAATCGCATAGGCCGAACCAAGCTCCTTCATCGGTATAATCTTAGGAACCGAAGGCCACATGGCGCTGGGCACAAGCGAGAACGCAATACCGAGCAGCACGGTAAGGGCAATAGCAAAAGCCACTGAATTGAAAATGGGTAAGGCAAAAAACAGGTGGACAACGGTCAGCATCACCGAGCCTATCACCATAAGCGTAGCACCCTTGCCAATGCGGTCGTAAACCGTGCCGAATATGGGTGTAAGGATAATGGTGCCGAAGGGTAAAATAGAAGGGATGAAACCAGAAAGTGCAGGGTCAACGCCATACTTGGTTTCCATCAGTTTAGCCGCAAACTTCAAGAACGGGAATACTCCAGAATAGAAAAGCAGGCACAAAATGGTGATAAGCCAAAAACCGGGGTTGGTGAAAATATCCTTGAGGTCTGACAAGCGGAAGCCTTCATCGTCGGCCTTGGCCTTATCGGCATCCGACGTCTGCTTATTGGCTTCAATCGACTTGTCGAGTTTTGAATCCATTACGCAATACACAAGGAAAGCCAAAAGGCCTATGCACAAGCACACCACGCCAAACAATATAGGTGACGACAATTCGTAATGATCAGCAATCCACGGGCTAAGTCCCAATGCTGCGGCTGTGCCCAAGCGAGCCATTCCCACTTGGATGCCCATTGCCAAGGCCAAGCCGTGACCGGTGAACCACTTGGTAAGCACCTTCGACACCGTGATACCGCAAATCTCACACCCCACGCCAAATATGCTGAAGCCAAGGCCGGCATAAAGCACCTGCACCTTCACTTGTCCGGAAAGGCCGAAAAACGACGCAATGCCCGGGACCTCGACGGTTGGAATCGGGGAAATATACTTTATTGAATAAAACTTCATCGCTGCGCCAATAACCATCAGCACACACGACAGCACACCGGTGAAACGGATGCCCAGCTTGTCGAGAATGAGACCGCCAAAGAAAAGCATCAACAGATACACATTAATAATACCATAGGATCCGGCAAAGAACCCGTATTCAGAACCAGTCCATCCCATGCCACCCGATGCGATAGGCTTCTCAAGCATGCTTTCAAGCGGTGACACCACATCGGTAATAAAATACCCCATCATCATGGTAAATGCCACAATGAACATCGCAATCCAGCGCATTGCGGCTGAATCGTTGAGTTGTTTTCTAATAATTTCCGTCATTATTGTATTGTTATTGTTACAGTGCGTTACGAGATTGCAAAGGTAAGCAAATTAATGTTTATTAAAGCAAGACTGCCATAAAAACAGCACCCAGCTTGGCAAAATGCCGCCAGGAATGACCGTTTGGGGCGTTTTGCCAAGCGATAACGGACTGCGGCAAGATGCGCCGCTGGTGTGGGAATAACAAATACACACCACCGACAGGCCATCAAAAAAAAACGAGACGAGATGACCTACTTTTTAGAATAATATTGTAATTTTGTTCAGCGAATTGCATCGGCCCTATGGCTGACAACATTTTCGCCATCACTACTAATTAATATAAATGCCAAGATTTCATCGAGAGGGAGGACGCAAACCAATCACATTGCTCACCGGAGTCAAGGCAATGCCGCAATGAAAATTAGCTTCTACTTAGATTACCACACTGTTCCTGGCGAAAGCCTTGCTGTGAACGGCAATTTGGACGGTGAATGCCAGCAATTGGTTCCAATGACCTCAAACGACGGAATCAACTGGCAGTGCACGATAGATACCGCAACAAAACAAGCCGAATCCATCAGCTACCACTACTGCGTCGTTAACGGCGCCGGCCAGCCGGTGCGCACCGAGTGGCATTTGGCTCCGCACACGGCCATCATCGGGAGTGGGCACACCCACCTGCACGATTTGTGGCACGACGAGACCGACCATAGCCCTCTATATGCATCAGCTTTCACCGATTGCCTTTTCAGAAACGACAAACTGAAGCCCACGGCCACAGCCAGCACCTTAAGGCTGACGGTTATGGCGGCACAAGTCAACCGGGGAGAGAGCCTTATGCTGGTAGGCGAAAGCGAGGCTTTAGGCAACTGGGACCCATCTAAAGGGCTAAAAATGCACACTATAGGGAACGGTGTTTGGCAAACCGACATCAATCCCAACGATTTGCCCCATGCATTTGAATTTAAGTTTGCAGCCGTGTCGCCCGACAAAGGCACATGCACTTGGGAAAGCCGAGACAACCGCCACATTGTTCTGCCCGCAGCCATTGCCGGAGAGTTAATTGTGATAGAGCTTGGCGAAGCCGCTTTCAGCAGCCGAATGCCCCGCATAGCCGGCACGGTGATTCCCGTATTCTCGCTGCGGAGCAATGGCGGATGCGGTGTGGGCGATTTCGGCGACCTCAAGATGATGATTGACTGGGTTGCTCTTACTGGCCAGCACATTCTGCAAATCTTACCGATCAACGACACAACCATCAGCCACACGTGGACCGACTCTTACCCCTACAACAGCATAAGCATCTATGCGCTACACCCACAATATGCCGACTTGCGCCAGCTTCCACCGCTAAAAGACGAAGCAAAACGCAAGCGCTTCGAAGACGTGAGAAAGCAGCTCAATGCACTGCCTCAGGTGGATTATGAAAAAGTGAACAAGGCAAAGCTCGAATATCTGCACGAGGCATACAGCCAAATGAAATCGAACGTTGGCCGCAGAGCGTCGTACAAGGAATTTGTCAAAGCCAACAGCCACTGGCTAAAGCCCTATGCCACCTATTGCCACAACCGCGACAAATACGGAACCACAGATTACACCCAATGGCCTAATGGCAAAGCCGACAACAACAGCATAGGGTTCTGGTATTTCGTGCAATACATTCTCGACCAGCAACTGAAAACCGCACACCGCCATGCCCAAAGCAAAGGAGTTATACTCAAGGGCGACATCCCTATCGGCATTAGCCGCAAGGGCGTAGAAGCCTGGATTGAGCCCAAATATTTCAACCTTAACAGCCAGGCGGGAGCCCCACCCGACGCATTTTCGGCCGATGGCCAGAACTGGGGATTCCCGACCTACAACTGGGAGGTGATGAGGCAAGACGGATTTGCCTGGTGGCAACAGCGATTCTCTAAGATGAGCGAATACTTTGATGCCTACCGCATTGACCATGTGCTTGGGTTCTTTCGGATTTGGGACATCCCGGCCGACTCGGTAACGGGGCTGCTGGGACAGTTCTCGCCGGCACTGGGCATGGCCAAGGAAGAAATTGAGAGCTATGGCATTCGTTTTGACGATAGCAAAATGTGCAACCCGCTCATCACCGACGACGCTATCAAACGACAGCTTGGAGAGTGGGCCGACGAGGCAAAAGCGCGATACCTGACCAATAACGGAGACGGGACTTACTCACTGAAAGAAAAGTATGCCACACAGCGGGCTATTGAGCACGACATTAGTGGCGACGATGCCCGCAGCACCGCCATCAAGACCGGCATGTATGCCCTAATCAGCGATGTGCTATTCGTGCGCGACCGAAACAACAACGACCGCTACCACCCGCGCATTGCCTTGCACCACACCACAGGCTATGCCTTAGCCGACCAGCGCACAAGGCAGGCACTGCAAAAGCTGCACAACGACTACTTCTATCACCGCCACAACGATTTCTGGCGGCAAGAAGCAATGCAAAAACTCCCGGCACTCACCCAGTGCACACATATGCTACCATGTGCCGAAGACTTGGGCATGGTGCCCGAATGTGTGCCACAAGTGATGAGCGACTTGAAGATTCTGACGCTGGAAATCCAACACATGCCCAAGAAATTCGGATGCGAATTCAGCAACATCGACGAGAACCCGTATCTGTCGGTCAGCACAATATCAACCCACGACATGCCCACCCTGCGGCAATGGTGGGACGAGAATCCCGCACCGGCCCAACGGTATTACAACAATGTGCTGAGGCATAATGGCGACGCGCCACACCCACTGCCGGCCAGCATTGCAAAAGAAATCGTTATGGCCCACCTTGAATGCCCGTCAATGCTTTGCGTTCTCTCCTTGCAAGACTGGATGGCGATTGACGCCGACATTCGCAACAGCAACATCAACGACGAGCGCATAAACAACCCCGCAAACCCGCGCCACTACTGGAGGTGGAGAATGCACCTCACCATCGAAGACCTGATGAGTTGCCGCAACTTCAACAGCAACATATCCTCGATGATTAAAGACAGCGGACGCAACATATACAGACAATCATCCATTTAACAAAAACTCATACAAAAAAATGATTAAAAAAACTATTTGGAGTCTGTTGGCATTGCTGCCATTCATGGCAGCCGGACAGACGGTAACATCACCTAACGGTAACGTCTCACTCAGTTTCTCGCTCGACGACAACGGGCGTCCAACCTACGAGATGAAGTACAAGCAGCACGAGGTGGTCAAACCCAGCCATTTAGGCCTTGAGCTTGACAAGAACAAGCACGCCAGCAAAAAGATGAAAGAGACCAGCCTGATGGACGGTTTCGTAGTAAAAGACACACAGACAAGCACTTTCGACGAGACTTGGAAACCAGTATGGGGCGAGACATCAACAATCCGCAACCACTACAACGAGTTGGCAGTCACACTTAACCAGCCAAGCTCAAAGCGCAACATCATCATCCGCTTCCGCGTTTACGACGACGGCATGGGACTCCGCTACGAATTCCCGCAGCAAAAGTCGCTCAACTACTTCGTGATCAAAGAAGAGCACACACAGTTTGCCATGACGGGCGACCATATTGCATGGTGGCTTCCCGGCGACTACGACACTCAGGAATATGAAACCGTGGAGTCGCGCCTGTCGGAAATCAGGGGCAAGATGAAGTCTGCCATCACCTACAACGCATCGCAGACGCAGTTCTCGCCCACCGGAGTCCAAACCTCCTTGCAGATGAAGACCGACGACGGCTTGTATATCAACATACACGAAGCGGCCTGCGTTAACTATGCCACCATGCACCTCAACCTCGATGACAAAAACATGGTGTTCGAATCATGGCTCACACCCGATGCCGAGGGGCTTAAAGGCTTTATGCAGACCCCTGCCACCACGCCATGGCGCACGGTGATCGTGAGCGACGACGCGCGCGACATGCTGTCGTCAAACCTGATTCTGAACCTCAACGAGCCTTGCAAGATTGAAGACACTTCATGGATTCACCCCACAAAGTATTGCGGTGTGTGGTGGGAAATGATTGTGCGCAACAAGACATGGCGCTACACCGACGAGTTGCCCTCAGTGCGCCTTGGTGTCACCGACTACTCAAAGACAAAACCCAATGGCCGCCACGGAGCCAACAACGAGGAAGTGCGCAAATACATCGACTTTGCAGCCAAGAACGGACTCGACCAAGTGCTTGTCGAAGGTTGGAACGAAGGTTGGGAAGACTGGAGCGGCAAAATGAAATTTGACGTATTCGACTTCCTCACCCCCTACCCCGACTTCGACATCAAGGCCCTCAACGACTATGCCCACAGCAAAGGCGTGAAACTCATGATGCACCACGAGACATCGGCATCGACCATCAACTATGAGCGCTACCTTGAAAAAGCCTACTCGCTCATGAACCAATATGGCTACGATGCTGTGAAGAGCGGCTACGTGGGCGACATCATTCCGCGTGGCGAGCACCACTACAGCCAGACGCTCAACAACCACTACCTGTACTGCGTGACCGAGGCTGCCAAGCACCACATCATGGTCAACGCCCATGAGGCAACACGCCCCACCGGCCTGTGCCGCACATGGCCCAACCTGGTGGGCAACGAGAGTGCACGCGGCACCGAGTATGAGGCTTTCGGCGGCAGCGAGCCTTACCACACAGTGATTCTGCCATTCACCCGCCTGCAAGGCGGCCCGATGGACTACACGCCAGGTATCCTCGAGACCCAACTCTCAACATGGAGCAAAAACAAGAACTACGTGCACACCACCCTTGTGGGTCAACTTGCGCTTTACCTTACCATGTACAGCCCACTGCAGATGGCAGCCGACCTGCCCGACAACTATGTGAAATATGACGACGCATTCCAGTTTATCCGCGACGTGGCAGTTGACTGGGACGACTCGCGTTACCTCGAAGCCGAGCCCGCACGCTACATCACAGTGGCACGCAAAGCCAAAGGTACCGACAACTGGTTTGTAGGCGGCAAGTGCGATGCCCACGGCCACGAATCGACCATCAAGTTTGACTTCCTCGACAGTGGCAAGAAATATGAGTGCACCATCTACAGCGATGGAAAAGATGCCGACTACGAGAAAAACCCGAAGTCATACACCATCAAGAAGCGCACAGTGAAAAAAGGCGACGTGATTAAGATTAAAGAAGCCCGCGGCGGCGGCTTCGCAATGTCGCTGTTTGCCAAATAATAAGTCCTGACGGATGCCAGTCGGCCCCAACGCATGCCCGCGATACCGGGATGGCGGTGAGCAAAGCAACTTTTTTCCGCAAAAAATTTGGAGAAAACGAAGCGCTGCACTACCTTTGCCCCACTTATCGTAAAAGAAGACATGCATTGGGGCTGATTTGGCTTTGACAGCGTGTAGAGTTGATAAGTAAGCATGCAGAGTGATGATGGATGTACTCTTAAAAAACCGACATCAGACAATTTAACTGGCGAAAACAACTACGCTCTTGCTGCCTAACTGAAGTATAGTAGGTTGGCTTAATCTCCGCCCAAGGAGGCAGAGACAAGACATCACCCGATTGCCGTTTTTCCGAGGCGGATCGAAATGGTGGTGCTAGAATATCGGGAATAGGGACAAGCTCGCCTCGGGCAAGTTCCGAGATTTAGAGGCTAAGCCGCAGATTGGTGGTTATGATCCTGTCGGCGGACGAAAACCAAGTCATAACTAAGCATGTAGAAAGCTTGTTGGTTCCGCGTTTGGACGAGGGTTCAAACCCCTCCAGCTCCACTTTCGTTAAAAAATCTAAATTAAATTAAAGATTTGGATTTTCGCAATTGACTGAATTACAGCCCATTAAAAGGAAGATTGAATCAGATTTTTTCAATTTTCCTCGACTGTAAGACAGAGGAAGGCCAACCGCCTGACAAATTTGTTAATTATTTGTTAGACGGTTGGTCTTATCTTTTGTTTCGTTGCCAAAAATGTTAAAAATATGGCAAACAAAAGTAATCTACGCTACTGGAAAAGCCATGGGGATTTGACCCCTTTGGGCAAGCGGGAATTGACCCCCTTTGGCTGCAATTGGATTGACCCTTTAATGTCCTGGTGCTGGGGGTCAATTTTATTTTACCCTTTTAAAAATTCTCGTTTCTCC
>CAVDUV010000019.1:0-55601 GCA_963612465.1 Bacteroidaceae bacterium | reverse complement strand
TGGTTGCAAAACTTTCAGAGCCATTATCCTCTTCTTATAACGGCTTATTCAAAAACACCCCATATTTGTACCATAGATATACTAAATCATTGTGTCTCAATGTCTATATGTTTTGTAGTGGAAAAGTCCATAACTTGCTGATGTTTTTCAGCGAAGTTATGGACTATATACGGTCAGCGAAAAGACGCTTATTAATCGAGGCGGATGAAGGTGATATCCCGCAGATGCTCGGAACCGGTTTCTTCGCCTTTGAGGATGGCAGGCATTTCGACAATCTTGTCGGAAACGAGCTTAGCTAACATATCCCACATCACTTCATGATAGAAAATCACGGCAGCTTCATCGGCACTCTTCAAGTGAAGTTGTCGGCTTAATTCGGGAGCTGTGGCTTTAACCTTATCGGTTAATGCCTTAGCAATCTCATTGGCGACGTTATTGATGGGATTGGATTCCGACATTCGTAAGACCGGCACAGTAATTTTGCCGTTGGTATCACAAATTCCCCATTTGGATGCCTTAGCTATCAGTTTCTCCGGAACGTAAAAGCTATCGGGGTGAGCCATAATTTCTCTGGCGACTCCTAACATCATACCGTCACTCGGCCAATAGCCAAGGTCGTCTGACCAGTTCATTGCAAGCGGGCCGTACATATTGGTGCCTAAGTTTGCCGATGTGTTCTTACTGAAGTGGGCCCAATATACGCCGTCCCACGTAAGGTGTTTTGTCATTTGTGATGGAGCCGGAAGATATATGTCATTCCATACGATGCCGTCGAGCAACCATGAAAACATTAAAGAATACGCTTGGGCGGCATATCCTTGTTTTTTCAGCAATTTCGCGAGTTTGGCGAATTTCGGTTTCACCGAAGGATAGATGCTGTCCACAAAGTCTACGCTTTCCTGACGGAGGAGATTAGTCTGCTCGCGATTGAAGATAGGCATTAAGGTTCGAACGCTATCTCCATCACATTCGAGCAATCCACCCATCTCCAAAAGTTGGAGCTGGCTCTTGGTGTATTTTATGCCGAGGGAGTCAAGTTTGCTGACTTTACCGGGCACCGTGAAGGCGCAAAGGATCTGCCAATTGTTGTCTTTGATGAACTCAGAAGGATGATATTTCTTGTAATTTACAAAGGCAATCGTAGCGAAATCCTTGAAGGGTCGGTTGAGCATTTCAGCATCCTGAGCCGTTGCGAACAGAGCAACAACGGATGCGACAAGTGCAGTGATGAAGCGACGTACCATGTAATTGAGTGGTTTTTAATCCTGCGAATTTACACATTGTTTTCCATTTATCCCTCAACAAATGTTGAGAAATAATTTGATTTATAAAAAAACCTCGACTGTTTTCGCATTCTCGCAAGCCGGTTTTCTTGAAGTGCCAGCAATCGGCGGGGTGCGATAAGCCCTGAAGGTTGCACGGCTATGGGATTTTGAGTAATTTTGCACCGCATGGTCATTGCCGCAGGCGCATCAAAGCAGCCTGCGGGCCATTTGCCTACAGACAAGACATGAATAAGATAGATATAGAACGCAACAAGCAGGAATTCATCGACCTGCTCAAGTCGACCGGACGTGAAGGTGTGGACGATTTGATAGAATATCTCGATGAGGGGAAAAACCATTTTTTCACCGCACCGGCAAGCACCCGTTTCCACCTTGACCACGACGGCGGCCTGGTGGAGCACTCGCTCAACGTGTGCCACGCCGCACTCAAGCTGCGCGAGATGGCCATAGCCATGCGCCCCGACCTGGAGCCGATGCTGCCACGCGACAGCGTTATAGTGGCAAGCCTGCTGCACGACATCTGCAAAGCCAACATCTACAAGCCCACAATAAAGAAGCGTAAAGATGCCAACGGGCTGTGGCGCCAGGTCAACACCTACGATGTAGACTTCAGCGATTTTCCCATGGGACACGGTGAAAAAAGCGCAATCATGCTGCTGTGGGCGGGATTCGACGTGACGCAAGACGAGTTGCTGGCCATTCGCTGGCACATGACGGCATGGGACCTCCCCTTCCAAAGCCTCGAAGCCAAGAGCAACATCAATGCCGCACGCGACAAAACACCACTGTGTGCCTTGGTGCAACTGGCCGACGGATTCGGAGCCAACATTCTCGAATTTGGCCACAACGATGTCGACCTGTAAAAAGGCGGCATTGTCAAGCCAACACACTATAAAGGAAATAAGACAAATGACACACAACCGATTTGTGACGCTTCTGGCGAGCGCCACATTGTTTATAATGTCGGCAACTGCCGTGACTCCGCAATCGGCACAGCAGGCGGTCGACAAATTCGTGGGCGACAGCATGCTTGCCCACGCCACCGTGGGAGTTGCCGTGGCCGATATCGCAACCGGCCAACTGATTGCCGGGAACATCCCAGAGACAAGCGCAATCACCGCGTCGACAATGAAGACCGTCACATCGTCGACAGCCCTACAATTGCTCGGAGCCGACTTCAAATTCCACACCCGCGTGATGATGCACGGAGAAGTGGACAACGACAAGCTGAAAGGCGACCTGGTGATAATAGGCGGCGGTGACCCCACCCTGGGATCGGCCTACTTCAAGAGCAACCCCGACATTGTGGGCCAAGTGGTAGACTCACTCACCAGCCGTGGAATCAAGAAAATCAACGGCAAAATCATAGTCAAAGACACCATTTACCCGTTCCCAGCCATCAACCCACGCTGGCAAGCCGACGACCTTGCATGGGACTACGGCATGGGCGTGCACGGCCTCAACTACAGCGACAATCGCGTGATGCTCAACTTTAATGTGAGCGGATCACACCTGACAAACGTCAGGCTGACACCCAACGTGCCCGGGCTTGAGGTGATTGACCGCCTGAACCCGGGAAATGTCGACAACATCGACCTGATGCTCGAAACGGCACACCCGGCCATTGTGGTCACCGGCCAGGGCGACCCCATGGAGAGCTACAAGCTGCGTGTCACCAACCCACTGCCGGCAAGCCTTCTCGTCGACAGCCTTGAGCGGTCGCTCGCACGGGCAGAAATCAAAGTGCGCAACCGCGAGCACGCCGTAAGATTCGACGACGACCAGCCCGACACGCTCACCATGCTCGTCGACCACGAGTCGCCGCGTTTGGCCTCAATCATCACATCGCTGCTCGAACGCAGCGACAACATGTTCACCGAGGGGTTGCTGCGCGCCGTGGCCTACAACAGCGGGCGGCGCGCCACACACAGCCAAGGCACTGCCGCGGCCGACAGCCTGTGGCAAGCTTGCGGACTCAACACAAAGGCCCTTTTCCAGTACGACGGCAGCGGCCTTGCCCGAGCCAACAAGGCATCGGCACATTTCTTTGTCGACATGCTCAACTATATGGCCGACAAGCGATGGCCCGACGTGCGACTGTGTGACCTGATGCCCCGAATTGGCATCAACGCGCGAATTGGGTCGCTGCTTCCGAGCAGCCGGCTCAGCGGCAAAGTGGCCGTGAAATCGGGCAGCATGACCGATGTGCAGTGCTATGTAGGTTACTACCCGGCACAGCAGCCGCGCTACTCGTTTGCCGTGCTGGTCAACAATTGGAATGGCAGCCGCAAAGAGCTAAAGAACCACATCGACAGGCTGTTAATCGACCTTTTTGACGAGGGTGAGTGATTTTTAGACTATCGGATGTTTTGCCAAGCAAAAAGAAATTCTTATTTTTGGCATTGCCTAGCCGACTGCCCGTGGCCACACGGCCCTGAAACGGAGGCAAGACCCACTGCCGGCCAGTGCGACACAACCACTAAAGAGGACGCAACATGGACATTTCGATTGCAAAACTGCTGACCACCGTATATGAGCTCGAAGGCTTGCTGCTGGTGGTAAACAAGCATGGCGACGACACGCCGCCTGAGGTGATTGAGGCCCTCAAGGGCAAAGCGCAAGCCGCCCACGAGCTGGCGCAACAAGTGCAATGGCACACTGCCAGCGACTCGGCCACGTGCAGCCAGCCAAGCACGGTCACGCCCGAAGCAGCGACACCAGCCGAAGCAGAGCCCGAAGACGGCACATGCGCAGAAGCCACCTGTGCCCGCAACGAGGCCGAGGATGCACAGCCAGCAGAATGCCAGGCCGAAAATGCCGAGCCTAAAGCCACATGCTGCACACCACCCTACCCCACAGCGGCCTATGATGAAGCAGTCTGCTCCGATGAAGATCAGGCAGAGCATTGCGATGGCAGCCAAGCCGATGAGTCAACCGCTGCCGAGTGCGGCGACGAATGCAAGGAATGCGACAATGCTGTAAACACCCCCGAAGAAGAAGAGGAAGCCGAAGAAGACGTTGATGAAGACATTGACGAAGACGAGGCTCAAGACGCTGAAGAAGATGAGACGGGCGAAGAGGAGCTGAGAATTGACGAGAAACTGCAGCGGACCAGGTCGAAAGACTTGCGCCGAGCATTCTCCATCAACGACCGGTTCAGATTCCGCCGTGAGCTGTTTGCCAACAGCGACATCGAAATGCGCGACGCCATCAACATGGTGGAATGCATGCATTCGGCCGAAGAAGCCGAAGACTATTTCTACAACGACCTCAACTGGGAGAAAACATCGCCCGAGGTGAAAGACTTTATGGAAATCATTAAAAACCACTTTGCCTGACAAGGCACGATGCGCACGGCATTACCTGCTCATTCATTTTTTTGTGATTTCAGCTACAAGACATATATAAAAACGAATTAAGGAAGCAACACGATAACTCAAGCAACACCACAATGGCCGGAAAGCTTTACATAGTGCCCACCCCGGTGGGAAATCTCGACGACATGACCCCGCGTGCAGTAGACGTGCTCAAGAGTGCCGACCTGATTCTGGCCGAAGACACCCGCACCAGTGCCGTGCTGATGAAACACTTCGGCATAGCCACTCCCATGCGCAGCCACCACAAGTTTAACGAGCACGAGACGCTCCCTGCCGTGGCTGCCGAGCTGCAAGCCGGAACGGTGATAGCCCTTGTGAGCGACGCCGGAACGCCAGGAATCAGCGACCCGGGATTCATGCTGTCGCGCGAGTGCCGCCGTCTTGGCATTGAGGTCGAGACATTGCCCGGTGCCACGGCATTTGTCCCGGCACTCGTCAATTCCGGACTCCCATGCGAGAGATTCACATTCGAGGGGTTCTTGCCGCCCAAGAAAGGACGTGCCACACGCCTTGCATCGCTTGCGGCCGAGCACCGCACCATGGTGTTCTATGAGTCGCCGTTGCGCCTTACAAAGACACTAAAGCAACTTGCCGAGGCATTCGGCGCCGACCGCGAGGCATCGGTCAGCCGCGAGATTTCGAAGTTGCACGACACCACACACCGAGGCACACTTGGCGAACTTGCCGAATACTTCACCACCACTACCCCGCGGGGCGAAATAGTGATTGTGGTGGCTGGAGCACCGGCAGAAGCGGCCGTAAAGGTCGACAAGTATGCCCGATTTAAAAACAAGAAAACAAGAAACGACGAATTAAAACAAGAGAACTATGAAGAGGAATGATTTACTGATTGCATGCCTGGCGGCCATGAGTGTGCTCGCTGCCTGCAACAGCGGCGGCCAGAAAGGCAACGATGCCCAAAGCCGGCAAAACGACTCGATTAATTCTGTAATCAGCGACTCACTTGCCACAGCCATGGCCGAGCGCGACACACTGATGGCCCTGATGAACGACGTGAGCGACGGACTGACGCAAATCAAGCAAATGGAAGACATCGTGGCCCAAGGAAACCTCAACGGCGAGACGATGGACAAGAAAGTGCAACTGCGCAACGACATGGAAGCCATCCAGCGGGCTTTGCAGGAGCGCAACAACCGCCTCGACAAGCTTGAGGCACGGCTGAGCAAAAGCACAAGCTACAACGACGAGATGAAAGAAGCCATCCAAAAGATGCGCCAGCAACTCAACGAGCAAAGCAACACTATCAACACCCTCACGCAGCAACTCGCTGCCGCACACATAGTGATCAAAAACCTGAACTCGAGCATCGACTCACTCAACACGGTCAACACGGCTGTGAACCAAGAGAAGAGCAAGGCTCAAGAGGAATCGGTGAGACTGGCCAACCAACTCAACGAGTGCTACTATGCCGTGGGATCGAAAAACGAGCTAAAGGCACACAAGATCATTGAAACCGGATTCCTGCGCCGCACAAAAATCATGGAGGGCAGCTTTGCCAAAAACTATTTCACCAAGGCCGACAAGCGCACGCTCAGCGTGATACCGCTTCACAACACCAAGGCCGAAGTAATGTCGAAGCACCCGGCAGGAAGCTACACCATAGTTGACGAGGGAGGCCAAAAAGTGCTCAAGATTCTCAACTCAACCCGCTTCTGGGAACTGTCGAACTATCTGGTGGTGAAAGTGGGCTAAGCACCCCCCCAACGCACCACACACCATAGCAAGGCACTCTGGCCCGCTGACGGCAACAGCCGCACCGGAGCAGTGGGCCTTGCCTCTTTTAAAGCACATTCCATTGCACAAGAAACCGAAGCATAAATGAAAGTCATCATTGCAGTCGACAAGTTCAAGGGGTCGTTGACATCGGCCCAAGCGGCCCAAGCCGTGAAGCGAGGCGTGCTCAGCGCCCAATCCGATGCCACCGTGGTCGCAATGCCCGTGGCCGACGGCGGCGACGGCACGGTGGAAGCAGTGCTTGCAGCCATGGGCGACAAGGCCCGCCGCGTGACGTGCAGCGCGCAGCCTCCGTTGCCACACATGGCAGCCATCAACGCCACCTACGCGCTGGCGCACCACGGCACGGCAGTGATTGAGCTTGCGGCAGCCTCGGGGCTGGCACTGGTACCCACCAGCAAGCGCAATGCCATGCAAGCATCCACCATGGGCACGGGGCAGATGATTGCCCACGCAATAGCCAGTGGATGCCGCCACGTGATAGTGGGCCTCGGCGGAAGCGCATCGACCGACGGTGGCACCGGACTGCTCAGCGCGCTCGGTTTCAAGTGGCTCGACAGCCAGGGCAATGAGCTTGCCGCCTGCGGTGCAAATTTGAGCAGGATATCGGCCGTTGACGACTCTGCGGTCTCACCCGAAGTGCGGTCCACCCGATTCACGGTATGGACCGACGTCACAAATCCACTATGCGGCCCCAACGGTGCAGCGAGTGTGTTTGGTCCGCAAAAAGCAGCCAGCCCTGCCGAGGTCGCCATACTTGACGACGGGTTGCGACACCTATCCACACTGATGCCCACCGACGTGAGCAGCAAGGCAGGAGCGGGTGCAGCCGGCGGAACAGCAGCAGGCATGATGGCTTGGCTTGGAGCCGACGTGGCATCGGGAGCCGAAGCCGTGCTTGACGTTGCGGAGTTTGGCGAGGCACTGCACGGAGCTTCGCTGGTGATAACGGGCGAGGGACGCATCGACGGCCAGACCGCCATGGGGAAAATCCCCGCAGTGGTGGCACGGCAAGCCCATGCTGCCGGCGTGCCGGTAATAGCCCTCACCGGATGCCTGGCCACAGATGCCACAACGGGATTCGATGCTGTGCTACCAATTCTGCCCCGCCCCATGACCGAAACCGAGGCTATGCGCAGCGATGTGGCCGCCACTGAAGTGGAACGCACCGCACAACAGGCCATAAGGCTGCTCAACATAGGTTACAACCATAGCACATAACTTAAAAAAACAACATAAAAAGCGAAAACAACAAACAATGAAAATGAAAATCAACCAATTGATTGCCAGCCTAATACTGACGCTCGCAGTGGTCGTAATGCCGCTTGCGGCCAGCGCCGCCACGGCAGTCAACACAAGTGTAGCCCAAGCCACAGCCCTTGCACAAAGGCTATCGCCACGGCTTGCCACAGTGGTTAAATTCGAGAAAATCAAGCCCGGCAAAGGCGGCACCGACGTCTACACGCTGCAAAGCCGCGACGGCAAAGTGGTGATTGGCGGCAACAACGCCATTGCCATGGCCGTGGGCCTCAACAGATATCTGAAAAAGTATTGCCTCACCACCACATCGTGGTATGCCGACGTGGCACTTGAGCTGCCGGCACTGCTACCCACCGAAGTGGCAACCGAGCGCAGCCAGGCACGCGTGCCGCAACGGTTCTTCCTCAACTATTGCACATTCGGCTACACTATGCCATTCTGGAAATGGGCCGACTGGGAACGCCTTATCGACTGGATGGCACTCAACGGCATCAACTTGCCGCTTGCCATCACCGGCCAGGAGGCCGTGTGGCGCAACGTGTGGCGCAAGTTGGGCCTGACCGACGAGGAGATAGGCCGCTATTTTACCGGCCCCACCTACCTGCCCTGGCATCGCATGGCCAATATCGACAACTGGTGCGGACCGCTGCCCGATGAGTGGCTCGACTCACAGGCCGAACTGCAAAAGCAGATTGTGGCCCGAGAGCGCGAGTTGGGAATGCGCCCGGTGCTGCCAGCATTCGCAGGCCACGTTCCGGTTGCCCTCATCAAGCACTACCCCAAGGCCGACATCAAGCCGCTGAGCCGATGGCTGGGCTTCAACGATTCGTGCCAAACCTATTTCCTGTATAGCGAAGACCCGCTGTTTGCCCGCATCCAACACATGTTTCTTGAAGAGCAGACCAAACTCTATGGCACCGACCACATCTATGGCACCGACCCGTTCAACGAGATGACACCGCCCAGCCTTGAGCCCGAGTATCTGAAACGAGTATCGAAAAACATCTACCAATCGATGGCCGATGTCGACCCCAAAGCCCAATGGCTGCAAATGGCATGGCTTTTCTACTATGCCCGCAAGACATGGACTCCCGAGCGTGCCAAAGCCCTTGTGACCGGCACGCCGCAAAACAAAATGACGCTGCTCGACTACTTCTGCGAGCGCAAAGAGCTGTGGCGCGACCACAAGAGTTTCTACGGACAACCCTACATTTGGTGCTATCTGGGCAACTTCGGCGGCAACACATCGGTGCAGGGCAATGTGCTTGAGGCCGGCCGACGCATTGAGGCCGTAATCGACAGCGGCGGCCACAACCTGACTGGCATCGGTTCTACCCTTGAGGGACTTGACGTGCAGCAAATGACGTTTGAATATGTGTTCGACAAGGCCTGGACCGCCTCGGCCGCCGGCACACAAGATGCCGAGCAGGTGGCCAACGACCTGGCCGACCGGCACGCCGGATACGTGAGCGAGCCGGCACGCCGTGCATGGAAGCTGCTGCTCGACAGTGTGTATGTGAATCCGGCTGCCACTTACAGCAACGAGATGCTCGACTGCTTCCCGCAGGTTGGCAAGGATCCGCGCAAACTCAGCGTGGTGGTAAAGAAGCTCGGCTCGCCACTCACACGCGCATGGTTCGAAATGCTCAAGCAAGACAGCGTGACCCGCGATGCCGCCAAGATTGACATGATTACTGTGGGCCGCGACGTGCTGGCCGTGATGTTCCGCAAAGCCAAACAAAAGTTTGATGCAGCCATGAAGCGCGCCGACCTGCCAACGATGCAGGCCGAAGCCACAGTGATGACCGAACTGCTGAAAGACGTGGACAACCTGAACGCATTCCACCCGCTGTGCACACTCGGCCAATGGGTGAAAAAGGCACGCGACTACGGTTCGACACCTGAAATCAAAGACTACTACGAGATGAACGCCCGCCGGCTTATCACCACCTGGGGCGGCAACCTCAACGACTATGCCGACCGCTCGTGGAGCGGCTTGGTGGGTGAATATTACGCCCACCGCTGGCAAATATACATCGATGAGGGCATCAACTCGGTGAAAGAGAACCGCGCATTCAACGACGAGGCGCGCTGCAAAGCCACCCACGACTATGAGCAGCAATGGGCAGTGAGCACACACAAGCCATGGACAACAGCTGCCGACAAAGCGAATGCCGACCTGCTCACATTCTCACGCCTGCTGTCGGCCAAATGGAGCACAAGGCTGCCATTGAAGTAACAAAACCCGGCTGCAAGAGTCCCAACCCACACCGCAAGGACGCCTCACCCGCAAGGCGTCCTTGCGTTTTTTCACAAGCCAGTGCACCAACATTAACCTGCACAGTAAGGGGGCAACACACTTGATTTGTGACAAAAAATCGTAACTTTGCCAAAAACAAAAGAACAAACCACACATGAAATATTTTCTGATAGCCGGAGAGGCTTCGGGCGACATCCACGGGTCGCAACTCATCGCCTCGATAAAGGAGCACGACAGCAATGCGCAATTCCAGCTGCTCGGCGGCGACATGATGGCCAGCCAAGCCGGATGCAAGCCACTAATCCACTACCGCGACATGGCCTTCATGGGATTCATAGAGGTTGTCAAGCACTTGGGCAGCATCATTGGGTTTATGGGCAAGGCGCGCAAGCACATTGAGCAGTTCAAGCCCGATGCCCTGATTCTCATCGACTATCCGTCGTTCAACCTCAAGATGGCACGTTTTGCCCACGACCGCGGCATTCCCGTGTTCTATTTCATCTCGCCCAAAGTGTGGGCTTGGAAGGAGTGGCGTGTCAACGACATCAAGCGATATGTGGACCGCGTGTTTTCAATTCTGCCGTTTGAGACGGCATTCTTTGCCCGCCATGGCTATGAGGTGGACTATGTGGGCAACCCCACCGTGAAAGAGATTGCCGAAGCAAGCCGCAACTTTGCCCCACGTGCCGACTTTGCGCGGCGCAACGGCCTCGCCCCGGAGCAGCCCATCATAGCCATTGTGCCCGGGTCGCGCGTGAAAGAGGTGCGCGACAATCTGCCCTCGATGGTGGCTGCCAGCCGTAGGCACAGCGGGTTTCAAGCTGTGATAGCCGGTGCCCCCGGTCTCGATGCCAGCCTATATGCCAGCGTGCTGGGCAGTGACGCCCAATCAGTCCCAGTGGTCTACGGCCAGTCATTCGAGCTGGTGCACCATGCCCGCGCGGCACTGGTGACATCGGGGACTGCCACACTCGAAACGGCAATACTGGGCACCCCCCAAGTGGCCTGCTACCGCATGAACGGCAGCCGCATGGTCTACAAGTTCTATTCCCACCTGATTCACGGCAAGTATGTGACATTGCCCAACCTAATTGCCGATGAGCCAGTGATTCCGGAATTGCTGCTTCACTTGTGCAACCCCGACAGCATCGACGCCCGCCTCACACCGCTACTGACCGACACCCCCGAAAGGACAGCCATGCTCAACGGCTATGGCCGAATGCGGCAGATGCTCGGCGAGGCCGACTGCACCGACAACACGGCACGCGCAATTGTGGCCGCCATTGCCACCCGCCACAGCCAAGCACAATAAACAGCCACCCCGATGCGTTTAATATTATTATGACTAACAAGTTACACTACCTGATATTTACTGTGATGCTGGCTGTGCTGGCCACTATGGGCACCGGTTGCATCAACGACGATTTCACAAGCAGCCCAAGCGACGTGCTGACTTTCTCGACCGACACGGTGGCATTCGACACCGTGATAACGGCACAAAGCACGCCCACCAAGCAGTTTATGGTCTACAACCGCAGCAAGAAGAAGGTCAACATCTCGTCGATTACGCTTGCCGGCAAGGCAAAAGGCAAATTCTACCTCAACGTCGACGGCATGAAGGGCAGCGAGTTTCACGACATTGAAGTGCGCGGCAACGATAGCATCTACGTGTTTGTTGAGAGCAACATCGATGTGACGGGAGCCGACGACCCCATTGAGACCACCGACCGCATCGACTTTGTGACCAACGGCGTGACCCAGAGCGTAGTGCTCACCGCTTGGGGGCAAGACGTGACCATAATAAGTGGCGACACCATAAAAGCCGACACCCGCCTGAATGCAGGCAAGCCATATCTGATTTACGACACACTGGTGGTGGCGCAGGGAGCCACTCTCACTCTTGACCCGGGCGTGACGATGCTGTTCCACGCCAAGGCCGGGATGAAAGTGGAAGGAAAACTGCTGGCACAAGGCACACAAGAAAAGCCCATAGTGCTGCGCGGCGACCGCCTCGACCACGTGGTGGGACAAATCAACTTCGACATCATGAGCGGCCAGTGGGGCGGTGTGCAATTCGGGCGTCACAGCTATGGCAACGAGATGGCTTATGTGGAGATGCGCGGCTCAGCCCTTGGCGTGACCGTCAATCCCGACACTTGCAGCCAGATGGCCCTGCACCTACTCAACTCGGTGTTGCACAACTCCAGCAGCAGCGTGCTCACCGCAACCAACGCATGGGTAGAGGCCGAAGGCACTGAGCTGAGCGACGCTGCCGGCAGCGTGGCAAGTTTCACAGGCGGCAAGGTGCGGCTTGTGCAGTGCACCCTGGCCAACTACTACCTGTTTGATGCAATCAGCGGCGCAATACTCAGTCTTGAGCCGCAAGACGAGGCAAAGACCTACAGCGTGCTCGATGCGCAAATAGACAACTGCATAATCTACGGCAACACATCAGAACTTAACAACGGAGACCTCACCGGCACCAACATATTGCTACGCAACTGCCTGCTCAAGTCGCAAGGCAGCGACGACGCCAACTTCATAAGCTGCGTGTGGGGCGGCGACCCGATGTTCTACACCGAGCGTGAAAAATACGTGTTTGACTACCGCCTGCGCAACAAGAGCGGTGCCATAGCCATGGGCAACCGCGCCTATTGCCCCGCAACTGCCCGATATGACCGCTACGGACAAGACCGCTTTGCCCGCGAAGGCCTTGACTTGGGAGCGTATGTGTGGGTCGAAGCCGCAGAGACCGACAGTAAAGCGCCTGCAAGGAGGCAGGCAGGCAAATGAGCGGCACCATCACACTGCGCCGCATGCGCTTCTTTGCCCGTCACGGAGTGGGCGAGCAGGAAAGAGCCGTGGGCAACCGGTTTGAAGTGACGCTGAGCGTGCGTTGCCCAATGGACAAGGCCCTCACCGACGACAACCTGAGCGGTACGGTCAACTATGCCGAGCTATACGACACGGTAGAGAAAGAAATGGCCATCCCCTCGCAACTGCTCGAAAATGTGGCTTGGCGCATTGCCCAAGCAGTGAAGAGAGAGTACCCCCAGATTGAAGGCGGCACAGTGACCGTGACCAAGGTGACACCGCCATTCAAGTGCGACCTCGACGGTGTGGACGTCACCATCGATTTCTGACCACCAGTGCGCAAGTCGTACTCCAGTCGCCTTTAACAAAATTTATGGCTTTTGTGCCTTAGCCGACCGTCGAAATCGCTAAATTTGCCTTAACGGGATATATCCTTCATAGTCCCAACCACAACATGACACGACTCCTTGCCATAGCCACGGCCACACTATGGGCAATGTCAGCCTTAGCCCAGCCAATGAGCACAACCACCGACGTGGAACTGCTCAAGTTCAGCGTGCCCCCATTGCAGCCAAGCCTTGAGTGGCCAGTAACACCCGGCTATAGCCCACTGCCACGCACATCATTGCCAACCAATCCAGCACAATTTGAATTCCACTCCCCAAACCTAAGCAAGTGGAACCTTGCCGACAGCCTATCGGCCGTTGCGGGCACAATGCACATAAGCACACCCGCAGCCGTTGACAGCAGATTAATGCCCGACCGTAGCCCCTACGGCCAAAACTGGCAGACCAGCGGCATAATAGCAAAAACGGGCGAAGGCTACATTGGCGGGTTCAGCAGCCGGCAAGCATTCCCGGCCATGGGCAACATGGCATCGGCAGGCATCTACATCACCCAGCCCCTTGGCGAAAACTTGACCATAACGGCAGGACTTAACGGCACTAAATACCACTTCGACCGCTCAGCCTGGAACGACTACGGCATTTGGGGCAGCGCAAGCTACCGCCTCAACGAGACCTTGAGCATCAAGGCATTCGGGCAATACTACATCAATCCATCATACCACTCAATGGCATCAATGGCCATGATGCCAAGTTCGTCATACGGGGCAGCCCTTGGCATAAAAGTGAGCGACAAATTCAGCGTCGATGTGGGCGCACAGCGATACTACGACGTGTTTTCAGGCCGATGGCGCACAGTTCCCGTAGTGGCACCAACGCTTAAGGTGTGGGGGCAACCAATCTCAATCGACTTCGGCGGCCTCATCTACGACATAATCAAATCGCTCGTCAACGATTACCACACCCAAAAGCAGACCGGACCCATGGGGCCGATGGCTCCACGCCCAATGCATCAAAGCGGCCCGATGAGAATGCCACACTGACGGGCTGGCGACACACTGCAAGCATCACGGCACCGAATTAATTGCCGCTTCATGATTTAATTATTATCTTTGCCTTTGACTATGCCGGCACACACTGAATGCCAGTGAAGCCATCACACGACTAAAAAAACAACGCAACGATATGAGCAAACTCACCCTACCCCACCTTGAAGCATTACGCGAGGCCATGCGCAACAAGAACGTTGACGCAGTAATAATTCCAGGCACTGATCCCCATCACAGCGAATATGTGAGCGACCACTGGAAATTCCGCGACTGGATCACGGGATTCACAGGCAGCAACGGAACTGCCGTGGTGACAGCCGACAAGGCTGGACTGTGGACCGATTCACGCTACTTCCTGCAAGCCGAGCAGCAACTTGCCGACAGCGGTTTTGAGATGCACAAAGAAAACACCGTGGGCTGTGCCACCATCACCGAGTGGCTAGCCGAGAACCTTGACGAAGACAGCATTCTGGCCATCGACGGCCGACTGTTCTCGGTAATGGAGGCCAACCGCCTCGACAACTTCTGTGGCGAGAACGGATACATGTTTGCCACAAACTTCTACCCGGCCGACGAGATATGGCCCGACCGGCCCGGCCGGCCCGCCAACGAAGCCTATGTGCACGACGAGAGCATTGCAGGTGAAACCGTCGACAGCAAGATAACCCGCACCCTTCAAGCCGTGGAGCAAGCCGGTGCCAACAGCATACTGCTGACAGCGCTCGACGAGATAGCTTGGCTGTTCAACCTGCGAGGCACCGATGTGGCCTACACGCCAGTGGCAATCTCGTTTGCCTTCCTGTCGGAAAAGGAACGCTGCATCTTCATCGACGACAGCAAAGTCACGGCCGAAGTGCGCAACCACTTGAAGCAATACGACGTGCGCATCCGCGACTACGACGACGTGGAGCGCTTTCTTGAAAAGCGCAAAGAGAGTGATGTGGTGTTTATCGACCCCAACCGCGTGAGCGATGCCCTGGCACAGTGCATCATGTGCGGTAAGGTGTACGGGCCATCGCCCGTGATTGCACTCAAGGCAGTGAAAAACGAGGTGCAAATCAGCGGCACGCGCCAAGCCATGCTGCGCGACGGCGCCGCCTTGGTGCGCATGATGAAGTGGCTCGAAGACAGCCTGGCCGCCGGACAGACGGTGACCGAGCTGGATGTGGACCAGCGGCTGCAGGACGAGCGAGGCAAGAGCGAACTATACCGCGGCGACAGCTTTGCCATGATAGCCGGCTACAAGGAGCACGGTGCCATAGTCCACTACCAGGCCAGTGAAGAGAGCGCATCCACACTCAAGCCCGAGGGACTGCTGCTTATCGACACAGGCGGCCAATACCTCGACGGAACTACCGACATCACACGCACCATAACCCTGGGCACGCCCACCGAGCAAGAGAAGCACGACTTCACACTCGTGCTCAAAGGGCATTTGGCCCTTGCACGGGCTAAATTCCCTGTAGGCACCACCGGAGGCCAGCTCGACGTGCTCGCCCGGATGCCGCTATGGCAAGAGGGCATGACATTCGGCCACGGCACAGGCCACGGCGTGGGTCACTTCCTGGGATGCCACGAGGGGCCACAAAGCATCCGCACCGATTCCAACCCCACAGCCCTTGAGCCAGGCATGATCACCAGCAACGAGCCTGGCCTATACAAAACCGGCCAGTATGGAATACGCACCGAGTGCCTGATGCTCACCGTGGAAGGCGAGCACACTGCCGAATTCGGCGATTTCCTGGAATTTGAGACACTCACCTTGTTCCCCTACGACGTGCGGGTCATCGACCAGACGATGCTCACCGCCGAAGAGAAGGCACAAATCAATGCCTACCACAAGACGGTGCTTCAGAAGCTCACACCATTGCTTGAGGCCGACGAGCAACAATGGCTTGCGGCAAAATGCGCCGAGATTTAATCGAAACAACAACCAATTCAACAATAAATTCACAATGGCAATTATAAGATCAGTAAGGGGATACACCCCTAAAATGGGCAAAGGATGCTTCCTTGCCGACAATGCAGCCATAATAGGCGACGTGACTATGGGCGACGACTGCAGCATTTGGTTTGGAACCGTGCTGCGCGGCGATGTCAACACCATTACCATAGGCAACGGCACCAACATTCAAGACGGATCGGTGCTGCACACACTTTATCAGAAATCAACTATCGAAATCGGCAACAACGTGTCGGTGGGCCACAATGTGACCATTCACGGCGCCAAAGTACACGACATGGCCCTGATAGGGATGGGCAGCGTGATTTTAGACAACGCCGAGATTGGCGAAGGTGCCATAATCGCAGCCGGAAGCGTGGTGCTTGGCGGCACCAAGGTGGGTGCCCATGAGCTGTGGGCCGGTTCTCCCGCAAAATTCAAGAAAATGGTAGACCCTGCGCAAGCCAAGGAAATCAACGTGAAGATAGCTAAGAATTATCTCATGTATTCCACTTGGTATGAAGATTGACGCCTAAGCCGCGGCATCAAAAAAAGCACAGAACAATTGCAAAAAATGGCAAAATAGCGAAAAAACAACTGAATTTTGACGCCGCCAATTTGGAATTGACACAAATAGTGCCTACTTTCGTAGCAACATAGCCATGAGATTGGCCCAACAAAGCCTGGAGCACGAGAGCAAAGGCCGCCAAACTCAGAAAACAGACATTTTTAATCATTGACCGTTACATGGACGACGTGGTTCAGCGATTTACGCAGCACTTGAGACTTGAGCTCAATATGTCGGGGCATACGGTGACAGCCTATGGCCACGACCTGAAGCAGTTTGCCGACTTTCTCACATCGGACGGCAAACGCCAGCTCGACTTGCAAAGCGTAACACAGAGCGACGTCAGAGCATGGCTAGTAAGCCTAAGCCGATCGGGCGACGGAGCCCGCACCCTGCGCCGCAAGGTGCAAGCCGTGAGAGCCATCTACAAGTGGCTCATGTGGCGAGGCGAAGCCGACAGCAACCCGGCAGCCGATGTGGAACTTGCAAAACTTCCCAAGCAACTGCCTCACACGGTGAGACTGCAAAGCATCAACGCCCTACTCGACTCACCGGTCGACATGGACAATCACGACGATGTGCGCAACCGCTTGATAGTGATGATGCTTTATGAAACAGGCATGCGCAGGGCCGAGCTGATAGGGCTGAAAGACGCTTGGGTCGACACCGCCAAAGGCGAGCTGAAAGTGCACGGCAAGCGCGACAAAGACCGCATCATCCCATTTGGCCACGAGCTGGCACAGTGGATTGAGGCCTACCGCAAACTTCGCACCGAGGCCTACGGGCGCTGTGAGGCGTTTTTCGTGAGACGTGAAGGCAAGCCGTTGTATCCGTCGCTCGTCTACAACGTGGTGCACACCGAACTGGCAAGCGTGGGCGGAGGCAGCAAGCTGAGTCCGCACGTGCTAAGGCACACTTTCGCAAGTGCCATGCTCAACGACGGAGCCGAGATCAACAGCGTGAAAGAGCTGCTGGGACACGAGTCGCTTGCGGCAACGCAAATCTACACACACGTAACGTTCAATGAATTGCAAAACAATTACAAACTCGCCCATCCAAGGGCATTAAAAAAAGGAGGGTAATATGGAAATCAACGTAAAAGCCATTCACTTCGACGCAACAGTAAAACTGCAACAGTTTATCAACAAGAAAGTGGAAAAATTAGCTAAATACAGTGAGGAAATCGCATCGGCCGATGTGAATCTGAAAGTCGTAAAACCCGAAACATCACTCAACAAAGAAGCAGCCATCAAGCTGAATGTGCCTCAGCACGACGACGTGTTTGCCTCAAAAGTGGCCGACACATTTGAAGAAGCCGTAGACCAGTGCTGCGAAGCGCTCAAGCGCCAACTGGAGAAAATCAAAGAAAGCAAATAACCACAACAACAAAACAAAAGTGCCGCCGACGGCATAGCCGACGGTCACGATAGGCCGGCATAACGGCCATAACAGAATTAGCGGTCGCTCAACGCTTTAACGCAATTGAGCGGCCGCTTTATTTTGTGCCTGATGGGACTGCTGCTTGCTATCAGTCAAGCGGTATGGCCTTGAGCGTGCCCAGCTTGCGCACCTTCACGCTCGACGGCTTGCCCTTGTAGTACACACGCCCGGTGCCCGAACCCGTCACCTTGAGCGTGCCGCCATCGACCATGCAACCCACAGAGCCAGTTCCCACTACCGAGCACGACACATCAGTGGCAGTGAGCTTGTCGGCCTGCACCTCGCCAGCACCCACACACTTCACCTTAAGCGACTTGCATGTGCCGTCGGTGATGATTTTGCCATGACCGGTGGCTATGTTTAAGTCGGCCGAAATCACATCAATGTCATGAGCCACGATGCGTCCGTTGTTGGTGGTGATGAGTTTGAGCTTTGGCGATTTGGCCAGCGACACTAGGCGCAGCGTGCTGTCGCCCTGGTTCTTGGCTTCTTGCAGAGATGTTGAGTAGACAGTAACGGTGGGCAGACCCTTTGACGAGGCGTCAAGAGCCACCTGAATGGTGAGCTTGCCCTTGTCGTTGTTAGAAAACATTATGCTGCTCACCATTTTGCTGTCGGCAGTAAACACAGCCAGCCCCGACGAGTCGGAATTGCACACATAGTCTACATTTATATTGTCGGCCACATTGAGCTGGGTGAATTCACCCACCTTCACCACTTGGCGCTGCGCGTCGGGTGCAGCCGAGGCATTGACCACAGCCAATGCAACTACAAACAGGAATAATAAGCGTCTCATAGACAAAAGCGTATTTTTTTTGAATTATTGCGGAGTGATAATATTATCGCCGGGAATTTGCTCGGCACCATCGGTGAGATAGGTGCGTTCCACGTCGTCGAGTATTGCGTTGAGTTCGTCGGCAGTGGCAACCTGGAGCATTGCAATGCGCGTGCCCCTGAAGTTGGGGATTCCTTTGAATAGCGGAGTGGCGGCCAAGTGGCGGCGGATGTGCAATATGCCGCGATACTCATCGATGCGGTCGATGCTCTCATTGATTTGCCGCCTGAGCAACTGCATTTTTTCGGCGTTGCTGATGTGCGGCATTTCGCCCGTGCGCATAAAGTGCTTCATCTCGCGGAAAATCCACGGTGCGCCTATTGAGGCACGCCCCACCATTATGCCGTCGACGCCATAACGGTCAAAGTAGTCAACGAGCTTTTGCGGCGTGGTGATATCACCGTTGCCTATTATGGGGATGTGCATGCGCGGGTTTTTTTTCACCTCGCCAATGAGAGTCCAGTCGGCCTCACCGGTGTAGAGTTGCGAGCGGGTGCGGCCATGGATGGTGAGCGCCTGAATGCCGCAATCCTGCAGCTGCTCGGCCAGGTCGACTATGATTTTGCTGTCGCAATCCCAGCCCAGGCGGGTTTTTACCGTGACAGGCACATCTACGGCATTAACCACGGCCCGCGTGATTTGAAGCATTAGCGGCACATTACGCAACAACCCGGCTCCAGCCCCTTTCGACGCCACCTTCTTCACGGGGCAACCGAAATTAAGGTCAATGACATCGGGGTGAGCCTCTTGGGCTATTTTTGCGGCCTCAACCATGGGGTCGACCTCCTTGCCATAGATTTGAATGGCAGCCGGACGCTCGGCCGGCGCTATGGCCAGCTTGCGCATGGTGCTGCTGATGCTGCGCACAAGGGCATCAGCCGACACAAACTCAGTGTAGACCATATCGGCACCTTGCTCACGGCAAATCTTCCTAAACGACTGGTCGGTGACATCCTCCATCGGGGCGAGCATCACTGGCTTCTCTCCGAGGTCAATATTCCCTATCCTCATAGTTGGCTGTTATGCGTTTTCGTTATCGTTGAAATAAAAGCAGTGCAAAATTAGTGTTTTATTACGTGATGCCGGCCACAGGCACACATTTTTAGCAGATTTTGGGAAATTTGGAACACCCGTAGCCCGGCTGGAACAGCGCAGCACTAATCGTCGCCCAGTCTCTCTTCGGCAGTGCGGGCCACAAAGTAGCGTGCATGACGGCTACTCAAATACAGTCCGCAGATGCTGCTTTGCGGATACATGGCTCCATTTTCAGTGAGACCAATGCCTAGTGCACTGAAATTCAGCAGACGGCTGACCGGGAAAATCAGTTTCACATCGGGCAGCGACGGATAGCCCACTGCCGGGCGTATGCCCCGATAGGCGGCCCGCGACAGGTCGAGCAATCCTAAATGCTCATCGGGGCTATAGCCCCACAGCCGTGTGCGCACTTCCCTGTGCAGCCATTCGCTGGCGGCTTCGGCAAGGCGGTCGCCGAGGCTTTGCATCAGCAGCGAGCGGAACGAGCCGTTGCCCTCACTGCGCTTCACTTGCTCAAGTTGGTGGGCAAACGAGGGCGACACCGTCACGGCAAACACACCCACATAGTCGTCATAAGGACGAGGAGCCACAAAGTCGCATAGCGACAACCTTGCCTCCGTGGCTTCTGTGCCTTGGCCTCCGCTCTGCCGTGGAGTGGGCAACTCAAGGTCGCGTCCGCCAAGGGCACCTTTGAGCACTATGCTGCGCCCGGTGCCGTTGGCAGGATAAAAGCCCACTTGTGCTTGCATCGAGTGCGAGTGCTCAAACTCGTTGAGCATAGCCTCGGCCTCAGCCTTTATGCGATTGGCCTCATCCGAGCCCAGATGCACGCGCCACAGCTTGTAGAAGTGAGTCCAGTTGATTAGCTGCCGCACCTGCGCAATGCCAATGTTGGGCACCGAACGGTAGCCCACATAGGATGGCTTGGGCAGATTCTCCTTGTCCCAGTCGATAAGCAGGCGGCCGGCGTCGCTGACTTGTGCGCCGCATCCACAAGGGCACCCTGGCCGAATACCGCCGAGCCGCTTAACCACCCAGTTCGATGCTTGCCGCGCACTGCTATTCTTAGCCTCATGCCGGTTCACAAGCTCGGCCTGCCGCTTGCGGTTGGCCTCAATCACGCGCTCGCGGTCGGGGCCCGCCAGTTGCAGTGCCAGCACCGGGTTTTGCGATGCATCTCTCACATGGAACACCGGTCCGCCATAGAGCGGTGCTATCTTAAGGGCCGTGTGCAACTCGCTGGTGGTGGCTCCGCCAATGAATAGCGGAATCCTTATGCCGGCACGGTCCATAGCCTCGGCCGTGCGGCACATCTCGTCGAGCGACGGCGTGATAAGCCCGCTTAAGGCCACAAAGTCGATGCGCTCGGCAATGATGGTCTGCACGATTTTCTCGGGCGACACCATCACACCCAGGTCAACTACATCGAAATTGTTGCACCCCATCACCACAGCCACTATGTTTTTCCCGATGTCGTGCACATCGCCTTTTACTGTAGCCACCATATAGCGCCCGTTGGATTGAGCCGAGGCATCCCGGCTTTGTTCCAAATGTGGTTGCAGAATCTGCACGGCTTTTTTCATCGTGCGGGCCGACTTCACCACTTGCGGCAAAAACATTTTTCCCTCGCCAAACAGTCGGCCCACAAGCTGCATGCCGCACATCAGCGGCCCTTCGATGATGGCTGCGGGTGCCGGATATTGCGCCAATGCCTCTTGCAAGTCGGCTTCGAGAAACTCGTCGTCGCCCGTGCGAAGGGCAGTCGTCAGCCTCTCATCGAGGGGCGTAGCCTTGCGGTCGGCGTTGCTCGGGGTTGCCGGTGCAGGTGCAGGTGCATCCTTTGCAGCGAGCAGCAGCTGGCCTTCCTCCGACAACCGTTCGGCTGCGTCGTCGCGGCGGCACAGAATCACGTCTTCGATTGATTCGAGCAGCCGTGGGGAAATGTCGCCATACATCACCTTCGATGCCGGGTTCACGATGCCCATATCCATGCCTTGCCTAATGCAGTGGTAGAGAAACACGGCGTGCATGGCCTCGCGCAAGTAGTTGTTGCCACGGAAGGCAAACGACAAGTTGCTCACGCCACCGCTGACGTGCACCTGCGGGTAGTGGGCCTTGATCCATCGGGTGGCCTTGATGAAGTCGAGCGCATAGCGGTCGTGCTCCTTGATTCCCGTGGCCACAGTGAGCACGTTGGGGTCAAATATGATGTCGCGCGGATTAAATCCCGCATCATTGACAAGCAAATCGTAAGCCCGGGCACACACTTGGATTTTCTTCTCGTAGGTGGTAGCCTGCCCTTCTTCGTCGAATGCCATCACCACGACGGCAGCGCCATATTCGCGTATTTTGCGGGCCTGCGCCACAAACTGCTCCTCACCAGCCTTGAGCGAGATGGAATTGACCACACACTTGCCCTGCACACATTTCAGCGCGGCCTCAATCACGTCGAAGCGCGACGAGTCGATCATCCACGGAACGCGTGCCACTTCGGGGTCAGAGGCCATGAGATTGAGGAAATGCGTGATTTCGCCAGCGGTGTCGAGCATGCCATCGTCCATGTTCACATCGAGCATTGTGGCTCCGTCGCGCACCTGCTTACGGGCAATGGCCAGAGCATCATCATACTGCTTTTCCTTAATCAGGCGCAAGAATTTGCGGCTTCCGGCCACGTTGCATCTCTCACCCACATTGATAAAAGCGTGAGGCAGCGGAGAGAACCCCTCAAGCCCGGCGAGCCATGCCACATTGCCCTCTTGCGGTTTCACGCGCGGCGTGCGTCCCTGGGCCGCACGGGCTATGGCCCGTATGTGGTCGGGAGTGGAACCACAGCAACCGCCCACAATGTTCACACTCCCGTCGTCGATGAATCCGCTTATGGCATTGGCCATCAGTTCAGGTGTTTCGGAATATTGCCCGTCTTCGTCGGGCAGACCGGCATTGGGGTGGGCACTGATGAAGAAAGGTGCACTTTGCGACAGCGTTCTGAGGTAGGGACACATGTCATTGGCCCCGAACGAGCAGTTCAGTCCCACACTAAGAATGTCGGCATCGTGCCCTACCGATGCCAGAAAAGCGTCGAGCGTCTGCCCCGAGAGCGTGCGTCCCGATGCGTCGGAAATGGTGACACTGAGCAAAATGGGGATGCAACGGCCGGTGCGCCGCTTTACGTTTCGGGCGGCAGCGAGGGCTGCTTTGGCGTTGAGTGTGTCGAATATGGTCTCGAGCATCCACAGGTCAACCCCATTTTGGCTCAGCACTGTCATCTGCTCTTCGTAGGCATCACGCAACTCGTCGAACGTGACGGCACGCAGCGCCGGATTTTCCACATCGGGCGACATCGACAGGGTGCGGTTGGTGGGACCGATGGATGCAGCCACAAACCGCGGCTTGCCAGGCGTGAGGGCTGTCATGCGGTCGGCCTCTTCACGGGCTATGCGCACTGCGGCCTCGTTGATTTGCCTCACGTAGGCCTCGGTGTGATAGTCGGCTTGCGACACGCGCTGGGCGTTGAATGTGTTGGTCTCTATAATGTCGGCTCCTGCTTCGAGGTAGCGGCGATGGATGTCGCGCAACACGTCGGGGCGGGTGAGCGCTATCAGGTCGTTGTTGCCTTGCAGCCTCACCTTCCAGTCAGAAAAGATTCCGCGCCGGTCGGCGGGAGTAAGCGGGCCTTCGCCCCTGAAGTCGCGTTCGGTGAGCCCGTATTGCTGTATCATGGTGCCCATGGCTCCATCGAGAACCATGATTCGCGTTGGCAGTGTTTTCTCGAAATATGTGTAGAGGGTCTGTGGCACGTTGGCTGTTGTTTTTTTCTCGTTAGTGATTCGGCGCAAAGGCATGTGCCTTTCTTCTGCGGCCAGGCGTGTTGCCGGCCGGCAACACGCTAAAACACGGCTTTTGCAATCTGCTCAGTAGAACTTGCCGCATTCATCGTGAAGAAGTGTATCATAGGCACACCGGCGGCCTTGAGGTCGCGCACCTGCTGTATGCCCCACTCCACGCCCAGCGTCTTCACGTCGTCGCTGGTGCGGCATTTGCCCAACTCGCATGCCAGCTCTTGCGGGAAGTCGATGTGGAATGTGCGCGGCAGCATGGTGCAGTGGTTGAGCGATGTGAGCGGCTTGATGCCTGGAATCACGGGCACGGTGATGCCAGCCTGGCGCAGCCGCCTCACAAAGTTAAAATATTTTTGGTTGTCAAAAAACATCTGAGTCACTATGCGGTTGGCTCCCGCTTCCACTTTGGCCTTCAAGTGCTCAATATCGCTGTCGATGTTCATTGCCTCGTCGTGCTTCTCGGGATAACCGGCCACGCCATAGGTGAACGGCTCGGCTGGCGAGTCCATTTTGGCACCGCCGAGCAGCAGTCCGGCATTGAAGTCGTTCACTTGGCGGCAAAGCTCCACCGCATGGCTGTGGCCGCCGCTTGTGGCAGTGAAACGGTTCTCGTCTTTGGCGCGGTCGCCACGCAGCACCATCACATCGGTAACACCTAGGTAGGAAAGGTCGATGAGCTCGCACTCAATCTCGGTGGCCGAGTAGCCGCTGCATATAAGATGCGGCACGGTGTGGATGCCGTAGCGCTCCTTGATGACGGCTGCTATGGCCACGGTGCCGGGGCGGTTGCGCACCTGCAGGCGCTGATAGGTGCCGTTGCCCAGATCGGAATATATGGTCTCGGTGCGGTGCGTGGTGATGTTGACGCACACGGGGTTGAAGGGAAGCAGGCGGTCGATGGTGCGGTACACGCTGTCGAGTCCTTTTCCCCTTGGCGGAGGCAGTACCTCAAATGAGAACTGCGTCGCCGCAGTTGTCGTGCTCAATGTGTTGCTCATCATTTGTGGATATTATATGTCGTAGATTGTAGTAGTGATGAAATTTGCTATGTAGCGCGGCAAAATTATGGTTTTTTGGGCAGTTCCGCAACTGTTTGTGTCGAGATAATGGCCAGTGGCAACAGATTGGCCCGTGAGCTATGTGTTTTTGGCAATAGTGGCGGCAAGGAGGCGCATTTGTCCTTCCCAGTCATAAGACATGGTGTTGATGTGGATTTGCGGCAAGTTCATCTGCTTCATTGTCTCGATTGCGTGCGGCGGATCGAAGTCGTCTTGGCAAAGCACTATTTTGGCTTTGTCGCGCATGGCCGCCTTGTCAAGCTCGGCCGGCGTTGCCAGTTGCGGCTGATAGGGATTAAGCGTTACTTGGCGCAAGCCATAGTCGCGGGCAAAATAGCCGAGCGACGGATGCCACACGGCAAATGCCTCACCACGCTTGCCGGCAAGCGTGCGCGACAACTCGCGGTCGAGACTGTCGATGCCCACCACGAGTGTCCGGTATCGCTTGGTGTAATACCGCTCGTGCTTGGGATCTAGCTCTATGACGGCTTTCAGCATGTTGGCCGCAATCAACTTGGCGTTGCGGGCGCTGGTCCACACATGTGGATCGCCACTTGCATCGGCCACAGGTGAGTGCCCACAGCTGTCGGTGGTGCAAATGCCCTCAGAGTTGTTGAAGATGCGCACTTGTGCATAATTGGCGCGAGCCTTGTCGGTGATAGCAGCCTCGAAACCTATGTTGCCTATCGTGAAATAGGCATCGCTGCGCTCAATCACAGCCATTATGTTGCGATCGCTCTCATATTCCTCGGGGTTACTGTTCTCGCCAAGCAGACTCACCACATCATAGCGCTTTCCCACTATCTGCTCAAGCAGTCGCTGCTGCGGTGGTATGCTCACAGCTATCACACGCTTGCGCTGAGTGCCCATGCTGCAGCTTATCATCAGAGCACAAATGCCCGCCACCGCCAATGCGGCGAGTATCAAGCACTGTATGTGACGTTTAATGTGAATCATAAATCAATACGCTTGTTTGCAAAATTAAATCTTTTTAACCAATTCAGCAAGACATTTGTGGGTAATTCTAAAAAATAATTAAAATTACATCTAAGTAAAAGCTCTGCAGTCGCACACCCGTTTACCAATCCACGCCATACACGCGCTTGCGAATCACCTTTGCCGCCTCACACACTTGCTGCTCGCTGGTGAACCCGCTGGTGGTCATCAGTTTCAATGGCAGCGGGGCTTTGCCCTGGCCATAGGCTGGCTGCACATAGTCAACATCACGCCAGATTGCCAACCCTGCCCGCTCATAGAAGGCCACCCGACGGCGTGCAATGGGTGTTTCGTCGGGTTCCACCTCAATGATGAGCGGCAATCCAACGCTGTCGATAATGTGGCTCAGAAATTTTGCACCTATCCCGCCGTTGCGTGCCTCGGGCTCGATGGCAAAGTGCTCGCCATAGGCAAAACCGCAGTCGCCGAACACCCAAAACGAGAAGAATCCTAAAAAAACGTTACCCGTCGTGGCCCCTATCACTGTGAATTCCTTCCGACTGGCCATAACATTAACCAAATCAGAGGTTTTGCGTCGCTCATCGGCAGGGAAAGCCTGCTCGTAAAGTGAAACAAATCTATTAAAATTCGGTGAATTTTGAGAAATAACGTTATAATTTATTATCATATGAGTTTTTTTTCTTACATTTGCACGTTGTATAGCTCTGCTCCTATGCTATACTAACGCAATTATTCATAAATTATTACAAATATAAAAAACACAACAGAAACACAGATATGGCTAATACTAAATTAGATGCATTAGACTACAAAATTCTGAAGATGCTTTCGGCAAATGCCCGAAAGCCGTATCTTGAGATTGCCCGCGCCTGCAACGTGTCGGGGGCTGCCATCCACCAGCGCATTCAAAAACTCTACACCATGGGGGTAATCAAGGGGTCGGTAACCCAAATCAACCCTGAGGCTGTGGGTTACGAGACTTGCGCCTATGTGGGTGTGTTTCTTAACGACTCTTCACGCTTCGACGAGGTGGTGAGTCACCTCAAGGAAATCCCCGAAGTGGTGGAATGCTACTACACCACAGGCAAGTATGACCTGTTTGTGAAGCTCTATGCCCACAACAACGACCACCTGCTGAGCCTTATCCACGACCGCTTCTTGCAACTTGGACTTGGCCGCACCGAGACGCTCATCACCTTCAAGGAGGTGTTCAAGCGTCAGATTCCCGTCAACGAAGAAGAAGACTGATTAGTGCCACCGGGGGCCATAGAGGCTCTGACGGTGAAAGATAAATGCAACTGAGCGTCGGCTCCTGCCACCAGGCTTGTTCCCGCACTGCCACATAGGCCAGCGGAGCGAAGGCCTGAAGCAGAAACCGACGCTCAGCGTTTTTTTTACGTGGTTCAGCATTGTTGTTGAATTGTTACTGAAAAACTTGTAGATGGCGCAAACCATACAGGAATTTTGCTGTATTTTTGTCATTGAGATTGGATTGGCTCGACTATGCCCAACGCTTCAGCTCATGAGCCGCAAGGAATTGCTGGCCGAAGAGCCGCCAACGGCATTACAGCGCCAATATGTTGCATTAATAAAACGATAATAAAATGTCAGCTACAATTGATTTAGACACCATTTTGCTGCATGCCATCGACCTTGCCCATGAAGCAGGTAAGATTCAGCTGCATTATTTCAGATCGGCAAACCTTGACGTTGACACCAAGCAGAACAACGACTTTGACGTGGTGACCTCGGCCGACAAGGCTTCGGAGGCTGCCGTGAAGCAGGGTATTGCCACACGGTTTCCCGACCATGCTGTGCTCAGCGAGGAATCGGGCCTTGACGAGCATGGCGACAGCGACTGGGAGTGGGTGATCGACCCGCTCGACGGAACCACCAACTTCAGTGCCGGATTGCCGTTTTTCAACGTGAGCATCGGTGTGCGATATCGTGGCGAAACAGTTGTGGGTGTGGTGTTTGCCCCACGCCTCGATGAACTGTTCACTGCTGTGAAAGATGGCGGAGCCTATCTTAACGGCAACCGCATCTCCACCCCATCGGGCGCAAAGCCGCTCAGCCAGGCCGTGGTGTCGACAGGATTCCCCTACGACAAAGCCGAGAACCCCGACAACAACCTCGACAATGTGGAGCGGGTGCTTACTCGAGTGCGCGGATTGCGCCGCCTAGGCTCGGCTGCGCTCGACTTGAGCTATGTGGCTGCCGGATTTCTCGACGGCTATTGGGAACTGAACCTGCACGAGTGGGATGTGTGTGCCGGAGAGCTGATTGCCCGTGAGGCCGGAGCCGTGGTGAAACGGCTGCGCCCCGACCGCGGAATTTCAGTGGTGGCCGCAGCACCCGGCATTGAGCCGCAGCTGCGAGAGCTGCTCAAGTAGAGGAAAAACAGAACATAAAAAAACAGCAAAGGCTGCATGGCGCATATCCTGCGCTATTGCAGTCTTTGCTTTGGATTGCGGTGACTCGGTGTGGTGCACTGTCTGTGAATAGGATTTCTGTTTTTCGAGTCATCCGGTGTGTTTCCCATGTGCTGATGATGTTGCAATGTTTCTATACGTAATTCATAAGTATGTGCTATTTCATTGTGAGTCCCGATGACTGGCACTGGAGCGGCGCACTGCCGCATCATGTCGTTGCCATCATGGTTGAGCTTTTAAAAACCACCTGGGCCAATACCCCAAAACACAAAACCAATTTGTTTTGGCACATGGCCCGGTGGCCCTGTCTTTTCCGGTTTCCTTACAGGATGCCGTGGTTACTTGATGTAGAACCACTCAACACCCACGCCGAAGGTTTGGAGCGAGCCGTAGCGGCCGCCTCCCGTGTAGGGCTGCTGGAAGCTCACCGTGCGTGCCACCTTTTGGCCATCTTCGTTGCAAATGAGGTAGACAGTGATGCGACGGCGCACTATTGAGCCATTCTGGCGGTCGATTTGCCAATTGGTGCTCTTGATGATTGCCTGAGTGGGATTCCAGTCGGCATAGTTGCTCTTGGCAAGCTTAAGGCACTGGGCAGTCAAGGTGGCATTTTTCATACCTGCTGTGGGCATGGCACGAGTCCTTGCTGCACGCTCGGCAGCTGCCTGATCCTCCTGAGCCTTCTTCTCGGCTGCAATTTTTGCCTCGCGCTCGGCCTTTACTTTCGCTTTGCGCTCAGCCTCGGCATTAGGCATAAGCGGCTCCTGGTCACTGTCCTTACGATAGTCGGGGGTGGTTTCATACAGCTTGGTTAGGCCCTCATACAGTTTTTTCGCATTCTTGTCGCTGTCGTTGAACAGTTTGCCGACTGCCACATAATAGTTGGGGTAAGCGAAATCGTAGTAGAAGCGGCGCACTGCCTGAGATTTCGATTTCAAAGCCTTGTCTACGACCCAGTTGAGTTTCTTGTAGAGGCCATCGGTGGTTTTGCCGTCGGCATCATCGGGGAAACCCTTGTTGCCAAACATTTGCTTATACACCATTTTAATCACCGCCACGAGCTCGTTTTTCATGTCGCCCGAAAGCAGCTCAAGGCCGTCTTCGCCCCTGGTAGTTGCCGCCTTTTGAAGCATTTTGTGATACTTGTCGAGCTCATAAAAGTAGGTACACATCTCATCGTCGTTCTTGCCTTTGGTAGCTGCCTGCTTGGTGCGAAGCAAGTAATACAGGTAGTTGGGTGCCACTTCAGAGTAGTCGTCAGAGTCGACAAACTTCTTCGAGCGGTAGACGGTGTATTTGTCATACGGCTGCTCTTTGGTCTTGACCAGCACGCGGTCACCGTCGTCCACTTCGTCTTGTTTAAGACCTATCACCGCATTGGTCACTCTGCGCTCGGCGTCGTCGACCACAGAATTGATACCTTTCTCCACGCCATCGTTGATGGTGCGTCTCACTTTATCGCCGGCTTTCTCCTTGGCATTTCTCACCACGTTTTTAAGGCCGAATTGAGCGTGTGTGGCGCTCGGGCATGCGATGCACATGATGGCTACGGCCATGATTGTGCGGGTTGCTTGTTTGATGTTCATAAGCTGGTTTATTTTGGGGGTTATTAAATGTATCTTTAATTATGGTTTGTTGTCTCTCGAGGCGATGATAGTTCCTCAACCTCACGTTGCAAAATTATCCCCGATTTCGTGCCATGAATGGCGAAAAAATAGACGAAAAATGGTAAAAACGGAATAAAAACAGCATGGCAAATAGTGAAAAAAACGACATATTCATCACACAACACGCTGTAGCTCAGCACCAATTCCATACAAAAGCGCCCAAATGGGCAATATGAAAATTTTCAGTAAAAATTGCCGATATTTCCACAAAAGTGGTGAGTTTTTCGTAACTTTACTGCGTCGGTACCACACGGTAACCGAAAACTTTTTTTTGAAACAAGCCGTCAAGAAAACCATTTTAAGAAAAGACGCCAAAAACATTCATGCCACTATAATCAGGTGCAAGGGCATGAACCCATGCTATAACAAACGCATTTTTTTGCTGATGATGGAATCGAAACACAACAACAAACCAAGGCAGTGGCTCATCATGGCCGCCGCAGCCATTGTAGTCATCCTGATCACACTGTCGTGTGGTGGAAATGGCCACACAAACTACACCCCAGAGCAACGCAAAGCCATCGACAGCGTGGTGAAACTTGCAACCGACACTACCCAACTTCAGCATCTGCTGAACGAGTATAGCCGCTCCGACAACTACCTGGGCATAGTAGTAGCCTGCCGTTGCCTCGGGAAAATGTACAGGGAGAACAACCGGTTTACCGAAGCCATTGAGTGCCACCGCCGCGGGCTGAATGTGGCCGAACAACTGGCCGACACCATAGAAATCATAAAAGCCCTTAACAACATAGGAACCGCACTGCGGCGCATGGGCGTGCTCGACGAAGCCTCCCGCTATCACTACCAGGCCCTCGGACTGTGCGACCGCCTGAGCGACAAGGAGAGCTTTGACGCCCGCAAGAACCGCGTGGTGTCGCTCAACGGCATTGGCAACATTTGCCTAACCACAGGCAACAATGAAACGGCCGACAGCGTGTTCCGCGCGGCCCTGGCAGGAGAGAAGGCCTTGGGCAGCGCTCTTGGGCAAGCCATCAACTATGCCAATCTCGGCTCAATTTTCGAGGGCGAAGGCCGCATCGACTCGGCCTGGCACTATTACCGCCGCTCGATGGAGCTAAACCGCGAGGCAAAGAGCGACCTCGGCATCTCACTGAACCACAACAGTTTTGGCCGACTTTACGAGCTTTCGCACAACACAGCCGCAGCCATCAAGGAATATAAGGAGTCATACTCGCTGATGGAGCAGTCGTCCGACCGCTGGCACTGGCTCGAACCGTGCTTGTCGCTTGCCCGCATCTACTTGAGTCAAGGCAACATGGCCACCGCAAAGACATATATTGACCAAGCGGCACAAGTGGCAGCCCAGCTACACAGCATAGAACACGAGGCCGAGACCTATAAGCTCTATTATCAATACTACGAGCGGATGGGCGACAGCCGTGCAGCGCTTGACAACTATATCAAGAGCCGCAACTGCTCCGACAGCATCTCGAACGAGAAAAACATGAACCGCATCCAGAATGTGCGCATCCAATATGAGACCGAGCGCAGCAAGGTAATGGTGGATGCGGCCACCAAGAGCTACCGGGCCGAAAAGCGCATAAAGGAAATAGTGCTGATAGCCTCGGGGGTCGTGGCAATAGCCGCTCTCGCAGCCATTGCGTTCCTGTATTACGCCCTGCTCATGCGCAAGCGCCACCAGCGCACAATGCAGCAGCTCGACTCGATGCGCACGTCGTTTTTCACCAACATCACCCATGAGTTCCGCACCCCGCTCACCCTGATAATAGGCATCGGCCAGCAAATGGCCGACGGGCGCATAGGCAAGACCGACGACAGTATGAACAATGCCGGCAACACCATCGTGCGCCAGGGGCGCAGCCTGCTCAACCTCATCAACCAGATTCTTGACGTGGCACGGGTGAAGTCGGCCGTAGGACGGCCCGACTACCGCACCGGCAACGTGGTGCGCTACTTGCAAGTGCTCTTCGAGAGCTATCACGCCTATGCTCAAAGCCGCGGCCTGGTCATGGCATTCGATACCGACCGCGACGACATTGAAATGGACTTCGTGCCCGACTACATGAATAAAATAGTGCGCAACCTCATGGGCAACGCTCTCAAGTTCACACCCGACGGCGGACGCATCACGCTCTCTATCCACCTAGGCGATGGCAACACCGCCGTCATTGCCGTGGCCGACAATGGCTGTGGAATCGACAAGGAGGAGCTGCCCCACATCTTTGCCACCTTCTACCAAGGAGCAGGCACGGGCAAGAGCGTGGGACTGGGCACCGGAGTGGGCCTGTCGCTGGTGAAAAACGTGGTAGAAGTGATGGATGGTACCGTAGCGGTAGAGAGCCGCAAGGGATACGGCAGCACCTTCACCGTGACACTGCCACTGAGCCACGGCAAGGGCGGCTGGCAACGGTTTGACCCATCGGATATCAACGACGAGGCTCCCGCTGCCGTGACGCAAGCCAGCCAGCAACAGCCACACGGGGATTCTGACAACCCCGATGCGCCAGTGGTGCTGATAGTGGAAGACAACCCCGACATGTCGAGATACATAGGCAGTGAGATAAACCAACGCTACAGGCTGCACTATGCAAGCAACGGGGCCGAAGGCCTCGACATGGCAAAGCAGCTACTGCCCGACCTCATCATTACCGACTTGATGATGCCTGAGAAAGACGGACTCGAACTGTGTGCCGACATACGCGCCTCACAAGCCCTCAACCACATTCCGGTGATTATAATCACTGCACGCAGCACCGAAGACGACCGCATACTCGGCATCAAGGCCGGAGCCGACGCCTATCTCTACAAGCCATTTAACTCGGTAGAGCTCAACACCCGCGTTGAAAAGCTGCTTGAGCAGCGACGGCTGCTGCGCAACAAATACCGACAGGCAGTAGCAAGCGGCAGCAACGACAGCGAGCAAGTGCTCAGCAAGGTTGACCGCGACTTCATCAACAAACTGGTGGATGTGGTGTACCAGCAGATGGACATCAACAAGTTTGACATCGAGAGCGTGGCTTCGCGCATGTGCCTCAGCTCAAGGCAGCTCAACCGCAAAGTGTCGCAAATTACCGGCGACACCACTGCCGTGTACATTCTGCGGGTGCGCATGGCGCGCGCCAAGCGCATCATCGCCCAGCATCCCGAACAGACCATTGCCGAAGTGGCACTTAATTGCGGCTTCGAGGACAACGCCTACTTCTCAAAAGTGTTTAAGCGAGTGTATGGAATGACTCCGAGCCAGTTCCGCAAGCATCCGTCGGGCGGCCCGTTCAGCGAAGGCGATGCTTGAGATAGTGGCGGCGACCAGTTGCAAAGAAACCGGCTATTCCCATCATAGTGACTATTGCAGCGCTCCAAAAAGCGCAGCCGTAGCCCCAGTGCTCGGCAATGACGCCGCCAATGAGCACGCCCAAGCCACCACCCAAGTCCCACGACACGAGCAGAGTGGAATTGGCCGTGCCGCGCTGGTCATGGCTGGCAAGGTTGATAAACATGTTTTGGTAGGCTGGCCACATATGCCCGTTGCCCAAGCCTATGAGCAGCGCGGCCAGATAGTAGCCCACAAGGTTGCCACAAAGCACAAACAGCAAGTAGCCCGCAAGCGACACAATGATTCCGACCGACGCATTGAAGGTGATGCGCCCCTTGCGCAGTGATCTTGCTCCCTCAAGCCGGCTCAATATGAGCCCAACCGCCAGCAGCAGAAAAAATGTGCCCGTACCGCCAGTGATACCCATCTTCTCTTTGCTGTAGATGGCAAGGTAGGTGCTGAGTATGCCATAGGAGTAGCCAAATGCCACGGTATTGAAAAACAGGCGTGTGCCTGCCGTGAGGAAAAAGCGGTCGAACGACAATCGGCCGTGAGCTACCGGAGCACGGTGCTTCAGGCGGATGGTGCTGTCGACGGCGAGTCCTACCCCGGCCACGGCAAGGGCAAGCCAAAACAAAGCCGCATAGCTGTGCGCCCAGCCATAGAGATATATGGCCACGGTGGGACCTGTGGCCATAGCCAGATTGTTGCTAAGGCCATAGTAGCCAATTCCCTCGCTGCGACGGCTCGACGGCAACACATCGATGGCCACGGTGCTGTTGGCCACGGTGAGTGCGCCAAAGGGGGCTCCGTGCAACGTGCGCACTATGGCAAATGCCAGCAGCGTGCCTGCAGCCAAGTAGCCTGCAAAAAAAATGAAAAACACGAAATAGCACACCATCAGCACACGTTTGCGCTGAAAGCTGTCGACTAGGAATCCGCTGAATGGGCGCATAATCAATGCGGCCACTGTGTAGCCCGACAGCACCATCCCTATCACGTCTTTGCTAGAGTGGAAACTATCGGCCATGTAAAGCGGCATGAGCGGCATGAGCAGATAGAATGCGAAAAACAGCATAAAGTTGGCCACATTGGCCTTTATGAAGTTGGCATTCCACAGCCGCTCGGGTGCAGAGACAGCGCCTTGCGGGCCTGATGAGGTGCAAGAATCGTTCATTTTACAATTTATCAGTTTCGTCTTTATTTCCCGCTCCGGGGGCTCAAATGCGGTGGCCCAGCAGCGTGGCCGATGTGGAGTCGTCGATTTTGCAGATTACACGATCGCCCACCTGCGTGTCGCCGGCGGCAAACACCACCACCTTGTTCTGCTCGGTGCGGCCATACATGTCGTCGTGCGAACGCTTGCTGTAGCCCTCAACCAGCACCTCAAACGTCTTTCCCACGTCCTGTCGGTTGCTGTGGCGCGATAACTGGTTCTGGAGGTCAATCATGCGGTTAAGCCTTTCGATCTTCACGCTTTCGGGCACGTTGTCGGGCAGATGCTTAGAGGCGAATGTGCCAGGGCGCTCCGAATACTTGAACATGAATGCCGAGTCGAAGCCCACTTCGCGCATCAGGCTCAGCGTCAGCTCAAAGTCTTCTTCGGTCTCGTCGTGGAAACCGGTGAACATGTCGGTGCTGATACCGCAATCGGGTATGCGTTCCTTAATGGCTTTTATGCGGTCGAGATACCACTCGCGGGTGTACTTGCGGTTCATCAGTTTCAGCACCTTGTTGCTGCCACTCTGCACCGGCAGGTGGATGTGGTTGCAGATGTTGGCGTGCGAGGCCATGGCATCGATGATGGCGTCGCTCAGGTCTTCGGGGTTGCTTGTGGTGAAGCGCACCCGCATGTGCGGTGCAGCCTCGGCAACCATGGCCAGCAGAGTTGCAAAATCCACCGGCTCCTCGCCTTCGGTGGCAGGCTTGTAGCAATAAGAGTTCACGTTTTGGCCGAGCAGAGTCACTTCCTTGTAACCACGGCGTTCAAGGTCGGCCAGCTCGTTAAGTATGCTCTTGGGCTCACGGCTGCGTTCACGGCCGCGAGTGTAGGGCACGATGCAGTAGGTGCAGAAGTTGTTGCAGCCACGCATTATGCTGATAAAGCCGCTCACCTTGTTGCCTCCAAGCCTGGTGGGGATGATGTCGCGGTAGGTTTCGGTGGTCGACAGTTGAGTGTCGATGGCCTTGCCGCCGTTTTCGGCCGAGCCTATCAGGTTAGGAAGATCCAGATAGCTGTCGGGGCCGGCCACCACATCCACATCATGCTCGTTGATGAGCACTTCCTTCATTCGCTCGGCCATGCAGCCTATCACGCCTATTATGAGCCTGCGCTGGCGGTGGTGGCGCAACGCGTTGAGCTGGTTGAGGCGCGAGAAGATTTTCTGCTCGGCATTGTCGCGCACCGAGCAGGTGTTGATGAATATGGCGTCGGCATCGTCGAGGGTGTCGGTAGTGCCATATCCGGCCATTTTCATGACCGATGCCACCACTTCGCTGTCGGCCACGTTCATCTGGCAGCCGTATGTTTCGAGAAACAGTTTTTTCGAGAATTCTCCCGTGTTCTGGTAAGTGACTTTCAAATCCATTGTGAGTGTGCTTTTATGAGCGGTGTCTTTTTTTTATTTATTGTGCCTGAAGGCTGTGCGTAGCTTGCGCAGCAAGTAGCGTGGCACGAATGTGATGTGCCTTGCTATGGTGGGCAGGGTGCCGTAGTAGCGGCACATGATGCGGTAGCGCTCGCGCAGCGAGGCGCGATGGTTGCGGTCGGTGAGTCCTCCGTCGCACAGGAAACTCACTATTGGCTCATCGCCGGCGTAAGCGTTGGCCGGTGATGCCTTGAGCATGCGTATGCACCATTCATAATCGGCACTGAAGCGGTAGCTCAGGTCGTAGGGTGCAAAGAGATCGCGCCGCACCACAAAGGCCTGATGGCACACAAGCATGCCCCGCTTGAAGCTGCGCCACGAGAGGCGCGAGGGTGCCGAGAGGTGCCGCATTCCGGTCACGTGGCGTTGGGCATCCACAAGCTGCGTCTGGCCATATACCACACCAGGATTGCCATTGCCCACCACATCGTGCAGCCGCTGCAGCACATCGGGAGCGGCAAAGCTGTCGCCGGCATTGAGGAATATCAAGTAGCGTCCGAACGCTTTTGCGGCAGCCCTGTTCATTGCGTCATACAATCCGCCGTCGGGCTCGCTACACACACTTGTGTGGGCAATGCCGGCCATGCGCACGGCATCAAGCGTGCCGTCGGTCGACGCGCCGTCTTGCACAATCAGCTCATAGTTGGCATACGTCTGACTACTGATGCTCTGCAAGGTGGGGCCGATGACACTGGCGGCGTTGAATGTGACTGTAATGATAGAAAAAAACGGTTGTCGTTCCATTCAGAATTCTTAGTAATATCCATTGGTGCACCGCAATAGCCGCCATTGATTAGGCTGCGAGCGATACGCACTGCAAAATTACGCTTTTTTGCCCAAACATTGCGCATAAGCTTTTCGCAAAACCCGCATTTCGGCCATTTTAGGTGATGATAGTTGCAAAAAATGACGATGGTGATGAGAAAAAAGACGAATAAAGGCAATGGAGGAGTTGCGGATGAATGCAGAATTTGCTAACTTTGCAGTCTATAATTGAAAGGAGGTCAGTTACTTTTACTGGCATAGATACGGAAAAATCACATATCACCAATTGCAATGTGCTGATTCTCAGCACTGGCGGGCGACAGAGGCTGTCGGCCGAGCCGGTAAATGGAATAGCAATGCTTTAAAGGCACAATCTGCCCGCAGATGTAGCCTGCACATATATTGCGTAGCAACCACTTAACCGGTTTTCACAAAAAAAGCCTCAATTCCATTTAGCTTACATTTTATTTACAAGAAACATCCACTCTCACACAGATGGGTGCACGACGCAGCCAGCGCAATGCGCAGCCCAAGCGGCACAACGCAGGAAATGGCCAGCGGCAGGGCTAAAATGGCAACAATCAAGAAAAAATCAATTTACAATAACATTTAAAATTAAACACAAAAAATGATCATCGTACAAGTTAAGGAAGGCGAGAACATCGAAAGAGCCTTGAAGAAATTTAAGAGAAAATATGAGAAAACCGGCATCGTGAAGGAACTTCGCGCACGCCAGCAGTTTGACAAGCCCTCAGTAATCAACCGCAAGAAAATGATGAAGGCTGTCTATGTTCAGAAACTTCACCGCAACGACGACTAATCGCACTTCACTTAGTCTTTAATCCATACCACCGGGGGCCGCACAGCAGTGTGGCCCCCGGTGCTTTTATGCAGTGGCACTACTACACCCGGCACAATGCCGGCAGGCCAACGCTCCACAGCAGCAAGTGAGACAGCAAGACACGACATCGTCACTGCTGCGATTCTATTATTCCGCGAGCAGCTTGTCCATGAAAGCCAAACGCCTACGGAACGTCTGTTTGAGCCTTATCAACGAGGCTGCAAATGAGTCGCTCGGGTCGAAACGGGCAGGATCGGCGCTGTTCCATTGTTGCTGGTCAAGTTCTGTATCACGGCGAATGATTTCTCCCTGGCGGTCCAGTTCCGACTCCAGACCGTAGAATTTGTTTCGAAGGCTCTTCCACCTAAGTTTCATCAATGCGAGCAACTCACCTTTTGATGGCACGGGAAAGCCCCTGGCAGCCAACGCCTCAGTGAATCCCGCATCAAGGCAAAACAGGCTATCAACATCCAGCCAGCGCACGCCGTCCATCTTACCCTTGAAACGGGCCGGACGGATGTCACCTCCAGCATCCACACCCACTTCGTTGAAAGCCAAGTCGTAGTCCCAAACCGGCCCAGCACGCAAAATGCAATCGGGAGTGATGTGCATATAGCAGCTGCGAGGGCCATGCACCTCGGCATTCATCAGCAATTCGTTCACAATGAGCCAATCTACCAAAGAAAGGGTGTCGAGGCGCAACGGTTGTGCCCCTGGCACCATGCGCCAATCCTTCGGATGGCTGCCGTCGGGCATAGTCAACTCCACCAAGCCATCCTTATGCGCATCAAGCTCCACCAGCACCGCACAGTCCTTAGGGCGCAGCCGGGAATCATCGATGCGAATAAGTTCGGTCAGATAGTACAAGCCTTCATCCTTGCCGTCGATCCGCAACTTGGCAAAGACGCCCCTTGGAGTCCAGTCGAGAGAAGTCTGCCGGGCAACCTCAAAGGCCAAATGATTGCGAAGGTGACTATGATCCATCACATTGGCCAGCAATGCCCATTCACGATGAGCAGGCATCCCAAGAACGGAGCGTGGCTCGCTTAGCCTCACCACATATGGTTTCTTTCTTTTCGACCATGTGGAGTGGCCGCGTCCCTTTATGCGGGCATCAGAAACGCTGAACTGCTCTATGCCACCCGACCGCATCGCTATTTTCACGCCATCGGTCCACACATGCCGCTCAATAAGCGCCGAAGTGTCGGGCAGGCTGATGTCGACCAGCGGCAGCGGCTCCGCGGGAGTCTGTGCCTGCATGACAACGGTGCCAAGCCACAATATAGTGGCAAAGAACACACCAGCAACAGAAATTCTCATCATAGCTCAATTCTTTTATTAGTTTTCCGGCACAAAGCTACGGCAGTGCCGTCATAAGGATTTTATATTAATCACGGATATAACTAACATTTTCACATGATTAACAAGCACGGCAGTGCAGTTCACCATTAATGGGTTGACTGCACTGCCGTGTTATGCGTTTGCCTTGCGGTAAGCCTTGTCGGTATGAGTTTTACTTCACCGGAATCTTGTCGATGCGACGCTGGTGGCGGCCGCCCTCAAAGGGGGTGTTGAGAAAAGTCTTAACCATCTCTATGGCCTCATCGTCGGTAATGAAGCGACCGGGAAGGGCAAGCACATTGGCATCGTTGTGCTGACGTGCCAGACTTGCAATCTCGGGAATCCAGCACAAAGCCGAACGAATGCCCTGATGCTTGTTGAGGGTCATGTTGATGCCCTCGCCGCTACCGCACACACCTATGCCCGGATAGCATTCACCGCTTTCCACGGCCAAGGCGCACTCGTGGGCGAAATCGGGATAGTCGCAGCTGTCGGGAGTGTAGGTGCCGAAATCCTTATAGGCGATGCCGTTTTGCTTCAAATATTCAATGATGGCCTGCTTAGTGGCAAGGCCGGCGTGGTCGCTGCAAAGGGCCACAGGAACGTTGGGTTTTAAAATGCTCATTAGAGTGTGTGTATTGTGTTTATATTGTTTTTAGCGTCTTATTGTGCGCCTGCTGCCAGGAAAGCATCAATCCATGTCAAGACTGCCGGCAATGAGGCATGCCACACCAGCCACAAGGATGAGCAAATCCACTATCTTGAGCTTCATATTGCGCTCGCGCAATATGAAAATGCCATAGAAAAACGACACCAAAGCGCTGCCACGGCGAGTCATTGACACCACCCCCACGAGTGAGCCGGGTATCGACAAAGCCATGAAATAGCTAAGGTCGGCAAGAGCGATGAACACCGAGATGAAGAGTATCGACCACTTCCACCTGAACGGGTCGCGGTCGGCCCTGTGGCTGCGCAACAGCAGCAAGCCCACCACCACGCTCATTATCACCAACTGGTAGAATGAATACCAAGCCTCCACGGCCAGCGGTGTGAATCGCTCAAGCAGGAACTTGTCGTAGAGGCCGCTTGCGGCCCACAACACCACCGACAGAAGCCCCATCACGAGCCACTTGCGGCTAGACTGCGAGAGTCCCTCACGGCTGCCTATGAAGCCCACCCACAGCAGCGACACAAAGCCAAGCGCAATGCCCGTCCACTGCAAGGCATTGGGATGCTCGCCAAAAAGTATCAATGCTCCCGTGAGAACCAGCACGGGGCGCAGGGCGTTGACCGACCCTGTGATGGTGAGCGGCAGCTTCTTTATCACCCAATAGCCGAGCAACCACGAGGCTGTGACTATTACCGACTTGAGGATTATATACCTGTGGTCGGCGAAAGTGAGGCGACCGAAAGCCGAATCGCAGCCCCCAGCCATGGCAAACAGCACCGGACTCATGAACAACGAGCACAGCAGCGTGTTGAGGAGCAACACTATATACACGTTGTTGCCCTCTAAAGCCCGTTTCTTGAACACGTCGTAGAATCCGAGGCTCAGTGATGATATAACTGCAAAAACTATCCACATAGGCTAGGGAATGTGTGCCCGCTGCAAAAACTGAAGATGCAGAATAAGGTCCATGTTGCCCTGTGCCGGCCATCACCGACGGCTTGCACAAGTGCAAAGCGGCTTGCTCCCACAAAATTAACCATTTTTTTGCAGTGCACAGCAATGGCCGCCCTACTATTTTGCAAAGCACCACTGCCGACCGGCAATAAAATAGTCGGGCTTCCGCCGCAATTGGCGAAAGCCCGACTGATGTCACTTAAAAACATTTCTATTTCACATGTGCCACGCCTTTAAGGCAAGTGGAGGCCGCTTTCCCCTGCGGCAGCCACTCATCGCGGCACGTGCGATATGTGTCAGTTAGGTTCCACGAGAGCTGTCTTTCTTGGGGTGGTGAGGACCAGCATCTGCCGCCACGCGCGGCAAGGCTTTCAACCCTCACGTGAGCTCCCGTGCAACACAGTTTCTCACTGATGCTGCTTCATGAACTCTTCCTCGGTGGGAAGTGCATCGGCCTCAGCAGCCACCTTGTGGGCAGCCGCACGAGCCATTTCGTCCTTGTTGCCTACAACAATCGACTGGAATTGACGCATACCCGTACCGGCAGGAATCAGGTGACCGCAAATCACATTTTCCTTCATGCCCTCAAGATAGTCAACCTTACCGTTGATTGCGGCATCGTTGAGCACCTTGGTGGTTTCCTGGAATGATGCGGCCGACATGAAGCTCTTGGTCTGCAATGCGGCGCGTGTGATACCTTGCAGTATCTGCTCACTTGTGGCGGGCATTGCGTCACGCACGCTCACCAGCTTGAGGTCGCGGCGCTTGAGGGCAGAGTTGAGGTCGCGCAGCTTGCGTGCCGTGATAATCTGACCCTTCTTCACGTCGTTGCTGTCGCCGGCATCGGTGACAACCTTCTTGCCCCAGATGCGGTCGTTCTCTTCCATGAAGTCGCGCTTGTCGACCGACTGCTGCTCGAGGAAGCGGGTGTCGCCCGGATCGAGGATGATGACCTTGCGCATCATCTGGCGCACGATAACCTCGAAGTGCTTGTCGTTGATCTTCACACCTTGCAGGCGATACACGTTCTGAACCTCGTTGACGATATAGTCCTGAACGGCCGTCGGGCCCTTGATGCGAAGGATGTCGGCAGGTGTGGTGGCACCGTCGGATAGCGGTGTACCGGCACGCACATAGTCATTTTCCTGAACGAGAATCTGCTTCGACAGTGGCACGAGATACTTCTTAACCTCGCCAAGCTTGTTGGTCACCACCACCTCGCGGTTACCACGCTTGAGCTTGCCGAAGGTGACCTCACCGTCGATTTCGCTCACGATGGCAGGGTTCGACGGGTTGCGGGCCTCGAAGAGCTCGGTCACACGAGGCAGACCACCGGTGATATCGCCGGCGCCACCCGATGAGGCGCGTGCAATCTTGATGAGCACCGAACCTGCGGTGATTTCCTCGCCCTCCTTCTGCATGAGGTGGGCACCCACAGGCAGTGAGTAGGTCTTCACCAGCTGGCCGTTAGAGTCATACAACTGAGCCTCGGGCACACGTGTGTGGTCTTTCGACTCGATGATGATCTTCTCGCTGTTGCCCGAAGTCTCGTCGACCTCGTTGCGGTAAGTCACACCTTCGATGAGGTTGCTGAACTGAAGCTTACCGGCAACCTCGCTGACGATTACATTGTTGAAGGGGTCCCATTCGCAAATCACGTCGCCCGGTTTCACGGTATCGCCCGACTTGAAGAAGAGCTTCGAACCATAGTTGAGCTGGGCGGTGGTGAGCACCATGTTGGTGTTGGGGTCAACGATTGAGAGCTCACCCATGCGGCCAATTACGATGTCGACACCGTCCTTGTCCTTCACAGTGCGAAGCTCGTCGATTTCGAGACGTCCTTCGTATTTCGATTTCATATTGGAAACGGCGGCGATGTTGCTTGCCACACCACCGACGTGGAACGTACGCAGGGTGAGCTGAGTACCAGGCTCGCCGATTGACTGTGCGGCAATCACACCCACAGCCTCGCCAATCTGCACCATGCGGTGGTTGGCCAGGTTGCGGCCGTAGCACTTGGCGCAGACGCCGTGCTTGGCCTCGCAGGTGAGCACTGAGCGGATTTCAACCGACTCAATGGGCGAGTTGTTGATGCGCTCGGCTGCAACGTCGGTGATTTCCTCACCGCTCCCCACGATGACCTTACCAGTGGTGGGGTCGACAACGTCGTGAACCGACACGCGGCCCACAATGCGCTCGGCAAGAGTGGCCACCACGTCGTCGTTGTTCTTCACCTCGCGGCACACAAGTCCGCGCAGCGTTCCGCAGTCTTCTTCGGTGATAATCACGTCGTGTGCCACATCCACCAGACGGCGGGTAAGGTAACCGGCGTCGGCAGTCTTAAGTGCGGTATCGGCAAGACCCTTACGGGCACCGTGGGTCGAGATAAAGTACTCGAGCACCGACAGACCTTCCTTAAAGTTTGCAAGAATCGGGTTCTCGATAATCTGGTGACCACCCTCAACACCCGACTTCTGCGGCTTGGCCATAAGACCACGCATACCAGAGAGCTGGCGAATCTGGTCTTTCGAACCACGGGCACCCGAGTCAAGCATCATGTAGACTGAGTTGAAGCCCTGCTGGTCAGACGAGATCTGCTTCATCAGAGTCTCGGTCAGACGGCTGTTGACGTTAGTCCAGATGTCGATCACCTGGTTATAGCGTTCGTTATTGGTTATAAGACCCATGCTGTAGTTGTTCATCACTTCCTCAACCATGGCGTCGCCCTCCTTAATGTATTCATTCTTTTCAGGTGGCACGAGCACATCACCGAGGTTGAACGACAGACCGCCCTTGAATGCCATGTAGTAACCCATGTTCTTGATGTCATCAAGGAACTTGGCCGAACGTGGCACACCGCAAGTGCGAATCACGCGTGTGATGAGTTTTTTCAGAGTCTTCTTTGAGATTACTTCGTTGACGTAGCCGATTTCGTTGGGCACGAAGTTGTTGAAGAGGATACGGCCCACCGAGGTGTCGTGCTTGAGCACCTTGCAAGGATTGCCGTTCTCGTCGATGTCGTCGACCACAACCGAGATTATGGCGTTCATCGACACCTTGCCCTCGTTGAGGGCGATTTGAGCCTCTTCGGGGCCGTAGAACACAAGGCCCTCACCCTTGGCTTCCTGGCGGAGCTTGGTGATGTAGTACAAGCCGAGAACCATATCCTGCGAAGGCACGGTGATAGGCTCACCATTGGCAGGATTGAGGATGTTGTGCGGCATGAGCATTAGCAGCTGAGCCTCAATCACAGCCTCGTTGCCGAGCGGGAGGTGAACAGCCATCTGGTCACCGTCGAAGTCGGCATTGAACGGCGTACAAGCCAGCGGGTGAAGCTGGATTGCCTTGCCTTCAATCAGTCGGGGCTGGAAAGCCTGGATACCCAGACGGTGCAGAGTAGGTGCACGGTTGAGCATCACGGGGTGACCCTTCATCACGTTCTCCAGGATGTCCCAAACCACAGGCTCCTTGCGGTCGACAATCTTCTTGGCGCTCTTCACCGTCTTGACGATGCCGCGCTCAATGAGCTTGCGGATCACAAACGGCTTGTAGAGCTCGGCGGCCATGTCCTTGGGGATACCGCACTCGCCCATCTTGAGTTCAGGGCCGACCACGATAACCGAACGGGCCGAATAGTCGACACGCTTACCGAGGAGGTTTTGACGGAAGCGGCCCTGCTTACCCTTGAGGCTGTCGCTAAGCGACTTGAGCGAGCGGTTGGCATCGCTGCGCACGGCAGTCGACTTGCGGCTGTTGTCGAGCAAAGAGTCGACAGCCTCTTGAAGCATGCGCTTCTCGTTGCGCAAAATCACTTCGGGCGCCTTGATTTCCATAAGGCGCTTGAGGCGGTTGTTGCGAATTATGACGCGGCGGTACAGGTCGTTGAGGTCGCTGGTGGCGAAACGGCCGCCATCGAGAGGCACCAGAGGGCGCAAATCGGGCGGAATGACCGGTATCACCTTCAGAATCATCCATTCCGGACGGTTAATATTCTTTGACGCGCGGAAGCTCTCCACCACCTGAAGGCGTTTCAGAGCTTCGGTCTTGCGCTGTTGCGAGCTTTCCCGGCTTGCGCTGTCGCGCAGCTCATAAGAGAGGTCGTCGAGGTTGATGTCCTGAAGCAGGTCAGAAACAGCCTCGGCACCCATCTTGGCGATAAACTTGTTGGGGTCGGCATCATCGAGGGCCGAGTTGCCGGGGAGGGTGTCGAGCACTGCCAGGTACTCGTCCTCGCTCAAGAGATCGAGTCGCTGCAGCTCCTTGCCGTCCTCGGGGTGCTTTGCTGCACCCGGCTTGATCACGATGTAGCGCTCATAGTATATTACAGCGTCGAGTTTCTTTGTGGGCAGTCCCAGCAGATATCCAATCTTGTTGGGCAATGAGCGGAAATACCAGATGTGGGCCACTGGCACCACGAGCTGGATGTGGCCGCTGCGCTCGCGGCGCACCTTCTTCTCGGTCACCTCAACACCGCAACGGTCGCACACGATACCCTTGTAGCGGATGCGCTTGTACTTGCCGCAATGGCACTCATAGTCCTTTACAGGACCGAAGATGCGCTCGCAGAACAAGCCGTCGCGCTCAGGCTTGTAGGTACGGTAGTTGATGGTCTCGGGCTTCTGCACCTCGCCGAATGAGTTCTCAAGAATCTCATCGGGCGAAGCCAGGCTGATCGAGATTTTCGTGAAGTTGCTCTTTATCTTATTGTCTTTTCTGTAAGCCATTCTAGAAATTGTTATAAAGACGTTGTATTATTCAAGTTTCACACTCAAGCACAATCCGCGCAGCTCATGCAGCAGCACGTTGAGCGACTCGGGAATGCCCGGGGTGGGCATTGCGTCGCCCTTGACGATTGCCTCGTAGGCCTTGCTGCGGCCGGTAACGTCGTCGCTCTTGATGGTGAGGATTTCCTGAAGCACATGCGAAGCACCGAAGGCCTCGATTGCCCAAACCTCCATCTCACCGAAGCGCTGGCCACCGAATTGGGCCTTACCGCCGAGCGGCTGCTGGGTGATGAGCGAGTAGGGACCGATGGAGCGTGCGTGCATCTTGTCTTCAACCATGTGGCCGAGCTTGAGCATGTAGGTCACGCCCACTGTGGCCGGCTGGTCGAAGCGCTCACCGGTACCGCCGTCGTAGAGGTAGCACTTACCGTAGCGCGGCACGCCTGCCTTGTCGGTCCACTCGTTGAGGTCGTCGAGGGTGGCACCATCGAAGATAGGAGTGGCAAATTTCACGTTAAGCTCGCGTCCGGCCCATCCGAGCACAGCCTCGAAAATCTGTCCGAGGTTCATACGCGAAGGCACACCCAGCGGGTTGAGCACGATGTCGACCGGAGTACCGTCGGCAAGGAACGGCATGTCTTCCTGACGCACCACGCGCGACACGATACCCTTGTTACCGTGACGGCCGGCCATCTTGTCGCCCACGCCGATTTTGCGTTTCTTGGCCACATACACTTTGGCCATTTGCATGATGCCCGACGGCAGTTCGTCGCCGATTTGCAGGTCAAACTTCTTGCGGCGCAGCTCGGCGTCGATGGCCTTGCTCTTGCGCAGGTAGTTCATGATGCAGGCGCGCACCATGTTGTTGCAGTGCTCGTCGTCGGTCCAGTTGCTCAGGTTCACACCCTCATAATCGAGCTGGTCGAGAGCCGAAGCGGTGAACTTGACACCCTTGGGCACCACTTCGGTGTCGAGGAAGTCTTTCACGCCTGCACTCAGGTGGCCTTCGGTGAGCTTGAGCATCTTGTCGATGAGGATGCCTTTAAGTTCATCTTGACGTGCCTGGTAGTCGGCATCGAGCTGGTTCTGCAGCGGGTCGCCGCCGCGGGTCTTGCGCTTCTTGGCAGCACGCTGGAACAGGCGAGTGCCTATGATCACGCCCTTGAGCGACGGATTGGCCTTAAGCGATGCGTCTTTCACATCGCCGGCCTTGTCGCCGAAGATTGCGCGCAGCAGTTTCTCCTCGGGGGTGGGATCGCTCTCGCCCTTAGGAGTGATTTTGCCGATGAGGATGTCGCCCGGCTTGATGTGTGCGCCCACGCGGATAATACCGCGTTCGTCGAGATCCTTGGTGGCGTCTTCGCTCACGTTGGGGATATCGTTGGTAAGTTCCTCCATGCCTCGCTTGGTCTCACGCACCTCAAGGGTGTACTCGTCGACGTGAACCGAGGTCAGGATGTCCTCACGCACCATGCGTTCGTTGAGCACGATTGCATCCTCGTAGTTGTAACCCTTCCAAGGCATGTAAGCCACCTTGAGGTTACGGCCGAGTGCGAGCTCGCCGTCTTCGGTAGAATAGCCCTCGGTGAGGATGTCGCCCTTGTCGACGCGCTGTCCGCGGTTGCAGATGGGGCGCAGGTCGATAGTGGTGCTTTGGTTAGTCTTGCGGAACTTGGGCAAGTGGTATTCTTTAACAGGCTCCTCGAAGCTCACGAAGCGCTCGTCTTCGGTCTGGTCGTAGCGGATGCGGATAACCGATGCATCTACAAACTCGACCACACCGGGGCCTTCGGCCTGAATCTGCGTGCGGCTGTCGTAGGCCAGACGCTGCTCGATGCCGGTGCCCACGATAGGAGCCTCGGTGCGCAGCAGAGGCACTGCCTGGCGCATCATGTTGGCGCCCATGAGCGCACGGTTAGCATCGTCGTGCTCAAGGAAAGGAATCATGGCGGCTGCGACAGAGGCTATCTGTTGCGGCGACACGTCCATGAGTTGCACTTCGGCAGGTGCCACAACGGGGAAATCGGCCTCGAGGCGCGATTTCACCTTGGTGCGCACGAATGTGCCGTCGGCATTAAGGGGAGCATTGCCCTGGGCGATGATCTTGCCCTCTTCGCTTTCGGCGGTGAGATACACGATATGCTCGTTCTCAAGGTCAACCTTAGAATTGGTCACCTTGCGGTAAGGAGTCTCAATGAAGCCAAGCTTGTTGATCTTGGCATAGATACAGAGCGACGAGATAAGGCCGATGTTGGGGCCTTCAGGAGTCTCGATCGGGCACAAGCGACCATAGTGGGTGTAGTGCACGTCGCGCACCTCAAAGCCGGCACGCTCACGCGACAGACCGCCAGGGCCGAGGGCCGACATACGGCGCTTGTGGGTGATTTCGGCAAGAGGGTTGGTCTGGTCCATGAACTGCGACAAGGCGTTGGTGCCGAAGAAGGTGTTGATTACCGACGAGATGGTCTTGGCGTTGATCAGGTCGATAGGAGTGAACACCTCGTTGTCGCGCACGTTCATGCGCTCGCGGATGGTGCGGGCCATGCGGGCAAGACCCACGCCAAACTGGTTGTAGAGTTGCTCGCCCACAGTACGCACGCGACGGTTGCTCAGGTGGTCGATGTCATCGACGTCGGTCTTGCTGTTGATAAGGCCGATGAGATACTTGATGATCTCGATGATGTCTTCCTTGGTGAGCACGCGCACGTTGTCGGGGGTGGCGAGGCCTAGCTTCTTGTTGATGCGGAAGCGGCCCACATCGCCGAGGTCGTAACGCTTTTCGCTGAAGAAAAGGTTGAGAATCACCTCGCGGGCACTTGCGTCATCCGGTGGCTCGGCGTTGCGCAGTTGCCTGTAGATATAATTGATGGCTTCTTTCTCGCTGTTGCAAGGGTCCTTGCTCAGCGTGTTGAAGATAATCTGATAGTCGCTGGTGTTGACGTCGTCCTTGTGCACAAGGATGGTCTTGGCGCCGCTGTCAATGATGTCTTGGATGTTCTCTTCCTCAATCACCTCCTCGCGGTCGAGGATGATGTCGTTGCGCTCGAGCGACGACACCTCGCCAGAATCCTCGTCGACGAAGTCTTCCTGCCATGTCTTGACGACACGTGCGGCAAGCTTGCGGCCAATGGCTTTTTTCAGATTTGTTTTGTTGACTTTGAGTTCCTCTGCCAGGCCGAAGATGTTGATGATGTCGTTATCGGTCTCAAGGCCAATGGCACGCAAGAGCGTGGTCACGGGCAATTTTTTCTTGCGGTCGATGTAGGCATACATCACATTGTTGATGTCGGTGGCAAACTCAATCCACGATCCACGGAACGGGATGATACGGGCCGAATAGAGCTTGGTGCCGTTGGCATGCATGCTCTGGCCGAAGAACACACCCGGAGAGCGGTGAAGCTGCGACACGATGACGCGCTCGGCACCGTTGATCACAAAGGTGCCCTTGTCGGTCATGTAGGGAATCGCACCCAGATATACGTCTTGAACCTCGGTCGCGAAGTCTTCGTGATCGGGGTCGGTGCAATAGAGTTTCAGCTTTGCCTTGAGGGGTACGCTGTAGGTGAGGCCCCTGTCAAGACATTCCTCAATGGTGTATCGTGGCGGGTCTATAAAATAGTCAAGGAATTCGAGAACAAAGTTGTTTCTGGTGTCGGTAATGGGGAAATTCTCAGAAAAAACATTGTAGAGTCCCTCGTTTTTTCTCTTCTCAGTCGGAGTGTCTAATTGCAGAAAATCTCTGAAAGATTGTAATTGCACCTCCAGGAAATCCGGATAAGGGAACGGATTCTTGACACGTGCAAAATTAATGCGTGGTTGTTTGGTAACTGACATTGAAAAAAATGTTATAAGTGAACTCAAATATTGTAAATATGACACAAAAAGGTTAAGAATCGACAATAAATTGGGATTCTTAACCTAAGAACCTGATAGTCAGGTTATATTATTTAAGTTCAACTTCAGCTCCGAGCTCTTCGAGTTGTTTTTTCATGCCTTCAGCGTCAGCCTTGGCGAGACCTTCCTTGAGTGTGCTGGGTGCCTTGTCTACGAGGTCCTTAGCGTCCTTCAGACCGAGGCCAGTGAGTTCCTTAACCAGCTTGATCACTTTGAGCTTCTCGTTGCCGGCAGCCTTGAGGACAACATCGAATGCTGACTTCTCTTCCTCAGCGGCAGCTGCGCCAGCGGCGGGACCTGCAGCAACTGCAACAGCTGCAGCGGCGGGTTCAATACCATATTCGTCTTTAAGAATTTGAGCAAGTTCGTTTACTTCCTTAACTGAAAGATTAACAAGTTGTTCTGCAAAAGCTTTTAAATCTGCCATTTTTGTATGATTTAATTGATTGATTTTTAAATTTTATTTCTCTTCTTTGTTTGATAATGTTTCCAGAATTCCGTGGAGCTTGTTGCCACCACTCTGCAGAGCGCTTACCACGTTCTTTGCCGGAGACTGCAGCAGAGCCACAACGTCGGCGATAAGTTCGTTCTTGCTCTTGATGTTGGCCAGAGCCTCGAGTTGGTCGGGACCGAGATACACGGTTTCCTCGACGAAGGCTGCCTTGAGTGCAGGAATGGTTTCCTTCTTCTGACGGAAGTTCTTGATAAGTTTAGCCGGAGCGTTACCAGTGTTGCTGAGCATCAGCGTGGTTGAGCCGACCAGTGCGGGATACAGGCCAGAGTAGTCAACGTCAGACGCCTCCATGGCCTTGTGCAGAAGGGTGTTCTTGACAACCATCAGCTTGACGTCGGCCTTGAAGGCGGCGCGGCGCAGTTCGGTAGTCTTCTCAGCGTTGAGCACTGTAGTCTCGGTGAGGTAGACTGCGCTGTAGTTGGCAAGGGTATCCTTTATCTTCTCGATTAATATGGCTTTATCTTCCTTTCTCATTTTTCTTTTCCAATTTTAAAATTAAGCATCCAATGATTTGGTGTCAATCTTGATACCCGGACTCATAGTACTTGAAAGATAAATGCTCTTGATATAAGTGCCTTTGGCTGTGTTGGGCTTAAGCTTGATCAGGGTGTTGATGAATGCGAGAGCATTGTCCTTGATCTGCTCGGGCTGGAACGAAATCTTGCCGATAGAAGTGTGCACGATGCCCTTCTTGTCGCACTTGAAGTCGATTTTACCCTGCTTAACTTCCTTAACGGCCTTTGCCACGTCGGGAGTCACAGTACCGCTCTTGGGGTTAGGCATGAGGCCACGCGGACCGAGTACACGGCCGAGGGGACCAACCTTACCCATGGTTTGAGGTTGGGTAATGATCACGTCGACATCAGTCCAACCGCCTTTGATTTTCTCGATATATTCGTCCAGACCAACGTAGTCGGCACCTGCTTCCTTGGCAGCAGCTTCTGCGTCGGGAGTGCAGAGCACAAGCACACGCACCTGCTTGCCAGTTCCGTGGGGCAGTGAAACCACGCCACGCACATTCTGATCGGCCTTGCGGGGGTCAACGCCAAGACGCACGTCGATATCAGCTGAGGAGTCAAACTTTGTGAAGGTGATTTCCTTCAGCAAGGCTGCTGCTTCAGCAAGGGTGTAACTCTTCCCAGCTTCAATCTTCTCTTTTGCTAACTTTTGATTTTTTGTAAGTTTACTCATGTCAATTGAAGTTTTAAATGTTTTCGGGGAAAGAACCCTTTACGGTGATACCCATACTTCTTGCTGTACCTGCCACCTGCTTCATAGCCGATGCCAATGTAAAACAGTTCAAATCAGGAAGTTTGTCCTCAGCGATTGCCTGCACCTGCTCCCAAGTGATTGAGGCCACCTTGCGGCGGTTGGGCTCGCCTGAGCCGCTCTTCAGCTTGGCAGCGTCCTTGAGTTGGACTGCCACCGGCGAAGTCTTAACCACAAAGTCAAAGCTCTTGTCGGTGAAGTAAGTGATTACCACCGGCAGCACTTTGCCAGCCTTAGCCTGGGTGCGGGCATTAAATTGCTTGCAAAACTCCATGATGTTAATACCCTTAGAACCCAGAGCGGGACCTACTGGCGGTGAAGGGTTTGCAGCTCCACCTTTAATCTGCAATTTGATCTGTCCAGCAATTTCTTTTGCCATTGTTCAATTAATTGTTTTAGTGATTATTAAATAAAAATAATCGGGCGCTCTTTAGCGTGATCCTTATAGCCGTAACACTTAAGGCTTCACTGGCGCTCTACTTGCGAATTCTCCAACTCAAGCGGAGTGTTTCGGCCAAACACCGAGACCATAACCTTGAGCTTGCGCTTCTCGGGATAAACCTCGTCGATCTCTCCCACGAAGTTGGTGAACGGGCCGTCTACGACCTTCACCTTCTCGCCCACGATATAGTCGTTGACACCGGCATCAGAGTTCTCCTGCTCCTCCTCGACTGCGCCCATCATGCGTGCCATGTCGCTTTCGCGTATTGGCTCAGGCTTACGGGCAGTGTCGCGGGTGCGCACGAAGTCAATGATGTTACTGGTGTTACGGATAGTCTCTTCAACCTCGCCTTCTAGTTTCACATACACAAAGACATAGCCGGGAAGCTTGTTTCTCTCCTTGAGAACCTTCTTGCCGGCACGCGTCACATAGATTTTCTCAGTAGGTATAAGCACCTCTTGCAGATAATCTCCCAAACTGGTGTTTTTGCAAGTTGCGTCAAGTGTTTCTTTTGCTTTAGCCTCCTTGCCGGAGATTGCGCGCAAGGCGTACCATTGGAATTTTCCTTCTGACATTGGTCTTAATGTTCCTCTAAAATACTTGATTGAAAAAAACTAACTCGGCATTTACGATGAGCCGCGGTCTCCTGAAATGGCGACACGGTAGGCTCGGAAAAGCGTTGCGCCCACACCCCAGGCGCATAAGTCTGGAGAGCGCGCGCAGCCACTTGCTCACAGCATCAAAATTGAGAAGGGATACTGTAAATCAAGTGCATTCCCTCGTTGATTACCGCATCTACAGCCCAAATTATAAGGGCAGTAACGATGGAAGCTACCATTACCACGACAGAGCTGTTGGCCAGTTCTTTCTTGGTTGGCCAAGAAACCTTATTAACGAGCTCGTTATAAGATTCCTCGATATCCGTAAGTATTTTATATTTTTTCATTTCAGTTCTTGATTAGCACGGGAAGTAAGACTCGAACTCACGACTTTCGGTTTTGGAGACCGACGTTCTACCAACTGAACTATTCCCGTATGTAAAAAAGCGCTGTGGCCGTGGCTGATGTCACAGCCATGCGCTTTTTGGGTTTATCGAGTTATATTACTCAACAATCTTAGTGATTTGGCCTGAGCCTACGGTGCGGCCACCCTCACGGATTGCGAAACGAAGACCTTCGCTGCAAGCAACCGGAGTGATGAGCTTAACGTTGATCTCAACGTGGTCACCAGGCATAACCATCTCTACGCCCTCGGGCAGAGTGATCTCACCAGTCACATCCAGAGTGCGGATGTAGAACTGAGGACGGTAGTGGTTGTGGAACGGAGTGTGACGGCCACCTTCTTCTTTCTTCAGGATGTAGACAGAAGCAGTGAACTCATCGTGAGTCTTAACAAGTCCCGGGTGGCAGATTACCATACCGCGCTTGATAGCCTTGTAGTCAACACCACGGAGGAGCAGACCTACGTTATCGCCAGCTTCACCTTCGTCAAGAATCTTGCGGAACATCTCGACACCGGTTACAACCGACTTCATGTCGGCACCAAGACCCATGATTTGAACTTCGTCACCAACCTTAACCTTACCAGTCTCGATACGGCCTGTAGCTACAGTACCGCGGCCAGTGATTGAGAACACGTCCTCGATAGGCATAAGGAACGGTTTGTCGATATCGCGGGGAGGCAGTGGAATCCACTCGTCAACAGCCTTCATCAGCTCGAGCACGCTCTCAACCCACTTGGCATCGCCATTGAGGCCACCGAGTGCAGAACCCTTGATGATAGGAGTGTTGTCGCCGTCATATTCATATTCAGAGAGGAGGTCGCGAACGTCCATTTCAACGAGCTCAACCATTTCCTCATCGACATCAGGAGAATCGCACTTGTTCAAGAACACAACCAGACGGGGAACGTTCACCTGACGGGCGAGCAGGATGTGCTCACGAGTCTGGGGCATAACGCCGTCAGTTGCAGCGATAACCACGATTGCACCGTCCATCTGAGCAGCACCAGTTACCATGTTCTTCACATAGTCGGCGTGTCCAGGGCAGTCAACGTGAGCATAGTGACGATTTTCAGTCTCATACTCAACGTGAGCGGTGTTGATTGTAATACCACGCTCTTTCTCCTCGGGTGCGTTGTCGATTGAGTCGAATGAACGAACGCCCTCAGACGAGAAACCCTGCTCAGCAAGCACCTTAGTGATAGCAGCAGTCAGAGTAGTTTTACCGTGGTCAACGTGACCAATAGTACCGATGTTAACATGCGGCTTTGATCTTACGAATTTCTCTTTTGCCATAACTTTAGTTATTTTTTGATTAAATGATTAACTATTCAAATCGCTATCACGCATTACACTTCGCCTACCAAGGCCAAAATATTGTTCTTGAGAGGCGAAGCCTGCAATGATTACGTTGAGCCGATGGCGGGATTTGAACCCGCGACCTCTTCCTTACCAAGGAAGTGCTCTACCCCTGAGCTACATAGGCATTGTTTTTTTTAGAGCGGAAGACGAGGCTCAAACTCGCGACCCTCAGCTTGGAAGGCTGATGCTCTATCAACTGAGCTACTTCCGCATTCAACACTCTGCGGCGATTGACGCCCGGTTGGAGTATTGTGGGTAGAGATGGATTCGAACCACCGAAGTCGTAAGACAGCAGATTTACAGTCTGCCCCATTTGGCCACTCTGGTATCTACCCAAGAAAAAATTTTCTTTCGAGCCTCTTGTCGGATTCGAACCAACGACCCCGAGATTACAAATCACGTGCTCTGGCCAACTGAGCTAAAGAGGCATCTTATTTTTGCTCTTAGATGCAAGTTTTCGTGTGCTCTCTTGCACGCCGGTTACTTGTTTCAAGCGGGTGCAAAGTTACGCATAATTTTTAATCCAGCAAACAATCGGGTGTTTTTTTTGAAAAAAAATGCGATTTTCTGCTCCCGGTAGCCGCCGAGAAGCCTTTTCGCAGCCGCAATCGCCATCCAGCCCCGCACCAAACGAGCCTTGCCGTCCATTGCGCTACTCGAGTGTGGCGACTTATAGAATTCAGTCGAAAACCGCCGGCCACAGCCGTCTCCTTGCCGTTGCACACCCCACGCTAACCGGTGTAATAGTATAGCACGTGGGTCATCATCACCGTAAGGACGAACAGCATGGCCGCAAGCACAAGAACTGCGACGATTGCCGCCACAAGAGCCGTGCGCCACAGCGATTGCCACCACGTCAGCCGGTAGAGGCCGCGATATGTCCACACTATATAATACAGGACAAGGACATCAAGACCATCGATTAAACTGAAGAAGGCAAACATATAAACCGACACGATATAATGCTCAATCATTTTGAGCCGTCGGCCATAAAACCGCCTATGGTAAAAGACACAATATGAAGTTGCCCCAAACAGCGGAAAGAATGCAAACAGCGTGAGCGACGTGTTGCTCATCAGCTTTTCCAAAGCCCAATCCACTGCCGCAGCCGTGTGCCCCGAAAAGAGTTCTTGCCTGCTCTTCTTCCACTTGACATAGGCCGCGTGCACCTTTTTGTCTTCCTTAGACTTTTGCGATATGATGCTGGAGAATGTATCCGAAGTCAACTGTGCAACCGACTCTTCCTCATGAATGCCCTGCCTAATCACACGGTCGCCCACACCGGTGCACAACGCAATAATTGAAATGGCTATCAGAAACGTGCTCACCGGGCTCTGATAAATCACGCGGTGACCGCTGAAATAGTCGCGCAGCATATATCCCGGGCGCAGTGCAAGATGTATTATCGTGCGTATGAAATTGCTCGACAGCTGCGGATACGCCTCCCTGAACGTCCTCAGAAGGCGGGGCTTCCCCTTCCCCAAATTGCCGTTTTGACCGCAACGCGGGCAGTAATTGCCCTTAAACACATGGCCGCAGTGGCAGCACTCAACCTCTTGCTGCGACAAGCGAGGTGTGGGTGTGCCGCGCACAACAAACACCTGCAGGCGGCGCCAACTGCGATGAAGCGCTTTGGTTGCCTCTTTCGTCTTGCGCATTATTCTGCTGAGGGCTGGATTCATTCTCGTCTGTGTTCGGGGATAAGGGTTACTACAAAAAATCAATTTTTAAAAGCGGAGTGGCCCATCAAGGAGGTCTTCGCGGTTTTGTCGGCCAAAACCCAGCGGCACTGAAGCTCACGCCGCAGCCACCGATTGCAAAATTACTAATAATTCCGCATCACCCCACGGGCTTGGCATGCATTTTTCACAGCAAGCCACCGCTTTTGGTAGGGTGTAGAGTCCAACAACAAGTGCAAAATTAGGGAAAGTGTTTGAAGAATCTGTTTTTTGGGGTGTCAAAGT
>CAVDUV010000018.1:0-59406 GCA_963612465.1 Bacteroidaceae bacterium | reverse complement strand
TGATGTCAGACGGAACGCCCTCGTTGGCATGGATATTTGTGTGCACTTTTATGCCGCCTTTCTTCTTTCCTGACTTGGGATGTCGTCCCGCGCCTTTGAATATAAGATTGGAGAATAAGGATATTGTCGTGGAGTCGATGATTTGCAGGCGTTTGAGCCACGATGGTACCTGCCGTTTTCGGCTGTCCGAGGAAAGCTCGTCCTTATACCGGGCATACAGGCTACGGTACGTGTCCTCAAACACTCCCTCTGGCCTGCGGGCGTTGGCATCCGACAATGTGCTGCGCCTTGGCATCACCCTTATGCCTAGATGGGCGAGCTTGCGTGCCTCGGGAAACATGGAATCGGTAATCTCGCGCAATGAGTCGAATCTCTTGATAACAGAGTATAGCATGACTACAAGATGCTGGTAAGCATCAAAGTGCTTCACATAGCGTTCTCCATTACGGATGCGGCTAAATTCGAGGATTTCTTCCCTGTTGAGCAAATTTATCAGCTGACCGTACATCGGCTGTCCGATAAAATGTGTACTTTTGTTCATAGTTACTTGCCTTTTATTTGCAAAAACAAAAGTAACTAAAGGGCTGAATTTCGAGCGAGAAATTCGGCCCAATTATTTATGCTTGCAAAAATTTTTAGCGGACAGCAATAAAAAAAAATTAAAGAGGCAGTCGCATAATTTGCTTTTGGTTCAAAAAACGCTATCTTTGCAAAATAGAGTATGTCTATGCCGCTATGCATGCACGGCGGCAGCGAAATTCCGCACAGCAGACTACAACAACGCGGCTCAAGAACAAAAAAAATTTATTTAAAGCATATAAACAAAAAAAGAGGCCGAGATGGCCAAAACAATCATTCAAAGCATATACTAACAATTAACGTATCAATTATGGATGAGAATTTAGAAAAAAAACCGAAAAGACCACGCATTGGCGATGCAAAGCCAGCAATTGAGGACAACGAATCGACCCGTTACGATAAAGTCGACTTCAGTCATGAGGCACAGGGAGATCAGGCTACTTCACAGACCGATTACCAGGGCGGCTATCAGCAGCGCCCCTATGCTCCGCGCCAGCAACGCCCCTACAATCAAGGCGGCTACCAAGGTGGCTACCAGCAGCGTGGCGGCTACAATCAACGTCCCTACAACAACCGCTACAACCAAGCCCCGCAGCAAGACGCCAACGCCCAGGAAGGCGGTGCTCCACAGCAGCACGGCGGCTACCAACAGCGCCCCTACGGACAGCAGCAACAACGCGGCGGCTACCAGCAGCGCCCCTACGGACAGCAGCAACAGCGCGGCGGCTACCAACAGCGCCCCTACGGACAGCAGCAACAGCGCGGCGGCTACCAGCAACGTCCCTACGGACAGCAGCAGCGCCCCTACGGACAGCAACAGCAGCGTCCCTACGGACAACAGCAGCAGCGCCCCTACGGACAGCAGCAACAACGCCCCTACGGACCGAAACAGCAACACCCGGGCAAGCGCCAGCAACAGGCACCACGCCCACTCATGCGGTTCACCCCACGCCCTCAACCCGTGGAATATGAGGAGCCGGCAATCGATCCGAACTGCGAAATCCGCTTAAACAAATTCATGGCCAACGCAGGTTTGTGCTCACGCCGCGAGGCCGACGAGCTGATTCAGAAGGGAGTAATCAAGGTCAATGGCGAGCCCGTGACCGAGCTCGGTGTGAAAATCACCCCTAAAGACATCGTGGAATATAACGACAAGGTGGTGAGCGCCGAGAAGAAATGCTACATTCTGCTCAACAAGCCCAAAGACTGCGTTACCACCAGCGAAGACCCCAACGGCCGCAAGACCGTGATGGACCTGGTGAAAGGCGCATGCCAAGAGCGCATCTACCCAGTGGGGCGCCTCGACCGCAACACCACCGGCGTGCTGCTGCTGACCAACGACGGCGACCTGGCCTCTAAGCTAACCCATCCGAAATATGTGAAGAAAAAGATATACCAGGTGTGGACCGACAAGCCCATCAGCGAAGAAGACATGCAGCACATTGCCGACGGAGTGGAGCTTGAAGACGGCCCCATCCATGCCGACGCAGTGAGCTACGTCTCGCCCACCGACCGCAAGCAGGCAGGCATTGAGATACACTCTGGCCGCAACCGCGTGGTGCGCCGCATCTTTGAGGCGCTCGGATACCATGTGGTGAAGCTCGACCGCGTGTATTTCGCAGGCCTCACCAAAAAGAACCTGACCCGCGGACGCTGGCGTTACCTCACACAGGAAGAAGTGAACTTCCTGAAGCAGGGCTCATTTGAGTAAGCACTGCCACACACAGCCCACTGCCCGAGTGCCACACACAGCCACGGGCAGTGTGGTTTTTTATCACTCTACACAAGGAAACAAACGATAAAACTTACACACATAGCAAAACATCATGGCACTAAAAAGAACTAAGATTGTCGACATCTTCGACCCACAGCTGGTTGACGAGAAAGTGTGCGTCAAGGGTTGGGTGCGTACCCGCCGTGGCAACAAGCACGTGCAGTTTGTGGCACTCAACGATGGCTCGACGATTAAAAATCTGCAGATTGTCATCGACTTGGAAAAATTCACCGACGAGGAGCTGAAACCCATCACCACCGGCTCAAGCCTGCACGTGGAAGGCACGCTCGTGGCATCGCAAGGCAAGGGACAAAGCGTGGAGGTGCAAGCCGAGAGTATCGAGGTGTATGGCACAGCATCGGCCGACGACTACCCATTGCAGAAAAAAGGACACACCCTTGAATTCCTGCGTGAAAAGGCCCACCTGCGCATGCGCACCAACACCTTCGGGGCAGTGATGCGCATCCGCCACAATCTGGCCTTTGCCATTCACAAGTTTTTCAACGACCGCGGCTTCTTCTACCTCAACACCCCGCTCATCACCGAAAGCGACTGCGAAGGCGCCGGCGAGATGTTTCAGGTGACCACCCTCAACCTCAACGACCTGCCACGCACCGACGACGGCAAAATCGACTATAGCGCCGACTTCTTCGGCAAGCAGACGAGCCTCACGGTAAGCGGCCAGCTCGAGGGCGAGCTCGGAGCCACCGCACTTGGTGCCATCTACACCTTCGGCCCCACATTCCGTGCCGAAAACAGCAACACCCCGCGCCACCTTGCCGAATTCTGGATGGTGGAGCCCGAGGTTGCCTTCAACGACATCACCGACAATATGGACCTTGCCGAAGACTTCATCAAGCACTGCGTGCAATATGCCCTCGACCACTGCAAGGACGACATTGAGTTTCTCAACAAGATGTATGACGACACGCTCATCGAGCGCCTGCAAGGTGTGCTCAAGGAGAAATTCGTGCGTCTGCCCTACACCGAGGGAATCAAGATACTTGAGGAGAGCGGCAAGAAGTTTGAGTATCCCGTGAAGTGGGGAATCGACCTGCAGAGCGAGCACGAGCGCTTCCTGGTTGAAGAGCACTTCAAGCGCCCAGTGATTCTCACCGACTATCCTAAAGAGATAAAGGCATTCTACATGAAGCAGAACGACGATGGCCGCACCGTGCGCGCAATGGACGTGCTGTTCCCGCAGATTGGCGAGATCATTGGCGGTTCGGAGCGCGAGGAGAGCTACGACAAGCTGATGCAAGCCATCGAAGAGCGCAACATCCCCATGAAGGATATGTGGTGGTATCTCGACACCCGCCGTTTCGGCACAGTGCCCCACAGCGGCTTCGGCCTCGGCTTTGAGCGACTGGTGCTGTTTGTGACCGGAATGAGCAACATCCGCGACGTGATTCCGTTCCCGCGCACACCCAACAACGCTGAATTTTAACCATAGCACAAAGTGCCGCAAGGGTTAATCCCGGAGGCACAATGCATGATAAAGACACTGCGCCCCGCAGCCTTTCCCTAAAGAGGTTGCGGGGCGCTTTTATATCATTATGCGATGACTGCGGCAGTGCGTCAGACGGTGGGCAGACTGGTGCCGTCGAGCTGGCGGTAAAGGTTGAGCGCATAGATGTCGGTCATTGCGCTTATGTGATCGATGGCTGCCTGCACACGCTCAAACGTGGATGCGGCATCTACGTCGTACTGCTGCGGGAACTTGTTGAGCAGCAAGCGCGAGTAGTTGCGCTCGGGGTGCAACGTGGCCTCGATGAGCTTGTCGAGCAGAAAATTGATGATGCGGTTGCCGGCAAGGTCGATATCGACCACATAGTTGGCACAATAGAGGCGCGAGTAGGCCGTGCGGCTGCACTGCTGGTAGCCCTCGGCCGGAACGGGAGATATGTGCTCAATGAGCGACCCCTCGAAACGGCCCTCCAATATGGCATCGGCGTTGTCGACAAAGACGCGGGCACACTCCTTTACGAGCAGTCCCACAATGCACGAGCGCAGATAGGCTATCTTCTCATTGGGGTCGGCCACACGTGAGCGCACCTCGGCCTGATGCTTGCGGGTGGGCTCGTCGAAAAACGCCGACAGCAGCTCGATGGTCTCGTCGGTACCGAGTATCTTTAGTTTATGTGCATCCTCTATGTCCATCACCTGATAGCAGATGTCGTCGGCAGCCTCAACAAGATACACAAGCGGGTGACGGCAATAGCGCTCGTGGCCCAGCTTGATGAGCCCCAGCCGGTGGGCTATGCGCTCAAATATCGCGCTCTCGGATGTGAAGAAGCCAAACTTGCCGTGAGAATTGGCTTGCATCGACGAATAGGGATACTTGACAATCGATGCCAGTGTGGAATAGGTCATGGCAAAGCCTCCCGGACGGCGACCACGGAACTGGTGGACGAGAGCCCTGAAGCTGTTGGCATTGCCTTCGAAGCGGGTGAGGTCGGCCCACTGTTCGGGAGTGAACTCCCCCTTGAGCCTCAGCCCTGCCCCCTCGCTGAAAAACGCACCTATGGTCCTCTCGCCCGAATGACCGAAAGGCGGGTTGCCCAAATCGTGGGCGAGGCATGCCGCCGCCACTATCTCGCCCATCTTAAGCAGCTTGGCATTAACCGGATTTGACGGGTCGGCAGCTATCAGGCACTGCACCACCTCATTGGCCATCGACCGCCCCACGCATGACACCTCAAGGCTGTGAGTGAGCCGGTTGTGCACGAAAATGCTGCCCGGCAGCGGAAACACCTGCGTTTTGTTCTGCAACCGGCGGAAAGGCGAGGAAAACACAAGGCGGTCGAAATCGCGCTCAAACTCGCTGCGCACGCCGCCACTGCGGCTGTCGGTATAGTTTTCCAGCCCCAAGCGCGTGTCGCATATCAATGAGTCCCAATTCATTCTCATATACGAAAAGAGTTATTATAAGCCAAAAAAGTAGTAACTTTGCAAAGTTAAATAAATAAGGTTGAACAGGGAAACGACAACCAGCATAATTTAGACTAAAAAAGAGATGATCCAAGACCACGATGCGCTCAAGCGCATATGCCTGTTTTTCGGCGACTATGCCACCTATCTCATGGGCTGTGGAGCCAACTGCACCCGCATCAACAAAAACGTGAGCCGCATGGCCGAGGCATTCCACGTGCATGTGGACATGCTAATGCTCGCCACCCACTTCATTATCACTGTGTGGGACAGCGACCACACCCACTCCTACCACGAATCGAGGGCACAAGTCCATGTGCCGCTAAGTTTTGCCGCCAACACCCACTTGAGCAAGCTCAGCTGGGACGTGTATGAAGGCCGGTGCGACCTCGACGGCGCCATAGAGCGCTACCGCAGCATCACTCAAGCCAAGCCCATACCGAGCTGGATTGTGATGATACTGGTGTCGATTGCCAACGCATCGTTCTGCCGCCTGTTTGGAGGCGACTTCACGTCGATGAGCATCGTGGCCGTGGCCACGTTTGTGGGCTACTATGTGAAGCTTGTGCTTCTCGGGGCTAAAGTCGACTCGCGCATCATGTTCATTGTGTGCTCATTCATATCGGCCGTGATCAGCACCTCGGGCTACATATTCGGCTGGGGCGACACGCCCGACCTCGCACTCGGCACAAGCGTGCTCTACCTTGTGCCCGGCGTGCACTACATCAACTCAATCAGCGACCTGCTCGACGGACACTACCTGACAGCCTTCAGCCGCTTCATGATGGCCATGATGCTCACCGTGTGCCTGTCGCTCGGGCTTACGGGAGGCATATTGGTTATGAATCTGAACATATTCTAAACCGGCACGAGCCAACAGCACCCGCTTTTTTTTTCACAAACAAAAGAGAATCACAGGAAAAAGATGACACTTATACAGAACCTGCTTCAAGACGCATTCTTTGCGGCACTGGCCGCCATAGGCTTCGCAAGTGTGAGCAACCCGCCACTCAACGCATTCAAGTTTTGCGCGCTCATTGCCGCCGTGGGCCACGCCTCACGCTATCTGCTAATGAACGTGATGGGATGGCACATAGTGACAGCAAGCTTCACCGCCGCCGTGGTGATAGGACTGCTGTCGATTTACCTTGCCCCCAAGGTGAAATGCCCGCCCGAGACATTCGCATTCCCGTCGTTGCTGCCCATGATTCCGGGTATCTATGCCTACCACACGGTGCAAGCCCTGGTGCTGTGCGTGAGTTCCAACGACGAAGACGTGATTACCCACTACAGCAGCCTGCTGATATACAACGGACTGACATGCACCTTTGTGATTGCCTGCATGGTGATAGGCGTGGTGGTGCCCATATTCATGTTTAAGCGCGAATCGTTCAGCGCCACGCGCTGAGGCATTGACGCCTGTGCGCCCGTGAAGCAGCGTCACGGCGCTGCGGCAAGCAGGCAAAATGCGCATTTGTGGCGGTGCGGGTTGTCAGTTGCAGAAATTTGGATTATCTTCGCATTATTAAAATACCCGAAAGCGGGAATTCAAAAAAACAACAACATTTCTACAAATGAAGACTCGTATACTTTACACACTTGCACTGGTGGCACTGCTGTGCTCATGCGGCAAGGCTAAATTCACCGTCGACGGCACCATTGAGGGTAGCGGCGACACCACCAAGCTTGTGCTTGAGTACTCAAGCAACGGCAGTTGGTTTTTGGTTGACTCAATCACCACCTCGGGCGGCGACTTCAGCATAAGCGAGGATGCACCAGAGTATCCCAACATCTACCGTCTGCGCCACAACGCCCAGTCGATATACCTGCCCATCGACAGCATCGACCACATAACCATAAAGACCAGCCTCAAGAACTTTGACACCGACTACACACTCAGCGGCAGCGACCACGCCAAGCAAGTGATGGAAGTGGACAAGGCTGCTCTGCAATTCAGCGGCGGCAAAGGCACCGAGGCCGAGATGCAGACATGGAAGCGCAAACTTAGCGAGCAGATTCTGCAAGACCCGAGTGGAATAGTGTCGTATTACATCATCAACAAATATGTGAACGAGGAGCCCATCTTCGACCCGCTAAACGATACCGACTTGAAGATTATAGGAGCTGTGGCCAATGCCTTCAACACCTTCAAGCCCAACGACCCCCGCACCCAATACCTGGTGAGCGTGCTGCTCGACGGCCAGAAGCGCCGCCGCCAAGCCAGCCAATCGGCAGGCGACACCATATATGCGCAAATGACCAACCTTATCGACATCACACTGCAAGACAAGAACGGCGTGCACCAGTCGCTGTCGAAAGTAGCCTCTCAGGGCAAGGTGGTTCTGCTCAACTACACGGCCTACAGTGCCGAGTTCTCGCCCGCATTCAACAAGATACTCAACGACATCTATACAAGCTATCACAGCAAGGGCCTTGAGATTTACCAAATAGGGCTCGACGCCAGCGAAGTGGACTGGCGCATGGCAGCCAAGAACCTGCCTTGGATCACGGTCTACGACCCGCTCGGCGTGCAGTCGCCCAATGTGACTGCCTATAATGTGACTGGCATTCCCACCGTGTTCATCATCGGCCACAACGGCGAGGTTGTGGAGCGAGTGACCGACATGTCGGTGCTGGCCGAAAAAGTGGCAAAGGTGATGTAATCCACACCGCAGCACCCCCCCCAACACCATCAGGGCTGCATCGCAATCGCGGTGCAGCCCTGATGGCATTATGAGTGGGCCGGGTATCTTAGACATTTACCCTATATGAAAGCTGAAGCCACGACATTCACCATAGAGAACATCGTGGCTTCATTTTTTATATGCTCGAATAATGGATTACCAAGAAGACCCTACTGAAATCTCGCTGATTTTCCCATTAACGTCTTTATTAAACTGTATGCCATTATAAACAGCCGCATAACTCTCGTCTTTCTTTACCCCTTTAGCCTTTAGCAAATCCTTCACTAATGAGCCTACTTGGAAATAGGCGTCACCAATCTTAACAGCCACTGCATTTGTGGTCACCCCTATCCAGATGATTTCACCATCATCATCAGCCATAGCGCTCATCACATCCTTGCCGTTAAGAGTGAAAGTTGCATTGGTTGTAGTCTCATCCTCCATAGCATTATATTCCGAGTTTACGACAACCTTGTCATACAAGCCATCTACAGACTTTGGCAGCTTCTTGACATCGGCTCCTATCACAACTTTATCCACACCTTGAGAAGTAAGCTCAAACTTAGGAGCCGACTGCGCTGCAGTCTGTTGTGGGGCTGGAGCTCCCGATCCTGGAACGAAACCAGCATCGTATTCTTCCTTGGTAACCACCATCAGCTTAACAATCGAGGCATATTTCTTGATTTGCTCCACCGGGATAAGTTTTTTACTAGGTCCGGAAAAGATCGAAATACGAAAGCTCGCGGTGATTCGCCCATCACTGCCTACACCACCTATGGTTTTATAGACAATTTGATTATCAGAATCCAAGCCATAGGCATACACAGATGGTCCAGCCACTGGAGCCGAAGGTTTAGCCTTGATGTTTATTACAGTTGTTCCCACTCCATTAGCAGTAACCACTCCTTCAGAGAATGAAACGCCAACAGCCTCTGACGCAGAGATCGGGAAGGGTTTCTCTCCCAAGTCCTGCAAAGCCTCTTGCAGCTTTGCCTTCAGAGTTTTCTGCTCCTCCATCTTCTGCTTCAAAAACTGTTGGGCCTCGTCAGGTTTTATCTTGCCTTGATTAGCCTCCTGGAACTTCTCAGCCATTTCCTGCTCGTTTTCAGACATTTGCACATACACGTCCACAATATCGTCAAACAACCCGGATTCTTGTTCAGCGACGTTCTCTGTCGCTTGACCTTTGTTTTCGCCACTGCCGCAGGAGCTTGTCGACATTGCCAAGCCCATAGCCAAAATTCCGCATAACAATACTTTCTTTTTCATAATTTTCTTAGTTTTACAAATGATTATTACAGTTTAATAGTTTATGTTTAACACTATACATCGTTTCTCAAAAGCCTTAGTCAAATATTTCAATCCCAAAAACAAATCTCTTCTACGCTAACCTATCCACGCCCCCACTCGCTACTGCCCCGCTCACTGCTTTGGGAGCGTGCTTTCAGCGACCCGACTTGCCATCGAGGATGGCTTGCCAAAAGTCGAGGTAGCGTTGCGCAACCACCGGCGCAGCATTGTGCCGCTCCACAAACTGGCGGCTTTGCCGACTGAGCTGAGGCAGCAAGTGGCGGTTGAGCACAAGCCACTCAAGGCGTGCATCCACATCGCCCGGCATGGTGGGGTCAACGTTGATTATGGGGTGAAGGTCACGCTCTGCAATAAGGTCGTAGTATTCCGGTTCGGCACCCGACATAGCCACCAGCCCTTGCGCCATGGCAATCAAGGCATTGGTGGCAGGAGTGTAGGAATACAGTTGGTCGAGAATCACGTGCGACGAGCGCATGCGGTGGGTATATTCGTCGTAGGGCACGCTTTCCACCACTTCGATTTCGCACAAGTGCGGATAGCGGTCATGCACACGCCTCAAAGCCTCGAGCATAACATCGGTTCCCTTTATCACGTTGCGGTCGCGCTGAATGCCTATGAAAAAGCGCACTCGCTCAGGCGCTACGCCTGTTTGGGGCACAGGTTGCAGCGAAGCCGTGTCGATAGGAATGCCCATATAGGCGAGATGGCCGTCGGGCACCTTGCCGTTATAGGCCGCCCAGTATTCATAGAGGCAAGCCGCCACGCCATCAACGCGACTAAGCACAAAGTCGCTATACTCTTTCATAAGTGGCAGCTTCCAGTTGTCTTGTCGCTGAGCCACATATTCATGCGAGCCCACATATGGCGAAGGCTCATTGCCCACAAAGTAGTCGCTGTAGCGGAATGTGTGCCCGTCGTGGCATGCCGAGTAGTAGACATGGTCGGTGCCGAGGGCCGACAGCACGACAGCCCCGTTGTGCCTGCACAGATAGTCCACGATGGGCCGCAGCCTCTCGGGCCGCAGTTTGAAGAAGATGGGGCTTGCAAGCTCCACCACATCATAGCCGCGCATGCGTGGCAACGCGCACAGCACATCGGCCACATAGCGCACGCGCCCGAGCGCACCAGGGCGGCGGGTGAGGTTGATGTCGCGCCCGGTGTTCATCCACCGCGAGCCGTCACTTGCCACGACGGCCGTGTGTCCCATGAGTTTGAGTTGCTGCGCCAGGCAATTGTGCATATTGCTCGCATCGCCGGCAAAAAGAATCTTCATAACGGTTGCAGTGATTGCTTACCTCACAAAAGTAACACATTTATCGCTAACACCAAAATCCACGCCACACGGCCGCAGGTTTGCACAAGTCGGCATTTAAGGCTACCTTTACGGCATGAAACACGCCACAGAGCCAGCACAGGCCACATTTTCGGTCATCATACCGGTGCATAACCGCGCCAGTGTGGTGGAGCGCACTCTGCACTCAGTGGCATGCCAGACAAGCAGCGACTTTGAGCTGATATTGATTGACAACGGGTCGACCGACGGCACACTTAACGTGTTGCGGCACTTTGCCGACCGGCATCGCGACATGCGCATCGACATTGCAGAGGAGCCCACACCAGGAGCATGCGCGGCACGCAACCGTGGCCTGGAGATAGCCCACGGCGAGTGGGTGGTGTTTTTCGACAGCGACGATGTGATGCACCCCCAACTTATCGACAGCTATGCTCACCGCATAGCCTCATGCGGCGGCAAAACCGACGTGGTGATTGCCGGGGCGCGACTGATTGCCACCGATGGGCACGTGCTGAGACGACTGCCCCAATTTGTGACCGACTGCACAGCACAGCAGATATTGCACAGCATGCTCTCGACCCAGTGCTACGCCGTGAGACGAAATTTGGTGATTGAGGCCGGCGGCTGGGACGCTACCCTGCCCCGATGGCAGGACTACGAGCTTGGCATCAGACTGCTGCTGCACGGTGCAAGGGTTACCGCAGTGCGCGAGGTGATGGTCGACGTGATGGTGAGCGGCGAGAACTCCATTACCGGCACAAGCTTCAGCCGGCAGCATTCAGCACTCGAGCATGTGCTCGACATGGTGGAAAGCCACATCAAAGAAAGCCACCCGGCCGGCGAGCGCCGCCTGCTGCGACTTGTCAACTACCGCCGCCTGTCGCTTGCGGCAATCTATACCAGCGAGGGAGCCAACGACCTTGCCGCGCCACTGCTTGAGCGGGCTATCGACGGAATGAACCCGTCGCCCGTCATGCGCCGCCTGCTCATGTGGCTCTACAGGCGCATCAGCACCGGCAAACGCGGGAGCGCCCGAATAGCACACCTGCTGATTCGCTGAGCCGGCGAGCCAAAGCAAGTGGCGGCACGCCCAAACAGTCACATTCAACCACACAACAAACGAGAACCGCGACTACGGGCATATTTCGGAAAATATGCTTAAATTTGTGATTCCAAAAACGCTAACAAGGACAACAATAGAGATATGAACAAGGCATTCAGATTAGTGTTGCTCGCGCTCACGGTTGTAATCATGGCAGCTTGCGGGCACACCACATCAAGCAACAGCAAAAAGGAAGGAACACCCGACACCACAATACGCCACGCCACACTGCTCAAGATAAGTCACGCCGAGAAATACACGGTGGTTGAGATTGAGAACCCCTGGAAGCAAGGCAATGTGCTGCACCGCTATGTGCTGGTTCCCAGCAACAAAGAGTTGCCAGGCAACCTGCCACAAGGCACTGTGGTGCGCACACCTATAAAAAGTGCGCTCGTGTACTCGGAAGTGCACACAAGCGTGATGGGCGAACTCGGCGCCAGCCAAGCCGTGAAAGGAGTGACCGATGCGCAATACTTCACCGACCAAGCCATAGCCCAAGGCATAAAAAGCGGCAAAATAGCCGATTGCGGCTCATCGATGGCCCCAAGCGTAGAACACGTGCTTGCAATGAAACCCGATGCAATACTGCTGTCGCCATTCCAGGATGCCAACTACGGCCAGATAGCAAAAATCAACATACCCCTGATAGAATGTGCCGACTACATGGAGAGCACACCGCTTGGCCGTGCCGAGTGGATTAAGCTGATAGGCGAGCTCACCGGCCAGCGGCACCGCGCCGACAGCATCTTTGACAGCGTGGTGGCCGCCTATGAGCAGTGCCGAGCTGCCGTGGCCGCATCGAAAGCAGCCAAGCCCACCGTGATTACCGAGACGGTGGTGTCGGGCGTGTGGAACGTGCCCGGCGGCCATAGCTACATGGCCCACATGCTTGCCGATGCAGGTGCCGCCTACCCATGGGCCGATGACAACAGCGCAGGCTCGCTTGCCCTCGACTTCAGCCAAGTGCTCAACAAGGCGCAAAACGCCGACTTGTGGCTGATTAAGACATTCAACATAGGCACCTATGCCGATTTGAAGAAGGCCTACGCGCTGAATGCTGAGTTTGCCGCCTTCAAGAACCACAAGGTGTGGGTGTGCAACACAGCCGCCTCACCGTTCTACCGCGAATTCCCGTTCCACCCCGACAAGCTGCTGCGAGACTTGGCATCAATCTTCCACCCCGAAACAGGAATCAAGAGCGAGTCGGAATATTACAAACCACTGGCCGAATAACCACTTGGCACACATCAATCAACACCCGCCTATGATCAACCGCACACGCCCCGCCATTGTAACCGCCACACTTGCCGTGATGGCAGTGCTGCTTGCAGCAGCGTGCCTCGTGTGGGGGTCGGTAGACATCGCCCCAAGTGCCATCAAGGCCATCCTCACAGGGCACAGCAGCGGCAACTATGCCTGGGATGTGATAATCACCCAAAGCCGCCTGCCCATGATAGCCACATCGGCACTCGCAGGAGCCGCCCTTGCAGTGGCCGGACTGCTGCTGCAGACCACCTTCAACAATCCGCTTGCCGATCCGAGCGTGCTGGGAGTGTCGGCCGGAGCCGGACTCGGTGTGGCTGTGGTGATGCTCGCCACTGGGGGCTGCATAGGCGGCATGCTGGGGCAAGGGTTCGGAGGCTACATGGCCACTATGGCCGCAGCCATGACAGGTGCAGTGGCAGTGCTGGCAGTGCTGATGACGTTGGCCGGCATAGTGCGCAGCGCCACCATGCTGCTCATAGTAGGCATAATGGTGAGCTATTTGGCATCGAGCGTGATATCACTGCTCAGTTCGGTGGCATCGCACGAGGGACTTCAAGGTTACGTGGCTTGGGGATTCGGCAACTTCACCGGCATCACCACCACACAACTGCCCATGTATGCCGGCAGCATTGCCGTGGCCTTGGCTGTGGCAGTGGCCATGGTGAAACCGCTCAACGCCATGCTGCTGGGCACGCGCTATGCGCAAAACCTGGGAGTGAACGTGCGCAGCGTGCGCAACGTGCTGCTGCTCGTGGCAGGAGCCTTGACCGCCGTGGTGACAGCATTCTGCGGCCCAATAGGGTTTATAGGCATGGTGGTGCCACACATCGCACGGCTTGCAACAGGCACAAGCAGCCACGGCCGCCTGCTCCCGGCCACAATGCTCGCAGGAGCCGACGTGGCGCTGCTTTGCACCCTTATAAGCGTCACCTGCAGCAGCCACGGAGTGCTTCCCATCAATGCCATAACACCCATCGTGGGCGTGCCCGTGATTATCTACATAATAGTGAACCGCCGACGCATACAATATTTCAACTGACACCAATGCACACAGCACAATCTCCCATACTCACCACCCACAACCTGACCGTGGGCTACCGCAAGGGCAAACAGTCGACCGCCATATTGAGCGGCCTTAACCTGAGTGTGGCCACAGGCACCGTGGTGGCGCTGCTTGGCCGCAACGGAGCCGGAAAATCGACCTTGCTGAGAGCCATCACCGGAGCCGAGAAACCTATTGACGGACGCGTGGTGATAGGCGGACGCGACACGGCCACCATGAGCAGCCGCGAGATGTCGCGCAAAGTGGGACTGGTGTCGACCGAACGCATAGCCGCCGGGGGACTCACCGTGATTGAACTTGTGGAACTCGGCCGCCAGCCTCACACAGGCTTCACCGGCCGGCTTGCGGCAGGCGACCGCGAGGCAGTGGCCAAAGCCATAGCCAGCGTGGGGATGGAGCACATGGCCGACCGATATATGGCCGAACTGAGCGACGGCGAGCGGCAAAAAGTGATGATAGCAAGAGCCATTGCCCAAGAGACCCCGCTGATTGTGCTCGACGAGCCGACGGCGTTTCTCGACGTGGCAAGCCGCATACGCACCATGCAGATGCTGCACACCCTTGCACGCACGCAAGGAAAGGCCGTGCTTCTCTCGAGCCACGACGTGCAGCAGTCGCTGCTGCTGGCCGATGCCCTGTGGGTGATTACCGACGATGGCCAACTGGTGAGCGGCACCACCGAAGAAGTGGTGATGAGCGGAGCCATGAGCCGCACGTTTGCCGACGCATCGATAGAATTCAGCGCAGCAATGTGCGACTACGAGGCCATGCTGCCCACCACCCACACCGTGACACTTGATTGCCCCGACCCCATGCTTCGAAGGTGCATTGCCAACGCCCTGATGCGCAACGGCATTGCCATCAGCCCCGACTCCACGGTGAAAGTCAAGGCATTGTCGCTCTACCAATTTGAGGTCAATGGCCGCAAAGCAGGCAGCATAGCCGAAATGGTGTCAAACATCAACGACTGAGCACATCGGCCTCGGTAATGGGCCTTATCACGCGGCACGGATTGCCAGCCGCAAGCACCCCGCCAGGGATATCCTTCACCACCACACTGCCGGCACCTATCACCGAACCCGAGCCGATGCTCACGCCCGGGACAACCGTCACATTGCCACAAATCCACACATCATCGCCCACCGTGATGGGCAGGGCATACTGAACCAGACTGTTGCGCTGACGTGCATCGAGCGGATGACCAGCCGTGTAGAACGAGCAATGAGGGCCTATAAACACATTGTTGCCAAACGTCACTTTAGCCTCATCGAGAATCGTGAGGCCGGTGTTGGCAAAGAAATCCTCACCCACCGATATGTTGAAGCCGTAGTCGCAAAAGAAATCGGGAATAATCTTCACGCGCTCGCCCACATGCCCGAGCAGCCTGCGCAACATTGCCTCGCGCTCAGCCTCGCTCGACGGCGGCAGGCTATTATAGTCGAAACACATCTGCTCACACACCTTGAGGACTGCGAGCAAGGCCGGGAGAGAGCCGTCGTAGGGGCGGCCCGAAGACATTTCGGCAAAAATCGCATCGGCATGGCAGCCATAATCGTTGTTATCCATAAGAAATTCGCATCAGTTGTTTATACCGCCACAAAGATAGTGATTTTCACATTCCGGTCAATGACGCAAGCCCTATAGGGCAAGCACCCGACTCATGCCGCGCAACGCCACATTGGGGCTCGGTCCACAAGCAGTGGGAAACATGCAATACCGGGCAAAAAAGCTGCCATGGCGGCACAAAGCGCATTTAATAAGGTGTAAAATATTGGCTATGCGAAAAATAATGCTTAAATTTGTCCGATTTTTTACAAGATTTTTAAATACTCAAAATGGTAACACCTACAAAAAAAACCATCGTCCTTGGTGACGGACGCGAGATTACCCTCGAGACAGGGAAACTTGCCAAGCAGGCCGATGGAGCTGTGGAGCTGCGCTTGAACAACACGATGCTTCTTGCGACAGTGGTTTCGGCCAAAGAGGCCGAAGACGGGGCCGACTTCATGCCCCTGCAAGTGGAATATAAAGAGAAATATTCAGCCTTTGGCCGCTATCCCGGCGGTTTCACAAAGCGCGAAGGCCGAGCCTCAGACTACGAAGTGCTCACATGCCGTCTGGTTGACCGCGTGCTCAGGCCATTGTTCCCATCAAACTATCATGCCAACACGTTTGTGAACATCATCATGTTCTCAAGCGACGGCATCGACCAGCCCGACGCATTGGCCGGTCTGGCCGCTTCGGCCGCAATAGCCGTTTCCGACGTTCCTTTTGAAGAACCCATTGCCGAGGTGCGTGTTGCGCGCGTCGACGGTGAATTCGTCATCGACCCCACATTCGAGCAGACTAAAAATGCCGATATAGAATTAATGGTAGGTGCTACATACGACAATATAATGATGGTCGAAGGCGAAATGGACGAGGTGAGCGAGGACGACTTGATTGCAGCCCTCAAGGCAGCACACGAAGCCATCAAACCCATGTGCGTGGCACAGAAGGAACTTGCCGCCGAGCTGGGCGTGACCAAGCGTGAATACTGCCATGAGGTGAACGACGAGGAGCTGCGTGAGCGCGTGCGCAAGGAGTGCTACGACAAGTGCTACGCCGTGGCCCAAGCCGGCAACGCCGACAAGCACTGGCGCAACGACAGCTTCCAGAAAGCATTCGACGACTTTATGGAGACCATCCCCGAGGAGGAGCGCGAAGAGAAGACTCCAATGGTGAGCCGCTACTTCCACGACGTGCAGCGCGACGCAGTGCGCCGTTGCATTCTCGACGAGGGCATCCGCATGGACGGCCGCAAGACCAACGAGATTCGCCCCATCTGGTGCGAGACCGACTATCTGCCCTGGCCTCACGGCTCGGCAGTGTTCACCCGCGGCGAGACTCAGTCGCTGGCCACAGTCACCCTGGGCACCAAGCTCGACGAGAAACTCATTGACGACGTGCTCAACCGCAGCAACGAGCGCTTCCTGCTCCACTATAACTTCCCGGCATTCTCTACCGGCGAGGCCCGTCCGCAGCGCGGCATCAGCCGCCGCGAGATTGGCCACGGCAACCTGGCCCACCGTGCGCTCAAGCGCATGATCCCCGACGACCTGCCCTACACCGTGCGCATCGTGAGCGACATTCTGGAGAGCAACGGTTCGTCGTCGATGGCCACAGTGTGCGCCGGCTGCCTTGCACTGCTCGACGCCGGTGTGAAGATGAAGAAACCGGTAGCTGGTATTGCAATGGGCCTTATCACCGACGAGGGCAACGTGAAGCACGCAGTGCTGAGCGACATCCTGGGTGACGAAGACCACCTTGGCGACATGGACTTCAAGGTGACAGGTACCGTTGACGGCATCACCGCCACTCAGATGGACATCAAGTGCGACGGTCTGCCTTACGAGATTCTTGAGCAGGCATTGCGCCAAGCTAAGGAAGGACGTCTGCACATCCTCAACATAATCAACCAGACCATACCCGCACCGCGCGAAGACTATAAGCCTCACGTGCCACGCATCGTGGCAATGACCGTCGACAAAGAATTCATCGGCGCCATCATTGGCAAGGGCGGCGAGGTGATTCAAGGCATCCAGGAGCAGACAGGCGCTACCGTTACCATCGACGAGATTGACGGCAAGGGAGAAATCGAAATCAGCGCAGCCAACAAAGACAGCATCGACGCAGCTGTGGCCCGCATCAAGCAAATCATCGCAGTGCCCGAGGTCGACAAGGTGTATACCGGCAAGGTGCGCAGCATCCTTGAGTTTGGTGCGTTTGTAGAGTTCATGCCCGGACACGATGGCCTGCTGCACATCAGCGAAATCAGCTGGAACCGTCTCGACGACATGGAGGCCAGCGGCCTGCACGAGGGCGACGAGGTGACCGTGAAGCTGATTGAGATCGACAAGAAGACAGGCAAGTTCCGCCTCTCGATGCGTGCACTGCAAGAAAAGCCCGAGGGCTATGAGGAGCACCGCCAGGAGCGTCGTCCGCGCCGTGAAGGCGGCGACCGTGCACCACGCCGTGAGGGTGACAACCGTGGACCGCGTCGCGAAGGCGGCAACCGCGGACCGCGCCGCGAAGGTGGCAAACCGGCTCCCCGCCAGCAGAAGCCAGCCAAGGGCAACAATAACGAAGAATAATCCTCACCGCTGAGGACAACACATACAGGCAGAAGCTGCTTGGGCAATAGTCCCAGGCAGCTTCTGCCACTTTATTTCCTGCAAAAAACCATTAAGGGCAACACGGGATTCTTGCCGCAAGATTAAGCTGACAGTGAAGCTCGCCGTGCTGCGAGCAAGTGGGTTTTAATGCAATTTACAGGTTGAATTGGCCGAGGCAGCGAGAGACCTCACTGTGACAATAATACACTTGTTGAGAGAGGTAAAGAACCAAACATTCACATTTTTTGCCTAATTTTGCGCTTATTGAAACAGGACCACACAAATATGCACGCATTCACACATTGCAGCACGGAACGCATTGCAACCATAATAACGCTCATCATCCTGTCGGCGGCATGTGGATTCGCCCAAGGGCAAAACACCACAAACCACGGACAGCAGGAAAACTTCATAGGCACGCAGCTGATGTCGCTCGGCCTCTATGACGAGGCCATGAGCCACTACCTCGATGCCCTGGCCTACTTTGAGAAGCACCACATGACGGCCGACAAGGTGCGCACAAAGAACCATATATTTAATGTGTATTACCGCACACGCCGGCTGAAGGAGAGCGAAGACATCTTGCACGAGGCCTTGGCTGAAACCAGCCCGGCCGACACCATGCTGCGCGTGAGCATACTGAACAACCTGGGCATTGTGTATGCCGCCACCCACCGCTACGACAAATCCCTTGACGCTTACAAGCAGACACTTGAGCTGGGACGCAACAGCGCCGAGGCCAAAGCATCGGCGCTTATCAACATTGCCGACCTATACTTCAGACAAAACGACATGGCCCAAGCCGAGCACTATCTGAGCGAGGGACTGCGGCTGACAACGGCGGGCCTAAAGCCTGCCAACCTGGCCCAAATGTATCTCAACATGGCGCTTGTGGGTGTGTGCCAGAGCGACAGTCACAAGGCCAGGAAATATGCCGACAAAGCCAGCCTGATACTGCCCCGGCTGCCAAGAGACGCCAAGATAAACGCCCTGGCACAAATAGCCGACATTCACCTCAACCTTGCAGACTCAACCACCGCCCTTCGCTACATTATACAATATGAGGCAGAGCGCGACTCGGTTCAGGCCAACATCAACAGTGCGCAGCTCCAAAAGCTGCTGGTGGCCTACGACACCAACCGCCTTAAAGCCCGAAACGAGAACCTCGCACTCGCACTGAGCCGCCGCACAATCATAGTGTGGGCCACATCGATAATAGCATTGTTTGCCATCATCTTGATTCTCACCCTCATCCACAAGCACAATGCCATGAAAAAGGCCAACGGCATCATCAGCCGCCAGCAGCAACAGTTGCTCGACCTTGAAAAAGAAAAAGCCGAGCGCGAGCGCATCACCCAGCAACGCATCATCGACGAAAAGCAGCGGCAACTGCTGTCGTTCAGCACCGAACAGGCCACAAGCAACGAATTCCGCACCAAGCTCGAGAGTGAGATTACCGACGCCTTGCGTGCCTTGCCAGCAAACGGAGCCGACACGGCCAAGGCCATACTATCTGATGTCATTCTGCAACTGACACACCATCGCGAACGCGCCATAGCCGACGATTTCCGGACCTATTTCGAGCAAGTACACCCCGACTTTTTCAACAGGCTCTATGACCTGCACCCCAACTTGACCCAAAACGACCTGCGGCTATGTGCATTCCTCTTTTTGGGAATGACAACCAAGGAAATTGCCTCGATCACCTACAAGGAAGTGCGCTCGGTAGAGACCTCACGCCTGCGGCTGCGCAAGAAACTGAATCTTGAACAGGGTGCCGACATCAGCAAATACCTACATTCCATATACAGCTATCCCACAAGCATTTAGATGCAATGTAGTAGTATTGTAGTAGTGCGTACGCTTGCTTTTAGCCCCCGTCAACGCTATTTTTGCGCAGTACCAAAAAAATTCAAGATTTATGAAAAGGACTTTCTTTTGTTTAACCGCAGCAATTCTTCTCGGCGCCGCCGTGCAAACGGCAAGTGCCGCCGAAACCGTGCTGTCAGAGACCTTCGACACCCAAGAAGATTTCAACAAATGGACAATCATCAACGTCGAAGAAGGGACCACTACCTGGACTTACCGCACAAGCACAGGCAAGCCAATGCAATCGAAGTGTGCGCAAATTTTGAAGCATTCGCCGAATGCCGCCAACGACTGGTTTATCTCGCCAGAATTCACGCTGAAAGCCGGCACGGTGTATGAGCTATCGTTCAGATGCACACCCGGAACATTCAACAAGAAAGAAAACCTGAAAGCATATTTGGGCACTGGCACAACAGTCGAGAGCATGACAACCCAGCTTATCGACCTCAACGGCATGCTCCGCGACGACAACGCCAACATCACACGCACTGCAGAAATCAGCGTTGCAGCCGACGGCACCTACCGCATAGGCTTCCTTGCCTATTCCGATGCCAACATGGGCCGCATCGACCTCGATGATGTGACCATAACAGCCAAAGTGGCAACTGTTGCCCCCGGCCCTGTCACCGGCCTCGCAGCCACAGCAGGCGACAAGGGTGCATTGACAGCTGCCTTGAGCTTCACAGCGCCGAGCGTGACCACCACAGGCGACAGCCTCACAGAGCTGCAATCGATAGTGATCACCCGCGACTCGGCCACAGTGGCCACCATAGAATCACCCGTCCCCGGAGCCGACATAGCCTACACCGACAGCAGTGCCGTGCAGGGCTTCAACACCTATGAGGTGACGTGCCTTGCCGCCGACGGCAGCCAGAGCGTGGCAAGCAGCGTGACGGTGTTTGTGGGCATTGATGTCCCTAACGCCATAGTCAATCCGCGGGCATCGACAGTCAACGACGGCAAAATCAACCTCAGCTGGCAAGCCCCGACCACATCGGTCAACAGCGGCTACTTCGACCCCGAAGCGCTCACCTACAAAATAACCTGTCCTGCCACGGGCGACTCGGCTGTGGTGAGCGGCACAGCACACACATTCACAATAGCCAAGGGCGAGCAGCAAGTGCTCGAATACACCATTGCTCCAATAGCCGAGGCAGGAACCGGCGAAGCCACCAACTTTAACCGCGTGATTGCCGGCAACGCCATCACCACTGCCTACAGCGAATCGTTTGCAGGAGCAAAGGCATCATCGCCATGGTATCAAGACTCTGACGAAAGCGCATTCAGCTGGGTTATCGACAATCCCGAGAAAGAAGAATACTCCGACCCCGATGTGAAGAACTACACCATCTATGCACAAGACAACGACGGCGGCGACCTGATAGCAAAATCATTCTACCACAACGAAGACGAGACATCACGTTACTGCTCACCGATATTCGACCTCTCGACGTGGGCCAACCCCGTGTTTACCTTCTATCAGATCAACGGTCCCAAGAACAGCCTCAAAGTGCAAGTGAGAAAAGTGGGAGGCGAATGGCAAGACGTGGCCGAACCCGTGTGGGAGACCGGTATCAACGGCCTGCAATGGAGCAGGTGCAGCATCCCCGTAGCCAATTTCACCGACGGCGAAGTGCAATTCTCATTCCTTGCCTACGGCGGCGTGCGGGCAATGCACATCGACAACATCACCTTGGCTGAAGCCGGCTACAGCCGCGACATTGCCGTGCGCAGCCTCAAGGCCTCGCCCCAACGTGCCAGCATAGGCGAGACCACCACATTCACAGCCGACCTGCGCAACTTTGGCGGCCAGGCCGAAAAGGACTACGACGTGGTGCTCTATCGCGACGGCAAAGAAGTGGACCGCAAGCAAGGCAGCGAACTTGCCGCCACATCAAGCGCAACCATCGACTTCAGCTACACAGCCACACTCGACGACGCCATGCTTGACAGCAAGTCGCAATGGATGGCCAAGGTGGAGCTCGACGAAGACCAAAAGCCAGCCAACAACGCGTCAGACACCGTCACATGGTCTACCCGATGCAACGACGTACCCGATGCCTCAGGCCTCACGGCAACCGTCGACAACGGCAACGTGGCCCTCAACTGGACAGCAGGCATCAACCGCGACGCAACCACCAAGGGCGAAATGCTATATGTGACCGACGACTTTGAGTCGTATACACCGTTTGCTACCGACAGCATAGGCGACTGGACACTGGTCGACAAAGACGGTGCCAAGACATGGGGATCGAAATACCCGACCCGCCCGCACGTGGGCGACCCGCTGTCGTTCATGGTGTTTAACACCTATGAAGGCGGCGTGCAGACCGACGACAACCAAGACAACATATTCTTTGCCCACTCAGGCAAGCAATACATGATGGGATTCAGCAACGAGACATACGGAAGCGCCAACAACGACTGGCTCATCACTCCGCGCCTCGACGGACGGTCGCACACGGTGGATTTCTATGCCCGCATCCCCATGGGCCTTTCGGGCGACGACGTGATTGCAATCTCATATTCCACTACCGACACCGACCCCGACAGCTTCATTCCGCTCAACGGCGGCAACAACATCAACGTGAGCGACAACTGGAAGCACATTGAGGCCACAGTGCCCGAAGGCGCGCGCTATTTTGCAGTGAACCTGAAACTGTCGCGCATGTTCTTCATGCTCGACGACTTCACCTATGCCGCACACGACGGCTCGCTCGACCCGCTCACGCTCAAGGGTTACAACGTGTACCGCAACGGCGAGAAAATCAACGGCGAACTTGTGCCCGACAACAATTATGTGGACACAGATGCCCCCAAGGGAGAGAACACCTACAAGGTGACAGCCGTATATGAGCAGGGCGAGAGCCGATACAGCAACGAGGCCACCGTGAACACTGCCCACACCGGTGCCGAAAGCATAAGCGCAGCCATTCAGAGCACAGTCACGGCAGGTGCAGGCGAGATAATCGTGGCCACCAACTGCACGACCGCAGTGGCAATCTACTCGATCGACGGCCGCAAAGTGGCAAGCGACACAGTAACCGCAAAAGCCAGCTTCGGCGTTCCGGCCGGTGCATATGTGGTTACCGCCAACGGCAAAGCCACAAAGGTTATAGTACGATAAGCACTCTACAGCAGCCAGCGGCTTTGCCGGCTGCAACCGAAACAGGCAGGGCTGATTCCCATTCACGCGGAATCAGCCCTGCCTTCTTTTTTTGTGTGTGCGTGCTTTCTACTCGCTGCAATCAGCGGGGCAATACCGGGCGCACCGTGAGGCCGGTGTTGCGTGCCACATCGTTGGAGCCCACGCCGCTACCGCCACAATCGAAGTAAAATATGCCGGCTTTGCCACCATCGACGGCCGTTGACGTCCAGCACATCCCACCCGACCCGTGGCGGCACAGCACCTTGTCGGCATAGTAACCCGACGCCGGAAAGAAAATCGAGCGGCCATTGGCCTTGCTGGTCACCTTAAAGCCATTGCCGACCCAAGTCCACACGCAACTGTTGTTCAGTTCGTCGAACTCGGCCTTCGACGGCATGCGGCATCCGCCGCCCCACTTCACTGCCGCCACATCGTCGGCCGCCTCAAGAGTCGCATTCTTGTCACTGCTGTCATATTTTGTCAAGCTGTCGGCCGATGCACCCCATTTGTAGGTTTCCCATGAAAAGTCGGTTTTAGGCTCAGTCTCGCCAAAGGCAAAATAGCTGCCGTCGGCCGATGCCGAATCAGCACCCACATTGGTCTCGGCCCACCGCAACCCAGAAGGCAGCTCCAAGTCGACAAAACGGTGGCCATTGACGACATAAATGCTGTCGCCAATGTTTTCAACCGCATCAACTTGCGATGCCACATTGCCACTACCGCTGTTGCCCGAACCACAGGCACTCAACAACGCCACCGTGGAAAGGCAGCACATTATTATCAACGACCTGCACCACCGCGCCGAGATGCATCGGGCGGCGTGGGCGGCCGCTTGCCATCCGCGTTTCACAGAGGTCGACCGGCCAGGGCGGTGAGAATCACAAGTGCAGCTCGAGAGGCTCTGCCCCAGGCAGGCACGCTCAGTAATCATAGTTTTTTCAGCTTTCATAATCAATCCTTTTTTCGGCAAAATAAATGCATATTCCCACCCATGTCAATAGGCCATTGGCTAAATTGCGTGAAAAAGGCGCGCAAATGAATGAAAAGGGCATTTTGCCAAGCCCTCAAAGGATGCAGTTCCAAATTTTGCCATTCACCATATTTGCACTAACTTTGCCCTGTGCGAGAGAGTGCGGCACGATTGTTGCAACCTCACACAAACCGGCATGCCCACACCACAAAGGCAGCCGCCCAAGCAATGACAAGACTGTTCAGACTACACACACGCCTGCTCATTGCCGCCATCGCAATAGCGGTGACGGCAGCCCTTCCGCAGCCAGCACAGGCACAAGCCACCGAGCCCGACTCGGTGACAGTGAGCCTTGTCACCTACTACCCCGGCAGCGAGATTTACGAACTCTTCGGGCACACCGAAGTGCGTGTGACCGACAGCAACGGCCTTGACGCGTTTTTCAACTATGGCGTGTTTGACTTCAACACGCCCAACTTTGCCTTGCGGTTTGCCTCGGGCGAGACCGACTACCTGTGCGTGGCCGTACCGGCCTACATGGAATGCAGCCGATTCACACCTGGGAGGAAAGCCGTGGAACAACGCCTCAACCTCACGCAAGACGAGGCACGGCAAGTGCGCCGCAAGCTGCTGCGCAACATCATGCCCGACAGTGCAACCTACCGCTATAAATATGTGAGCGACAACTGCGCCACCCGTCCGCGCGACATCATAGAGGGCGCACTCGGCAGCCGACTGCACTGGCCAGCCGACAGCGCGAAAGCCACCTGCCGCGAAGTGATGGCACACTACAACCGCAACTATCCGTGGGAGCAGATGGGCATCGACATAGCCCTCGGCTACGGCATCGACACCGTGCTCACAGCACGCCAGCGCATGTTTGTGCCAGTGCTGCTTATGCAGGCCGCCGCCGGAGCCACCATCGACCGCAACGGACACCGCGAGCCGCTCGTGGCTGCCACTACCGTGCTCAATGCCGGAAGCGACGAAGGCATAGCCATGCCGCCCACACCGTGGTACCGCACCCCCATGGCAGTGGCAGTGGCGCTGCTGCTCATAGCCTTGGGCTTGAGCGTGCACGACATTCGCCGCAAGCAGCCGTCGCGATGGTTCGACACTGCATTGTGGGCGGTAGCCACACTGGCCGGAGTGTTTGTGTGGTTCCTGATATTCATATCCACACACGAAGCCACATCGCCCAACGTGAACGGCCTCTGGCTGCACCCATTCTATGCCGTGCCGGCCGTGACCGTATGGCTCAAGCGCGGCAAGAAGCCTACACGCATCGCCGCCATAGTGATGATTGCCGCCATAGGCGTGACCACAGCGTGCTTCGCCACCGGCCTGCAGCAAGCCAATGCGGCATTCTACCCGATTATGGCAGCCCTCGCAATGAGGCTTGCCCTATACATCAAGACACCAAGCCACGCCGCCACAACGGCAACGGCAAAAACGAATAACAAAAAACACTGAACGCGCAATGCACATCGACCGACAACGAATGAACCGGCTTGCCACTTCGATAGTGGCATCGATGGTGGCCCTATCGGCACTGTCGCAGGTGAACGGCAACCAGCCGCAGCTGGTTGTGGGCATCGTTATCGACCAGTTGCGCAGCGACTACCTGGAGCTACTGCAATCGCAGATGGGCGACGGAGGCTTCAAGCGCCTGATGCGCAACGGGGCCAGCTTTGACAATGCCGCGTTCAACTGCCAAGTCGACGCCACCTCAGGCACCGCCCTACTGATGACCGGAGCCTACCCGAGAGTGAACGGCGTGACATGGTCGCAAACATTTGACCAAGACAAGCTGGTGCCGGCCGACATATTCGCCGACAGCCGCTACATAGGCAATTTCACGACCGACAAATATTCGGCAGCGGCACTGCTGACATCGACCCTGGCCGACGAAGTGCGCATCGACAACAACGGACTGGGCAGCGTGTATGCCATGGCAGCCGACGCCCAGACGGCCATCGCCCTTGCCGGGCATGCCGCCAACGGAGCGTGCTGGATCAACAGCGCCACCGGCAACTGGGCATCGACCACCTACTACCCCGACGTGCCCCAGTGCGTGCAGACGCGCAACTACAGCAAGCCACTGAGCACCAGGCTCGACACCATGCAATGGCAACCCCTGCTGCCGGCAGCAAGCTACACCAGCGTGCCCGAATCGAGCCGCTACTACGCCTTCCGCCACACATTCGGCCGCCAGATGCGGGACCGATACACGGCATTCAAGCAGTCGGCCCTTGCCAACGAAGAAGTGACCTCGGTAGCCATCGACTGCCTCAACAGCCTAAATCTGGGCAAGCGGGGGCAGCTCGACATGCTCAACATAGGCCTCAGCGCCGCGCCAGTGAACTGGCCCAAGAGCAAAGACGGCCGTTTTGAGCTTGCCGACACCTACGTGCGCCTCGACCGCCAGATAGCGCGCCTGCTGGCCGCCATCGACCGGGCCGTGGGGCTCGACCGAGCCGTGGTGTTTGTGGCCAGCAACGGCAATTTCGACACAGGCAGCCCGGTTGACGCAAAGTTCAACATCCCCACCGGCGAGTTCCGCCCCGACCGTGCAGTGTCGCTGCTCAACATGTATCTGATGGCAGTGCACGGCAACGGCAACTGGGTGACCGGCTACCATCACGAGAGCTTTTTCCTGAACCGCAAGCTCATCAAGGAGCGCAACATCGACCTGGCCACAGTGCGCCGCGAGGCAAGCCAGTTTCTGCGCCAAATGAGCGGAATCACAGCAGCCTACACATTTGAAGAAATATTAAGCAATCCTGCCAGCGACGAGATGAAGGAACTGAGCCGCACCATGGTGCCCGCACTGAGCGGCGACGTGATGGTGGAAATCGCCCCGGGATGGGACGTGGTGACCACAAGCGGCAAGCAGACCCAAGTGAAGCACGTGCGCGCCACAGCAGCCTGCGCACCGATCATGATACTGGCTCCGCAAGTCAAGGCACAACGCATCACCAGCACCATCGACGCAGCCCTGCTCGCCCCCACTGTGGCCCGCCTGCTGCGCATCCGCTCGCCCAATGCGGCCCGCCTAAGCGCACTATCACTGCAATAGTGCCATCCAAATTCTTCACAATCAAAACATTTTTACTAACTTTGTGGCTTGTAGCCGAGCCATGCCAGCACCCCTCGACGAGGCGGTGCCCCCGACTGGTTTTTGGCTGCCACTTACTACGAAACAAAAAACATTCACAATAAAAATGGGATTCAACAACATTCTGAAATCAATTTTCGGCAATAAGAGCGACCGCGACATGAAAAAGCTGTTGCCAATAGTGAATCAAATCAAGGCCATTTACCCTGAGATTGAGAAGCTTAGCAACGACGAGCTGCGTGCTCACTCAGCCGCCATACGCAAGGCGCTGAGCGACGAGGTGCAACCTATGCGCGACGAGATAGCCGAGACCAAGAAAGAGATCGAGAAGCTCGACTATGAAGATCGCGAGCCGCTGTGGGACAAGATTGACCAGCTGAAGAAGGAGATTCTTGACCGCACCGAAGAGAAACTTAACGAAGTGCTGCCCGAGGTGTTTGCAATAGTGAAAGACACGGCACGCCGCTTTGCCCAAAACGAGACCATCGAGGTGACAGCCACCGACTTCGACCGCCAGCTGGCAGCCGAGGGACGCGACTTCCTGCACATCGACGGCGACAAAGCCATCTATCAAAACCACTGGATTGCCGGTGGCAACGAGGTGACATGGGACATGGTGCACTACGACGTGCAGCTCATTGGCGGCATCGTGCTTCACCAAGGCAAAATCTCAGAGATGGCTACCGGTGAGGGTAAGACCCTTGTGGCCACGCTGCCGGTGTTTCTCAACGCGCTTGCCGGTAACGGCGTGCACATGGTGACCGTGAACGACTACCTTGCCAAGCGTGACTCGGAATGGATGGGCCCGCTCTACATGTTCCACGGCCTGAGCGTGGCTTGCATCGACAAGACCGAGCCCAATAGCGAAGGACGCCGCCAGGCCTACAACTGCGACATCACATTCGGCACCAACGCCGAGTTTGGCTTCGACTACCTGCGCGACAACATGGCTATGCGCCCCGAGGACTGCGTGCAGCGCGAGCACAACTTCGCCATTGTCGACGAGGTTGACTCGGTGCTCATCGACGATGCCCGAACCCCACTTATCATATCGGGCCCCGTGCCCAAGGGCGAAGACCAGCTCTTCAACGACTTCAAGAGCAACGTGGAGCGCGTGTATGAGGCACAGCGCCGCCTCGTGACCAACCTGCTGGCCGATGCCCGCCGCCTGATGGCAAGCGACAATTCCGACGAGGTGAAAGAAGGCTCACTGCTGCTCTACCGCGCATTCAAGGGCCTGCCCAAATACAAGCCGCTCATCAAGTTCCTCTCGCAAGACGGCATAAAGCCGCTCATGCTCAAGACAGAGGCCTACTATATGCAAGACAACAGCCGCGAGATGCCCACAGTGACCGATCCGCTCTTCTTCATCATCGACGAGCAGAACAACACCGTGGAGCTGACCGACAAGGGTATCGACGTGCTTACCAAGGGCACCAACGACCCGAAGTTCTTTGTGCTTCCCGACATTGCAAGCGAGCTTAGCGAGGTGACCAACGAGCCCTTGAGCGACGAGGAAAAAGTGGCCAAGAAAGACGCCCTGCTCCAAAACTACTCGATAAAGGCCGAGCGCGTGCACACCGTGACACAGCTGCTCAAGGCCTACACCCTCTTCAACCGCGACGACGAGTATATCGTGACCGAAGACGGCAAAGTGAAGATTGTGGACGAGCAGACCGGCCGCATCATGGAGGGCCGCCGCTACAGCGACGGTCTGCACCAGGCCATCGAGGCCAAGGAAGGCGTGAAGGTGGAGGCAGCCACACAGACGTTTGCCACCATCACACTGCAGAACTTCTTCCGCATGTATCACAAGCTGGCCGGTATGACCGGTACGGCCATCACCGAGGCCGGCGAGTTCTGGGAAATCTACAAGCTCGATGTGGTGACGATTCCCACCAACAAACCCGTGCAGCGCATCGACATGCCCGACCGCGTGTATAAGACGCAGAAAGAGAAGTTCAACGCCGTGATTGAGGAAATCGAGGAGATGCGCAACCAGGGCCGTCCGTGCCTTGTGGGTACCACCTCGGTAGAGGTGTCGGAGCGCCTGAGCCGTCAGTTGCGCCTGCGCCATATCGACCACAACGTGCTCAACGCCAAGTTGCACCAGAAAGAGGCCGAGATTGTGGCACACGCAGGGCGCTCAGTCGACGGCAAGGGTATGGTGACCATTGCCACCAACATGGCCGGCCGTGGTACCGACATCAAGCTCACCCCCGAGGTTAAGGCTGCCGGCGGACTTGCCATCATAGGCACCGAGCGCCATGAGTCGCGCCGCGTCGACCGCCAGCTGCGAGGCCGTGCCGGCCGTCAGGGCGACCCGGGTTCGTCGGTGTTCTATGTGTCGTTTGAAGACAAGGTGATGCGCCTCTTTGCCAGCGAGCGCGTGGTGAAGATGCTCGACCGCATGGGTCTGCACGACGGCGAGCGCATCGAGTCGGGCATGGTGACCAAGGCCATTGAGAATGCCCAGAAGCGCGTAGAGGAGAACAACTTCGGTATCCGCAAGCACACGCTGGAATACGACGACGTGATGAACAAGCAGCGTAACGTGGTGTATGAGCGCCGCCGTCACGCCCTGCAGGGCGAGCGCATTGGCACCGACATCATCAACTCCATCTACGACAGTGTGGAAGACACCATCAAGAAATTTGGCAACGACGACTACGACGACATGAAGATGCAAGTGCTGCAGACCTATGCCATCGAGCCACCGTTTGACGAAGACGAATACCGCCGCCTCGACGACAAAGACCTTGTGAACAAGCTCTACAGCGCAGTTATCGAGGCCTTCAACCGCAAGTCGGCACGCCTGGCCGAAGTTGCCAACCCTGTGATTTGCCACATTGTGGAAGAGCAGAAGAAAGGCGGCTTCCCCGAGCCAATGGGCGTGGTGCGAGTGCCGGTTACCGATGGCCGCCGCGTGTTTGGCATCGTGGTCGACATCAAGGAAGCCTATGAGACCGAGTGCAAGTCGATTGCCAAGGCTTGGCAAAAGGCTGTGCTGCTGCTCACCATCGACGAGTGCTGGAAAGAGCAGTTGCGCGACCTCGACCAGTTGCGCCAGTCGGTGCAAAACGCAAGCTACGAGCAGAAAGACCCGCTCGTGATATTCAAGCTCGAGAGCTTCAACCTCTTTGAGGCAATGCTGGGCGTGATGAACAACAAAGCCATCTCGATACTGATGCGCGGCCAAATCCCCATTGAGGCCGAAGACCCAGGCAACCTGCAGCATGGCGAAGACCCTGCCGAAGAGCAGCGCCGCCGCCAAGAGCAGAAGCAGATGAGCGAGAACCGCGGTGATGCCGTGGCCGAAGCCGAAGAGGCACAGCGCCAGGCAGCCGGCCCGCAGCGTCCGCGCCACACTCAGCCCATACACGTAGGTCCTAAAGTGGGCCGCAACGATCCCTGTCCCTGTGGCAGCGGCAAGAAGTACAAGAACTGCCACGGACGCGGTCTGGTTTAAGCCACACCGCCGCCAGCGGCATCAGCAATAACACACAAGAGCGCATTCTCGCCACAACGCGGCGGGGATGCGCTTTTTTATTATAAATATTCAGTGACGGATAAAATGCGGGAGCCGACCGACTTGGTTTTGCCGTCAACCAATCAGCCATCACAGATGTCAAGCCTAATGCCCGCCACCCCGGCTCGCCCCTCATCTCTCGCTTGAAATGCGTGAAATCACGTTACATTTTGCGCATTTTGTAACCGCACAACAGTTTTTAGAGCACTTGATTCTGCTGCATTGCCTTAAATTTGCAACAAATCAGTGATCCACGCGACGCCACTGCCTTCGCCTTTTAACAGAATATTCCTGCAATTATATTGAACTGAAAATATTTATCAACACTAAAAACCCACAACGACTTATGAAACATTATTTACTCTTAGCTGCCGCCATCACCGGACTGTGCTGCGCAGCATCCACACCATGGGCACAAATCAAAAACACAACGCCACGGGCCAAGACGCACGCCCAATCATCAACTCAGGCACGCATCAGGCAGGCTATTACCAATCATGCCACACCATCACAATTCATGCCTAAAACCATAAAGGCTTATGGGCGATTCGACCAAACGAGCAGTTTCGCTACCGCCAATGCTATGGCCAGCGCCGATTTCGCAATACAGTCGAAGAGCATAATAATCGACACCACCACATGCACGGCCGAATATGCCGACGGGCTGCTCACAAAACTCAGCCCCGACAACAAATGCCAATATATAATTGAGAATTCCGACGGAGAAGAAAGCGCACAGGATACCTGGGACTTTACAACCAAAGGCACAATAAAATATTTCCACAACAGCAAAAACCTGATTGACTCAGCAATCTACAACTTTGATTACCGCTATGGTGAGCAGACACGGAATTTGAGCTTATATCATAGATATGGCTACGACAACGATGCGCAGTGGATCAGTTACAGCGAAAAGGAATATGCCGACGGGAGCGTTTGGTATAGCGGGAATATGACCTATGATTACAAGGAAGCGACCGACAACACTCCAGAGAGTGTGACAACCTTGACCGATGGATTAATCAAGCGTTTCACAGTGCTTGAAACCAACAGCCAGGGTGCGCCCACGAAAGTGAACTTTATATATGGCTCATTTTCCTCGGAGAAAATCGACACCACCTATGAAATCGTATACAGCGACATAAAGTGGGGGAAGGCCAATGCACCCAGCAAGATTCTCAAATTGGGTCTCGACATGAGCTATGCCATTTACAACGACATAACACTACAAAATGTGCTCCAAAACTGGGTGACCAATGAGAACCAGATAAAGAGCTGCAACTACAAGCTGAACTCACACAGCAGATTCTACAGTGACCACAACGGAACGGTGACTGTGGATGTTGCCGACAACAAGATAACCATTAATGTCAAAGACAGTGTAGACAGTGAATATGACAACACCGTCATCATTGAACGCAAGGCCGACGGCACCATAAACGTAGACTCGAAATATGGGGATTCATACAGTTTATACCCATATCCCGACGACATGCCAGACTATGCAGTGAAATTCATTACCGGAACCTCTGCCGATATCATAGACATGCAAAGGACAAGCGACTTTATTGTGCCGACAACAATAGGCGACAAGTTCTACAGCACAGAGCCATTTACGCTTGAATATGACAACAACGGAGCCCTCACACGCATCACCTACAAAAGCGACACCTCAGATTCATCCGATGATGGTACAATCACCCAAGAGATGAGCTATGTGATTATGTTCAGCGACTTCAATCCCTACACCGGCATATCACAGCCCGAGGCCAAGGCACTGTGGAAGGCTATTGGGGGCAATGGCTCGATAGAAGTGAGCGGTGTCGACGGTGAACAGGTGGCAGTATATGCCATCAACGGTCGCCTGGCTTACAACGCACCAGTTGCCGGCTCTGCCACAATAAGCGTGCCCGCCGGCATCTACATCGTGAAGGTGGGAGCCAAGGCTTGCAAGGTGATTGCCAGATAAGACGAAAAGCACACATCACAACCGATTCTTGAACAGAACGGACCCTGACGGGCAGCTCCAGCCGGAGTTGCCCGTCAGCTTTTTTTGCCGCATCAGTTCCTGGTAATATGCTACAGGCACCCTTTACCCGGCACAGTCACAAAACGGGCCGGCAACCACCCGACAGCCAATTATCTTAATAATTGTTAAACAACTACATTCTCTATTTGAGAAGATGCTTAAAATTGCTAATTTAGCGAAGCATTAATACTTAAATGAATAGAATTATGAACAAGCTTTACTTATTATTATGGGTAATGGTCGTGGCTATTGCTGCGTCATTGCCGGTGGCAACGTCAGCCGCCACAGTTGAGTACAGAGGAGTGTATTACAACCTCACCCAGACATCCGACAGCGAGGGCGAAGCGCAAGTTGTGGCACCAACAACGGGGGCCTACAGCGGCGCCATTACCATCACTCCGCAATTCGGCTATTCGTCGGTAAAATACACGGTGACATCGATTGGCAAAGGAGCGTTTCTTTATGCCACCGGACTAACAAGCGTGTGGATACCGTATACTGTGAAGAGCATTAACGACTATGCTTTCTATGGCTGCTACAATTTGACAAAAGTAGAAATAGGCAGGACGGACGGTGCCGGAAACCCCAACCTTGTAGAAATAGGCAATACGGCTTTTTGGGGCTGCCAAAGCCTGGCATCGTTTACCTATAGCAACGCCTCCTTCACGAAGCGCATCAAGAAAATTGGTGCCGGCGCATTCATGGGATGCAAGTCGCTCAAGGAGTTTCCGTTTTCAGACAGCACCGCGACAATCGGAGCTACTGCCTTCAAAAACACCGGACTCACATCAATAAAAGTGGGTAGGGTGCAAGGAGGAGTTACCTACATTAATAAAGGGGCATTCTCTGATTGCAAAAGTCTGACGACCGTAATCTTTCTCAGCAACGTCGCCGTCGGCAATAACGGATTTTCTAATTGCACCAGTCTCAGCAAAACGAGAGCCTACGGCTTAGCGAGTTTCAGAGAAGTTGGAGATTCAGCTTTTTTTAATTGTACTGCCCTTGAATATGTATACAACACTTTAGACCCTACGCTTAACATAGGTTCCAAATCGTTTTATGGCTGCAAGAACTTAAAGTCCGTAACCATCGGAATAAATGCCAAAAGTATTTGTGATTCTGCGTTCTACAACTGCAAGTCACTTAAAGCAATCGACTTGAATAACGTTGTCAGCCTTGGTAAAGGAGCTTTTAGCGGCAGCGGACTCATAAGGGTGAAACTTCCAAGCAATCTTCAAACTTTATCTGAAGGATGCTTCAGCAACTGCACACAGCTGATCAACGTGAACCTATCGAATGTAAAGACAATTGGCAAATCGGCTTTCTATTACACGCAGCTATATTCAGTGAAGCTTCCTACCACCCTCAGAGCCATATACGACAACGCCTTCGGCAAGTGCTACAACCTGTATGAGGTGTACTGCCCGGTATCAACCCCGCCAACGCTGATGTATGCGTTCTCAGATTACGACATTGTGAAGCACACCACGCTATATGTTCCCAAGAACACTGAAAACCTATATCAAGCGGCTAATGGATGGAACGAATTCGGCCGAATTGTGGGGGCAGACCTCTCAGGAGTTGATGATGCCAAGACCGACAAAGTGACCGTCAAAGCCAACAATGGTGCTATTGAAGTGACCGGCGCAGCCGACGGGGCACCTGTGGCCGTCTACAGAATCAACGGCAGCCTCGTGAGCAGTGGCACCAGTGGCCAAGCCATTGACGTGCCCGCGGGCATCTACATAGTGAAAGTGGGAAGCCAGGCATTCAAGACGGTGGTGAGATAACCCCTGATTCCCGACCCGGCCACACAATGGCAAGCAACGCATGAAAAGCGTGGCACAATAATCGAGTAGGAGGTAAACATCAGTTACAGGTGTTTATCTCCTACTTTCGTGTTCACCGGCCGACGCGAATGCCCATGCCGAGCATACCAAAATTCGCCTTTTGTAACGGTGAAAAGAGTCAAACGGTAAAAAGCATGCCGGTTTTGATGAAATGACACTTTTGGGTCACAAAAAAAGTGCTGGAAAAACGCCAAACATGGCTATATTTGCTATGTCAAAAACACAAGAACAGCTTTTTAACAAAGACACATTAAGTAGGGTATAAAAAGGAAAAAATGGTAAACCACCTTAATGACAGCCAATGAAAGGACACACACAGCAACCGTCCGCCATGGCACTCCACAAAACGGAGAGTTATGGCGGACGGCTTTTTTTGCAAATGCGGTGCCAAGGGGGGAAGGTGCGGCGTGCTGTTGTGGTTTATTTCACCGCGCTCCCTGCAGAGGGAGGCACCGATATATGTGTGTTTTATTACTTGAGCTGATAGGTGATAGTGGTGACCACGCGCAGGCGCTTCACATAAGGAGTGTTGCCGTCGCGGTCCTCAATTGAGAACTGACCCTGGTCGGCCTTGACGATGCGCCCGAGCTTCATGTCGCCCTTTGAGGCAAACTGCTCGGCTGTGGTGCGTGCATTCTCGATGGCCTCATTCATCATGCGGGGCTTTATGTCGCGGAACTTGGTGTATTCATAGGTCACCTTCTGCGATTCGTCGTAGCCACCGCTCACCACGGCAACGCCTTTGGCCAGAAGCTCACCTTGCCGAGCCATGATGGCACGCACCTTGTCGACCTTAGAGCTCGTGACGGTGATGACCGACGAGATGTTGTAGCGGGCAGTCACATCATTGGAGCTGTAATCGTTGGCGGTGCGGTCGTTGGTTACCGGTGCATTGACGCTTATCTCGTCGTCGGTGATGCCGTTGCTTTTGAGGAAAGCACGCACGGTGGCCGTGTTGCTGTTGATTTGCGCATAGAGCTGCTGCAAATCATTACCCACCACCTTGGTGACAATGGGCCAAGTGACCTTGTTGGCCGGAATTTCCATCTCAGACAGTCCTTTGACCGTCACCACATGGTCCTTGTCGGTGAAGTTGTCGATACCACTCTTGAGGCATAGCCCCAACACGATGATGGCAAAGGCCAGAATTGCGGCCGAAAGCAGAGATAACTTCTTGTTGTCCATAGCTTAAAAAATTTAAATGGTCAATGCTAAAAATTCGGTTGATTAATTTTGGTTGTTAGACGCAAAGCATGGCACCCGGTTTAATGGCAGGGCGTAAAAACTGACGATTTTCAATGTTTTTTTCAGAATGTGCAAAGTGTGGCCCTATATGCCATGCGGCACAAAAAGGCTACACACCTGTGAATCAACGCCATTAGGCATCATAATGCCCCTGCTGATAGAGACGGGCAAGGAAATCCCAGTTGTCGAGCAGCAGACGACCTGTGGAGTCGGCTGGGAGCGATGCATCGGGCACAAGACCTGCCGAGAACACCCGCCGCACCAGCGCCATGGGATAGCGGCCATAGTGGGTGATCATCGTGTGGGCCTCGCTGCGTGCGGCCTCGCGGTCGTAGCAGGCATTGGCAGGGTGACAAATAAACTTGGCCGCATCGGGCACCACAATGGCGCCATTTTGCGGGTGAGCCATCACCACAAAATTGCTCCGCTCCGTAAATTCGGGATAAATGGTTTGCCCCTCCGACGGGCGCTTAAGCGTGTCGACAAGGAATTTATCGACCTCGGTATACGTGGCAAAGAAAGCCAGCTCTGCCCCACAGGTGGCTTCCAAAAACCTGCGATACTCGTCGCTGGTCACGGCGGCATCGGCAGCTTGCCGCTCAGGCAGCTCGGCATCGGCAATGAGCCTTATCCACTGCCCCACCGTGAGCGACAGAGGCCCCGTGGGGTTGCCTATCATGGTGCGATCGTCGAGATTGCGCAAAGCCTCATCACGGTCACGGCGCATGCCGGCTGCTATGCGCTGAGCCTCAATGCCTTTCTGAGCAAGAGCAACCTTGGCGGCAGGAGGCATGAGGTAGCTGTGGAAAAACAGCCACCGGCTGAGGTCGTAGACACTCGACGCATCACTGTCGCTGCCAGTCTCAATGCCCGTGATCAAATTATATTCCACGGGATTGGGTGCATCGTCGTAGCAACTGTCGAGCTGCGAGAAAAAGAGGCGTGCCAAGCTTGCTATGCCCTCGTCGAGCGGGTTGAGCATGCCATTGCGCGGCGTCAGGCCCTCAAGGGTGTACCAGATTACAAAGCGCAAGTCATCGAGGTTGAGCTCATAGTTCACATAGTCGTCGCTACGGCCATAAAACGGCAACGGGGTGCCATACAAGTGCTCATGCATCATGGTGAAGGCACGCCACAGACCGGCATCCGACACCACATCTTGGTAATAGCCCACCACCGCAAGCACCACGCGGCGGCGTGCCGCATCGGCCAGTCCCGACATCAGGCGTGACTCGTCCCACAAGGCAGCCAGGCGCATTGCGAGTGCAATGTAATACTTGTCGCTGTCGGTGACGCGCGGACAGTTGGGCTGCATTAGCATGAATTCCTTAACTGAAATTTCCATGATGAGCTTTCTTGATTTTATTTGATTTGCATTGCGGCAAGGTTGTGGCATGAGGCGCAGCACCGGTGCTGCCACCACCCCGTGGCATGGCGGAAGTGCCACACGCCCGGGGCCATCCCCTTGAAAAGCCTTACAGGCTACTAATGCGTCGCCCCGACGATTAGCAGCCTGTAAGAGCTATTGAGCCACGAGTGGGACTCGAACCCACGACCTTTTCGTTACGAATGAAATGCTCTACCAACTGAGCTATTGTGGCTGATAATGGCGCTTAGGGACGGCGCTGTGCCTTACAGAGGCACCAATCCGAGCCCGTATTGCGCTTTGATAGTGCAAAGGTACAACTAAAATAGCGATTGTTTGCTATATGTGATGGTTATTTTTGCCTTATTGAGCAATAATTTGGCCAGCGCCGGATAAGAAATGGCCGGAGCTATCTTGGTGACCACGGTCGACGAGCTTGTGCCATAGTAGTAGGAATAGCTCGATTGCGTGTAGGTGGTGACGTCGACGGGGGTGATGGTGAAATCGATGTCGTCGTCGGGAATCTTGTCGATATCGATATTGCCCGAAGCGTCGGAGCAGCGGTCAATCACGTCGAGCACATAGTCGCGCAGGCCGGTAAACTCATAGGTCTTGGTTGAGCTACTATATGAGGCATAGAATGAGTTCTTGCTGTTGGTGAGGCTGTCGCCGTCAAAAAACTCGTTTTTCTTGCCCTTCTTGACCATAAGCAGATATTGCGGCGGAGCCACGTCGTAGGTATTCTTTATGGTCTCGACGGGGAGCGAAAGCGCGAGGGTGTTGATTACCGACAGGTCGCTGCCCACATTGGCCTTATAGTTGCTCAGAATTTGCTTGATGGGGAACTTGACCTCAACCTCATAGCCTGCAGGGCCCATAACCACGGCATCGCCGGCTGCCACCATCTGCTTCACTTTGTCGTCGACGGTGAGCTTCACATTGTTGTTGACGAGCACCTCGGGGGTGATGCCGAGATACACTTGCGACTTGGAAACGATGGTGTCGCCCCCGTCGGTCTTCTCTTCAGTAGCGCGGTAGAACACCTCGAGCGACGAGTCGTAGAAGTTCATCACACGACCGCGGCCAAAGCTGTTGGCAATATAGATGCCGGGGAAGTGCTTCACAAAGTTGGTGGGAGTGTTGAAGGCGTTGCCGTCGGCAACATAGAGCTTAAACAAGTCGCGCGCCAGGCTCACAGGCATGGGCACATATATCTTGCGGTAGCTGCCGTCGAACACCGAGTCGTTTTGCAGGCTGTTGGCCGAATAAGTGACCGAGCCAAGCAGGTCGGACTTGCTGTAATATCCTTCGGGATTGAAATCGCTGTAGATGGGGCTGGGCAACTCGCGGTTGAGACGGTAGACGTTGAGGCGCATAGGCACCACCGAGTCGCCGGTGAATCCGCTGGATGTGACACGCATCACAAGCCGGCAAGAGTCGATCCATTCCGATTTAGAGCCGGCAGTGTCGATGTTGGCCACCGGCATCATCTCACTCACCACGTCGCTCACCAGTGTGCCGTAGCCCTCAGAAGTGACCTCGCCGAGCAGCTGGGCGCTTGAGCGGGCCTGCAGGCTGGTATTGGCCACAGTGGTTCCGGTGATGACGAATGACGAGTCTTTAATCACATGGCTGGTGGTGTCGGTTATCGAAGAACCGATGTTGCCGTCGTTGCATGAATAGGCACCAAGCAACATGCACAGGCCCATCAGCATATAGATTGATTTCCTCATAGATTGCGTAAATGTTGTAAATGGGGGTTCTTAGCTGAGAGTTGATTCGCCCCTGGCCAGAGGTTGCCTCGATGCCAGTGGCTGTTATAATGATTTATAAAAGTCGAGATAAGCCTGCGTGCGTTCATCTTCGGGCACGTAGGGGAGGAACGGGAGACCCGATTCCTTGACTGCCGCAAGCACCTCGGGCTTCACATTCTCGCTGCATTGCACCACGCCGTCGCTGTGCTGCAGTGCCAGGCGCGTAAGTGCCAGGGAGTCGTTGACACCGGTGAGGGCCTTGACGTCGTCGTCGGAGAAGCCATCGAGCTTCAGTTTCTCGGCAAAGCGCGGGTCGAGCGGCTTCTCGAAGTCGTTGTCGAACAGCGAGTAGACCACCTTGCTTTCGCTGAATGCCGGGTCGTCGTTGTAATAGTGCTTGATATAGAGCGGCAGCAGAGCCGTAATCCATCCGATGCAGTGAATCACCTCTGGATTCCAGCGCAGTTTCTTCACCGTTTCGAGCACGCCGCGCACGAAGAACATGGAGCGCTCGTCGTTGTCCTCAGGCGAGCTCTCGGTTTCGAGCTGCTTGGTGATATTGTGCGAGAAATAGTCTTCGTTGAAGATGAAATACACCTGCATGCGTGCGGGTTGCAAAGTGGCCACCTTGATGATGAGCGGGTGGTCGGTGTCGTCGATAATCAAGTTCATTCCACTGAGCCTTATCACCTCGTGCAACTGATTGCGGCGCTCGTTGACAAAGCCGTATTTAGGCATGAAAGTGCGCACTTCCAAGCCTTTTTCCTGTATGCCCTGAGGTAAATCGCGACCAAGAACGGCCATTGGCGATTCAGGAAGATAGGGTGAAATTTCTTGAGATACGAATAAAACTTTCTTTACATCCATGGTGCAGTGAATAATATATGTCGTGCAAAGTTAGCAAAAAATGCCGATATATGCTATTTTTCTGTAACCACGGCAAGCAAATTTAATGCTACAATGCAAGTATTTAACATTGTTTCGCACCACTGCACCATTGCCGCGACGGGTCAGCGACGGCCCCGACGCGAGCGAGCCGACGAGCGTTTTGACTTTGAGCGCGACTTTGCCCTTGCCACCGACTTCGACTTTGTGGCCGACCGCGACGAGAGGCCGCGGCGGTTGGCGCTGGCACTCGACTTGTCCATGTTGCTGTAGGCCTCGCGCATGAATTCGGGCAAGATATCGACCCAAGTGTTGACGGTGCGCGGCTTGTCGGCACGCGAGTGCGACAGCAGCCAGTCGTAGGTTTCCTGCATGTAGAGCAGGCGCGCCAGCTGACCGTGGTTCACGCCAGGCCACTCGTCGTAGCGCAGCAGAGGCACCGGCCCGGCGGCCTTCATGGCAGTCACCACACGGCGCGATTGCGCTATGGGCACCGCTCTATCGGCCGTGCCGTGAATAATCCACAACGGCACACTGTTGAGCCCGCTCAAGTCCTTGGCCGTGGCACCACCGCACAATGCCATTGCGGCAGACACCACATCGGGATAGCGGGCGCAGAAATCGAGCGTGCCAAATCCGCCCAGACTCATCCCCATAACGCACACTCGGTCGGGGTCTACGTTATAGTTCTTTATGGCCCAGTCAACTATTGCCTTCAAGCGCTCGGGACGCCAGCCGGCAGTGTTGCACTGCGGAGCCACCACATAGGCATCAATCACACGCCCCATCTCAACTGCGGCAATAGAGCCATAGCGGCGCACACGGTTAAGGTCGTTGCCGCAAAGGCTCTGGCCGTGCAAGAACAGCAGCAGCGGCAACTTGTTGCGGTAGTTGTAATTCGCGGCACCCGCGTCGAGCGAGTCGGCATACTCAGGCTCATAGAGCCAAAAATCGTAGCTATTAGGCACCTCGCCGCGGAAAGCGCGCACCCGTGCGGCAGCCGGCACGGTGGCAATGGCCACCAGCAGCAAGGCCAGCGCAAAGCCGGCCACGCGACAAGGCAAATGTTTCAGAACGTGAACAGTCATTTTTTCGTCTGCTTTTTTTAGCGGCAGCCACCCATAGCCATTGACGATGGAACAAGAAGCCCAACGAGAACCCGAGTAGCCGCCAATGGCGAAATTACGCCATTTCGCCAAAAGAGACAAACGCAAGCAACAAAAAGGCCGTGCCCCCATGACAGCAGACACAGCCTTTTATTAAGATTTGACGCGCCCCGAAAGCGCAAAGATGGGGTTCAGCGGCGTGACGCGCCCCACCCGACCGTCACGCCCTCATCGCTACTTGAGCAGACCAAGCACATCGGCAATGATTTGCGGTGCGGTGAGGCGGTTGTCGGCAAGTATCTGAGAGTAGTCGTAGCGATCCACAAACTCCTTCTTGAGGCCATAGTTGAGCACACGCATGGCACTCGGGCCATAATAACGGGCTATCTTCTCGCCAAAGCCGCCATCGAGCACACCATCTTCAATGGTGACCACCACCTCGTGATTGCGCTCAAGCTCAGAAAGCAGTGCGGTGTCGATGCCAGTGACGTAGCGTGGATTGACCACAGTGGCATCAATCCCCGACTCGGCCTTGAGACGGGCAGCCACCTCAACAGCCAGCGAGTGGAAAGTGCCCAAGCCAAGCAGAGCCACACGCGAGCCCTTAGCCGTCACCTCATAGCGGTTAAGGTCGCTGTAATCGGTCTGCACCGGCGCCGTGGAGTGGCGCACAGGTCCGCCTGGCTGCTTTATGGCCACGGGGTGGTCGGTCTGGTCGATGCTCCACTGCAGCATGGCCAGATATTCCTCGACCGTGGTCGGGGCCAGATAAACCATGTTCGGGATATTGCTGATGAGCGGGATGTCGAAAAATCCGAGATGGGTGACATCGTTCAGCCCCAGCACCGACCCGGCGATGACCACCAGCGAGACTGGACTGCGGTTGATGCACACGTCTTGCGACAACTGGTCGTAGGTGCGCTGGAAGAAAGTCGACACCGTGCCAAACACGGGGTGCGCACCAGCCGTGGCCAGCCCCGAAGCCATTGCCACAGCCTCTTCCTCGGCAATGCCCACATCCACATACTGCTTGCCCGCAAGTGCCCGGCGCGACGCATTGAAACCCATCATTGAGGGCACAGCGGCCGACATGGCCACCAGCAGCGGGTCGCGCTTCATCTGAGCCAAAAGGTATTCGGCTGTGATGTCGGCATAGTTCTCGGCGGCAGCTGCTCCATCGGTTTGCCCCGTGGCCAGGTTCCACGGCATGTGCCAGTGAAACTCCTCCTTGCGCTGCTCGGCAGGCTCATATCCACAGCCCTTGACCGTGTGGATATGCACCACCGACGGACGGCCGTTGTCCTTGACGCTCGAAAAAGCCTCAATCAGACTCGGGATGTCGTTGCCCTGCTCCACATACACATAGTGGAATCCCAGAGCCTTGAACATGTTGCACTCGGCCTTGCCCCCAGTGGCACGCAGCAGGTTGAGGTTATTGATATAGCCACCGTGGTTTTCGGCAATCGACATCTCATTGTCGTTGACCACAATTATTATTCCCGTTCCCAGTTCAGCAGCCACATTCAGCCCCTCATAAGCCTCACCGCCGCTAAGCGAGCCGTCGCCTATGACGGCAATCACATTCTCGGTGCCGCCCTTCAGGTCGCGTGCCTTGGCCAAGCCGGTGGCGAGGCTAATTGATGTGGATGTGTGACCAAGTTCAAAGACGTCGTGCTCGCTCTCGGCCGGATTGGTGTAGCCCGAAACGTCGTCGTAGCGGTCAGCGTCGACAAACGCCTGGGCACGCCCGGTGAGCATCTTGTGCACATAGCTCTGGTGCGACACGTCCCACACGATTTTGTCGGCAGGCGAGTCAAACACCCGGTGCAGTGCTATCGTGGCCTCAACCATTCCCAGATTTGGACCCACATGCCCGCCATGGCGACTGAGTTTCAGCAACAGCGCTTTACGGCAGTCGGCAGCAAGGTGCTTAAGATCGTCGGCTGGCAGAGCCTTGACATCGGCCGGAGAGGATATCCGGCTCAAGAACTTGAATTCTTCTTTTTCCATAACTTATAACGGCGGTTTATAAAAACATTTTTTTCGATGGTGCAAAGTTAGTGACCGGCTCGCCAAACCCAGTTAAACGCATTACCGAAAAGCCAACCATTTTCACCGCAGGCCAGAGGCGCAAGACTCAAACCGCAAAGAATGGGCGACACCGCCACGAGCATCTCCCAAAAACCCAACACGCCACAGCCTGATGGCGATGCAAAAAACGGACGATTTTTAGTTAAAAAGCTACAATACGACATATTTAAGGAAAAAACAACCACTTTTTGCAGTAAAAAGATTTGGTTTTTATCACTATTTTTTGCGACCTTTGCAACAGCAATGCGGAATTGCATTGCGCAATAAAAATTTTGCACTTTTCTATACAGATTCTATTCATAAGTATTATGTGAGTCCTACTCGGGAGAGCAGGGCTTTTTTTATGCCCCTACAAAAAACGCCTTTTTTACAAGACGCACATTGCGGACCACACATAACGAAAAAAGAGAAATCCGCGTTGACACGCAGATTTCTCAATCATTGGGGTGAGATATGGGACTCGAACCCACGACCTTCGGAACCACAATCCGACATTCTAACCAGCTGAACTAATCTCACCATCTGGTCATTTGACGGGTGCAAAGGTAGGACAAAATTCGATACCGTGCAAGAGGGAAGGCCAAAAAAATCATCTTTCCCCGTCAAAAACATCAAAAACGACGTATTCACACCCAACAGTCACAAGAAAACGGCACATTGCGGTGATTACGGGGCATCGCCACGCAAGTCCCTTGGCCTTATGGAGCCCGCCTTTCTTTTCGCCATCGACACAACCAACCGCATTGCCCCCCCCTGCCGGGCAAACAGCCGCCGTGATGGCGGCCATCCAACAAAAAAGGCACGGAAAAAATCCGTGCCCTTCCTTTTCAGGCGTTATGAATAATTTTAATGGGGTTTCTTTATCGCCTACCCATCAGCGTGCCGGTGGTCAGTCCATCTTGCATGTGCCATCAACCAGACGGCCCATGGCATAAACGCTGCGCAAGTTGAGCTCGTCGTCAAGGATGAGCACGTCGGCGTCTTTGCCGCGTTGCAGAGAGCCCTTGCGGTCATAGATGCCCATTATGCGCGCCGGGGTTTCAGAAGCCATGCGGCAAGCATCGTTGAGCGGTATGCCGGCCATCTTCACGGCAGTGCGTATCAAGCGGTCCATAGTGGCGATGCTTCCGGCAAGAGCCGACCGGTCACTGAGCTTGCACACGCCATCCTCAATGATCACGCGTGGGTCGAAAGCCTTCTGGCTTTCACTTGCAGTGACGGCCAGCGCGTCGGTAATGAGAGCCGTGCGCTCCACGCCCTTTACGCGGTAGATGAGCTGAAGGATGGGAGCAGGCACGTGAATGCCGTCGGCTATCATCTCCACAGTCATGTTCTCCATCAGATACACACTCTCGACCGTGCCGGCATGCTTAAACTCACGCACATTGTGGAATCCGGGCATGGCATTGTAGAAGTGCGTGGCGTGGCTATAGCCAGCCTCGTAGGCAGCCTTCACGTCGTCGTAAGTGGCGGCAGTGTGGCCAATTGCGGCTACCACACCCTTTTCCACTATATATTTACCCATCTCCACTGCTCCGGGAAGTTCAGGAGCCACGTCCCAACGGCGCAAGCAAGTGTAGTCTTCCACGATGTGACGGTATTCAGCAGGGTCGGGATTGCGAATAATCTCGGGCATCTGCGCACCGGCCTTCTTGGGGTTGAAGTACGGACCCTCGAGGTGAAGCCCCATGATGGGACTTCCAGGCTCATTCATCAGCTCAGTGCAAGTGACGCAAGCGTCTTCTATCATCTTGAGCGTAGATGACGACAAGGTGGGATAGATGGCCGTGGTGCCGTGCTTCATGTGGGTGGCAGCAGCCACCTTGAAAGCCTCGGCCGTACCCTCCATGAAATCGCGACCGCCACCGCCGTGGCAGTGCAGTTCGATGCCGCCAGGCACCACGTGCATTCCGCGCGCATCGACAGTGCTTTCGGCATTCGGCTCGATGTTGCTGCCTTTGCGAATCTCCACAATGCGGCCGCCGTCCATCAGAATGCTTCCGCCATTAATCCATCCTTCAGGAGTGAGGATGTGACCGTTATAAATTTGAGTTAACATAGGGGTACAAGTTGTTTTGTAGTTATTCGACCAATACGGGTTGGCCGCTTGTCGTTATGGCAAAGGTAGTTTGTTTTTAGCCTAAGTTTGCGCCCGTATAACACTATTTTTGAATTATTGACACATTTTCAGCATTTACACTTAATTATACCCACTTCAGCAATTAGCCGACGGCGACACACGGCTGCGCATCGACGCATCTTGACCAACGCCAACCGTTGCCACAGGCAACAAAAAGAGCTGCCGCCCTGAGTAAAGTACCCGGACGGCAGCTTGTGCTGTGCATCGCCTCTGGTCGAGGCTTATATTTTGCGCCAGTGAGTGCTGATTATTTGCTTTTGCTCACCTTGTTGTATCGCTTGTTAAGACCCTCAACCACCTGGTCGGTCACGTCATACTTCGGATCGGCATAAAGAGTGGCCGATTTGAGCAGCACCATATCGTAGCCTTTTTCCTTAGCATACACCTTGAGGAAGTTGGAAATAGAGTCTTGCAGCTGACGGCTGTTTTGCGCATACTCGTTCTGAATGCTCTGCTGCATCTTGCCGAGATAGTTTTGAGCGTCGGTCTGCATCTTCTGAAGCTTAGCCTGGTCGCTGTTGAAGCTCTCCTGAGTGAGGTATTGGTTGTTCTTATACTTCTGCTGCATAGCGTTACCGAACTTGTTGATTTCGGTGCTGCGCTGCTGCTGAGCGGCATCGAGCTGGTTTTGGCGGCGGAGCATCGACTCGTTGAGGTCCTTGGCTAAATTGTATTTTTCCATGATTGTGTCGCCGTCTACGTAGCGGATAGTCATTTGCTCAGTTGCCTTCTGAGGCAGACTCTGCTGAGAGGCCGACTGCTTCTTCTCGTTGCACGAAACCCCAGCCAATAGGGCGGCAGTCAGTGCAATAACCGATATTTGTCTGCTGAAATTCATATTAATATATAAAAGTGAATTTTGTTAATTATTTCTTTTCGTTGCCGTCGAACTCGCCATCACGGGCACACGTGATGCCACGCCGCTTCATTTCGGGATTGCCGTGGATGTGCGTGTTGGGGAAGCGGCCACCCTTGACGAAAAACACCTTAACGCCAAGCAAAGCCACAGCCACGGCCAAAAGGACAATGACCACGGCCACCACCAGCAATACATTAAACGACATTTCCATTTATATTGTGATATGCGCGTTCATAAATTGTTGTGCAAATATATGAAACCTTTGTGAGTTTTACCGCCTATTTAAATTTATTTTCGTATCTTAGCAAGTGAAAATGTTAATTATTTAACATTAGTTCACTTACGGAAACCTCAACTAACATTTAATGTTCTAAATATATTAGAAATTATGACAATTAAAGACTTGAAACCGGCTTTGGTCTGGGATATCTTCGACCAGATTACAAAAGTGCCACGTCCTTCAAAGAAGGAAGAAAAGATTCGTGAATACCTCGTGAATTTTGCAAAGGAGCACAACCTTGAGTGCAAGGTCGACGCAATAGGCAACGTAGCCATTTTCCGTCCGGCAGCACCTGGCTTCGAAAACGCCAAGAAGGTGGTTCTCCAAGGCCACATGGACATGGTGTGCGAGAAGAACAAAGACGCCAACCATGACTTCGACAAAGACGCTATCGAGACAATTGTAGAAGGCGAATGGGTGCGTGCCAACGGCACCACACTGGGTGCCGACGACGGCATTGGCATGGCAGCCGCACTCGCTGCACTCATCGACCCCGAGCTGAAGGTGGGTCCGCTGCAAGGCTTCTTCACCGTGGATGAGGAGACCGGCCTCACCGGCGCCAGCAACGTGGGCGAGGGAATGCTCAGCGGCGACTATCTGCTGAACCTCGACAGCGAGGACGACGGCGTGATCACAATGGGCTGCGCCGGTGGCATCGACACCGTGGCCACATATACTTATAAGGCCGAGGCTGCTCCAGCCGACCTCAACTATTTCAAGATCAACATAGAGAAACTGCAAGGCGGCCACTCAGGAAGCGACATCAACGCCGAGCGCGCATGTGCCACCAAGCTGATAGTGCGCCTGCTGTGGAACCTGAAGCAGAACCACGACATAGTGCTGGCTAAAGTGGACGCTGGCAACCTGCGCAACGCCATTGCCTATGAGGCTCACGCAGTGATTGGTGTAAAGCCCGAGGACAAGGAGACAGTGTCAGTGATCATCAACACATTCATAGCCGACGTGAAGAACGAATACAAGGCAACCGAGCCCGACATGGTGATTGCCGTGGAGAGCGTAGACGCTCCTGCCGAGGTTGTTGACAAGGCATCGGCCGAGGCACTGATCAATTCAGTGTATGTGGCTCCTCACGGAGTGATATCGATGAGCTGCGACATCGACGGCCTGGTGGAGACATCGACCAACCTCGCAAGCATCAAGATGAAAGACGGCAAGATTGTGGTGACCACATCGCAGCGCAGCTCGGTTGAGAGCCGCAAGTATGACATCGCCCACCGCGTGGAGCAGGCATTCAAGCTCGGCGGCGCCGAAGTGACCCACACACAGGGCTACCAAGGCTGGGCCCCCAACCTGGACAACAAGATTCTGAAGGTGGGTGTCGACGCATGGGAGCGCCTCTTCGGCGTTAAACCCGTGGTCAACGCCATCCACGCCGGACTGGAGTGCGGTCTGTTCCTGAAGGTTTGCCCCAACATGGACATGATTTCATTCGGTCCCACACTGCAAGGCGTGCACTCCCCCAAGGAGCGCTGCCACATCCCCGCAGTGCAGAAGTTCTGGGATTTCATTGTTGAGATTCTGAATACCGTAGCCAAAGAGAAATAAGTAACCACATAGGCACGTTATTTCACAGGCTACAGCACATATAAAGAAAACATTCAGCAAAGCCAATTGAGGCTGAACGTACACACTGGCCGTGGCGCCCACCCTGCGTGAGCCACGGCTCGGGGTGTGCGTTCAGCCTTTTTTTGGCTTTTCACATCTCACCTTTAGGCGACGCCTCACGCAAAGCCAGGAATCACATCCCGCACCGAGCAACGGCGCACAACCCGACGGCCTGCTCCAGCCGCCATACAAGCCACATGGCAATCGTCACCAAGCAGGAGCAAAAAAGAAACGACAAAAAAACACACATAAAACTATGCATAGAAGACTCAAAACCATATTATCGGCAACACTTGCACTGACGGCAACGGCCGCCATGGTGCACGACTGCATAGCAGCAGTGCTTACCGACAGCACCACGGTGGCGACAACCGCGGCAGTGAACCACGACTTGACCGAAGAAGATTTTCCCGACTCGCCCCAAGACCGGTATACGCGCCTCACCGAACTCGACTACACCAAAGTGGCCAACGAGCTGGGTGTGGAAGTGGCAGCAATCAAGGCCCTGGCCAAGATTGAGGCCGGCAATGCAGGATTTGTGGCTCCGGGCAAACCGGTTATAAACTTCGACCTCACGGTGTTCACCCGATCGCTGCGCAGCCGAGGCATATCGGTGGCCAAGGCACGCCGCAAGGCCCCTGTGGCATTCGCAAGAGTGAACACACGCCGCTATGGCTCTTATGGCCTTGCGCAACACGCGCGACTGCAATCGGCATCGGCCGTAAGCCGCGAGCTGGCCTACAAGTCAACGTTTTGGGGAATGTTCCAGATAGGCGGATTCAACTACAAGCAGTGCGACTGCGCCTCGGTGTTTGAGTTTGCCCGGCTCATGAGCCAAAGCGAGGCAATGCAGCTCGAATTGTTTGCCCGCTTCATCAGAGCCAACAACCTTGTGCGATATGTAAAAGCCCACAACTGGTATGCCTTTTCGAAAGCCTACAACGGCGGCCGCGTGGTGCGCGGCTATGCCAACCGCATGGCTCGCGAGTATGCCCGCTTCAAGCGCAACTAAGCACATTGCTGAATGGGGAATGGAACGGAGCACCCAAGCAGCCCGGTTAAGCACCACCCTGCCCACTCACGGCCTCTCACGGCCATACAGGGCAGAACAACGGAACACATTTAGGCAGCCAAAGGCCACACATTATTAAAAATTTTGCGTAAATTTGCCATCGGCCCTAAATTCCGGCCAGCAGCCGGAACAAGAGCCACCAACACCCTCACACACACAACAAGCGCCTATGACGACACTCAAATCACTTATAGCCCTCACAGCGGCCATCGCCATTCCGATGGGGGCCGCCGCACAGCAAAAGCTGGCCACGGTGAACGTGCAGGAAATATTCAAGGCAATGCCCGAAACTGCCGCAGCCGAAGCCTCACTTGCCACAGCCTCGCAAAAATATCAAGACGAGTACAAGCGGCTTGAGACCGAATTCAACCAAAAGTATGCCGACTTTCAATCGATAGCCGAAGACCACGACACACCGTCGACCATCAAGGAGCGCCGCATGCAGGAAATCCAGCAAAACGACGACAAGATACAAAAATACATTGCCGACGCTAAAGCCGACATGGAAAAGCGCCGCACCACCCTGCAGACACCCATCTACGAGAAGATACGCATGGCCATTGCCATAGTGGGCAACGAGGGCGGCTACACCTATGTGCTTGACGTCTCGACCACACCAGTGGCCTACAGCGGCCCCGACGCCATCGACATCACGCAAGAAGTGAAGACGCGACTGGGCCTGCAGTAACCACAACGAGACCAACGCCGACAGCCACACTCCCCACCGCCCGGCAGCGGATTGGGGCTTGCACATCACATGAATATACCCACTTAGCCGTCTCCAGCTCACAAAACGCCACCAACAATCCTACCGGCACCACCCTACCTACCGGCATAGGAAAACACGACAGCCGACAAACGCCGATTTTAGCTCATTTTAGTTCATTTTGGTTTAAATTGGCTCATTTACAGATTACTGATTTTGGGTGAGGAAAATTTAATTAATTTTGCATTTGGAAAAAATTCCACACCTATTGAAACGATAAAATCAGAACAGACTCACAATCGGGCTCCTCATCATAGCCAAGCCCCAAGCTATGCGCCACCGATTGAATGATTATTATTCATTTTGCAAACTGACGAGAGGAACTAAGCACATAAACCCCAAGGAAAAGATGAATGAAAATAGCAACAACGAAATCGAAACGCTCATCAGACTTATTGAAAAAAGGCTGAACCATGTATTGAAAACACCACGGGACTTTGACGAATTATCACTTGAAATCAAAATTCGCCAAAACGAGACAATCAGCATATCAACCATTAAGCGCATACTTGGCTATGTGAGCGACAAGCACCGCCCCAGCCACACCACACTGAGCGTGCTGGCACGCTTTGTGGGCTGCCGCGACTGGGCACACTTCAAGCAATGCCTGACCGAGAACTCGGCCGTCACCAGGCTGCAGCCGAGCGGCAAACTCGTGCAGAGCAGCACCCTTGCACCCGGCGATGAGGTGGAACTGCACTGGGAGCCACACAGCCACTGCCGGTTGACCTACGAGGGGTGCCTTCTATACAGAGTGGCCGAATCGGCCAACTGCTGCCTTACGCCCGGAGACACGTTCAAGACTCAAGCCATAGTGGAAGGACAGCCCATAATAGCCACCGACGTCACACTGAACCAACGGAGCCTCATGGCCTTCGTGCTGGGCGCGGAGCAAGGCATCGCCGAAGTGACAGTGCGCACCTCAGCCCCATCAACCCAAGAACAGTAACACGCACTGCGCACCAGGCAAAAGCACAGGATTGCCCCAAAAATTCCACGAAGAGCAAAACATTACTCCACATCACATACATTCACATCACATGCACCCTCTGCACCCCGGTCAGGAAAAATTTGGCTGGGGCGCAAGGGTGCAGATTTGGCGGTGTGCCTTATTTGCATTAATTTTACACACTTGATTGCAAGGCGGCAGCGCCATGCGTGGCCGTTGCGACACGAATAAAACAACCTGACAAAATGGGATTACTCGACGATAAGAAACAAACCATAAGCATGGTGGTTGAGGAGCGAGCCGTGCTCGTGGGCCTCATCACGCCACAGCAAAACGAGAGCCGCGCCAAGGAATACCTCGACGAGCTTGAGTTTCTGGCCGACACGGCCGGGGCTATTACTGTAAAGAAGTTTGTGCAAAAATGCCAAGCCCCCAACAGCACATCGTTTGTTGGAAAAGGAAAGCTCGAAGAGATTGTGGCCTACGTTGCAGAAAACGACATCAGCCTGGTGATATTTGACGACGACCTCACCCCCAAGCAAGTGAGCTTCATCGAGAAGGCCACACGGGTGAAGGTGCTCGACCGCACCAGCCTCATCCTCGACATCTTTGCCAAGCGCGCACAAACGGCCAATGCCAAGATGCAGGTAGAACTGGCCCAATACCAGTATCTGCTGCCAAGGCTGACCGGCATGTGGACCCACCTCGAGCGCCAGCGCGGCGGTATAGGCATGCGCGGCCCGGGCGAGGAGCAGATTGAGACCGACCGACGGATAGTGAAGACAAAGATATCGCTGCTCAAGCAGAAGCTGGCCAACTGGGACAAGCAGAAAGTGATACAGCGCAAAAACCGCGGCAAGCTCACCCGCATTGCACTGGTGGGATATACCAACGTGGGCAAGTCGACCTTGATGAACCTGCTGAGCAAGAGCGAGGTGTTTGCCGAAAACAAGCTCTTTGCCACGCTCGACACCACAGTGCGCAAAGTGGTGATTGCCAACCTGCCCTTCCTGCTCACCGACACGGTGGGCTTCATACGCAAGCTGCCCACCCATCTCGTGGAGTCGTTCAAGACCACGCTCGACGAGGTGCGCGACAGCGACATTCTGGTGCATGTGGTCGACATCAGCCACCCGCAGTGGGAGGAGCAGATTGAGGTGGTGAACAAGACCCTTCAAGACGTGTGCGGTGCCGGCGACAAGGAAATGATAATGGTGTTTAACAAGATTGACCAGTTCTCGTATGTGAAGAAAGACGACGACGACCTTACCCCACGCCAGCGCGAGAACATTCCGCTCGACGAGCTGCGCCAGACATGGATGGCACGCCAAGAGGGTAGCTGCGTGTTTATTTCGGCCAAAGAAAAGGAGAACATCGAAGAGCTGAAGCGGCTCATCTACGAGAAGGCCAAAGCCGTGCACACCAAGCGATTCCCCTACAACGACTTCTTGTATCAGACCTACGACGAGGCCGATGAGGCCGAGCCACAAGACGACATGTAGTGCCAGCCTACGAGTGGGGCGGCAACTAAGACAGCAGCGGTGCCTTGAATGCCGCTCACGACAAACCACGAACTATTAAACCAATGCATAGCAGCGGGCCCGCAGCCATGCCCCACAGGGGGCGGTGGTTGCGGGCCCGCACTGTGTGGGGACACCCGCAGACAAGACTGTGCAGAAAATTTTGTAACACATGTAACAAATGTTACATCATTGTTATAACCATTGACATAAAATGCAATAGATTTGCAGCGTGAATAAGGCATCACACATTTTATAATAAAACTGTTATGACCAACACTCCAAAAATTCTGGTTGTCGACGACGAAGAGTCGATTTGCCTGGTTCTGAAGATGAACTTGGAACTGGCGGGATTCCGCGTCGACACTGTGCTTTCAGGCGAAGAGGCACTGCGCCTGAAACTCGAGACCTACGACTTGCTGCTGCTTGATGTGATGATGGAGCACATCAGCGGATTCGAGTTGGCCCAGCGCCTGCGTGCCGACGAGCGCTACAAGTCGATACCAATCATTTTCTGCACGGCCAAGAGTGGCGAGGACGACCTGCTGCAAGGATTCGCATCGGGCGCCGACGACTACATCAAAAAGCCATTTTCGATGAAGGAGCTCGTGGCCCGCGTGAAAAGCGTGCTCCACCGCACCGGGTCGCTGAGCATGCAGGAAACGCTCACCTTCGAGGGACTTGAGCTGAACATGAAACGCCGCTCATGCACAGTCGACGGCGAGCCAGTGGCACTCACCCGCAAGGAATTTGACTTGATGGCATTCATGCTGGCAAGCCCCGACAGGATTTTCTCACGCGCCGAGATACTGAGCGGAGTGTGGACCGACGATGTGTATGTGATCGACCGCACCATCGACGTCAACATCAACCGCCTGCGCAAGAAACTTGGCCATTACGGCAGTCACATAGAAACTAAACTTGGATACGGATATGGGTTCACGACGGATAATTAATGTGCAGACACGCTTGTTTCTGCTCATAGTGTTCTTCACATGGACACTCACACTGGCATTCTTCATGCTGCAATACACACGCGAAAGCGAGTTCAAGGTGATGAGCATCGACAACCGCTTGCAGATGGTGAACACGCGCGTGCTTGAGCATCTGACCGACGGCGGAACGGTTGACCAGAAGTTTGTGTCGGCACTTGCCCCAAGCAAAGACTCACTGCGCGTCAGCATAATAAAGACCGACGGACGTGTGATATTTGACACCAATGCCGACAGCCTGACCAACAACCACAGCAACCGCAAGGAGTTTAAAGAGGCTATGGCCAACGGCCACGGCACCACGGTGCGGCGGCAGTCAACAGCCGACTCGCGCGAATACTTCTACTCGGCCACACGCGGCAACGACGTGGTGGTGCGCAGCGCCCTGCCCTACACCCACACGCTCACCGAGCTGCTCAGAGTAAACTCGGTAGACACCTATCTGATCATAGCCATCGCCATAATAATGACAGTAATCGCATGGATAGCCACACGCAGCATAAGCCGCAGTGTGAAAAACCTGCGCGACTTTGCCAACGAGGCCGAATTCGGCAACATCGATGACTATGAGACACGCAGATTCCCCGACGACGAACTCGGCGACATAAGCAGCCACATCGTGAATCTGTATAAGATAATGAAAGAGGCTGCCGCCGAGCGCGACAAGACCCTGCGCAAGGTGATATTCGAGCAGCGCGAGAAAAACCGCATAAAGCACGAGCTGACCGACAACATCAGCCACGAGTTCAAGACTCCGGTGCATGTGATACAAGCCAGCCTCGAGACAATCGAGAACAACGGCGACGACCTCACACCCGAGATGCGCAAGCAACTCATCAGCACGGCCTACGCCAACGTGAAGCGAATGTGCCTGCTACTCGACGACCTGTCGGTGATAACACGCATAAGCGACGCTCCCGACCGCTTCGGGCTCGAAGACGTGAACGTGCACGACATAATAACCCGCGTGGCCGACGACATGAAAGTGTATCCGCCCAAGCAGCAGATGCGCATTCACATCGATGTGCCCGATGATGTGAAGATCAAGGGCAACCCGTCGCTTGTGGAGTCGATATTCCGCAACCTGATGGTGAACGCCTTCAACTACAGCGGCGGCCGCGACGTGACCGTGCGCATGTGCGGCCAGACCGGCGACCTCTACAAGTTCACGTTTGCCGACAACGGCATTGGCGTGGGCGAGGAGCACCTGGGACGCCTGTTCGAGCGGTTCTACCGCGTCGACAAAGGGCGGTCACGCTCAATGGGCGGCACTGGCCTCGGGCTTGCGATAGTGAAAAACGCGGTGCTGTTCCACCGCGGCACCATCAGCGTGCGCAATGCCGAGCGCGGCGGGCTTGAATTCACCTTCACCCTGCACAAGTGAGAAAACAAACAAACGACATCATACATAATTTTATAAAACCAATTTAAGATTTAACTATGGATCCTATTTTTACGGTCATCGTTGCGATTCTTGCAATTCTTGCAGTAGTCGACCTGATAGTGGGTGTGTCTAACGATGCCATCAACTTCCTGAACTCGTCGCTGGGTTCTAAAATCGCTTCATTCAAAGTAATTCTAAGTGTAGCCGCCTGCGGTATTCTCGTGGGTGTACTCACCTCACACGGCATGATGGAGGTGGCACGCACCGGTGTGTTCCACCCCGAGGTGTTCACATTTAAAGAAGTGATGATGCTATATGCCGGCGTGATGCTCACCGACGTGGTGCTGCTCAACGGTTTCAACAAGCTGGGCCTGCCCACATCGACCACCGTGTCGATGATCTTCGAGTTGCTGGGTGCGGCTTGCGCGGTGACGGCGTTCAAGGTATATGCCGACTCGGGCCTGACAATAGCCAACTTCGACCAGTTTGTGAACGGAGGCAAGGCACTGGGAATGATTTCAGCCATTCTGGTGTCGGTGGTGCTGTCGTTCATCGTGGGTTCGGTGGTGATGTACTTCTCGCGAATGATATTCACCTTCCGCTACGCCAAGCAGATGAAGCGCTACGGCGCACTGTGGTGCGGCATTGCCATTGTGGGTATCATCTACTTTGCCCTCTTCAAGGGATTGAAGAGCTCGGGACTGCTCACAGCCGACTTCGACTCATTTGTGAAAGAAAACATATGGACCGTGCTGCTGGTCACTTGGCTTGGAGCATCGCTTATATTGTGGATACTGCAGATGCTCAAGGTGAGCATCCTCAAGGTGACAATCCTAAGCGGAACCTTCGCCCTTGCCCTGGCCTTTGCCGGCAACGACCTTGTGAACTTCATCGGTGTGCCCCTTGCCGGACTCGACGCCTATCGCCTAGCACTTGAAAGCGGCGACACCAACATGCTCATGGGTGGCCTTGCCGACCCCAAAGCAGCCAACACGCTGTTCCTGCTCATCGCAGGCGTGATCATGGCAGTCACACTCTTCCTCTCGAAAGACGCCTGGCGCGTGTCGCAAACCGAGCTCACCCTGGCCTCACAACACGACGAGGACGAGCGTTTCAACTCCACTCCGTTCTCACGCATGCTTGTGCGCACAGCGGTGAACATCAACAACAGCTACAAGCGCATCCTGCCCAACAGCTGGATCGACGCCATCAACCGCCGCTTCATCCCGCTGCCAGTAGAGGAGCGCGGTGACTGCAACTACGATAAAATCCGCGCCGTGGTCAATCTGGCATCGGCTGCAATCCTCATCTGCATCGGCACATCGTTCAAGCTGCCGCTCTCGACCACCTATGTGGTGTTTATGGTGGCTATGGGTTCGTCGCTCGCCGACCGCGCCTGGGGCCGCGACAGCGCCGTCTACCGCATCAGCGGCGTGATGGTGGTGATCATGGGATGGTTTGTGACAGCCCTCATCGCATTCTGCGTGTCGTTTGTGCTTGCCTCACTGCTCATGTGGGCCAAGTGGTATGCCCTGGTAGTGATATTGATTGCCTGCGCCTATGGCATGAGCAACCGCATCGTAGGCGGCAAGAAATCAAAAGACAGTGAGAGCGAGCCGCTCATCAAGGCTACCGACAAGCCCGAAGACGTGCTCATCAACTGCACACAGTCGGCCGTCAGCACCATGGAGAATGTGTCGCGCGTCTACAACCACATGCTTGTGGCCCTGTTCACCGAGAACCGCAAGGAGCTGCAGCAGACGGTGAGCGAAGCCCGACAGATGTATCACGCCGCCACCGAGCGCAAGTATGGCATCATGCCGGTGCTTCGCCAGCTCGAAGAGCAGAAGATTGAGACAGCCCACTTCTATGTGCAGGTGGTCGACTACCTGTGCGAGGTGACCAAGGCCCTGCTCCACTGCACAAAACCGGCCTACGACCACATCAACAACAACCACCGCGGCCTCACCGGCGAGCAGATTAAAGACCTGAAGGTGGTGAACGACAAGGTGGACGACATATTCAGCCAAATCGACGAGATGCTGCGCACCAAGGAGTTTGACAAACTTGACGACATCATGGTGAAGCGCGATGAGCTCTTCGGCATCATTGCCGAGACCATCAAGCACCAGATTCGCCGTCTGCAAGACGACCCCAACGGCAGCACCCGCGCATCGGCATTGTTCCTCAACCTGCTCGGCGAGACCAAGACCATGGTGCTTCAAGCCCGCAACTTCATAAAGTCGCAAGGCTATTTCCTGAACGCCACCAGCGCCGACACCGAGGAGAAACAAAATTAAAATCCCATCGACATACAGCCTGAAGCATTAAAAATCCAATCCTACCCTTGTGAGGGACGCCAAGAATGGCGTCCCTCACTTATTTGTAAAAGTCGGCCGCATCTGTTGAAAATTATAATAATGTGATATTCCAAAAGAGAAAAACTTAACTCAACCGCTTGCACTATTAAAAACAATACTATAATTTTGTAGCAAAAGGTTAGCGTGACAACAGACGCCAACGCCACTCATTGCGAGCTGGCCGCGTGCGCAAGCCACCGAAGCCTTCCCACACATAGCATTGTGAGGAGATATGATATAACAAGCCTACAACCGAAAGACTGGAATCTGCACAATATCCTGTAAACACCAGCCGCAGCATGTGCCCACATGCCGTGCGATTTTGGTATCGGGTTTATGCTTCAACATCACTGCTCCCCTTACAACTACCGGGCACACAAGTGCCACAGCCGTGTGCCCCTACGCCATAGTAGCGGAACGCTGCTGCAACACCCCAAGTGACAAAAAAAGAATTGGGATTATGATAATATTCCTTTGGTTAAAGGAATTTACTACACCGACATTAGTTGATAGTAGAATTGGTTTTAGTATAATTATCGGCCGGGAAGCAGCAGTGATGCCCCTTCTCGGTTATTTTTGCCCTTATTCAAAAAAGCTGACCCCTACCGCACCAGTCTTGATGATTATGCATTTATCACCACAAGCATTTGCCGCCCAGCCAGCAATCAAAAAATGCCAGGAAAGCGCACCATGACTCGTGGCCTATGATTATCCACGCTCCGCAACTGGTTGAAATTTCCTTTTTAGTGTCCCGTTTCAGAAAACGGGATAAACGAGCATTAAACCCTTATGATTCAGCAGAGTCATAAGGCAGGCTTTGGGTAAAAACCACCTTGTAACCTCATGCCTGTCGACAAGAAAGGCAAAAAAAGGTTATAAATTTTGCAACAATAGGCAAAATCACTAATTTTGCAACTCAATTTGATAAAACGAAGTCAGGATAGACATTAATTTTTTATATTAATACACATTAAAAGGTATGAAAAAGATTATTTTAGCTGCAGCCATTATGTTTGGCTGCGTAGCTGCTCAGGCTCAGGTAACTGTAGAAGGCAGCAAATTCAGCGACAACTGGTCATTCACACTCAAAGGCGGCGGCGTGGCTCCCTTCCAGCACTATTCATTCTGGAAGAACATGCGCGGCGTGGCTGGTGTCGAACTCCGCAAGCAGGTAACCTCAGTTTGGGGTATCGGTGTTGAAGGCGAATGGTCGTTCAACACATCAAGCTGGACAAAAGCCCCCGCAAACGTATGGGGTGACCACAGCGCCAACATCGTTGACCACCAGCTCGTGGGTCTGTTCAACACAATCAACTTCAGCAACTGGTTTGGCGGCTACAAGGGTGAGCCCCGCGCACTCGAGCTCGAAGGCGTGCTCGGCGCAGGCTGGTGGCATGCTTACAAGACTGGCCAATACACCGTAGACGGAACTACCTACAACCGTCAGGACCAGAACTCATGGTACACCAAAGCCGGCTTGAACATCAACTTCAACCTCGGCGAGGCTAAAGCTTGGACTGTTGCTCTGAAACCCGCTGTGGTTTGGAACATGGGCAAAGGCTACTCACAGGGTACTACCTCATTCAACGCCAACTATGCAGCTGTTGAGCTCGAAGCCGGTCTCACTTACCACTTCGGCAACAGCAACGGCAAGCACTATATGACAATCTGCCCGAAGCAGTACACTCAGGCCGACCTCGACGCTGTGAACGCAAAGGTTAACGACCTGCGCGGCCAGCTCGGTCAGGCTCAGGCCGACCTCGATGCCTCAAAGGCTCGCGAGGCTCAGCTCCAGAGCGACCTCGACGCTTGCAAGCAGCTCAAGAACAAGGTGGTTACCGTTGAGAAAGACGGCAGCGAGAGCCTTGAGACCAACGTATTCTTCGACCAAGGCAAGTCGGTTGTTAGCCGTGCTCAGCTCCCCAACGTGGAGCGTGTGGCTACATTCCTGAAGAACCACAAGGATGCTAAGGTCACTATCAAGGGCTATGCTTCACCCGAAGGCAGCAAGGAAATCAACGAGCGTCTGGCTCTTGCCCGTGCAAATGCCGTTAAGGACCTGCTCGTGAACAAGTACAAGATCTCTTCGAGCCGCATCAGCGCAGAAGGTCAGGGCGTGGGCAACATGTTCAGCGAACCCGACTGGAACCGCGTTTCGATCTGCAACATCATCACCGAGAAATAATCACAGGTGCTGAGAAAATAAAGCCGTGACACAACGGCAACAGCAGGGCAGCCCTGGCCACAATGGCCTGGGCTGCTTTTTTTCATAAAAAAGACGATATGGCGACACTTAAATTGCGTTTTTTTGCAGTATATTTGGCGAACCATAGGCACACA